>CAZSYD010000007.1:45839-48268 GCA_964611355.1 uncultured Ignavibacteriales bacterium | reverse complement strand
CCAATCATAAAGTTGCCGATCCAGAAAGGACGCTTCCGCCTTTGGACGGGAACGGAGACATTCTGCCCACAATGGGGGCATCGAGTGGCCGACTTGGCAATCAACTCCCTGCAAAAGGGGCATTCCCTGACGTTGCGAGCATTAGGAGAAATCGTCGCCATCTCTTGCCTGCCCATTATTACTTCCGAAGACCTCAGCCGATCAGGCCAATCTACGCCCGGGTCGAATTAATCGCTTTCCTCGGCCGCAGTTTCAAAACCGATGTTTTTATGTTCCTTGCCGTGAATCCTGATCTCGCCGAACTGGTTTTCAAACTTCTTGATGTTATCTTCCAGGGCCTTCAGAAGCATCTTGGCGTGCGGCGGGGTCATAATGATACGCGAAAATACCTTGCCTTTCGGCATGCCGGGCATTACCCGAACGAAATCGAAAATTATCTCAGACGGCGAATGCCCGATCATAACCATATTTGCATAAGTCCCTTCGGCCGCCTTATCGTCAAGCTCGATATTAAGTCGCTGCTGTTGCGGTTTCATTTATCCTCCAATATTATTATTCCTTTTTGACCTGTGGCGGAAGCTGCGACACGCCGCCGGTTTCCAAATCGCTTGCGCTTTATATCAAAGCTAATATATTGACCTGTCAAGTCAACCAAAATCAGGAAAGGCCGGGGATGACCATCGACGGAAAGCGGGCGCTTTCGATCATAGATAATCTTGGTGAAAACGAAATCGCTGTCGTCGGCGATTTGATGCTTGATGAGTACCTTTGGGGAACGGTTGACCGAATATCGCCCGAAGCGCCTGTGCCGGTGGTGAGCCTTAACCGGGAATCGTCAACGCCGGGCGGGGCGGCAAACGTGGCGGCCAATATCATCGGGTTGGAAGACAAGCCGCTTCTGATCGGCGTGGTCGGCAACGATAACGCTGCCGACGCTGTTGACTGGCTCCTGCGCGAACGGGGTATCGATACAGGCGGCCTGATACATGATACGGGACGGCCGACAACGGTTAAAACCAGGATTATCGCTCATAATCAGCAGGTAGTCCGTGCCGACCGGGAACAAAAAACCGATATCTCCGCGGAATTTGAAGATAAAGCGATGGTGATGCTTGAATATCATAAGTCAACCCTCAAAGGAATGATTATCTCCGACTACGGCAAGGGGATGATAACGAAGAGATTACTTGAGCGCCTGATTGAGTTTTGCCTGCGCGAGGATATTTTTATCGCCATTGATCCCAAGGATGTCAATTTTCCGCTTTACAGAAAAGTCTCGCTGATTACGCCCAATCATCACGAGGCGGGATTCGCCTACGGAATGCGAATAACCAACGAAGAAACACTCAAGGCGGTCGGCAACGGACTTCTGGAAAAACTCGAAGCCCGTTCGATTCTGATAACTCGCGGCGAAAAAGGGATGGCCCTTTTTCAGACCCGGGAAGAGATGAAGTTGATTCCTACCGTCGCCAAAAAAGTGTACGATGTTACCGGCGCGGGAGATACGGTTATCTCGTCGTTTGTCTCGGCCGTGGCAGCCGGAGCCTCTCCGGAAGAAGCGACCGTCATCGCCAACCAGGCGGCGGGCGTCGTCGTCGGCGAAGTCGGCACGGCAACCATCACCAAAAAGGCTCTCAAAGAAGCGTTTATAAAAAACTCGAAGTTGAAATATGAGCAGGTATAAATCAAGACTCGTTCCGCGCAGAGATGTTGCCGATCTCTGTAGCCGGATACGCAAACATGGCGGAAAAATCGTTTTCACCAACGGCGTTTTTGACATTATTCATATGGGACATATCAGTTACCTGTCCAAAGCAAAGGCGATGGGAGACATTTTAATAATCGGCCTCAATACCGATAAGTCAGCCGGGAAAATCAAAGGCAAAAACCGGCCGATAAATAAACAATCAGACCGCGCCGGAGTCTTATCGGCGCTGGAATTTGTCGATTATATAGTTTATTTTTCCGAAGAAACACCGGAGATACTCATCCGTCAGATCAAACCCGACGTTCTTGTCAAAGGCGCAGATTATAAAGTCAGCCAAATCGTCGGCGCCGATTTTGTCAAATCATACGGCGGCAGAGTAAGGCGCATCAAGTTACTTCCGGGCCGGTCAACGAGTGGGATTCTTGGAAATATCTGATTTCCCCCAATCAAACGCAGTGCGCAATGCCGCACCCAGAGCGAAGTGAACAACGGGTTTTTAATTTCCTTCTGAAATGCTACAAGGCTACTACTATTTCATAATTACCGGGCTTTAGTGGATTATATTATATGCCCTGGGGGAAATATTATAATGGGACCCCTAAAAATGACAAAACGAACCCATTTCCCCCTAACCGATTGGAATATAATACCATATTAATAAATAACCGTATATATAGTTAAGTAAATCAATATGGAGATTAATATGATTAAGGATTGGCAG
>CAZSYD010000007.1:0-45739 GCA_964611355.1 uncultured Ignavibacteriales bacterium | reverse complement strand
GAGAAAAAAATCAGCCTTGAAGAAGCGGAGAGGCTTCTGGAAGCGATCAGTGAATCGTCGGGGGAGAGTCAGTCGGGTACTGAATCGACAGCAAAAACAACCTCAAAATCGGAACCTAAATACCTGCGGATAGAGATTGAACCGAAAGACTCCGGCCGCGGAAGGGATAGAGTCAATATTAAAGTCCCGCTGCTTTTGGTCAAAGCCGGTATGAAGCTGGGGTCGATCCTGCCCGGTGAAGCCGGGGAAAAGATAAACAGCGCTCTCGGTAAAAAGGGAATAAATATCGACGTGCGCAGCCTGAATCCCGATTCGCTCAACGAGGTGCTGAACGCCCTGAAGGAAATGAGCATCGACGTTGATGACGAAAAGGAAACAGTCCGAATCTACTGCGAGTAATAAAAAAATCGCCGCGCTTACAAGCGAAACATATATCAGGGGTCAGTTAGCAAAGCTTTCCATAAATGTCCGGGGATTTGACTTGACTTGGAATCAGACCGTGGCTATCATTTTTCATTGTTATGGATTTGGCGGTAAAAGATGACAGCGCGACGGCTCTGGCTCGCAAAGGGTACTGGCCCGCGTTGGCTCGGAAATACTTTGACGAGGAAAAGTATTCCAAAGCGGTTGAGCTATGCCTTCGTATGCTTGAAGACGAACCCGACGTATTGTCCGGCCGGATTATTCTATCTTGTTCGCTTTATCTGGCTGGTCAATATGAACGCGCGCGGGAACAGTTCCTTGAGATTCTCAGGCGGGATCCGGCCAATCTGGCGGCTTTGAAGCATCTTGGCGATATCTTCTTTCGCGACGGTGAGGAAGCGGCGGCTATGGCTTATTATCGGCAGGTGTTAGAAATTGATCCCTGTTGCGGCGGGCTTTATTGCTCTGTCGAAAAAAAAGAAACAGTACAAACGAGGCAGTTAACGCTTAAACGTCCCAGAGAAAAGATCACAAAAAAGCAAAAGACGCCCCTTCAGGAGCCGGCCTTTGTTACTGAAACTATCGGCGATATCTATTGCGATCAGGGGTACTATCAACTCGCCGGCGAAGTATATCGTCGCCTTATGGTCGGGAACGAGAACAGCCGGATCGCTGAAAAGCTTAAAGAAGTCGAAAAAAAACTTGGGATAAAGGAAGAACAGGTATGAAAACGCGCCTTGATAAGCTGAGAAAATATCTCGCTGCCGAAAATATCGATGCCGCCTTCGTGGCGATACTTGATATTGACAATACCACCATGATGCCCGGGGTCAGGTACCTGACCGGCTTTTCCGGATCGACCGGCGCGGTGTTCGTTACGCTCAAGTCCTCGACTTTCATTACCGATTTCCGCTACGCCGACCAGGCCCGGAAAGAGATTCGGGGATCAAAGGTAATTATCAGCGACCGCGATCCGATAACCTCGCTTGAAAAAATAAGTGAAGCTCGCACCAAAAACCTGAAAATCGCCATCGAAGCCAACCGGCTTACCGTTTATCAGAAAAAGCAACTGGCCGCCAAACTGCCCGACGCCGTTCTTATTGATTGTTCCGACATGCTCGAAAACCTGGCTCTTTGCAAGGACAGCCGGGAAATAGCCAACATAAAAGGCGCGGTTAAGATTAGCGACGAGGCTTTTGGGCGGATTCTTGGATATGTAAGGCCCGGCTTGACCGAGAAAGAAGTAGCTGCCGAACTGGAATATCAAATGAAGATGCTCGGCTCTGAAAGAGAAGCCTTCGATACCATTGTCGCTTCCGGATATCGGTCGGCAATGCCCCACGGTACGGCGTCCGAGAAAAAGATTAAAAAAGGCGAATTTATTACCTTCGATTTTGGAGCGCTGGTCAACGGCTATTGCTCCGATACTACCCGGACGGTCGTCCTCGGGAAAGCGACCGCCCGGCAGAAGAAGATCTATGATATTGTTGCTCGCGCTCAAATGGCGGGCATCCGCAAGGTTAAAACGGGGGTTCATGCCCGCGAGGTGGACAAGGCTGCCCGCGATGTCATCAAGCGATCCGGGTACGGGAAGAACTTCGGCCACGGTACAGGACATGGTATCGGTCTGGAAGTCCACGCTGGCCCCCGGGTTTCTCCTAAGGGAACACAAATCCTTAAGACCAATATGGTTATAACTGTTGAGCCGGGCGTGTATATATCCGGTTGGGGCGGCGTCAGGATTGAAGACGATGTGGTTGTCCGTCCCAAAGGGTGTACTGTTTTGAACAAAGCGCCCAAAAATTTGTTGGAATTATAGTCAGTAGCGGTTACCTTTTTATATCTGTATAAATTGGGGTCGAATATGAAGGAAAAATCAATAAAGAATCTCATCCGGTTGGTCGAAGAATCTGATATAGACGTACTCGAAGTTTCGAGATGGGGAACAAAGGTACGGATCACGCGGAGGCTCAACGGCCCGTCTTCCGGCAACGGCGGTAGTCCTGCCGGGCAGTACGTCGCTGTGCCTCAGGGAATGCCGGTGCCGGTTTCTCCGCAGGAAGAGCCGGGCGGTGAGCAAAAGACTGACGAAGACAAGTACGTCCCCGTCAAATCACCGATGGTCGGTACCTTTTACGTCGCCCCAGCCCCGGACGCTGAGCCATATACGGATGTGGGCCGGCATGTCGATAAAGGACAGGTGGTTTGCATCGTCGAGGCGATGAAGCTGATGAACGAAATCGAATCCGACGTGGCGGGCCGGGTCGTCAAGGTGTGTATTAAAAATGCTCAACCGGTTGAGTTCGGTCAAACCCTCTTTTTGATCGACCCGTCCGGATAGGCCGACAGCAACATAAGGAGGGTCCGATGAACCTGAAACAAATGTTGACCGAAATGTTGAAACGGAAAGCGTCGGACCTTCACCTAAGAGTCGGCCTGAGACCTTACATTCGCGTCAACGGCATTCTGCAGCAGATCGAAACAGATCCCCTCTCTATTGACGTAATGCAAACCATAATTTCTCAGGTTCTTACCGAAGAGCAGCAGCAGAAGTTTTTTAAGCGCAACGAAATGGATCTGGCCCTGTCGGTAGCCAAACTGGGACGTTTTCGTATCAATCTTTTCCGTCAGCGCGGAACCACCGGTTTGGCTCTTCGAGCCGTCAATACGCGTATTCCCAGTTTTGAAGAACTCCATATCCCCGATACGGTAAAGAAGCTTTCCGAAAAGAACCGCGGGCTTATTATTATCACCGGAACCACCGGTTCCGGCAAATCGACCACGCTGGCGGCGATTATCGAGCAGATGAACAATACCTGCACCAGCAATATCATGACCATCGAAGACCCGATTGAGTATATCTTTAGGGATAAAAAATGTATCATCGCGCAGCGCGAGATTGGCGGCGATACAGAAAGCTTCGCCACTGCCCTGCGTCATGCTTTTCGCCAGGACCCGGACGTAATTCTGATCGGTGAGATTCGTGATCTCGAAACGATGTCGATTGCGCTGACTGCCGCCGATACGGGGCATCTTGTTATGACTACTTTGCATACCCTTAATACCCTCCAGACGATAAGCCGTATTATTTCATTTTTCCCGCCGCACCAGCACCAGGAAATCCGGTTGCTTTTGGCCGGTACCCTAAGAGCGATCGTCTGCCAGAGACTTTTGACCCGTTATGACATGCCCGGCTTGGTTCCGGCCCTTGAAATCATGATAAACACCGCCGCCGTCAAGGACTGCATTATCGATCAGGACAAATTCGTCAATATTCCCGAACTGGTTGAAAGCGGCTCCCAGTATGGTATGCAGACATTCGATCAGGCGATTATGAAACTGTACAAGCAGGGTAATATCAGCCTTGAAGAGGCGATGAAAAACGCCTCCAATCCTGACGATTTCGACATGCGCGTCAAAGGTATCGTCGGCGCCTCCGACCGTTGGGGCGGCGACGGTGTTGACGTTTCGGAATCATCGGCAAATACGTTTCCGTGATGGCTTATTGAGAATGCACTTTACGGTTTCCGCTGAGAACTATATTCGGATAAAAAATCGTTTCACCGGTTAATATCCTCAAAAAATATATTTCAAAATATATTTGTTTATTGAAAAGCGGTGCCTGATTGGTTATTATATACATCTTGAAATAGAGGACTTCGTTGTTTAAGAAGGTATTGATAGCCAATCGGGGCGAAATTGCTCTGAGAATAATCCGGGCCTGTCGCCAACTTGGAATAAAAACGGTCGCCGTTTATTCCGAGGCCGATCGTGATTCTTTGCATGTCCGTTTTGCCGACGAGGATGTCTGCATCGGGCCGCCGATGGCCCTTGAATCTTACCTCGACCCCAAAAGAATTATTGCCGCCGCCGAAGTTACCAATGCCGACGCCATTCATCCGGGATACGGTTTTCTGGCCGAAAACGCCGAATTCGCCGAAATCTGCGAGGAATGCGGCATTACCTTTATAGGGCCGAGCGGGCAAATGATCCGTCAAATGGGGGCCAAGGCACGGGCAAAAGAGTTGATGAGCGAAGCGGGCGTGCCGACGATTCCCGGCTCGAATGGTCTGGTCAGGGATATTGACCAGGCCGCTCAGGTAGCTGGGGAGATCGGGTATCCGGTTTTGATCAAAGCCTCGGCCGGCGGAGGAGGAAAAGGCATGCGGATTGCTTCTGCCCCGGAAGAGCTGGAAACCGCCTTTAATATGGCGCGGGCCGAAGCCGAAGCCGCCTTTAATGATGGTTCCCTTTATATTGAGAGAATAATCTCCAGGGCACATCATGTCGAAGTACAGATTCTCGGCGATCATTACGGCAATATTATTCACTTGGGCGAACGTGACTGCAGCATTCAGCGAAGGCACCAAAAACTCCTCGAAGAATCGCCATCGCCGGTAGTCAATAATGAACTGCGGAAAAGGATGGGTGAGACAGCTGTTCTCGGGGCTGCGGCCGTCGGTTATCGCGGAGCCGGAACGATCGAATTTTTAGTCAACGGCGAGGGAAACTTCTATTTTATGGAGATGAATACCCGTATCCAGGTCGAACATCCGGTGACCGAGGAGCTGACCGGCATCGATATTGTCGCCGAGCAGATAAAAATCGCCTCAGGTGAACGGATGGAGCTGGCCCAGTCGGATATACAATTCCGTGGTCATGTGATTGAGTGCCGCATCAATGCCGAGGATCCATCCAGAGGATTTCGTCCGGCGCCCGGGCAGATAACCGTTTTTCATCAACCCGGCGGACAAGGCGTCCGGGTTGACACGCATGCTTATTCCCAATATGTAATTCCTGTTTTCTACGATTCCATGATCGGCAAATTGATTGTCCGGGGAAAAAACCGCGCCGAGACTATCGGAAAGACGCTTACAGCCCTTGAAGAGTTTGTAATCGAGGGCGTCCCGACAACGATAGATTTTCACAAATTGATTCTGTCCCATCCGGATTTCGTTTCCGGTCAATTTGAAACCTCCTTCATTGAGAAAAACTTCAGCCGCGAAGCGGGTTTGTCGATAGCTGAACCTGAATCGGTTGGGACCGTTGAGTAAATTAACCTGGAGGCAAATTGAATATACCGAGTGATCTTTTCTATACCAAGGAGCACGAATGGCTCCGCGTCGACGGTGATACCGCGGAGATCGGTATTACCGATTACGCTCAGGGCGAGCTGGGTGATATAGTCTTTGTAGAACTTCCCGAAACGGGGACCCAGGTCATACAGATGGAACCGTTTGGGACAATCGAAGCCGTCAAGGCGGTGTCCGAGCTATTTTCTCCGATCACCGGCACGGTATCCGAGGTCAACGGCAAGATCGACGAAGATGCCGGCGTAATTAACCGCGATCCGTACGGCGACGGCTGGATGATTAAGGTAAAGCTGTCTGAGAAGTCGGAGCTGGATAGCCTGCTGAAAGCCGATCAATATAAGGAATTGATTGAGGAATAGTTTTACGATGCCATATATTCCAAACAGCGAGGATGATCAAAAGAAAATGCTGGAGAAAATCGGCGCTGCCGGTATAAACCAGCTTTTTATGCCAATCCCTGAGAAACTCCGTCTGAAAAAGCCGCTTGAACTGCCGCGCCCTTTTTCGGAACCGGAATTAATAAAGCATCTGGAAAAACTGTCGCAAAGGAATAACATCGGCAGGCTGTCATTTCTTGGTGGCGGTATCTATAATCATTTTGTTCCCTCGGTTATCCGAAGTTTGGTTATGCGTCCGGAGTTTGCCACCGCCTACACGCCGTATCAGGCGGAGGTGGCTCAGGGTACGCTTCAGATCACCTACGAATTCCAGACGCATCTCTGTCGGTTAACCGGCATGGATGTTTGTAACGCCTCGATGTACGACGGCGCCACGGCCATGGCCGAGGCCGCCGTTATGGCGGCCAGCCATACCGGGCGCAGTAAGATCGCCGTTTCGGAGACCGTTAATCCCTTATACCGGGACGTGCTGCAAGCAATGGTTTCCGGGCGGGAGATGGAAATCGTAACGGTTCCGGCGAACGGAAGTGTAACCGATTATGATGCTTTTAACGGCTGTGTTGATGATAAGGCAGCCTGCCTGATAATGGCCCAGCCGAATTTCTTCGGGTATCTCGAAGAACCCGTCAAGGGGGAAAAGGCGATACATGACGCCGGCGGTCTGTTTATTATGGTTGTCGATCCGATCTCACTCGGAATTCTGAAGACACCGGCCGAATACAACGCCGATATTGCCGTGGGGGAAGGTCAGTCGCTGGGTATTCCTCGCAATTTCGGCGGGCCGCTTCTGGGTCTTTTCACCTGCCGGAAGGAATTTGTCCGCAGGCTTCCCGGGCGGTTGGTCGCCAGAACCGTTGACGTCGATGGCAAAACCGGATTTGTGCTGACCCTGCAAACCCGTGAACAGCATATCCGGCGCGATAAAGCGACCTCAAACATCTGTACCAACGAGGCCTTATGCGCCGCCAGTGCGACTATTTACCTTTCGCTTATGGGTAAGAAGGGCCTTCCCCGGGTAGCGCGGCTTTCAACCGAAAGGGCGCATTACCTGGCGGGGAAAATAACCCGGTTGGAAGGCTTTTCGGTTTGGTCGGAAGCACCGTTTTTCAAGGAATTTGTGATTGAAACGCCGATTCCGTCGACGCAGATAATCGCCGAAATGTCCAGGGTCGGTATTGGGGCCGGGATCAATCTCGAACGGTTTTACCCGGCTCTGGATCATCACCTGCTGCTGGCGGTTACGGAAATGATTTCTTTCGAGGATTGCGACCGGTTGGCCGATTATCTTGCGCGCGTGGCGGCGGGAGAGAAACTGACCGAGACGGCCGTCATTGAATAACGCCAACCATAAATCGTATATTATTTGATGAACCTGCCTGACCATAATGAAAATGAGCAAACGCCGCCGGCAAATGTTCGGTCTCATTGGGTAATTATCGCTGAAGAGGCAAGCCGAACTATCGCCGAGTTTGCCGTCAATGGGTTGAAATCATATGATATCCCTGCGGTGCTTGATGCCAAACCGGGATTTCTCGGAACGGCGGGAATGCAACTGCGATCTCTCAAGACAGGCAAGCTGGACAAATTCAAGATAATGGTTCCCGCGGAACGCGCAGAGGAAGCCTCTGAAATCGTAAAGATTTTCCTCGGTAGTGGTCAGCAGACGGATGATGATTTGAATGAATACGAAGAAGAATGATCATGCCTTATTGTCCATCGTGCAAATATGAGTATAAAATAGGAATTGCGGTTTGTCCCGACTGTGGAGAGAAACTGGTTGACCGGCTCCCTGATGAAGACCAGCCAGACGGCAAAGAAACCCCGTACAAGGATTGGATACCGATAGCTCGCCTTACGTCTCAGCAACTGGCGGAGATGGTCCTGGAAGGTTTGCGAGCCAAAGGTATCCCGGTCGTCATTGATTCGCGAGCCGGGCATTTTGGCCAGACCGGGCAATTTGGCGTATTGTCTTATCGTCCTGCGGGTGGGGCATATACGTTAATGGTTCCGAAAGATTTTGTTGTCGATGCCGATAGTGAAGCACAATCGATTTTGGGGGAAGAATGGGAGAAAGCAAAAATCGTTGACATTAACGATAAATAGGTAGATAACATGAAAAAGACTACTTTGGCGATTCTGTTGTTTCTCTTCGGAGCCGCGGCTGTCACGGCCGCGGAAATACCGTTTGTCGATACGTATGAGAATGCGCTAAAGGTTGCCGCCGAGAAAAACCTGAATATCCTGATAACTTTCTATGTCGATTGGTGAAGCTGGTGTAAGAAACTCGATACCGTGACGTATCGACAGGATGAAGTAATTGCTCTGGCCGATGAGATGATTTTCGTCAAAATTGATGCCGAGAAAGATACGATTTTGGCCAACAAGTATGGTGTGGCCGGTTACCCGACTATTGTTTTTGCCGGGCCGGACGGCGCCGAAATTGATCGCATCTGGGGATATGCCGAAGCCCCCGAATATGTCAGTACAATAAGAGATTATCAGGTCGATCGCAATACTCTGGCCGACTATCTCCGCCGAATCGACACCGCCGCCACGCACGAACTGTATTATAAGATAGCCGAAAAATACGTCGGTCGGAAGAAATTCACCGACGCGGAAACTTATTATCGCAAGATTCTCCAGGAAGATCCCGCCAACCGGCGCGGATATGCCGACAGCGCATTGTATTCAATGGGGAAGATGAAAAGCCGCGATAAAAAATATGGCGCCGCTGAAGAGATTTTCAATCGGTTTCTTAAGACCTACCCCGAATCCGATCTTGCTGATAATGCTATGTTCAAAATAGCTGATACAAGGCGGCGGGCGGAAAAGTACGATGAAGCTATAGCCGGATTCAAAGAGTTCCTGCAATTGTACCCTGAATCCGATCTGGCCAATGACGCCGAATTGTATATCGCCTACGCTCATAATCAAAAGGGCGAAAAAGAGGAAGCATTGCGGCTATACGGGAAATTCCTTGAGGCTCATCCCGATTCACCCGACACCAGTTGGGTTAAAGAGAAGATAGATGAGATTGAAAATCCTCCGGAAGAAGAGGAGAACGACTAAACCGTTATGACTGACGAGATATTGATCTACGAAAAATCCAGGCCGGGGAGAGTGGGTTTTTCGTTGCCTGAGACGTACTCCGGCGACGGCGAGGTTGATAAACTTATTCCTCGTCATCTCCTTCGATCCGATATGGCTGACCTGCCGGAAATATCCAAGCCGGAACTGGTGCGCCATTATATCGAACTGTCGACGCGAAATCATCACATTGATAAGGGGTTTTATCCGCTGGGATCGTGTACGATGAAGTACAACCCCAGGGTCAATGATGTTGCGGCTGAATATCCCGGTTTTTCACAATTGCATCCGCTGGTTGGCGATGAAAACAGCCAGGGTGCGCTGGAGTTGATGTATAACCTCGGCGCGATGCTGGCGGAAATAACCGGTTTTGCCCGGGCCACGTTGCAACCGGTGGCCGGTGCACATTGCGAATTGATCGGGCTGTTGATCATTCGGGCGGCCATGAAAAAACGTGGCAGGGTTCGCAGGAATATCATTATTCCCGATTCGGCTCACGGTACCAACCCGGCTTCGGTCATAATGGCCGGCTATGATGTTGTCCAGGTCAGGTCGACTGAAAAGGGCATTCTTTCGGCTGATGAAGTGGCTCGTGTAGTCGATGAAGAAACCGCAGGTATGATGATTACCAATCCGAACACCCTTGGTCTCTTTGAATCCGAGATTGAGCAGATAGCGGAAGTTGTTCATGCCGCCGGTGGACTTTTGTATATGGACGGCGCTAATCTCAATGCCTTGCTGGGGCAGGCCAGGCCGGCTGAGATGGGATACGATATCGTGCATTTCAATCTGCATAAGACTTTTTCAACGCCGCACGGCGGGGGCGGGCCGGGAGGCGGCGCACTGGCGGTAACAGGGGAACTGGGGCCATTTCTGCCGAAACCGACCGTGGAGAAGGAAGACGGTCGTTATTATCTCGATGAGGATCGGCCGGAAAGTATCGGACGGATGCACAGCTTTTACGGCAATTTTGCCAATATGGTCAGAGCTTATGCCTATATTCGTCATCTTGGCGCACATGGGCTTCGCCGCGTTTCAGAAAACGCCGTGCTCAATGCCAATTACCTGATGACTCTTCTAAAAGGGCACTATTATTTGCCGCATGATACTGTCTGCCAGCATGAATTCGTACTCTCCGCCATCAGGCAGAAAAAGCGTGGCGCCCGGGTTGTCGATATTGCCAAACGCTTGCTCGATTTCGGCTTTCATGCCCCGACGATATATTTCCCGCTGAACGTCAGCGAAGCGATAATGATTGAGCCGACCGAGACGGAGTCGAAGGATACGCTTGACGCCTTTGCCAGGGTAATGATTCAAATTGATCGTGAAATCGATGAGAATCTCGAATTGATTACCGGTGCCCCGCATAACACACCGGTGCGGCGACTCGATGAAGTCAGGGCAACGAAAACGCTTGATGTTAAATATACCGAGTGAGCAGGCACGATTCCAAAAGCCGCCGGTGCCGCCATGGCGGCATCGGTTTTTTATTGCCATGATCAGATTTGATCGTGTTACATATACCTACGGTGATGATGGTTCCGGACCCGCCCTTGATAATTTCTCTATTTCCATCGAAGAGGGTGAAGAACTGGCCGTCATAGGCGGTAATGGTTCTGGAAAAACCACTTTTGGGCTGCTGTTGTGCGGTATTCTTAAGCCGCAATCGGGATCCATTGAAATCTACGGCAAAACGCCTGGTGGAGAAAAGACAACGTCCGTTGTCGGTTTTTTATTTCAGGACCCTGACAATGGATTGGTGGCGACTACGGTGGAGCGGGAAGTTGCCTTTTCCCTCGAAAACCGGAATGCGCCGCCGGAAGAGATACGCCGGGTAGTCGAGGATACTCTTAACCTTTTCAGCCTGGGCAGCTATCGCCGCCGACTGGTATGGCATCTGTCAGGCGGGGAAAAGCAGCGGTTGTCGCTGGCCGGACTGTTTGCCGCCGGATCGAAAATCCTGTTCCTTGATGAACCGGCTTCATATCTCGACTACGCCGGTGCTGAGCGACTGGAAGAAACTCTTGCGCAGGTAAAGCGGGCTGATCCATCGATGGCAATCGTCAGGGTCACCCAGTATCCCGCAATTGCCGAACGCCATCGGCGCGTTGTTGTGCTTGACAAAGGAAAAATCGTCAAAGACAATACCCCTGAGAAGGTGTTCTCCGATAGTGCAACATTATCCGGGGCCGGGCTCAGGCCGCCGCTTCGTTTTCTGACCCCGAAGTCGAACGAGCCTCCAATTATGCCGCAACGGAGCCACGAAAATTCGAGGGGCATTATCCTGAAAATCGAGAACGTGACCTTCAACTATGACATTAACGATCCGTCTTATCTTATTGACAATTTGTCGCTTGACATAATCCGAAAAGAAATCCTGGGCCTGGTCGGTCCCTCCGGTTGCGGTAAATCAACACTGGCGCAATTGGTTTGCGGTATATACCAACCGTCGAGCGGAGCCATAGGTTTTCCCGCGCCCGACTCCAAAGCAGTGATGAGTTTTCAGCAATCGGAAAGGCAGTTTTTCCTCGACACCGTCTTTGATGAGATATCATACGGTATCCGAGAAAAGCATAATACCAACGAGGAGTTAACCGAAGCCGTCCGGCAGAGTATGGAGATGGCCGGGCTTGATTTTTCCCGATTCAAGGACCGTGATCCGCATAGTCTATCCGGGGGGGAAGCGCGGCGGCTGGCTTTTGCGGTTATTGTTGCGTTGGATGCTGACCTGGTAATCTTTGATGAGCCGACTTGTGGATTGGACGAAGTTGGCATACGGTTTTTTAAGAAACTGGTTGCCAGCCTTAAGAAGAACGGAAAAACGGTAATTATAATTTCGCACGACGGCAATATCCTGGGTGATCTGGCCGATCGGATTGCTCTTTTGGCCGAGGGGAAAATTAAATGCCTGCTTGAACCGATAGATTTTTTCAATTGTACAGAGTATAAAGGAATACTTGCGATTCCTCAAATTATTAGTTATCAGACAGAGCGTTATGGAAAGGTATATACGTCCAAAACCGGTGACCTTTTTGCTGTGTAGAAAAATTTGTACTTGACAACCGGTACAGGATTTATTTTTTTGTGGCAACCTTTTAAACGAGTCCGGAGAGGCCGTAAAGGATGAAAAAGTTATCAGTGCCGGTTCTTAAGAGCAATTTGATCGGGACCATAGTTTTCCCGATATTTTTTTACCTGAGGGATGGCCTTGAATAAGTCGGAAACGATACAACTGCTGGATGATAAAAGAATCTCCAGGGCCGTTACGCGCATTGCCCACGAGGTGCTTGAACGCAATGGCGGGCCGGAATCGCTGGTGATTATCGGTATATTGACGCGGGGCGCCGATATGGCCGCCCGCCTGGCCGAATTGATAGAGAAGATCGAAAGCGTCAGGGTCCCTGTCGGTTTAATGGATATCAACCTGTATCGCGATGATGTCGGCTACAAACCGGATCAGCCGATCGTGCGCAAGACCGAGATAATGTTTAATATTGATGGGAAAAACCTGATCCTCGTCGATGACGTGCTTTATACCGGCCGGACGGTTCGCGCCGCTCTCTCACAGATGATTGAGTTTGGTCGTCCCCGGACGATCCAGTTGGCCGTTCTGGTCGACCGCGGTCACCGGCAGTTACCGATCAGGCCAGATTATGTCGGCAAGAATGTTCCCACCACTTTTGAGGACGATGTTCGGGTTCATCTTGTTGAACGCGACGGCGTTGATGAGGTGCTTCTTTATCCGGCGCCGGAAGAGAAATAGATGGAAGGGGAAATTTCAAAGGGAGAAAGGGTATGAGTCTGTCTTCCCGGCACCTTTTGCAGCTTGAGGGAATGCCCCGAAAGGACCTGGAGCTTATTCTGGATACGGCCGAAAGTTTCAGGGAAATCCTCGACCGGCCGATCAAGAAGGTCCCTACGCTGCGAGGGAAAACGGTGCTCAACCTGTTCTATGAACCTTCCACGCGTACAAGGATATCATTCGAACTGGCTGAAAAAAGGCTCTCCGCCGATACGGTAAGTTTTTCGCCGGAGGTTTCATCGGTCAGAAAAGGAGAGTCGCTCAAAGATACGGTGCGTACAATCGAGGCCATGAAAATAGATATGGTTGTCGTTCGTCACAGCTCTCCGGGCGTGCCTTACTATCTGACCCGGTGTCTTGATGCCAACATTCTCAATGCCGGCGACGGCGCCCACGAGCATCCAACCCAGGGTCTTCTGGATATTTTTACTATCAGGAGGAAGTACAAAAAGGTCGCCGGCCTGCGGGTTCTGCTGGTTGGGGATATCCAACACTCTCGGGTCGCCCGCTCCAATATATGGGGATTGACAACGCTGGGGGCTTCGGTGGCCGTCTGCGGCCCGAGAACGCTGCTGCCTTATGAAGCGGAAAGATTCGGGATTGACGTATATACCAATCTGGACAAAGCTATGGAAGGAGTTGACGTGGTCAACATCCTGCGTATCCAACTGGAACGTCAGCAGGCCGGGCTGTTCCCGTCGCGGCGGGAATATACCAATCTGTTTGGCATAACCGGTCAGCGGCTCAGGAGGCTGAATAAAAACTTTACCATAATGCATCCGGGGCCGATGAACCGCGGTGTGGAAATAACCAATGAGGTTGCCGACGGATCGTCCTCGGTGATTCTTGATCAGGTAACCAACGGGCAAGCGGTGCGCATGTCGGTATTATATCTTTTGGCCGGCGCTGATACGGGCGAAACTGAAATGGTTGCCGGTGAGTAATAAGTAAGGAAAGATATGGATTTCGATCTTATCATAATAAACGGGTATCTGATTGACCCCGGCTTTGGATTTACCAATAAAGCCGATATTGCCGTCAAAGACGGAAGGATCGTGCAGATATTTACCGATAATCAGATGGCCCGGATCGCTGCGGAGAAATATCCCGCAGATAAAATTATTGACGCGGCCGGAGCAGTGGTTTCGCCCGGATTTGTCGATTTGCACGTTCATTTTCGAGAACCGGGAAGAGAGGATAAAGAGACCGTGCTAACCGGTTCAAGGGCTGCGGCGGCCGGGGGTTTTTCATCGGTTTGCTGCATGCCGAACACTCAACCAGCAATTGATAACCAGGAAACGGTCAAATTCGTTTCTTCGCTGGCGGAAAAGGGCGATTGCCGGGTGTACTGCATTGGAGCGATTACGAAAAACCGGGGTGGGGAGGAACTTTCTGAAATCGGCGACCTCGTCAAGGCGGGAGTGGTGGCCATTTCAGATGATGGCGACTACGTCCAGAATCCGGAGGTGATGCGCCGGGCTTTGGAATACGCCAGGATGTTTGATATCCCCGTTATCTCACACGCCGAGGACAGCTATCTTGCGGCCGGCGGCATTATGAACGAATCTTTCCAGTCGACTCGCCTGGGCATACCCGGGAGCCCGGCGGTGGCCGAAGAGATCGCTATCATTCGCGATATCAAGCTGGCCGGTTTGACCGGCTGCCGGCTCCATATCGCTCATGTTTCCACGGCGGGCGGTGTGGAGGCAATTCGTCGCGGAAAAGCAGAGGGAGTCAAGGTTACTGCCGAAGCGACGCCGCATCATTTCACTCTGACCGACGATTTAATCGGCGAAAGTTTTGATACCAATCTGCGCGTCAACCCGCCGCTTCGGACTGAAGCCGATCGTCAGGCGGTGATCAAAGGCTTGGTGGATGGCACTATCGACTGTATCGCTACCGATCATGCGCCTCATACCGAAGAGGAAAAAGACGTCGAGTTCGACCACGCGCCACCGGGGATGATCGGCTTGGAAACCTGCCTCGGCCTTTCGATCGTGCAGTTGGTCGATAAAGGATACCTGACCCTTCCCGATCTGGTGGGCAAACTCAGCGCTAATCCGGCTAAGATTATCGGAATACCTTCGGGTGGCTTGAACGTCGGCGAGATTGCCGATATGACCGTTTTCGATCCCGAAGCCGAATGGGTTGTAAAAAAGGAAGAATTCCGTTCAAAATCAAAAAACTCTCCGTTCATTGGCTGGAAACTGAAAGGGAGAGTAATTGCTACTATTATGGACGGGCGGGTTACTTATAGAACATGACAGGTTTCTAACGGGTGGTGTAATGGAAGTCAAAATTCTGGTATTTATATGTCTTACAGGAATAATAGCCGCACCGTTGATATATTCTGACGCCAAAAGGCTGAATCTTAATACGAAAGCGCTGTGGGCTGCAGGGGCATTCATAGCTTGGATATTGGTCGTGCCGATTTACCTGATCGTGAACAGGCCGTTTAGATTCCTGATTTTTATGACCTATTTGCCTTTACCGCTTTTGGGGATCATGCTGATCTTTGGAATTATGGGAAAACTGTTTCACGTTGGGTGGCTCGAATCGGCCCCCGGCGTTTTGTTAATTCCTATGCTTATGGCTTATTATATTTCCCTGATAATGGGAGCGGTCTACGGGTATATGAAAAAAGAGGACTCCGTTTATCTTATGGCGTTTATCGGCATCGGCATCTGGATACTGGGATTCATATTATCCGGAATTCTCTCCTTTCCCCGCGAAGTAATGATAGGGATAAATCTGATTCTACTTAGCGCCCTTATGGTGCTTCATTTTATGCAGTATATGGCCACCAGGAAATGGGAAGCGCGACATAAACGTTCAAAGAGATAATTATTGCGCATCAGGCTCAACCTGAGACGGTCTCTTTTTTCTTATCGGGATCAATACTGTTTATTATCCAGTCAAGGCCGACCTTTTCCCAGTCAGGCTCGGTGGAAGCGTCAATATATCGTTCCCATTCATATATGCCGGTTTCATGAGCAATTCCTTTGAATTGCATGATCATTATCGGGCTGTTTAATATAGCGACCGAACGCTCCATCCCTTTTTCTTTGTAAAACCGTTGCCCGTTCAGCATGGACTGTCGGGCGTCATCGTCGATGGGAATCAGGGTGCGCATATCCACGAATACCAAAAATGGATCCGTTTGGTCTGCCAGCACTCGGCGCAAATCCATAAGCCACATTTCCATCTCATCGGCGTCCATTTTGCCGGCAAAAGTAAGCCTGAACCCGTATTTCTTTTTCTCAATCTTATACATAGATCAAATCCTACGTATATATATCTATATGTTGGTTATCGGAACGGAATATGGTACACTTAACAATGGAATTATAAGGAATTGTCGAGACTGCCGGATTTACTCGTAACCAGGGGGTGCCCGTGGACAATATGGCAAAGACGATAATCAATACGTCTGTATATTCAAAGCCATCGGTATTCTACCCGCCAATGGCGAAAACGCTTGACGCGTAAGAAGATTGCTCTATATTATAAAAGGGTAGGAAAAACTATAATTACTGCGGAAGAACAACCATTTCGGAAGATTTGCGGATATACCCCTCGTAACCATCGGGGAATCCTGACGGGTTGCCGTTTAGAGACAAGAGGATTAAAATGAAAAACCAAAGATACTTTCTATTGGAAACGCTGTGTGCGACAATCTGCTTCGCCGTGTCCTCGTTCGCGGTGACTATCCGTGTCCCCGCCGATCAGCCGACCATACAGGAAGGAATTAATGCGGCCGCCCGCGGCGATACGGTCCTGGTGGCTCCGGGGGAATACGATGAATGGCTCAATTTCCGCGGCAAAAGCATTGTCCTGGTATCCGAAGCCGGCCCGTCACAGACCTTTATTCGTTTTCCGGGCAAGAGATGTGAAAAGTTTGAGTTTCCTGATTATTTGGATAGTCTGGCAATGCCATCTGAGGCGGCAGAATTCAGAGCAGCCGCGGCGGCGCAGGCCTTTCCGGTTGTAATACTTGAGCCGGGCAGCGATTCAACTACGATCATTTCCGGTTTTACGATTGACGGAAAGGATGCCGTTCAAGGGATTTGCTGCGTCGAGTCGTCTCCGGCGATAACCGATTGCATTGTACAAAACGGCCGCGGTTTCTGGGACGGAGGCGGCATGTTCTTCCAGCATTGTGCGCCGCTTGTTCAGGACTGTATTATCCGCGACAACTATACTCCGATAACCGGAGCCGGTATTTTTATCCGGCTGGGAGTCGGCTTTGGCACCGCCCGCTTCATCGGTAATGAATTCTATGGTAACCGGGGCGGCAACGGGCCCGCCATATCGCTGATTGAAGGCGACGGAGGATTGATTACTCGAAATATCGTGCACTACAACAGCGTGCCTGATCCGGGTTCGTACGTACGCGGCGTGGTTTATTTCCGCGGTTCCGACATCAGGGTAATCAATAATACTGTGGCTCAAAACTCGCGCGGCATGATCGGCATCTCCATAACCGATGTCGATGTCCGAAACAATATAATTGACAATAATGATGAAGGCGGCCTGGAATTTAAGGACCTTGTCGGTCAAAGCTCCAATGTGACCTGGGGGTACAACGATGTCGTTGACAACGGCGACAGTAATTACCTGGGCTGGGCTTTCCCGGCCGAGACCGATATATCGGTTAATCCGATATTCGATACAAGTCGGGCGGGTCAGTATTATTTGACTAAGATGTCGCCGTGTGTCGATGCCGGCGACCCCGATTCGGTCTATAACGACCCCGACGGCGGCCGCAACGATATCGGGGCGCGACCGTACCGGATGCCGCATACGCCGGTGACGCTTCGTGTCCCTTCCGAATATAGCACCATTCAGGCGGCCATCAGCGCCGCTATATACGGCGATACCGTGCTGGTTGCCCCGGGGATATATACCGAAAACCTTAACTTTATGGGCAAAAGTATCGTCCTGCTGTCCGAAGAAGGTGCGCAATCAACCATTATAAAAACATGTCCGAACGCCAAGACGGGGCTGGGGTTTCCGATTGGTCTGGACAGCTTGATTTCACCGTATGAATGGGATAAGTACAGACAACAAGCCGTTTCAGTCCCGTATGATCCCGTAATCGTACTTGATCCGGGAAGCGACGGTACGACTCGGATAATCGGTTTTACGATTAACGGTTGTGATATGGTTCAGGGCATCCACTGCGTTGGTTCCCACCCGGAAATCAGCCACTGCATAGTTGAAAACTGCCGGGGTTACTATGACGGCGGCGGGATGTTCTTTCAGCGTTGTATCCCCCGGGTATACGATTGTGTCATTCGCAACAACTATACTCTCATATCCGGCGCCGGTATCTTTATCAGGCTTGGCTGCAGGTCTCACGGCACTGCGCGCTTTATAAACAATATTTTCCATGGTAACCGGGGCGGTAACGGTCCGGCAATATCTTTGATTGAAGGTAAAGGCGCGGTCGTTGAATGGAATCTGGTATATGATAATCACGTGCCTGATCCGGGATCGATTGCCCGCGGAGTAGTGTATTTCCGCGCCGAGGTAATAAAAGTTTGTAACAATACCATCGATCGTAACTCCCGCGGGATGTCCGGCGTTTCGCTTGCTCGTGTTACGATACGCAATAACATCATTACCAATAACTTTGAAGGTGGACTGGAAATCGGGGCTACCGGTATAGACAGCGCAAGAGTAACCTGGGATTGCAACGATGTTTGGAATAACGGCAGCAATGACTACATGGGACAAGCTTTTCCGGGTGAAAATGATATTTCCGCCAACCCGCTTTTCTGCGATATCAATGAACGCGATTATCGCTTGATGTCGAATTCTCCATGTTTGCCGGAAAACAATGTCTGCGGAGAATTAATCGGGGCTTTCGGCGTCGGCTGCGGTGACGGTGAAGACGGCAGCCTGGTTATTTATGATCCTCAGACCTGTATCGGGCCTGACGGCAGACTTAATGTGCCGGTATATATAAACGCCGCTGATGATGTCTGTGGTTTGCAGTTACCGCTGAGATGGAATGGCGCATTGCATCTCGATAGTGTGATACTCGATACAACCGCTGTCGGCGATTGGGAATTCACTCCGGTGACAATAGATAATGACAGTCAGAGAGTACTGTTCGGAGGCATGGTGGGAACGACCGGCACGCCGGTTCCGGCCGGCGACGACGAGCTTGTCGGAATACTGGCGTTTTCGAGTGTCGTTATCGGCCCGCCCGATATAGCTCTCATGCTGACAATAGATACGACTACGATTACCATCGGTGAGTACAATGCGTCCCTGTTGTTTGTCGGCTGCGAGGATCCGATTAGCCGGGAGTACGTTCCATTCGTCGATATCAGCCCGATAAGGCTTTACGGATGTTGTCTTGCCGGCGACGCCAACGGCAACGGCGAGATCAACGTCGGTGATGCGATGTATCTTGTTAAGTACATATTTGAAAACGGACCGCCGCCGCCGAGCCGTGAAGCCGGCGACGCCAACGGCGATTGCGTCATAAACGTCGCTGATATCGTTTATCTGATTAATTATCTCTTCAAAGGCGGCCCGGCTCCGGTTTATTGCGGCGAAGGTGCGCCGGCAAAGTGTGGAAACGATATGCCCTTGCCCGTCCTGACCGCTTGCTTTGACCGTGAAAAAACGGTTATCGAAATCGAATCGGCGATTGACCTGTATGGTATCGAGTTTGTTTTTGAATGTAACGAGGATGCTGTCGTCACTAATCTTATAAATGGCGTTCAGCTTTATAGCAGTTATTCGGGCGGCATAGCAAAAGCCGGTTTGCTTGATATCAATGGGGAAAACCATATCCCGGCCGGAAAGGTCGCAGCGCTTGAGATTTCCGGGCATGCCCGACCGGTTTCCGCCGTAGCGGCTGATGAACAGGGTGTCAGCGCCAGAGTGATGATCGAAACAAAAGAAGCCCTGCCCGACGCTTACAGGCTGGATCAGAATCAGCCCAACCCGTTTAACCCATTTACGCAAATCAGCTTCAACCTGCCGGAAGCGTCCGGTGTTATTCTGGATGTATTCAACATCACGGGTCAGAAAGTGGCTACGTTGATTAATGCCGATTTAACGGCTGGCATTCACCACGTTGGCTGGGACGGCGCCGACAATAATGGTCAGCCGGTAACCAGCGGCATATATTTTTACCGCCTCAGGGCCGGTAACTTTATTGAAACGAAGAAAATGATGCTGGTAAAATAAAATCCTTCTTCCTCTCTGCGGGGATGTTTTTCCCGCGCCTTCGGGGAAGGAAATAAATATCAGGGTCAGGCCGTCCAAAACGGCCTGACCTTTTTTCGTGTTCCTG
The DNA here is from genome assembly GCA_964611355.1 of uncultured Ignavibacteriales bacterium. GTDB lineage: Bacteria > Zixibacteria > MSB-5A5 > GN15 > JAAZOE01 > CAZSYD01. Next base: position 25,621 of record CAZSYD010000007.1, on the reverse strand, counting down.
CCGGCGCCCTGAAGATAAAAAAACAGCTTGCCATGTTCATTCGGCGTTTTTATCTTCCCGGGCGGTTCTTCTTTGATAAAAGGAAGTATTTTCTTTGAAGGAAACGTCAGGTTGAACAATACAATCATTAGAATTATTGCCTTAATATTGCTTCTCCTGAGTGTTGTTTTATGTATATCCGGCCTGCTGTTTTCCAGTGATCCGCGCCTGCTGCTTTGGGGCATGATTTCATTGGTCGTTATGAGCGTCGTGGTAACAATTCTGCAAAAATCCCGAGACGTCTGATCTTGACGCCGATTCTTAAAAAATATCAGGATTCCCCGGAAGCGCGCCAAAAGCTTTTTGCATTTTACCGGGACGTTTATCCGACCGTGCCGGAGGCGGTTGCCGAAGACCGATTCAACTGGCAATCGTTTGGAAACCCGCTCGAAGACATAAACGAACGGCCGCTGATCTGGTATCTGGAATCTCCCGACGGTGAAATAGTCGGTCATAATTCCATCTTCCTTTATCCTCTTAGCATTGACCACAGGCAATACAAGGGATATTGCAGTACTAACCTGATTGTCAAACCCGGGATGGAAGGACGCGGTATCGGCCACGCGTTGATCGAAAACAACGAAAATCTGGACGGTGTCCCTTTTGCCTACGGCCCCACGCCGGCCTCCCTCAGCGCTTTTCAAAAAAGGGGCTGGGTGGCTCTCCGCCACGCCAGACTTCATACAATTATCCTGCATCCTGTCCCGGCTTTGAAATTTCTTAAAAAGCCGACTTGGATGGCTTGGTTTCTGGCGCCTGCCCTTAAAGTTCTTGAAGCTATTCTGAAGCTATATCGTGCGGTTTCCACTTCGAGCCGGCCGGAGGGAATATCTTTCAGGAAGGTTGACCGCTTCCAGCCGGAATGGGATGCCTGCTGGAAAGAATATCTCAAAGATTATGCTGTCCATTATATCAGGCAGGCCGACTTTCTGAATTACAAATATCGCCGTCGCACGGATGTCAAACATAAAGTCCTCATATTTGAAAACGATAATCGGCCGGTTGGTTATATTGTCTTTCGAACGTCGGTAAGTGATGTAAAAAACATCAGGCTTGGCCGAATCGTGGATTTTGTTCATGATCCCAACTTGGGCGAACCTCTGGCGTCTTATATGATTAAAACTGCCGTTGACCGGCTCCTGGAAGACGATGTCGATAGTATCGTCGGCGTGGCGTCTTCGCCCGAGATTAAACGGGCTTTCCGACATAACGGTATGGTTTTGAGTCGAGTGCAGATTATGCTTGTCAAGGAGACCGATTTTAATGTTCAGGAACTCAGGCCGAAATACGAACATATCTGGCATCTGACCCTTGGCGATGCCGATATGGATAATTACTGGTGATCCCATCAGGCGGAATGTACCATGAAGCGGGTTTATATCATAATCGGATGCGATACCGATCACGACCGTCGGTCGTTTATTCCCGGCGTTGGAGATAAGGAATTGAGCTGGGTCGGTATGCGCGAGGGTATATCGCGGGCCAGGGAATGTACGGCCGAGATTAAGGATTCCGAAGGGAATGGGCCGGTTTTTACGTGGTGCTTGAGAGTCGATAATCAGATTCGGCATTATTACAATGATTATGCCTGGGTGTTAAAAGAACATCGACAGTTCCTGCAGGAACTGGCCGATTCGGGGGATGAACTGGGCTGGCATCCGCATTTCTGGCGTTTCGATCGGGAAAAGGGGAGATGGTACCAGGAGATCGACGACCGTCGGTGGCAGGTGGAAATGCTGCATCAGGCATATGCCGCCTACCGTGAAGTTTTTCCCGGCTCGCCGCAGTCGGTACGGATGGGTTGGAATTACCATAACACCGATACCATGAACGCCCTGGCGGAATTGGGCGTAAGAGTCGATTTTTCCGCCGTGCCCGGAATGAAACTTGGCCGAACCTTCGCCAAACAGGAAAATATATACAACTGGTACAATACGACGCGGCGGCCATATTATCCGTCCGGGCATAATTATCAGGCTGAGGGTAACGAAAATGATGCTTTGAAAATCCTGGAAGTACCGAATCTGGTATCGCGTTCATTCTGGTGGGGAATGGTGGCCGGCTTGGTGCTTGCCAAAAAGATGAAAGCTTTCAGGCCGTTTCTCCAGGCCTTGCTTCGTCCGAGATATGTCATAAACATCACCGCGGGAAAAAGGTATTTCAAGCCGATATTAAACCAGTTCCGCAGAGACCTTAGGGAAAGTCAATCGGAAGTGTTTATTTTCAACAGCTATTTTCACGCTGATGAAACGGCTCAAAACGGATCATGGTTATACTCGGCGGAATATCTCAAAACCAATTTGCAGGATATTGTCGATGTCGCCCTTAAGGCCGATGCCCGGGTAAAGTTTATTTCTGCCCGCGAGGCGGCTTCAGTACATTGCCCTTGACCGGTAAAGTCATTCGATCTAAATTAGTGTCTTATTATATGCAGTCTGCATTTATTGATGAATAAGACGTTTGACAAGTTTGCGCTTTGCGTACCTGTTCGCCGGGAATTGATGCTGTTTGTGATTCTGTTCGGGCTGGCGGTATTTTTGCGCTTTAATCATCTTGGGGCTGATTCTCCCCATCGAATATCGTTTTCGCTGGGAATTGAAACCGATCCGCCGCAGTATACTCTGTTCGCGCGCGACGCCGTATTGACCGGTGACTGGAACCCGCAGCAGGATTACCGCCATATAACGTATCTCTATTCGCTGGTGTCGGGGACCGGATGGCTGGTTTACAAGCTGTTTGGTTTCGGCGTTTATCAGACCAATCTGGCCGCCGTGATATTATCGCTTTTGTCGATTCTTTTATTCTATTTCATCGTGCGCAAGTCTCTGGGCAACGGGGTGGCGCTTCTGGCGCTTCTTTTTATCGGCGCCAATTATCTCGGCATATTCTTCGGTCGGCGGCCTTTCCTGGAAAACGGCATGAATTGTCTGTTTATTATGGGCCTGTTTTTTCTGACCTACATGGAAAAACGGACACTGGGTCATTTCCTGTTCGGGGTATTTTTTGCGGGAGCGGTGGTCTTTGGCAAAATCATCGGCGTGGCGTTTATGGGGGTCCCACTTGTTTATTACTCCTACCGCTTGTTCTATCTGAAAGACAGGAAAGCCGTCGGGCATATGACTGCCATGGCGCTTGGTTTCCTGGGCGTTTTTATCACGTGGTTTATGGTTATATTTACGCCGCATCATGAGCAGGTGACCGGATACGTCGACGAACAGGCATTGGGTCTTTATGGTATGCCGGAAGGGTTTCAGTCTTTTGGGAAATTCGTATGGAAGTTTTTGGCTTTTGGAAAGAAGTCCGAATTTTTCGATCGCATGCCGGCTTTGAGCATCGGTTCCCTGATTCTGATAGTTATTCTTTCCGGGCGGTTGTTTACACGAAATCGGGATACTAAAACCCCTCGCTTCAGGAACACCATATTTATCGCGGTTGCCGCCTGGCTGGTGAGTACCTACCTTTTCCAAATGCCCTGGAATTATCAACCGGCCAGGTATCAGACGGCCATGATTTTTCCTTTTGGAATGCTGGCCGCTTCGCTCATAGCTTATCTCCACAATCTTGGATCAAAGTTTAATGCGCTCAATCGTTCGATCTTGTTCAATATCATACTCTTTGTGTCACTGCTTCTGGTTACTTATCAGTTGGTTGCAAATCTTATTTTAAAAATGGGATTTGAGTTCTATTTTCGCGAGCATATACCGTATATCCTTGCCTTTATTGTACCGGTGTCGGTCGCTTATTTCGTCTTGGCCCGAATAAAAAGGGTATATGAAATAGATCTACCGGCTACTTTACGATATAGTGGAATACTGCTGATGTTATTCGTCTTTTTATTCTATCAGGGGAAAAACTACCTGGCCGGGACAGATACCGTACTTTACACTACCCGTCAGGCATCGCGCGATCTCGGTACAATACTCTCGCCGGGGGCGGTCATATCGGGCCCTTATGGTCCGGCGCTGGCCCAGGAGAACAACCTGGGATGCGTTATCCATATTTTCGGAACCAGCCGCCCCGACCCGGAGCTGTTCAGGAAATATCCGGTCACTCATCTTGTCGTGGAGCGCAGTAATGAGGAGGCGGCTCGCGAGTTCTATCCTGAAATAATGGAACGCGCAAAAGCCATAACCCATTATTATGTCAATTGCCGCAAGTTGACGGTTTATCGGATCGCTTATTTTTCCGGCAATCCAAAGGCGGCAAACTATTTTCCCTCCAACTATGAGAAAGCGGTCCTGTTTTACAGGTTGAGTATGCCCGATTCCGCGGATTTCTACCTGAATCGTTTTCAGCGAATGAACCCGGATAACGCCAGCGGAAATATTCTAACCGGCTACTATGCCCAACTGAGAGGTGACTACGATAGGGCCATTAAGTTTTTCGAACGGGCGGTCGAATTTTCCCCTACCGATTTTAATCTTCACTATTTATTGGGGCAGGCATATATTGCCAGGGCTAAAGACATTGGCGATGATTCCCTGCACCGGCTGGGAGAGCAGGAAATGGATATGGCGACACGGCTTGATTTAGGTTATCATACTTTTGACGAATATATTAATGGATCTATGAAGGAAAATTCTCTTGGAAAGAACGATTTCCAAAACTGATTTACGCCTGTCGGTTATCGTTCCCGCTTACAATGAAGAAGGGAACCTTGAGGAACTCTGCCGTCAGTTCGACGAAATGGGCAAGAAGGCTCCCTTTTCTTTTGAAGTGATTATTGTCAACGATGGTTCCACAGATCGTTCCGGAGAAATCCTGAGAACACTGGAAGGCAAATACTCTTTTTTGTGCGTGGAAACTCATAATCGCAATATGGGATTGACCGAAGCTCTCTATACCGGTTTTTACAGCGCCCGGGGAGAGATATTTCTTTTTTATCCGGCCGACCTGCAATATAGACCGGAGGATATTCCCCGGATGATGGCCAGGATCGACGAAGGGTACGATTTGGTCACCGGCTGGAAACAGGGCCCCTACGCCAAAAGGTTTATTTCAAATATATATAATTTCCTGTCCCGGCGTATCTTCCGTCTAAAGGTTCATGATCTCAACTCGGTCAAGGCCTTTCGCCGCGAGGTGGTCGAGGATATTTTTCTTCGCAAGGACTGGCACCGTTACCTGGTGGCCCTTGCCGTGGAGCAGGGTTATCGCGTTGACGAAGTCAGGATGCCTCTTTATCCCCGGTACAGCGGCCGGTCCAAGTTCTCCGGTTTCTGGCGCATACCGATAGGCTTTCTTGATATGCTGGCGGTCAAATCGCAGTTGACTTTGCTTCGCAAGCCGCTTCTGTTTTTTGGATTTCCGGGATTGGGATTAATTTGCGCCGGCATTCTTGTGGGGCTTGTCGCACTTTATCTCCGTTTCATGGAAAACGCCGGTTTCCGACCACTGCTCTATTTGGTTATCCTGCTGATGGTTACCGGAATAATGTTCTTTGTGCTCGGTTTTCTGGCCGAGGCCATGACGGCCATCAAGGAAGAATTTGGCGGTATCCGCAAAACGATCCGACGACTCGAAAAGAAACTGGAACAGCGCCGCGACGAATAAGACAGGTAGTACCTTTGAAGGCTGTCGTAATCACTCATAATTATATCCGCCGCCGGGGAGACCTGACTGCCCTATACCTTCATAGATTATCATCGGGTTTGGTTCGTAAAGGGCTTGAACTGATCGTCATTTGCCCTCATGCGCCGGGATTGCTTAAAGAAGACACCATCGACGGCGTTAAGATTATCCGTTTCCCGTACCTTTTTTCCGGAATAAAACCTATTGTCTATACGGGTAATATGCATGAGATAGTTGCGGCCTCGCTTTTTGCCAAAGTTGTATTTTCCTGTTTCCTCTGGTCATTTTATCGTGCCGTCGTGCGGGTATGCCGCAGGGAAAGGCCGGATATCATCTGGGCCAACTGGTGGATACCGCCCGGCTTGGTGGCTGCCCGGGTCGCTTCGAAATTCAGGATACCTTTGGTAATATCATCGCATGGTACCGATATCGGTCTTTTGGAAAAAGGAGGAATTCTTAAATCTCTGAGTCGGTATGTTTACAAGCGGACAAATATGGCGACGGTCGTGTCGACTTTTCTAAAGCAAAGGCTTTTGAAACGTGTGGGCGTAATCGCAGAAGACAGCGTGGCCGTTATCCCGATGCCGGTCGGCATGGAGCATTTCCCTAAGACCGATCTTCCTGACCATGATGTTCCCATCCTGCTTTCAGTGGCCCGCTATACAAAACAGAAACGGCTTTCTGATATTATCGCCGCTGCAGAAAAGGTCGCCGCCGATAAAATACCGTTTAAGATTTTAATGGTTGGAGAAGGACCGCTGGAGACCGAACTGAAATATCTGGCTGAGAAAACAGGTTTATCCGACAGGATTGAATTTATCCCGCTGGTGGCGCAGCAGAAGCTCGGTGAGCTGTATCGACAAAGCGACGTGGTCGTTCTGGTTTCGGAAGGTGAGGGATTCGGTCTGGTGCTGGTGGAAGCCGGTCTGACCGGCAGACCGGTCATCGGGTCGCGTTCCGGCGGCATTACCGATATAGTTGATAAAGGGGAGAACGGGCTGCTCGTGGAACCGGGCGATATTGGAGGTCTGGCCCGGTCGATAAAGACGCTTTTTGAAGACCGTGAAATGAGGCAACGGCTGGGCGACGGCGGTCATAAAAAGGCTATGGAGAAATTCGCCACGCCGGTCCTGGTTAATAAAGTCTATAACCTGTTTGTATCATTATCCGAAGGCTCGAAGAAAACGGATGCTGCATGAGCACCATCGCCGGGAAAATAATAAAGCGGGCGCTTCAGGTTCTTGTAATTGCCGTCATTTTCTATTATCTCGGCAAACAGCTGTTTGTCAACTGGGAAAAGGTCGTCGCTTATGAATGGCAGCTTAATTATTTCTACCTTTTACTGTCGGTAATCTGCGTAATTATAACCTTTTTTATTATATCATCAATTTGGCGCCGGATTGTTTTTTCATTCGGCAAGCAGATCGGGTATGCCAAAGCTTTCAAAATTTGCTATCTGGCCAATTTGGGCCGGTATGTACCGGGTAAAATCTGGCAGGTGTTCGGCTTTATTTACCTGGCCAAAAAAGAGGGCATAACTGAAGAGGAGGCGGTGACCGCCTTTGGGATAACGCTGACTTTTACTCTGCCGCCCGCCATTTTTTCAGGGCTTTTGTATCTTGCCCTGTATCCCGGTTTTTTTGCCGAATTTATCGGAATCCCGTTTTTTGCCGCAGGCGTTATAATTTTTGGCATCGGGGTACTGGTCTTTTCGATTATGATGGTGTTTTTCCCGAGGCCGTTTGAACGGATTATTAATGCGTTCTTTAAACTGCTTAAACGCCGGCCGATCAGGATCGATATCGATAAACGGCTTGCGGTAAAATTATATGTTGGTTATTTTCTGGTATGGAGTTTATACGGATTTTCCTTCTGGCTGTTTTTGAAAGGTATTATCCCTCAGAATGCGGCCCTGTTCCCGATGATGGGGCTTTTTATTATCGCTTACCAGGTTGGTTATCTGGCGCTTTTTGCACCCGGCGGCGTGGGGCCGCGAGAAGTCGTAATGCAGTTGCTTTTGACGCCATTTTTCGGACCGGCGGTTTCAGCCGCGATCGCGATCGCCGCCCGGTTATGGTTAATCATTGCCGAGGCAATATCGGCGCTGATAGCGCTTAGAATTAAATGATGGGGAACCATTTTGGCCAAGACAAAGTCGATACCCTGCGGCAATATTACAAATAATACGGTCCTGTTTAACCTGATTCTGTTTACCCTGCTGTTTGCGGCCGTCATACTTCTATTCAGTGTTTTTGTTTTTTCCGATGAGATGCTTTACAGTTCAGATTTTATACAGGGCGCCGGCTTTTATCGCTCTTTTTATGTCGATTATGTGTGTGAACATGGAGCCGCACCGGTTTGGAATCCGTATCAGTTCTGCGGTATTCCGTACCTCGAATGTTTCCACGGCGATACGTTTTACCCGTTTACGATCATGAAATTCTGGTTTAAGGATAATATCTACCGCTACTTCGGGTGGGCGCTGCTTCTGCATGTTTTCTTCGCCGGCATTACAATGTATTTCTGCGCCCGGGTGTTCAAAAGGTCGCAGATGGCCTCGACTTTAGCGGCGGTATCATACATGTTTGCCGCTTATTTCGTTTCACAGGTGTCGCCGGGTCATGACGGAAAGATGTTTGTCACTGCCCTTTTCCCCCTGACGATCATGCTTATTGAACTGGCCTTTGAACGTAAATCTTTTCTTCATTTCACGCAGCTTGGTCTGATAATCGGGATCATTATCCTGACGCCGCATCCGCAGATGGCGTATTATACTCTCTGGGCGTGTGCGCTGTATTTCGTATTCAAGCTGGTATTCCGTTACGTTGACGGCAAATCCATAAATGCTCTTATCAAACCGACGACATTTTTTATTATGGCTGTTGTAATAGGACTATCGGTTTCAGCGGTTCACTTTTACGGCGGATATAAGTACGTCAAGAATTATTCTCCTCGCGCCGACGAAAAACGGGGTGAGGACTGGGCCAAATCATGGTCGCTTCATCCCGAAGAGGCGGTATCGCTTGTCGTTCCGGAATTCTGCGGCGTCTCCGGCGTTGAAGGCAACACCTACTGGGGGCGAAATTTTTTCAAGGATAACTCCGAATATTGCGGGGCGGTACCGTTTTTAATCGCCCTGGTTGCGGTGATTATGATTCGTTCCCGCAAAACCTGGTTTTTCGGCGCGCTGGCCCTTTTTGCGGTGATATATGGCCTGGCCGGTGATACGCCGTTCTTTTACCTGTTTTATTATTTGATACCAAACGTGAAATCGACCCGCGCATGGTCGATGATTATGTTTTTGTTCTCTTTTTCAATCGCCCTTCTGGCCGCTTTTGGACTCGACTTTATAATTGAAAAAAGCCGGCAGTTGAAGGATCAGCAAAGGCGGTTGTTTATGCTGGGGCTTTTTGGTTTGCCGGGTCTGGTGTTTTTGGGGGCCCTGTTTTTTGCCGCCTCCCCCGAGTCGGCGGCCGGTTTATACAAATCGATTTTTTACGGTAATATCCAGCCTCAAAAAGATATGATTCTGAAAAGTCACCTCGGCGGCATCACCGCCGGTTTTTGGAAAACGTTTCTTTTCCTGATCGTTCCGGCTGCTGTTGTTTGGCTGTATAGTCGGCGACAGGCGGGCGTCCTGATTCTCTGGATTGTAATTGCCGCGGCGCTTGTGGATGCCGGGAGATTCGATCTGAAGTTTATCCATACTTATGATCAGGATGCTTCTTTTGCCCGCACGCCTCTTGTCGATTATTTCAGATCAATACCGGGCAAATTCCGCGTGCTTGATATTACCGATCGAGATTTCCCGACTAATTACCTGCCCCGCTGGGGCATCGAGGAGATGACCTCCTATCACGGCAGCCAGCCCCGCTGGTATCATAGTCTGCTTGGCGGTATGCGAATGAGTAACATGTTCAACATCAATCTGATGAACATGACAAATACCCGTTATCTGCTTTTATCGCAAGGGTCGCGTATCAGGGGAGAACAACTGACGGCGGCCGGTTTCAAGGAGGTTAAGCGCTGGCGGAACCTGCAGGTACACGAAAACCTGTCGGCGAACGAACGCGCTTATCTTGTTCATGACTGGATTGTGGAGCCTGATGAGGAAAAGTTGCAGAAAATAATCCTTTCGCAAGGTTTTGATCCAAAAAAGCAGGTTGGGCTATTTGAAAATCCGGGAATCATCCCCGCAGACGATACCGTCGGCGAAATTGCCGATAGCGTAACTATTGATAAATATGAAAACGGTTATATTTCCATCAGGATGCGATCAAGCGCCGACGGCATTCTTGTTCTGGCCGACAACTGGTATCCTGCATGGAAAGGGTTTGTTGACGGCACGGAGGTGGAGGTATTTCGGGCCAATGCGGCCTTTAGGGGCGTAGTTGTTCCGGCCGGCGAGCATAAAGTGGAATTCCGTTTCATCTCGAAAACTTCCAGAATCGGGCGACTGATTTCACTGGCTTCTCTCCTGTTCGTGGGGGTCGCGGCCGGTTTTCATATAATTCCGCGTCGCCGGGCGAAATCATCGACAATGGGCAAATGACATGACTGAAAATGACAAGCGAGCGCTTATAATATTCCCGACTTACAACGAGAAGGAAAATATAGAAAAAATCACCCGGGCGGTTCTGGCCAAGGACGACCGGATTCATGTCCTGATCGTCGATGACAACTCTCCCGACGGGACGGGAGAAATTGCCGACGGGATGGCCGGTGAAGATCCCCGTGTTTTCGTTGAGCATCGTCCCGGCAAAGCGGGCCTGGGCACGGCGTATATTCACGGATTTAAGTGGGCGCTTGAAAAAGGTTTCGATTATATCTTCGAAATGGATGCTGACTTCTCCCACAGCCCCGACTATATCCCCGATTTTCTGGAAGCCATCAAAGAAAACGACCTGGTTCTCGGTTCGCGATATATAAGCGGCGTCAATGTCATCAACTGGCCGATGACCCGATTGCTTTTATCGTATTATGCCAATGTTTATTCCCGCCTTGTCACCGGTCTGCCGGTGCGTGACGCCACGGGCGGTTTCAAATGTTTCCGCAGGGAAGTGCTGGAGGCGATTAGACTCGATGATGTTAAATCAAACGGATACACCTTTCAGATCGAGATGACTATGCGGGCTCATGTCCGGAAATTCAGAATCAAGGAGATTCCGATCGTCTTCACCGACCGTCTGCGCGGGACATCGAAAATGTCAAAGAAGATCGTTCGCGAAGCGATCTGGATGGTCTGGTGGCTGCGCCTGGCGGCCATATTGGGTAAGTTGTAACTGCTGCAGGCAATTCCTTGAACACCAAACCCCGGTTATCGGTTATAATTGTCAACCATCGCTCCGAGGCGATCCTGAATGATTGTCTGGTCTCGATTGACCGGAGCGATAATCGCTTGGATACGGAAATAATCGTAGTGGACAATCCGCCCAATGTTTCGCCCGCTCCGAAGGTCGAGTTAAGGAACGCAGTAGTAAAACAGGTAGTTACGAAACGACGGATCGGCTTTGCGGCGGCCTGTAATTTGGGCGTGGCCGAAGCTGCCGGGGATTATCTCCTTTTCCTCAATCCCGATGTGAAACCGGAAAAGACAGCTGTTGACCGGCTTTATTCTACTTTGGAAAGCAGTCGCGAAGTCGGTATTGTTACCGGTCGTCTTACAAATGCCGACGGATCGTTTCAGCCATCATGCCGCCGTTTCCCGACGCTTAAAAATCTGTTTTTTTCACGCGGTTTCTTCCTGCGCGGGTGGATCAAAACCCAAGAAGGCGCTTACACGCTGCCGGATTATCCGGAAATCACGACGGTAGAGGCAGCCGCGGCTGCGATGATGATGATTCCTAAAACCGTTTTTGACCAACTCGGCGGTTTTGACGAGTCGTTTTTCCTTTATATGGAAGACACCGATCTCTGTTATCGCTTGGCCGGGCAGGGATATAAAATCCTGTATGTTCCCGGAGCCAAGGCGGTGCATCTTTGGGGGCATTCTACCTGTCACTATCGGTTCAGGCGGATAATCTGGCATCATGTTTCAGCGTGGAGATATTTTCGAAAATATCATAAGTCGATTTGGCGGCAAGCCATTCTTATCCCCCTGGTATCAGGTAACTGTCTATTGTCTTTGATCCGCGAATTGTTTACTTTATCAAAGTGAGTTGGTTCGACTTTCTTAAAATTTTCCTTTTGGCCGGGATTTGTACGGTTGTCCTGGTACCTGTTATATGCGGGATATGTTTTAGAGCCGGCCTTCTTGACGTGCCGGGGGAGCACAAGCGTCACCGCTTTCCTACTCCCAATCTCGGCGGAATATCCATATTTGTGGGGTTCTGGGCGGCGGTTATTTTTTCATATCATTCCTATCCGCCTCTTGCTGAGGAACTGGAGCCGTACCTCTATTTTGTCATCGCCGGAGGGGTCGTTGTTTTTCTTACCGGACTGATTGACGATATCAGCGGTCTTTCGGCTTTGTTTAAGTTACTGTCTCAAATAATCGTTGGACTTCTCTTGTATTCCGGCGGGCTAAAAATAACGGTTCTCTATATTCCGTTTCAGGGTCCGATTGAACTTGGTTTTATCTCCTTGCCGGTAACGCTATTATGGCTGATAGGATTGATCAATTGCATTAATCTGATCGATGGTCTTGATGGGCTGGCCGCCGGTGTATCGGCCATTGCGGCCCTGGCGCTGCTTTTCGTCGGAATTTATTATAGTCTTTTCACGGTTATGGTTTTTACGGTCGCCATCATCGGCTCGTCGTTGGTGTTTCTTTATTTCAATCATTATCCGGCCAAAATCTTTATGGGTGACAGCGGGTCGCTTTTTTTGGGGTATCTTTTCGCCGTCGTTTCGATTCTGTTTCCGATCAAATCGTACACCACGGCGGCGGTGTTTGTCCCGCTGGTTGCTCTGGGCGTCCCGGTTATTGAAACGGTAATATCGTTCGCTCGCCGTACGGTCACGGGCCGGAAATTCTATAAGGCCGATAACCGTCACCTGTTCCATTACGCGGCTGCCCTGGGGTTGTCCAAGGCGCAGGTGGTCTGGGTGTTTTATCTTCTTTCGGCTGTGTTTGCAGTCTTTTCGGGGGCCATGATTATCTTCAACCGGCGTGCCGTCTTTGCCATTCTGATTATTTTTATGGTTGTAATTTTCGTGATATTATTTAGATTTACGCTCGCGTATGGCAAAAGGAGCGGGAAAGAAAACTGACGATGACCGAAGGTCCTTATATAGATTTCGAGAAGCCTATCCTGGAGCTTGAAAAGAAAATCTCCGATATGGAAGAGTTCAGTCGAGTCGAGGAGATTGAACTCTCGAGTGAAATAGAAGCGCTTCAGAACAAACTCAAAAAGCTTCAGAAAACCATCTTTTCCAATCTTACCCGGTGGCAGCGAGTTCAGTTGGCGCGGCATCCCAAAAGACCATATACCCTCGATTATATAAACCTGATCACCACGGATTTTTTGGAACTGCATGGAGATCGTTGCTTTGCCGATGATAAGGCTATGGTGGGCGGGTTTGCCCGGTTTGAAGGTCGGTCGATAATGATTCTGGGCCAGCAGAAAGGACGCAACACCAAGAGCAAACTTTATCGCAACTTCGGTATGGCCAGTCCGGAGGGATACCGCAAGGCTTTGCGCCTTATGCAGATGGCCGTCAGATTTGGCCGGGCCGTGGTTATACTGATTGATACTCCCGGGGCTTTCCCCGGTATTGGCGCCGAGGAACGTGGACAGGCGGAATCGATCGCCCGCAACCTGCGCGAAATGGCCATCCTGGAGGTTCCAATTGTAATCGTCATCATTGGCGAAGGCGCCTCGGGCGGTGCGCTGGGTATCGGCTTGGGGGATCGCGTTTACATGATGGAAAATTCGTGGTATTCGGTGATATCCCCTGAAGGATGCGCCGCTATTCTATGGCGGGATGTGGCCAAAGCCCCCGAAGCCGCCGAAGCGCTTAAGTTGACAGCGGAAGACGTAAAAAATCTTGGTCTGATTGATGGCATTATTCCTGAGCCGGAAGGCGGGGCGCATCGCGACGTTAATCAGGCGGCCGCGAATCTGAAGGAATATATCGCCAGGGCTTTGGCGGAACTTGACCCTCTTTCCGTGGAGGAGTTGATAGAGCAGAGAATAGGGAAATACCGCCGAATGGGCGTTTTTGACGAGTAGGTTCAATGGCCGGGGGTGAGTGGTAAGGAACCCCGGGGGAATTTAGTTGCCGATTAACTTCTCCGGGTAGCAATATGTCATAATGGAGAGAAAATGAGACTATCCAAATTCTGTGATGAAAACCTGATAGCGTTTAACCTTAAGGCGACGACTAAAGACGCCGTGATTGAGGAACTGGTTAAACTGGCGTCCAATTCGCCGTTGGTTAAAGACAGTGATGAACTTTTGCGGGATATTATCCACCGCGAGAATATGGTTACCACCGGTATCGGATATGGTGTCGCCTTTCCCCATGCCAAGACAAAAGCGACCAGGGGAATAGTCATCGCCTTCGGTAGAAGCGAGGATGGTATAGACTTTGAGGCCATGGACAAAAAACCGGTTTACGTTTTCTTTCTCATCGCTGCCCCGGAAGACGCCATCGGGGCCCATCTGAATGTCATGGCCCGGCTGTCTTATATTATGAAATCGGAGGAAAACCGCGAAAAACTTACGAAGGTAAGCTCTCCCGGAGAGCTTCTCTCCATTCTTGATTCGGTCGAATAGTACGGCCTGATTTTATCGAGGGATTAAGCCAATGGACTGGCGATTATCTTTTTTCCCCCGGGATAAGAGGGTGGTCATACATACCGTATTCGTTCTGCTTATATCGCTGGTTCTTCTCCTCGCCGGTCAGCGCGTAACCGGTTTTGTCGGAAATGCGACCGTAACTCTGTTTTACTATCCTTTTTTCAAGCTTAAAAACACGATTTCCCGGCTGGTTAGCGCAGGCCAAGAAACCCGGGCTTTGCGGGCGTCGCTGATCGAGCTTTCCACCCGATTGCAGCTCTTTAATGAGATGTTGGAAGAGAATCGGCGGTTGCGAGCCCTTTTGGGTTTTGTCCCTCCGGCGGGATTTAAGATTGTCCCTACGGAAATTGTGCGCGTGCGCGGTTCCGGTATACCCAATACGGTTCTTATCAATATGGGTGATGAAGATTCCATTCGGGTGAATCAGACCGTGGTCAACCGTAACGGTCTGGCCGGTCGGGTGGCCAGGGTGATGAATGATTATTCCGTCGTGTACCTGCTCACCGAACCGCGTTGTAGGGTGGCGGCCCGGGTTAAACGCAGCCGGGAACAGGGAATTATTCGTTATAGCATGATTCGAAGGATGTACCTTGATAATTCGCCCCAGCAGGGAGATGTCAAGATTGGGGATACCGTTATTACTTCGGGTTTGGGCGGGATTTTCCCGGAAGGACTGGTTATCGGCACGGTAACGAGCGTCGATTCTCCGAAAAGGGAATTCTTTTATAATATTACTATTGAACCGGCGGTTAATTTCAACGGGCTTGATGAACTGTATATTCTGGCCAGGGAGGATTAATGCGTTTCGTGCCTTATCTGCTCTACCTTTTCCTTATTGCCTTCTACCGCACGATCTTGGTCGAGTTTTTTTCAATAATGTGGGCGGAGATATATCTGAGCGCTCTGATTGTCCTTTTGGTGGCTCTTAACAAGGATTGTCTGACAGCTTTATGGTTCGGCTTTGCCGCCGGGTTGATTTATGATGCTCCCGATCCATCTTACCTGGGCGTGCATATGATTATTCTTGCGATCATCGGCGTCGTAGCCGCGCGGATTAAGGATCACTTTAATCTTGAGTCGATGAAAAGTCGGGTCCTGTTGGTGCTGGCCGGCCTGTTTGTATATTCAATACCCCGGCTTCTGCTCTATTCGCATTTCGGTAAAGGCGAGTTTGTCGGTATTTTCTTGCAAGGCCCCGTCCTCAGCGTAATATACAGCGCCTTGATTGGTTGGATATTTTTCGTGATGCGATCGGGGCGCATTTCTTACAAGAAGCTTAAATCACTCTTTTGATTATGGCTCATCGACGTCTCAGAATGCAGCAAAGATTTGTCATTGGTGTTGTTCTATGCACTCTGTTTTTTGCGCTACTTTTGGGGAGGCTGCTATATCTGCAGACTTTTCGGCGGGCGTACTTTTACGCCCAGTCGGAAAGCAATCGCATTCGTATTCAACCGGTAACGCCGGTTCGAGGCCGGGTTTTTGATCGCGAGGGACGTGTCCTGATTGATAATCGGGCCTCGTATTCTCTGGCGGTAGTGCCGGCCGAAGTTTCCAGAACGGCCACTATTGAACGGCTCACCTCGCTCCTTGGTATGAGCAATGATGAGATGAAGCGCCGAATTAAAAAAAATCAAAATGGCCGTTTTCAACCGGCCCTGATTAAGCGTGATCTTGATTTTGCCAATGTAGCTGTTCTCGAAGAACAAAATGAGTTTTATCCGGGGGCCGTATACAGCAAGGATCAGGTTCGAAAATACGCCGAGGGGTTTGGAATCGAGTGTTTCACCGGATACGTCGGAGAAATATCGTCAGAGGAGATGAAAAATCTCGACGCGTCTGTTTACCGTACCGGGACAGTAATCGGTAAGGCCGGCATAGAGAAGTGCTTCGACCGGGAATTGCGCGGAATGGAAGGCATAAATTATATTGAAATTGCCGCATCGGGGCAACTGCTGGGGATATTGGAGGATCATCCGGGGGTGCCTGCGGAGCCGGGTAGCGACCTCGTGCTTACTATCGATATCGATATTCAAAAAGCGGCCTCGGACGCGTTCGGGGAACACTGTTGCGGGGCGGCGTTGGCGATTGACCCGCGTAACGGCGAGATTCTGGCTATGGTGTCGAGCCCGCCCAACGACGCCAATATTTTTTCCACCGTCATGCCGGACAGTTTATGGAGTTCAATTCTGACCGACCCTAATAATCCGCTGCTTAATCGTCCCCTGGACGGTCTTTATCCCCCAGGTTCTATATATAAAACGGTTATCGCCGGGGCCGGCCTTGAACTGGGATTGATTGACCGGAAAACTACGTTTTCTCCCTGCACCGGCGGGTATCGATTCGGCAATCGTGTTTTTAAGTGCTGGTATGCGCCGGGTCATGGGAAATTAGGGCTGGTCAGAGCCATAGAAGAATCGTGTGATGTATATTTCTATCAGCTCGGGTACAAGCTTGGCCTAATCGAGTTTCACCGGTTTTCCAGGGCCTGCGGCTTTGGGCGAAAAACCGGAATAGATCTACCGCAGGAATCACGCGGTATTATTCCTGATAAAAAGTGGTATGATAATAAAATCGGCGCCGGTCAGTGGACCAAGGCGGTATTGCTCAATCTGGCTATCGGCCAGGGAGAAATTCTGGTAACGCCTCTTCAACTTACTCAATTTTACTGCGGTTTGGCCAACAAGGGAAGGGTTTACAAATCGCATCTTCTCAAGTCGATAATCGGGCCTGACGGGCGCGAAACTCTGCATGGGGGAGAGTTTTCCTTCAACCTTCCGTTTTCCGGTGAAACAATAGAAATGCTTAAAGAAGGGTTGATCGCCGTTATTCATGGAGAGAAAGGCACGGCCCGCGGATCGCGAATAACCGGTGTTACCATGGCGGGAAAAACCGGCACGGCTCAGAATCCTCACGGTGAAGATCATTCCTTGTTTGTTGGTTTTGCCCCGGCGGAGAATCCCGAAATCGTCGCCTGTGTCATTATTGAAAACGCCGGGCACGGCTCGGAATTCGCCGCCCCGGCGGTTCGAAACATTATTAAGGCCTATCTCGAAAAACATAATCTTATCGGAACCGATATGGCCGCGGCTAAAGAGAGGTAACGGTGGGGTCATTCAGCGGTATCAGATGGGCGGAGATCGACTGGAAGCTTTTTGGGGCGGCGTTGTTACTTTCTCTGATTGGAATCGGCTTGATATTTTCAGCTCAGTATTATGACGACAACCCTACCGCGCAAACTTTTTTCCTAAAACAGTTGGTCTGGTTAGCGGCCGCGCTGTTTGCTTTTGCAATAACCGTGTCGTTGCCGCCGCGCTTTTATGATTTCGTTGCCTATCTGTCATACCTGCTCGCGTTGATCCTGCTCGTAGGGGTTATTTTTGTCGGATCACGACAAACAGGGGCGGCTCGATGGTTTTCCTTGGGACCGATTAGCTTCCAGCCGTCGGAATTCGCCAAATTGGCCGTTTTGCTCGCACTTGCCCGTTTTTTTGCCTATACCAAACTGTCTCCCGAATCGGTAAGAAGACTTGCTTTTTCCTTTATTCTGGTAATTGTCCCGGCGGCGCTGATTCTAAGACAACCTGACCTGGGAACATCGCTGGTATATTTTATACTTCTGTTTTCGCTGTGGTTTTTTTCCGGTCTCTCTCCGTTATATCTGATTTTGATTGTCTCTCCGATAATATCGATGGTCGCGGCTTTTCACTGGCTGGCGTGGGCGGTCTATTTCTTTCTGCTGCTGGTGCTGTTGCTTGTCGGACGGCCCAGATTACTGGTTGGAGTCCTGGCAACGGTAGCTAACCTTGCCTTCGGCATGATGACGCCTTTAATCTGGAATCGGCTGGCCGATTATCAAAAAATGAGAATACTGATCTTTCTCGATCCGGGCCGCGACCCCCAGCGGGCCGGATACCAGATTATCCAGTCGATAATCTCTATCGGGTCGGGCGGCATCTTTGGAAAAGGATTCCTGAACGGTTCGCAAACGCGACTGGAATATCTGCCGGTACGCCATACCGACTTTATCTTTTCCGTGCTTGGCGAAGAGTTTGGTTTTCTTGGCGGGGTTATAGTCATCGGTTTGTTTGCCTTTATTATTTTTCGGGGAATGCAAATTGCCGTTAGGTGCCGCTCTACTTTTATGGGAACCATAGCCTGGGGAGTTGTCACCATCATTTTCTTTCAAATGGTGGTCAATATCGGCATGACGGTAGGACTTATGCCGGTTACCGGCCTGCCGCTGCCGTTCGTCTGCTATGGCGGAACTTCCCTCGTATTTTTCTGGGTTCTTATCGGCTTGTTAATTCTGGCGAATTACCATTGGCAGGAATATTGATTAATCGGAAACTGCCGGTTTGCAATCGGCCGAAGATTTTTCCGGCCTGCCATTGCCGGATTATATTGAGGGTCTTTTGGGTTTGCAAATCCTCAGGGAATTTAATCTTTTCATCGATTACTCGATCGGGAAGATATATTTCGACAAATACTGAGCCATAAAATAATGCGTTTCTTGGTCGATATTATTTCATTGAGGCATAAATACTTGACTGGCCAGCCTGTGCCGGTAATATTGCCGTAAAAGAAACGTATGGAGGATAAATTGAAGATAGGTGTTTTAACAGGCGGCGGTGACTGTCCGGGTCTCAATGCTGTTCTGAGAGCGGTGGTAAAGACTGCCATTCACGACTACAATATGTCGGTCATCGGCTTCAGAGATGGCTATGAAGGATTGATACTGAATAATTATATTACTCTTGACAAAGGTTCGGTTTCGGGCATCCTGTCTTTGGGGGGAACGATACTTGGAACTTCCAATCGAGCCGACCCGTTTAATTTTCCCATACTACAGAAAGATAAATATATTTATCTTGACAGGTCGGCGGATCTAACCGCCAATTATGAGCGGCTTGGTCTCGATGCCGTAATTGCCATCGGCGGCGATGGTACCATGAACGCTTCGGCCAGTTTGAGTAAGATCGGAATCAATATTGTCGGTGTTCCCAAGACGATTGATAATGATTTGTTCGGTACCGATCAAACCTTTGGTTTTGACTCCGCAGTGGTTACCGCTACCGAGGCCATTGACAAGATTCATACCACCGCTCAATCGCATCATCGAGTTATGATCGTCGAAGTAATGGGGCGCTACGCGGGCTGGCTTGCCTTGGCCTCCGGGCTGGCCGGTGGGGGTGACATAATCCTTATTCCGGAGATACCATACGATATCGATGTGATCTGCGAGAAGATTAAGGAACGCAACCGATTGGGCAAAAATTTCTCGATAGTGGTTATCGGCGAGGGCGCCAAAGCCGAAGGCGGTGAAATGATTATCAAGCGGATGGTGGAAAACTCGCCCGATGCCGTTCGGTTGGGGGGCGTATCGAATCGGTTGGCTTTACAGATTGAAGCTCTTACCCGTTTGGAAACCAGGGTTACCATATTGGGTCATCTTGTCCGGGGAGGATCGCCAACGCCTTTTGACCGCCTGTTGGCGACCTATTTCGGTTGCGAGGCTGTCCGGCTGGTGGCGCAGAAAAAGTATGGCCGCCTGGTGGTCCTGAAGGGCAACGATATAATGTCTATCCCGCTGGGAGACGTAGAAGGCAAAGTCAGGACGGTTCCGTTTGATTCGCAAATGATAAAAGCGGCCCGTTCGCTTGGTGTGTCCTTAGGCCTGGATTGGGAAAAGATTGAGGAAATGTCGCGAGGGGCTGAACTGGTCGAAGCGATTGAAAGCGGCAGGGACGCAGATTAGGCGAAAAGAAGAAGTCCAAACGGCGGGTTGAATTGTGTCTGCCATTATGTTTTCGTTTGACGTGCTTGTTTGTAGTCGGCGATTTACAAGCCGGGGTTTTGCCTTGACAGGATATCCTGCCCCGGTATATTGACAAACAATCTGGGTCTTTGGAGGACATTTTGAAAGTTGGCATCCTTACTGGCGGAGGCGATTGTCCAGGTCTTAATGCTGTAATTCGAGCGATTGCCAGGAAGGGAATAACCCGCTACGGATATGTCATTTACGGTATCTATCAGGGCTGGAGAGGGCTGCTTGAAGAGGGACTTGTGCGACCCCTGGATCTTACCGCTACCAGCGGCATTTTGCACCTTGGGGGCACGATTCTGAAGACTTCACGAACGAACCCGTTCAAGGTTGAAGGCGGTGAAGAAAAAATCATCGATACCCTCGAAAAGCACGGTATTGAAGCCCTGATAGCCATCGGCGGCGATGATACTCTCGGTGTGGCCGCAAAACTTCATGAGCGGGGCCTAAGAGTAATCGGTGTTCCGAAGACAATTGACAATGATATATGCGGAACTGATAGAACCTTCGGTTTTGATACGGCGCTGAGTGCGGCTACTGATGCGATTGATCGCCTGCATTCGACGGCGGAAGCGCATAACCGCGTCATGGTCGTTGAAGTAATGGGCCGACATGCCGGATGGATTGCGCTCGAGTCCGGAATCGCCGGCGGCGCCGATATGATACTTATCCCTGAGCGTCCGGCCGATCTCGAATCTGTATGCAGATTGCTGAAACGTCGGCATGACCGAGGCAAAGATTTTTCCATCGTCGTCGTGGCGGAAGGTACCAAAATTAAGCAGGCCAAAGAATCTTCAGGCGGGTTTATTGTTCAGGACGATTCGATCGATGAATTCGGCAACGTCCGGCTTGGCGGCGTCGGCAATTACGTAGCCAGGGAAATCGAGAAAGGCCTTGGATTTGAATCTCGGGTGGTTATCTTGGGGCATATCCAGAGGGGCGGATCGCCCACCGCTTTTGATAGAATCCTGGGGACGCGTTATGGCATAGGGGCTATTGATCTGGTGCATAAAAAGAAATTCGGTTACTTTGTGGCCCTTAAGGGCGATCAGATAGTACCAGTTCCGCTTTCTGAGATGGCCGGCAAAACCCGTACCGTTGATAACCAATTATATGAAATCGCCGAGGTGTTCTTTGGTTAAGAAATGCGCTTTTTCATTCTGCCTATTAATATTTCTGCTGCTTATAAGCGCCGATTCAGTTCTCGCCATCGAAAAAAGACCGGCGGACAGAATAACCGATGCTCGGTATTCTATGGCCGGCATCCGGCTCGGCGCCTGGATTGACGAAGGAGATAAGATTGTCAGCGGTTCGGTAACGGCTGATTTCCCCGACGCCAGTTTCTATACCGAACTTTTCTATGATCATCGTTTCACGCCGATGATTATGCTGGAGCTTTCGCTGGGTGTGGTCAGCCGGGGAGATGCTACTTTTTTCGTCGGGAATGACCGTTACATCGGACCAATAAACCTTTATCCCATGTTGTTGCAGGTTAAGCTTTCGCCGCTTTCCGGCCGATCACGCAGTTTTCACCCTTTTTTAATCGCCGGCGGTGGAATTGTATATGGAAAGCATAATACCGATGTCATCGTCGGTACCGGATCATATCTTTATCCGGATCTGGTTGAGGACTCCGAAACGTCCTTTATATGTGTTTTTGGAGGTGGAATTGACATACCCCTTTCGGAACAAATAGGCATGACCGTTACGAGTAAGTACCACCCGATCGATTTTGGCGATTCGCTGGCCGAAATCACTGATTATTCCGGCTTGGCGATCTCGGTTGGAGTAGCGTACTATTTACATAAAAAATAGGAATTGATAAAGACGGAGGGAAAAATGTCGGTCAAAATGGGAATTAACGGATTCGGACGTATCGGTCGCCTGGTGTTCAGGGCGGCTATGCAAAATGGCGATGTGGAGATAGTCGGTATCAATGACATTACCGACGCCAAAACACTGGCGCATCTTCTGAAGTACGATTCAACTCAGGGGAAATATCCCGGAAACGTCGGCTACGACGAAAACAATCTTATTGTTGACGGTCAATCATTCCCGATCAGCGCTGAGCGCGATCCGGCCAATCTGCCTTGGGCGAATCTCGGGGCCCAGGTAGTGGTCGAGTCGACCGGTCTCTTTCGCAGCCGCGAAGCGGCCTCCAAACATATCAGCGCCGGCGCCAAAAAGGTCCTGATCTCAGCCCCGGCCAAGCAGCACGACGGCACTTTTGTCCTGGGCGTCAACGACGGCGAATATGACCCCGCCAGGCATGACATCATCTCCATCGGTTCCTGCACCACCAACTGTCTGGCGCCGATTTGCAAGGTACTGGCGGACAGTTTCGGCATTGAAAAAGGCTTTATGACCACCATCCATGCTTATACCTCCGACCAGCGGCTGCTTGATGCTCCGCATAGTGATTTACGACGGGCTCGTTCCGCCGCCCTGTCGATGGTTCCCACTACCACCGGCGCGGCAAAGGCCGTAGCGGAAGTCCTGCCGCAGCTTAAAGGGAAGATGGACGGCTGTGCTATCCGCGTCCCCACGCCGTGCAGTTCGATTGTTGACCTGGCGGTTACGCTGAAAAAGGAAGCCTCCGTCGAAGAAATAAACAACGCCATGAAGCAGGCTGCGTCCGGCCCGATGAAAGGTATCCTGGAATACTGCGAGGACCCGATCGTTTCCATCGACGTAACCGGCAACCCGCATTCTTCGGTTTTTGACGCCAATATGACAATGTCCTTCGGCAAAATGGCAAAGGTCTTCAGCTGGTACGACAACGAATGGGGCTTCTCAAGCCGGATGGTTGAAATGGTCGCGCGGATGATGGGTAGTCGCTTTTCCGAATCGCCTTCCGGTCGTAATGATTCTTTTGATCTGGCAAAATCTATCCCGCACGGGCAGGTCATAGAGAAAAGCGATGGATAAGCTGATGGTGAAAGATATAAACTTCGCCGGACAAAAAGTTCTGGTGCGGGTTGACTACAACGTCCCGCTCGACGGTCAACAGCGAATAACCGATGATACCCGGATAATCGCTTCCCTGCCGACTATTAAAAAGATACTTGATGACGGAGGGCGCGCGATTCTATGCAGTCATCTTGGCCGCCCAAAAGGAAAGGTTATTCCGGAGATGAGCCTGCGGCCGGTGGCTGAGCATCTGGCCGACCTGTTGAACAAGCCGGTCAGGTTCGCTTCCGATTGCATCGGCTCCGAAGCCGAACAGAAAGCAGCCGATCTGAAGAATGGGCAGTGTTTACTTCTTGAAAATCTCCGGTTCCATAAGGAGGAAACCGACAACGACCCCGAATTCGCCAAAAAACTGGCCTCGCTGGCTGATATATACGTCAATGATGCCTTCGGTTCGGCTCATCGGGCGCATGCCTCCACCGAAGGCGTAACCAAATACTTCGACCGGGCGGCGGCGGGATTTCTAATCGAAAAGGAACTGAAATATCTTGGCCGGGCATTGACCGATCCCCGACGTCCTTTTACCGCCGTTTTGGGCGGGGCCAAGATATCGGGCAAGATCGATGTCATCAACAACCTGTTTGACAAAGTTGACAATCTTCTCATCGGCGGAGGGATGATGTTTACTTTCCTCAAGGCAATGGGGGAAAACATCGGCGATTCCCTTCTTGAAGAGGATAAAATCAATCTGGCCGCAGAAATTCTTGAAAAGGCGAAAGACAATAATGTCAATTTCCTTTTGCCGGTCGATTGCGTGGTGGCGTCCGATGTTTCCGAGACGGCCGAGGTTATGATTGTTGATGCAGGCTCCATACCCGACGGCATGAAAGGCCTTGATATCGGCCCTGAAACGCTGAAGCGGTTTTCGGATGTTCTTGCCAAGTCAAAGACGATTATCTGGAACGGCCCGATGGGAGTATTTGAAATCGAGAAGTTCTCTCTCGGGACAATTGGCTTGGCCGGGCAGATGGCCCAGGCGACCGACAACGGTGCGGTATCGATCATCGGCGGCGGCGATTCGGCGGCGGCAGCCATCAAGGCCGGTGTCAAAGACCGCATCACGCATATTTCGACCGGCGGCGGGGCGTCGCTCGAATTCCTGGAAGGGAAGACCCTGCCGGGTATTGCCGCTTTAACCGATGTTGAGGTTTCGGTATAGGAGCCTGACGTGAGAAAAAGAATTATCGCCGGCAACTGGAAAATGAACAAGACTATCGTCGAGGCCAAATCTCTGATCGAGGCTCTCAGGAAAAGCGTAGGGAGCGTAACCGATCCGGTGGTGATTATCTGTCCGCCGTTCACTGTTCTGGCTGAGGTTGCTATGGCGCTCAAAGACAGCGACATCCTCATCGGCGGCCAGAATATGCACGATGCCGACTCGGGCGCATACACCGGCGAGATCTCGGCTGAAATGCTGTTGACAAGCGGTTGCAGTCACGTTATATTGGGTCACTCCGAGAGAAGGACGCTTTTTTCGGAGACTGACCGGAAGGTCAACGCTAAAACAAAGAAGGCTCTGACGGTCGGCCTGACGCCGATTGTATGCGTCGGCGAAAAGCTCGAACAGCGCGAAGCCGGAATTACCGAAAAAGTGATCGAGGAGCAGATAACAGGCTCGCTCGATTCTTTGTCTGAGGCGGATATTGAAAAGACGGTCATCGCTTATGAGCCGGTTTGGGCAATCGGAACAGGAAAAGTGGCGACGCCCGAACAGGCCGAAGAAGTTCACGTTTATATACGCGGGCTCCTTGCCGACGAATACGGCAACGATACCGCCGAACGGGTGACGATTCTTTACGGCGGATCGGTGAAGGCGAGCAGCGCCGATGGTCTTTTCGAGAAAGATAATATCGACGGAGCCCTGGTCGGCGGCGCAAGCCTTGATGCGGACGAATTTACGGCGATTGTGCAAGCGATGAAATAAGCCGGAGGATCAATGTTATTTCCAATTCTTCTTATAATTCATGTCCTGATCTGCATCGCGCTGGTTATTGTGGTGTTGATGCAGTCGGCCAAGGGTGAAGGCCTGGCCGGCGCCTTCGGCGGCGGTGGCGGCGTAACCGGGGCTGTTTTTGGCGGGCGCGGCGCAGCTTCGTTTTTATCCAGGGCGACCACCATACTGGCGGTTCTTTTTATGGTTTCCTGCCTGACTTTATCGCTTTTATCGAGTGGTCGCAGCACGGCCGGCGTAGCTTCCGAATCGGTTGTAACCGAAGCGGCTCAGCGGGATATGGCCGCTCAGCAGCAACAGGCGGCCCAGCAGCAGGCTATGCCGCAGGAAGGCGAAGGCACAACGCCGGAAGATATTTTCAACACGCCTGCCGCAACCGAAGCAACACCCGACTCGCAATAAAAATTTCAATGCGGAAGTGGTGGAATTGGTAGACACACCATCTTGAGGGGGTGGCGGGCTAATGCCTGTGCGGGTTCAACTCCCGCCTTCCGCATAAAAAAGATAACCCGCAGGTTCAAT
>CAZSYD010000006.1:38577-84424 GCA_964611355.1 uncultured Ignavibacteriales bacterium | reverse complement strand
CGCTGATATCACAGTTGGCAACGATCCCGGTCAGTGCGGAGCGGTGGTAACCTTTGCTGCCACGGCGACCGATAACTGTCCGGGCGCGACGATAGATTGCGATCCGGCTTCGGGTTCATTCTTCCCTGTGGGGACGACGATAGTGACCTGTACCGCCACTGACGCTTCCGGTAATAAATGTACGAATACCTGTACCTTTAACATTACTGTTAACGATACTGAGGATCCGGTAGCTCAATGTCCCGCCGATATTACGGTTGGCAACGATGCCGGTCAGTGCGGGGCGGTAGTAACATTTACAGCCACAGCTACCGATAATTGTCCAGGAGTAACGATTTCCTGCGATCCGCCGTCAGGCACGTTTTTCCCGGTAGGGACGACGGTAGTAACATGTACCGCCACTGACGCTTCGAGTAATACGGGGATTTGCACTTTTAATGTTACCGTTAACGATACCGAGAATCCGGTAGCCCAATGTCCAGGCGATATCACGGTGGCGACCGAGGCGGGTACCTGCGGGGCGACGGTGACCTTCAGCGCCACGGCGACGGATAACTGTCCCGGCGTAACGATATCCTGCAACCCGCCATCAGGCACGTTTTTCTCCGGCGGGACCACGGTTGTCACCTGTACGGCGACGGATGCGGCCAATAATACCTCCGATTGTACGTTTAACGTGACCGTAACAAACAGCCCGCCGGTAGCATCCTGTCCGGAAGATACGACGGTCACCTTCCCGTGTACGCCCGGCGAAATCTGCGTCGGTCCGTTCAGCGCTTCGGACCCGGATAACAATATCGTGGATGAGTCAGTTGACTTGGGTACGCTGTCTGGCGGTTACGTCTGCTTCACGCCCACCAACGGCGGCCTTTACACGATTACCTATACGGTGACAGATGCCTGCGGGGAAATTGGCCAATGCCAGACAAATGTTACGGTTCAATACGATAACCAGCCGCCGGTGGCAACCTGCCCCGGAAATCAAACGATGCTTGTCTGCGACCTGTCGCCCATAACGATTTCAGGCTTTAGTTGCAGCGACCCGGACAACAATCTGGCCTCCTGCACGGTCGACAATGGCACCCTGGTTGGTGACGAGGTCACGTTCACGCCGGTCGAAGGTCTGAATACGATTACTCTCACGGCAACCGATGAATGTAACGAGACGGATGTCTGCCAGACCCAAATTACCGTGGCATTGAACAGCCCGCCTGAAGCCACCTGTCCGGGAAATCAGACAATAGTTGTTTGCGACCTGTCGCCCGTAACGATTTCGGGCTTCAGTTGCAGCGATGTTGACAATAATTTGACCTCCTGCGAGGTTGACAACGGTACCTTAACCGGCGACCAAGTTACCTTTACGCCGATTGAGGGCCTCAATACAATTACTTTGACGGCGACCGATGAATGCGACGAGACTGACGTTTGCCAAACTCAGATTACCGTTGTTTTGAACAGCCCGCCGCAGGCTTCCTGTCCCACAAATCAAACGTTGCTTGTCTGTGACCTGTCGCCCGTTACGATTCAGGGTTTCAGTTGCAGCGATCCTGATGACAACATGGTTTCGTGTAATGTGGATAACGGTACGCTGACCGGCGACGAAGTGACCTTTACGCCGATAGAAGGACTTAATACCATTACCTTAACGGCGACCGACGAATGTAACGAAACGGATGTTTGTCAGACCCAGATTACCGTGGTATTGAACAGCCCGCCACAGGTTGCCTGCGCCGATGATCAGGCGTTCTTTGTCTGCAATCTTGCGCCGATAACGATTTCAGGCTTTAGTTGCAGCGATGTTGACAATAATTTGGCCTCCTGTGATGTGGACAACGGTACCTTAAATGGTGATCAGGTGACGTTTACTCCGGTTGAAGGAATTAACACCATCACCCTGACGGGTACCGACGAATGCGGCGAGACCGACGTCTGCCAGACCAATATAACAATTGACCTTAATAGTTCGCCGGTATGCAACCTGCCGGATGATGCCAACCATTTTGTCTGCGATGATACTACCTTTAGCTTCCCGGTTTCGGCGACCGATGTGGACAATAACCTGGTCGGCTGTACCAAGGTCAGCGGCCCGGGAAGTTTTGACGGCAGCACCTGGACGTTTACAACTTCAGGTACAGGCGTATACAGCGCCGAGTTTGAATGCCATGACGATTGCGGCGCAACCTGTGGCGGAACCGTCAATATTACCATTACGTATAACCAACCGCCGTCAGCCCATTGCCAGGGCGACACGACCATCTTCCTGTACGATCAGGTCAGTATGATTTGCCTGTCCGGGTTCTATTGCGAAGACCCCGACGGCAACCTGGCCGACTGCTATATTGAGGGCGTGGACGGTTATCTCGACGGTAACGAAGTTTGCTTCACGCCGGTCGAGGGCGTAAATACGATTTATTTGATCGCCGTTGACGATTGCAATTCGGCCAAAGGCGGCACTGCCGACACCTGTGTTACCAATGTTAACGTCCAGATTATCCATACCACCCAATGTCCGACAATAAAGATCGAGAAGACGCACGGCACCCTGCAGGGTCATTTTGAAAGCGTCAGCATTACAACGGAAAACAGCATGAACGGTATGGGCGGTTTCGACTTCCTGATCGCCTATGACGCTTCGGCGCTGACTCTGGCGGAAGTTTCCAGAGGACAGTTGCTTGAGGATTGCGACTGGGAGTACTTCACTTATCGCTTCGGAGATGTCGGTAATTGTGGCGACGCCTGTCCTTCCGGCTTGGTTCGGATCATCGCCATAGCCGAGACGTTTGACGGCATGAACCATCCGGCCTGCTTCGGCCCGCCTGACACCGATCCGCATGAACTGGCCAGGATGACATTCCTGGTCACAAGCGACCGTACCTTTGAAGGTCAGTACGTCCCGGTCTATTTTTTCTGGGGCGACTGCAGCGATAACAGCATCTCTGACGTGAGTGGCGAATATCTATATCTTGATTCGGCCATTCTTGATTATCTTGGCAATATGATCTGGGATGAGGAGGACGACGTTCAATTCCCGGAAGATGCCAGGATACCGTTTGTCGGCGCCCCCGATTCCTGTATAACCGGTTACAAGGTGGTCCCTATCCGCTGTATAGAATTCTGGAACGGCGGTATTGACATTATCCCAGCGGATTCGATCGACGACCGGGGCGACATCAACCAGAACGGGGTGTCGAACGAGATCGCGGACGCCGTCATGTACACCAATTACTTTATTAAAGGTTTGGAGGCTTTTGGTTCCCACGTGGAAGCTTCAATCGCTGCTTCCGAGGTTAACGGCGACGGCGTTGCTCTTTCCGTTGCTGACCTGGTTTATATGGTCCGTATAATCACCGGTGATGCCATACCCTATCTCAAACCGTTTCCCGACAGCCGATTCGACATTACTACTATAGAATCTGCGGGCGGGTTAGTGGTTGAATACAATACCAATGTCCGAGCCGGTGCTGCGCTTCTGGTCTTCCATGTGGAAGGCACGGTCGGTGATCCGCTACCCGGTAACGGCGCCGAGGGTATGGAATTGGCCCATAACTTCGACGGCAGCGAGTTGCGGGTTTTAATCTACAATATCGGCTCCAATGCCATTGCTTCCGGCAAAGATATCCTGGTGACGATCCCGGCCGAAGGTACGGCCAGCCTGGTCAATGCCGAGGTGTCTGACTATCAGGGCACTGTCCTGCCGGTCTCGACCAGGAATATACCGGGCAGATTCCAACTGAGTCAGAACTACCCCAACCCGTTTAATCCGGTTACGACGATCAGTCTGAACCTGCCGGTCGCTTCGGAATGGACCATATCAATCTATAATATCGCCGGCCAGATAATCAGGGAATACACGGGATATTCCGAGGCCGGCCCGGTCGAAGTAAATTGGGATGCCACCGATGCCGGCGGCAGGAACGTGGCCTCGGGAATCTACCTCTATAAGGCCAAAGCCGGCGGGTTCACAGCCACCCGGAAAATGCTTCTGATGAAGTAAGTTTGGCGATTTAGAAATTGAAAAGCCCCTTTCCGAACGGAGAGGGGCTTTTTATTTACGTGAGACGCTTTGGGAATTCTGCGAAGTTATAATATTAGCCTTTATCGGCGGCGGCGATGCCGTAGATTGATGTTTCGTAATCGCGCTTTTCGCCGAGGTACATCCTGAGCGCGGGCGGGCCGTGAATAAAACCCATGCGCAGCATTATCGTTGTTGCAGCCGTGTTCACCGCCGGCACGCCGATAACAATAGTACCTCCGCCGTAATCTTTCAAGATATCGGATAAGATCTGTCCGGCTGATTTTTTATTTTTTGTGACCATCGGGCCAATCTTAAGGAATCCTCCCTTTCGGGGTGTAACAAAGGCATAGCCGGTCAGTCGGTTATTTCCGGTAACATATAATGAATTTGCAAATTCCGGGAAATAACAATTAAGCAGTTCTTTTCGATTAATTCCGGTTTGGGCAAAATCAAAAGATGTCAATTCTTCAGGTGAGCAACTCCCGGCTGGTTCCTTTTTCTGCTCCGCCCGCCCCGAAGGGTACCTGGCGAACCGAAGCGAAAGGTATTTATCCTTAAAACCGAGTCGGCGGTAGAGAGACGCCGCAGAGAAGACCCCGTCGAGTTCAATACACCGGACGCTCCTGCCGTGTAGATGATCTATGGCCCGGTGTATCAGGGCTTCGCCGATTTTTCGGCCTCGATATTCCTTCCTGACGATTAAGCACCCAAGGAAGGCATAGTCGGCATACGTAACCGAAGTAATCATGCCGATCCGTTTATCATTCTCCCACGCCACGAAACATCCTTCCGGGCTGAGCTTAATCAGTCGTTTGAAGTCATCTTCCAGATACGCCCAGCGCTCATAGTCGGTCATTGATACGGCAAAGCCGATATCGGCTTCGGTCATGATGGCAATATCCGTTATGACAATCCTCCGGTTCTCACGTTTGTCTGTATAATGGCCGCCGTCACCGAATTATGCAACAGAATTTAAACGGTAATCGTTGATATCAGGGTTGGTAAAGAAAAGGAGATTCTTAACGGGCCTGATTATATACGCTTGCCTTCTATGGAAATTGTATTAATTTATAATCGAATCAAGATTTTCTCATTTTTTGGAAGGAGAAGGTAATGGGCCTGGATAAGATAAAGAAGTATGCCCGGGAAAAGAAAGTTGAGTATATCGACGTAAAGTTTTCAGACCTGCTCGGTAGCTGGCATCATATTACCCTGCCGATATCAGCTCTAAATCAGGCTCTGTTGACTAATGGAATTGGATTTGACGGCTCCGCGCTGCCGGGTTTTTTATCAATCGAGCGGGGAGATATGATTGCCATCCCCGATCTCGATACTGCTTGTATCGATCCATTTTTTGAGCGTCCCACCATTTCATTCATCTGCGACATTTTTGAAGTTGGGCAAAAAGTAACTCCCTATTCGCGCAATCCGCGCCGGGTCAGCGCCGACGCCGAAAAATACCTGCACAAGATTGTAAAAGGCGCCAAAGCGATTATCGGGCCGGAATTCGAGTTCTACGTTTTTGACAAGGTAAATTTTTTCCAGGGCCCGGCAAGCGCCTTTTATTATATCGATTCAATCGAAGCGGAACAGAACGCCACCGATGACGAAGAATGCTTAGGCTATAAAATTCCGTATAAAAAGGGGTATCATGCTGCGCCGCCAATGGATCGTACCTACAATTTGCGCTCGGCAATATCATCGATGCTGGCCGAAATCGGAATAGAACTGAAGTATCATCACCACGAAGTCGGCGGCGGAGGTCAGCATGAGATCGAGATTAAATTTGCGCCGCTTTCCAAAATGGCCGATCAGACTATGCTGGTTAAATACTTCGTTAAAAACCAGTGTTTCCGAATGAAAAAGTCGGCCACGTTTATGCCCAAACCGCTTTTCAACGAACCGGGCTCGGGTTTGCATGTACATCAATACCTGGCCGATAGCAAGGGTTCTCTTTTCTATGACAGAAAAGGCCCGCATAAGTTTTCCAAAATCGGCCTGTATTATATAGGCGGGCTTTTAGAGCACGTCGATTCGATTCTGACTTTCTCCAATCCGTCGACGAATTCATTCAAACGACTGGTGCCCGGCTTCGAGGCGCCGGTAGCTGGCACCTATTCGGTCGGCAACCGCACCGCCTGTATCCGCATCCCCGGCTATCAACTTGACCCCAAAATGATGCGTTTCGAGTTCCGTCCGCCTGACGGCACCATGAATCCATATCTGGCGTACGCCGCCATGCTGATGGCCGGCATTGACGGCATCAGGAAAAAAATCGATCCCGGTCTGCCGCTGGACAAAAACGTTGACCGGATGTCTCCTGAGGAACTGGTCAGAATCCATAAATTGCCGACGTCGCTGAATAAAGCTCTCAACGCACTGGAAAAGGACTATAAATATCTTCTGGAAGCCGGCGTCTTTACCGAGGATTTACTGGAGAACTGGATTGAACTCAAGCGTAAAGAGGTTGTTGAAATAAGGATTCGGCCGACGCCGTTTGAATTTGAAATGTATTACAACATATAGTCGATTTGGTAATTAGCGGCGATTTAAGATTTAATGGCGGCTTTTTTATCCTGTAGAAATCCAATTCGACATGTTCAAATCATGCGATTGAAACATGATTATATTGCGGCCGACTGCTGCAAGCCGAAACCGGGCGATCCGATTACCGGCTATTACAGTCACGACAATTTTATAAAAGTCCACAAGACCGATTGCGGCAACCTTGCCAAGGTTGATCCCAAGCGCCTGATTATTCTCGAATGGGATGATATTCTGGCGGGCGAGGAGTTTTGCCCTGATGACGATTATCGGAAACTGGACGAGGTCGATTTCCGGATCCTCGATCATCACCGGCAGCTTGGCGTCGATTATTCATTGGAGGTGGCCGTGATTTTGCATATCGACAGGCAAACGGTCTTTGACAGACATGATAAGCTTCGCGGTTTGGGCCTTCTTCAACGCGTGGCTCCGAAGATGATTCGATACCGTAAAGGCATAGCTAAAGGGAAATGGATCAAACATCGTAATCATACTTATTATGATTTGACGGAAAAAGGAAGAAAATACCTTGGCTTTTACCTCGAAAAGGGACGGTAACGACTTAATGGATTTATGCGCAAAAAAACCGACCTGTTGCGACCGGTTTTGATTGAATTCTTGTTTCTAATCGCTACTGGTGGCATGGAAGCGGGCCATTGTGAAAGATGAAGTTGGTTAAATAGACCATGTCGCAGATATCCACCTGGCCGTCACAGTTGGCGTCAGCAGTCTCCAAAACCCCGGGCGCTGACCCTCCCAGAAATATATAAGCGGAAATAAAAACGACATCAGAGAGGTTTGCTTTGCCGTCCAGGTTGGCGTCGCCGGCTGTGTAGCCGATGAAATCGACCGTGAAATCAAGCGCAAACGCCACGCCGTCGGTAAATTCACCTGAGACGGTGTAGGCCACCTCGAGAGTATCCCACAGAAGCGAATAGGTAGCTACAAAACCGCGGGCATCGATGTCAAACGCCAGAACATCGCCGATAAATTCCGATCCCGTCGGACCGAGAGTCGTATTGATCGTTACTGATGATGTATTTATATCCGTTGTAAGATAACCTTCGGGCAGGGCCGAGGAATGGATGTATGCGCAACCGGGTATAGGCTCGCTTTCATAAGCGAAAAGAGCATACATCGGTTCGGGCATTATCGTTACCCATTCGGCCACGCCGATGGACATCGATACCGGGAGCCTGGTTTCTCCCTTGGCCGAACCGCCGGTATGGGTAATAATCAACTCGGCATTATATGAACCGAGTTCGAGGTCGTTTGTATATCCGGTTACGGTTACCGGCAGATTGCCATAAGGCGGCACCCTGCCCAGCCATGGTTCGACGCGCAGCCAGGGGACAGGAACAGGGCTGACGCCTACGGCGTCTATGGCAAAAGCGGCGCCGTCATCGCCCGTGTAGACAAAAGCGATCTTAAGGTTACTTTCATCCGCAAACGAGGACAGATCAATGACTGTATTATTCCACTGCCAGTCTTCAAAAAGCCCGAATTGCAGGTTGTCCCACAATTTCATATTCCAGGAGTTTCCGCCGTCCAAAGAAATCCAGACCGAAAGAGTGCATCTTTCTCTTTCAACGGAATGATAATAGCTGCCGTTCCACCAGAAATCGAGCAGGTATTCTTCGCCGCTAAAATCAAGAGCCGGACTGATAAGCCATTCATTTTGCATGCTCGTTTGGGTTTCGTCATATTTACAGACGGCGTAGAAATTGCCTTCGTAAGGATCGTCGGCTGCAATTCCCCAGGTGTAATTGTTATTTACGATCGTTGTCCAGTCCGCCGGGGGAATGATGCCGTCTTCGAAACCCTCAGACAGAAGCCGGCTTTTCGATTTGCCTTCGACCGGAACATGCCCATTATTGTCGAAGGGACTTACGCGAAGAGCCGGTTCACTCCAGCCGCCGCCGACGCTTTCTTTGCCGCCATACACAATACCAATCGAGAAATAGACGGAATTTTGTCCGGTGGCTCCGAAGACCAGTTTTTCTTCTCCGGTGAAACCGGGAATAACCCAGCCGAGATCGACAATATCGGGATCAATAGTCAAATATGATGGGTCGCCGCCGACGCTTACGGTATAATCTTCGACTTCACCGTATGAGGTTACGCCGCATGGTTCAGGCGGGGAAGCATAGTTCAGGCGAATTCTCATTCGGGTTTCGCCCTCGGCGGCGTTTTCGGGGATGGTAATGATGCCGGTGTACGGACCGATACCGGAGCAGATGTCGAGCGGTATCGCTTCGCCGGCGTCCACAAAATCCTGATCCTGATTCCAGTCAACCCAAACGGCGCCATAGTCGGCTGCGTAGCCGCCGGTTATTTCTATTGTGACAGGGTAACCGGCGTTACAGGCCATAAGGGTTACCTTGTCGGTGTAGTCGCCGTATCCGGTACATCCGGATGCATTATCGATTTCAGCCACGGTAACACGGCTGATATATTCGTCGCAGGTAGCGACGTCGGCCTCGCAGTAACGTTCCTGCCACGGCTGGCCGGTAATGCTGATTGCATACGGCCCGGTGAAATAATAATCTGAGAAGTCAGGATGGGATGCCAGAATCGGGATATAATACGTGCCCGGATTCAGGCCGTAGAAATAAAGAGTCATATTGCCGTCGCCGCATTCTTCCCAATCACCGACGTGAGCGATGATCTGCTTTTCGCAGGGGCAGCCCTCAATCAGAATTGTGTAAACCACTTCGAAGGCCGGACTGGTGCCGCAATAGGCAACGGTTACATCCATTTTTTCGTCGATGGTAAAAGCTTCCCAAACCTCTGCGCCGTCGAGAAACAGATCGCAGTCACTGGTGGCTGAGGAGTTATCGCCGGTAACAACCATCGGCAATGTGCCGGGGATAACATCGGCACAGTTATCGTTGGGCGGGGCTGAGTACGCTTGTGCCTCAGGATTATCTATACGATGAGGGCTGCCGGCCGAAAAGGAATTCTTTGCATGTTTCTCGAACCCTGATTCGCCTTTTTCGGACCTGATTAATATCCCGGCTTGCGCGGAAGGGGAGATTGACCTGGTTATATAAAGCGGTTTCTCGGCCTTTGGTATTGAATCTTCGGCGCCAATCGCGGACACCCGGAAGATACACGCCACTATCAGGACAATCGAGACGTTAAGCAGTAGTCTTGCTTTCCTCATTTATCTGCCTCTATTGGAACGCGAACGGGTCAGTATAACTATATGACTACAGTACTTTTCCCCTGTCGACTGATATATTGTCTCAAGGCGACAATCTTCTTCAGTTGTGCCGTTACGGACAAAGCGGGGCCGGTCCTTCGTTGAAAACGTAGTTGATGATATAAACGGCGTCAGCCAAATTGACCGATCCGTCACCGTTGGTGTCGCCGGCTTCAATCGGATCCGGCGCTGGACCATTATGGAAAATATAGTTCGTGAGGTAAACCGCGTCGGCGGTATTGACGTTTTCATCACCATTAGCATCGCCGCAGACTATTACTTTCAACGTTATCGGAACAACCCACGATGGCGTGACGGGATCATTACTGGTAACCGTAATCCGGCCTGTATATTGGCCAAGCTCCAGCGTGGCGGCGTCGAAGCCTGCCGTCAGGGAATCTGACTGGCCGGGTTCGATTGTCCCGCTGCCCGGCAGCACTGATAACCAGTTCGCCTGCTGGCCCTCAAACATTTCCGCAACAGCCTCAAACTCCAGAAGGCCGGAACCGAGATTGTTTATCTCTATAAATCGGTCGGCCTGCCCGTTTTCTTCAAGCGACTTGACCACCGATTCCGCGGGAATGTTAATCTGCGGCGAGTAAATATGGAGCAATACCTCGACGCCGCCCGATTTGTGCCGGTAATCGTTTGACGTATAGGTCAAAAAGCCGAAATTATCACCCGGATCCATATCGGTTGCGTTAATCGTTACTACCATATCATAACTTTCGAGAGGCGCGATGTAAAGCTGCTCGCCGGAGCAACTAAGCCAGGGTTCAACCGGCGGGTCGAATTGAATCAAAAGAGTATCTTCAGTGCTGAGGTTATGTATCCTCAGCGTGTCATCGACGATTTCTCCGGAAACGAGACTGTCGATCAGGGGTAAGAACTCAAACGAAATCTGCCCGGACTTTTGCCGGCCATATCCCTTGAGAATCAAGTCATCTATGTTCCAGCCACAGTAATTCGAATAATCGTTGGTCGGTCCCAATCCAAAGCGAAGGCGAAAATCGGAGTTGCTGTCGGCTATAGCCGACATGTCATATTCCTGCAGACTCCAGGCGGTTTCGTCCAATGTCTCCACGCCGTTTTCAAAGATTATTATCCAGTCGCTTCCGTCATAAGCCTGCAGTCTGGCATGATCTATATTATTACTCTGAACTCCCAGCCAGCGGTAGAAATTCAGCATAACGCCATTGAAATGGGAACAGTCGATAATCGGCGAGGTAACCCAGTAGGCAGTGCTCAGGCCGCTGCTATAGTCGCCGCCCAATCCACCGGCAAGGTCATTTCCAAGAACTTTATTATCGGTTGAGGGGCTGTGATCCTCGGCCGGATCGGGTCCGCCAACGCCGTCGTTGCCGATACCTCCCATTGCGGTGTCTATAGTCCATTCGCCCGGGCCGCTCAAGCCTTCCCAACCCTGGTCGAACGAGAAATCGTCGTAATGGAAGTCAACTCGTCTGCCGATTTCCAAATCGGCATTCAGACCGGTCGAAAAGCCATTATCGCCTGAAATATCAAGATTGAAAGATACCTTATTTCCAAGCGGGCAGGAAAGGTCGGCCGAAACAATAAAAAGGTCGGTGGAATTATCAGCCAGCCCGCCGTCGGGAAGGATTGAGCCGAACCAGCCGTTTCCATCATCTACCGTGATGTATGGATCGTTTTCGCCGAGAACGGCGGTCAGGTTATCCGCCTGGCCGGTGCCGTTATTCCGGAGGGTAAATACCAATTCGGCCGTCTCGCCCGGATCGAGATAACCGTCGGCGTTTCCGGCGGCGTCATTTATTTCAAGGGACAGATATTCCAGAACCGGAGCGTGAGCCGTTATACTGAAATCATCCGACCAGACGCTGTCTTTGACGTCGGTCATGGTTAGCGTAAACGATATTTCATGGAGATCAGGGATATTAACGGCAACGTCAAAAGTAAAGGCGTCGGCGATATTAACGGTGCCGTCTTCGCCCGGTATATTTCCAAAAAACTCAATACTATCGATGATCGTTATATACGTATCTGTGGCAGACAGTGTCGCATTGACGTCCATAGCGTCACCGGCCCCGATGTTTTTAATCTGCATTCCAAGAACGATATTTTCGCCGGGATCGACCACGCCGTTGCCGTTCCCGCCTGCGATATCATCCACCTGGTTGTCGTCATAAACGAGGAAAGGATATGTCGGCGGAGTTACCGCAATGGTAGATATATGGGGTATCCTGTTTTGGGCAGTGATAACGATATCGGCATCGCCTGCTTCGATAAAAGGCGTGAATTTCATCTCAACGGTTCCGGATGGCCCTATATACGCCTGACCATGAAGTTCTCCATTCATAGACAGGCCGACATACGATCCCGGATTGGCGGAAATCACGGCCAGCGAGTCCATAACAATGATTATGTCGGGATATGAAACATTGTTTTCGGAAGGGATGCCCATATAAGTCATGACCGCCGGGTCACCCATCAAGGTGTAAATTTCCCAGTAATATTCCGTATGGTCGCTGCCCGACTCGGTGACGGCCAGGTTGCCGCAGAATATAATCGCCGCGTTGGCCACGTAATGTTGATTAACCGGCTCATCGTGGTCATGGAAAACGCCGTCATAGGCGCCAAGGCCGGTCTGTTCGTAAGTCGGGCCGGTGCCGACGATGGGACCATAGCCGACTCCCCACCAGTAGTCTTCATCCCAGTAAGTACCGTCGGTTCCGCCGATGTAACCTATGCCGCCCTTGTTTTCCGCCTGCAGCCAGACTTCACCGAAACAGGGATTCTCCCCGTAATTATCGCCAAAGGTGTTCGATTCGCAGCAGTTGCCTATTCCGAGCAGGTATTTGTGGATATTAGTGAGGTCGTTGTTAATATGGGAAGTATTGAAGGCGGGGTTGCCCCATCCGTTGTGGTTGCAATGAGCGGTATAATTGGTAAATCCGATGCCGTCATTTATTATCTGAATTATGGAGTCGGTTACGCCGGGCTCACCGGATTCGGGATACAGCCAGACATGCGGATATATCCCATGCGCCGCATTGAAATAAAGACTGGTGCCGTAGTTGATCTGACCATTGCCGTAGGTCGAAGCATGATAAATATCGACTCCGGAGACCATCGTCACCTCGCCCAGATAATCGGGATCAGGCATTTCATATTTTTCATATTCGAGCGTTTTATCTATCTGCGGCTGGAGCTGTGACGTATTCAACGCAGAGAAGCGGCCGTAATATATCTCCGGCAGGGTATCGCCGGTGAACTCGCAAAAGTAAAGATCGGTCTTATGACCTCCGAAATAAAAGGCCGGTATCTGCTGGTCGTCGCCTACCAGCAGAACAAAAGACGGCGCGGGATCTTCCGGAGTTCCGGAATTATAAAGATTTTGCAGGTAGTTCTTTATGGCTAGGCTGGTTGAGCCGATTTCATCGGTGTAGGCCGTGACAACCGTGAACCCTTTTTTGGTTTTCCACTCGATAAAGGGTTGCAACTGCGTTTCGAACATCCGGTCGGCAACAATGACATACTTGACCGGGTATTGCGTAAGGTCATCCTGAGTTGAGGCAATGCTTTGATAATTTGAGATGCGGCCGTAAACCGATTCGAAAAACGGCGAGTAGCTCTCCGACCATTTAGAATAGGTCTCCTGCCAATCGGCATTTTCAAACCTGATCCGAACCGTTATCTCCTTGTAAATGCGAAGACTATTTTTAATAGGGTTGTACTGCACCGGCGCCACCGTTACCATGCCGAGACGGAGCGAACGCATAACGCCGATGATTTTGGAAGCACCCAGCGGAAGGGAATAATAACGGTCTTCTTTATATATGGCGTCGTTGAATTCAAAGGGAACCTCTTCCGCCGACTGCGATTTGCTCAGAGAGGGCTGAACCGGTATAAGGGGAGAGGTCAGGCCGTAGTCGGCCAGCGATATTTCTTCGACCGTATAATCTTCCACCTCCACCGTCAACTCGCTGCCATAGGGGATAGAAAGCAGGCGGTTGGCAATCGGCACGTTCGGTTCGCCGATCCGGTGCGATCTTGTCAGTCCCTTGGTTGTTGTCAGGATAAAGTCGCCAGTCTTGGTTGCCACCGGAATAAAGTCAAGCGAACCGATCTCGATTCGTATCCTGAGACCGGCATCGCTTCTGTCAAAAACATTTACATTTGTCGGCGAGTCGGAGAGTCGCACCGTTTTAACTTCAAGGTTATCGGACGCCAAACCGGCGGTTATGCCAAAGGTTAATAATAGCAAGACAATCGATACAGTGTACCTGAATGTCGCCATGCGATTTTTCCCAGTCTTATCCTTACCGTAAGATTCCATGGATTTCATATTCCTGTTTTTCAAACCCAAAGATCCATTGGCCAGGCTGGTATATAAAAGTAAGCCTGGTGGGGATTATTATTCTATTCCATTATAACGAATTATCGGAAAATGTAAAGCAAATATTTAACCATAACGTAGACTGCTTTAGTCTTGCTTATAAGACTCTAAGTTCCAAAGCAGTAATATTATTATAAATTGATGCATTCGGTAACAGCAAATGTTACATGATATTGGATAATTAATTATATTACTCAAGTTGGTTAAACGTTAGGAGATATTGAAATCGAATACACCGATATTATTTACAATTTAATTGTCGCCTTGTTTGCATATATCTGTCCGATAAATTGTACTCTATGGGCAGCAGGGTGCCGGGCCGTCTTTGAAAACGTAGTTCACTATGTACACGGCGTCGCCGATATTTACCGAGTCGTCGCAATTCGCGTCTCCGGATTCGAGCGGATCTGGGGCCGGGCCATCCCTGAAGACATAGCAGCAGATAAAGACGGCATCCCCGATATTGACCATTTCATCGCCATTGGCGTCCCCGCAGATATAAGGCAGGTCAGCGATTTCGAAACTGAGATAGGCCTCATCGGCGCTGCCTATGAAATCCTGAACCTGAGCAGTGAAGCCTATAACGCCTGATACTGTTGGCATTCCCGAGAGAACGCCGTCTTGTGAGAGCGCAAAGTCGGTCCCGGCAAGGTCGCCGTTTTTATCGTTCCATGTTCTTGTTCCCGTACCGCCGGTCGCTTCAAGCTGTTGCTGATACATCGAACCGACGCCGCCGTCCGGCAGGGAAGCTGTGGTTATCGTTAGGGTCGGATTTATTGTAAAGTTGAACGGTTTTTCGTCGAGGCCGCCCCCGTGGTCAGTTACCGCAGCGGTAAACGATATAGGACCCGGGGCGGTTGGGATTCCGGATAGAATACCCTCATTCGACAGAGTCAGGCCGGTTCCGCCTAATTCGCCGTTTTTATCCGACCAGTTCAATTCACCGATACCGTTCACGGCTTCCAGTTCCCGGGAGTACGGATGTCCGGCCGTCCAGTCGGGAAGTGATATAGTGCTGATTGAAACCGATGAGGTCAGCAGGGGAAAGACGATCAGATCAATCCAGGCGCAATCGCTGCCGCCGGACATGGATTGATCCTTGATATATGCCCAGGTAAAAGTGCGCGAACCGGCCTCAACAGGATAGCTGGCGGAACTCCAGGCGACTTCTCCCGACCAGGTGTCTTTTTCGACGCCGTCGATATGGAAACTCAGATAATCGTCAATCTCAGAGGATACCCGGTAATAAAACGAGAGCGTGCCCGGCTGAGCGACTTCAAGATCGACCGTGAT
Organism: uncultured Ignavibacteriales bacterium; assembly: GCA_964611355.1. Classification (GTDB taxonomy): domain Bacteria; phylum Zixibacteria; class MSB-5A5; order GN15; family JAAZOE01; genus CAZSYD01. The sequence goes on along the minus strand of CAZSYD010000006.1, from coordinate 68,992 downwards.
CCACGAATACTGATTATGGTCAATGGCGCCGGATTTGGCGCTGAAGGAGCCTTCATAGGGATTGAATGAAGTGATTGTCCATTCGGCGGTTCCGCCCATTTCCCAGGGAAGACCGGCGAAATCGCCGCTTTCGAAATCCTCCACGAACAGGCCGACGGCAATAGAAAATTCGACGGTGTCAACATAGCCGCCATCCGCGGAAATAACCAGGCTGAATTCGGTCAGATGACTAAAAGGACAGGTGGGCAAAATAGTAAATTCGTAGTTGCTTAGCGATGTTTCCATACCTCCCAGCTTGACGATATCGGGATAAGCCGAGTAATTTTGCGTGATGTTTATATATGGGTCGTCTGTCTCAAGCGTGGCGGAAACATTGACGGCGTCGCCGGCGCCCTCATTTTCAAGGGTAATCAGCATGGAGACATTGTCTCCCGGGTCAACCATGCCGGCATCATGGGAAGCAAACTGCAAATTCGGTTCTTCCGGAAGAGGATCGAGGGTTACGTCAACTCTCGTGGACGTTTCATCGACAACAACTATGGATGTTACCGTCTTCGGATAATGACCGGCGGCGGTAAAGGTCAGGTCATAGGTACCGGCCAGAATCATTCGGTGATGGTCGCCCACGTCGGGATCGGTGAAGACACGGGAGCTGTCGAGGTCGCTGTCGTGACCATCGACGGTTACAGCGGCAAATACAGGGTCGCCCGTTATCGCGTCGGTGACAACCCCCCGGATGCCGTAAAGGCCATTTTCCAGATAATTTAGAAAAGAAGCTCTATTGTAATTCCAGTGATCGTCGAGCGAATCTTCCGGTAAAAGCTTTGTATGGGAAAGTTCGATGGTAACTTCCCGGCAACCGTGCCAGTAATTCATATAATCCTGACGGCCGCCGGTAATGGTGTACCAGGCGTAGCCGTTGGTGATACCGTTATTAAGATCGGTCATATATCCGGCCGGGCTGAAATACTGGGCCGAATCGGCGTAGGCGCGGCTGATATCGATAAACCAGTCGTTATCGACATGCAGCCGAGCCCATGTATCCCACGGATAATTGACAACCTCAGCACCGCTGTGGAAATTAGCCGAAATATTAAATGAATGATCTCCGGCAAAATTCATCATCGCCACCGTTTCCGGCTGCCAGGGCTTATTATCCGGATGTTGTCCGTCTTCCGGGTCGGGGAAATTGCGATTTAAATCGACGTAATTGGCGTTTAGTCGAATTGCGCCGGCGACGGTATGATCGCCGGACCTGTAAGTTCCATCCGGGTTGGCCAGAGGATTAATCCAGATTTCACAGCTATCGATAAGGCGGGTAACCAGCGAATCGCTGCCATAGTTGGTCAATAGATAGTCAATGAGCCTCAGCATCGATATATATCCGACGGTTTCGTCACCGTGCATGGTGCTGGTATACATTACCTCCGGCTCATCCTCTTCCAGGTCGACGTTATCCGATATCTTCACAAAAAGAATCGAGCGGCCCTGAACGGATAAACCTATATCGTAGGTTTTGCAAAGGGCAGGATGGTCGGTCTCAAATTGATACATCGAATCGACATATTCACCGTAGGTCGGGTAGTAATCCCATATTTTCGCCTCTTTGCCGGCGGCCATTCGGGGTACTATCAGTGTCCCGGGGTGAGGCAGAACCGTGTATGTATATCCGAGATTTTCGAGATCGGTTAATTGTTCGTCGGCGCCATAGGCATAGACGGTCAGGCTGTCCACGTTATCTATTGAGACGATTTTTGTGAGCTTTTCCAGTTCATTTCGAGACTTAATCTGAAACTTGAAATAAGTCTCGGAATTTGCTGACAGCAGGTTAGTTGTGAGAATAATGATCAAGATACCAAGAAGGATGGCCAGTTTTTTCATTTACTCACCTTGAACGATAAGCGCTGGTATGACGGTTGGTTTCGGGGCGGCCGGTATTTTTCTTTTTCGACAACTAACCCGCTCCAATCATAAAATACACAATTTGCTTCTGTCGTCAATACTATATTTCGGCCTTTTCTGATTTTAATTTTAGCCGGGCGATAGGATTTGGAAACCAATACAGAAAGGCCGGTTTTTCGCCGGTGCTGAAATTCGATCTCCTTATTTCCCCACATCAGGGACAAAGCGGTTCCGGTCCCTGATGAAATATAAAGTTCAAGAGAAATACCGCATCGGCAATATTTACGGAAATATCGCAATTGGCATCGCCGGCCTTCATCGGGTCGGGAGCGGAGCCGTTATGGAAGATGAAATTGATAAGATAGACGGTGTCGGCAAGGTTTATCGATTTGTCGCCGTTGGGATCGCCACAGACGCAGGTGATACTTATTTGGATAGCGGCCGTATCGGCGCGCGGCGACGCAGCGGTATCGCAGACGCAGACCTCGGCGTCAAAAATCCCCTTGGCGAGGGGAATACCCGAAATAATGCCGGTTTCGGCATCAAGTTCAAGACCGTCCGGCAAAGATCCCGTCGCAATTTGCCAGCTATAGGGAGGCGTGCCTCCGGCGGCGGACAGGGCGGCGTTGTACTCCTCGTAATATACACCATCCGGCAAATCAGGGACGCTTATAGTGATTTCATAGGGGGCGTGCGACATATCAAGGCTGAGAGTCGGATCGCCGCAAAGCGTCATCCCGTAAAACCAGCAGATTTCCCAATCCTGAAAACCATCCGCTCCTATGGCCGCAAACCAGTCGGCGAATGATTGGCCAAAGGTTTTGTTTTCTCCGAGCGGCTGATAGAAATATTCGAAGTTCAACATCGATCCGGTCTTGGTGCTGCCGATGGCGATTAGTCCATAGGTCTGGCAGAAAATATACCAGCCTGCCATGTAGTTCGGCTGAGCAAAGTGAGCATTGGAACAGGCAAACAGGTTGTAGAAAAGGGCTACCGGGTCAGCCTGAACCATTTCCTCATAGTCAACGGTACTATGCCAGACGTCGGGAGGAATTTTGAACCAGTGCACCGTCGGGCTGGAATGAGCGGCCAGTTGGATCAGTTCGTAGTTTTGGGGTAGCCGGTCTTTATAGTCGCTCGCTATGGTGGTATTCGGGTCATTAACTAAAGTCCGGTCGTCATAGGCTAGGCCGACGTTTTCGCTCCACCATTCGCCCGAGGTTTCCCAGTCGTCGTCAATATAAAGCAAAGCCCGATCAGACAGGGTCATCTGACCCGTTCGATAAAGATGATTTTTATTAAAGTAATTTTGGAGCAGGTCCGGTTCGGTTGCGCCCATGTATGTCAACGTCGAGGCCCATAATCGTCCGATATAAATTTCCGGGGTGACGTCGCCGGTATGTTCGTCAAACATGTCATTGGTATTGTTATCTATCCAGGTGCCGTCCATATCCATGTAGTAGAGATCACAGGGGAAATACTCGTGCGGCGTATCCTCCCAGCAATCAAATGTCTCGTACCAGGCGATAGGTAAATTGCCAATCAGGATGGCGCCAACCAGACCTTCATTGTTATATTTATTCTGGAAAAACTGGCGTAAATCTTCGCAGGTGCCGCCGGAAGTGGCGTAAAGTTCAACCAGATAATTGTCATAGGCAAGGTCGAGCATATATTGGTCAAGAGAAGCCTGAATGCCGCCTTGCAAAGCGTCATTGACGATAATGTAAAACGGCTTGATATCTTTTGCGCTTGCCTGTGGCTCCTGCCTTTTGACCAGTTCGATGGTAAAAGGGCCGGGTTGACCGACTTTGGCCTTCCATTCCTCGTAGGTGATCGGCTCGCCGCCGGCCGCTTCGGGCCATCGGGTTACCCGGATACCAAGAGGGTTTTTCTCTCCGGCCAGATTCATTGATCTTATTACGGTATCTTCATTATCTCCGTCCGCTTTAACAAGTTGTTTATTCCCGGGAGCTAAAAGAATTGAAATAATAATCAGAACAAACAGTCCCCAGCGGATGCCGGGCCCGGTATATTTGCTTTTCGATGAAGCTGACGATGCCATAGTGTACCTCCTAATGCAGTCGCTATTTACCGCAGGTTAGATTATAGTGGCGGTACGAGATGTATATTGAGTTTGTTTATACCCTATATATATAAGGGATTTCTCTTTTATGTCAAGGATTTATAACGGTTTGCCAATTTCATCAAGGTCTTCTTGGTGACTTCAAGAGATAAATCGGGAGTTTTTGCGTACGGCAGATGTCCGCAACTGTCGCGTTAATGAATTTAGGCGGATGTGAATATCCGCCGGTTATGTAAACTACGCCTATCTCGTAATTGCCGCCTTCATCCGTTCCCGGTTCAGCTTGGCAATAAACTTGATGCTGATCTCCTTTGGACAGACCGCCTCGCATTCAAAATAATTGGTGCAGTTGCCAAAGCCCTCCGCATCCATCCGGGCCACCATCTTCCTGACCCGTTCGTGGGCCTCCACTTTTCCCTGTGGGAGAGTATCAAGGTGTCCCACTTTGGCTGAAACAAAAAGCATGGCCGAGGCGTTTTTGCAGGCTGCCACGCAGGCGCCGCAGCCGACGCAGGCGGCGGCGTCCATTGCTGTTTCGGCGACGTCCTTATGGATAGGGATGGCATTGGCGTCGGGGGTGCCTCCGGTGTTAACTGAAACAAAACCCCCCGCCTGCATGACCCGATCCAGGGCAGAGCGGTCGACCATCAGGTCCCTGACGACCGGAAAGGCCTTGGCGCGGAAAGGTTCAATCGCGATGGTATCGCCGTCCTTGAAATTGCGCATACGAAGCTCGCAGGTGGTGCAACCCTTCTTCCCGCCGTGGGCGATGCCGTTTATCACCAGCGAACAGGCACCACAGATTCCTTCGCGGCAGTCATGGTCGAAGTGAATCGGCTCGATGCCTTTCTTGACCAGTTCCTCGTTCACCACGTCGAGCATCTCCAGGAACGACATGTCCTTGTTGATATCGTTTGCCTGGTAGGTTTCCAGGCGGCCTTTATCCTGGGCGTTCTTCTGACGCCAGACTCGTAGTGTTAGATTCATTATTTGTAGCTCCTTGTTGTCAGCTCAACATTCTCAAACTCGAGCTCCTCCTTATGCAGTTCCGGTTTGACACCATCGCCCTTGTATTCCCATGCGGCGACGTATGCGAACTTCTTGTCGTTGCGCAGGGCTTCTCCATCTTCAGTCTGATACTCCTCGCGGAAGTGAGCGCCGCAGGACTCTTCCCGGTTGAGAGCGTCATAGCAGAAGATCTCGGCGAACTCGAGGAAATCAGCCACGCGGCCCGCTTTCTCCAGCGTCTGGTTCATTTCGTTAGTGCTCCCTATAACCCTGACATTCTGCCAGAATTCATTCCTCAGCGCCGTAATCTGTTCGACCGCTTCTTTCAAGTCGGTTTCGTTGCGGGCCATGCCGGCTTTCTCCCACATTATTTCACCCAGCGCCTTGTGGAAAGAGTCGACCGTGCGTTCGCCGTTAACCGACAGAAGTTTCTTTATGCGCGCGGCGACGGCTTCTTCGGCCTCGCCAAACTCGGAGCGGTCGGTAGAGATACTCTGTGCCCCTACCCGGGCGAAGTAGTCGCCAATCGTATACGGCAGGACGAAATAACCGTCGGCCAACCCTTGCATCAAAGCCGAAGCTCCCAGGCGGTTGGCACCGTGGTCAGAGAAGTTGGCCTCGCCGATAACATGGAGGCCGGGAATATTGCTCATCAGATTGTAATCGACCCATAACCCGCCCATAGCATAATGGGCGGCTGGATATATGCGCATTGGGACCTTGTAAGGGTCTTCATCGGTTATGAGATGGTACATTTCAAAGAGATTTCCATATCGTTCGGTAATCACCTCTCGACCCAAGCGCTCAATAGCTTCGGCGAAGTCCAGGTACACACTATATCCGGATGAACCAACTCCGCATCCATCATCACAGACCTCCTTGGCGGAGCGCGATGAAATATCGCGGGGGGCAAGGTTACCGAAACTGGGATATTTTCGTTCCAGATAGTAATCGCGTTCTTCTTCTGGGATTTCTCCGGGCAGGCGCTTGTCGCCCTTATTCCTGGGCACCCAGATACGGCCGTCGTTGCGCAATGACTCGGACATCAGGGTAAGCTTCGACTGATAGTCTCCCGTGTGCGGGATGCAAGTAGGATGTATCTGGGTAAAACACGGATTGGCAAAGAGCGCTCCTCTCTTATAGGCTTGATAGATAGCGGTGACGTTGCATCCCAGGCCCATCGTAGAAAGGTTAAACACCCGTGCGTATCCGCCGGTGGCCAATACGACGGCATCGGCGGCGTGCGAACTGATTTTACCTGTTACGAGGTCGCGCACGACAATTCCCTTAGCGTGACCGTCAATCAGCACGAGATCAAGCATCTCGGTGCGGGGGAACATATGCACTTTTCCAAGGCCGATCTGGCGCTGGAGTGCTGAGTAGGCACCTAACAACAACTGCTGTCCGGTCTGCCCGCGAGCATAGAATGTGCGCGATACCTGGGCTCCCCCAAAGGAACGGTTGGCCAGTGTGCCGCCGTATTCGCGCGCAAACGGCACCCCCTGAGCGGCGCACTGGTCTATGATATCGACCGACACTTGCGCCAAGCGGTATGTGTTGGCTTCTCGCGAGCGGAAATCTCCCCCCTTGATCGTATCGAAGAACAAGCGCCAGATGGAATCGCCATCGTTCTGGTAGTTTTTGGCTGCATTAATTCCCCCCTGCGCGCCGATGGAGTGCGCCCGTCGGGGACTGTCCTGGAAACAGAAGGCCTTTACGTTGTAGCCGAGTTCGGCCATCGAGGCGGCCGTCGATGCGCCGGCCAGGCCCGTACCGACTACGATAGCACTGTATTTGCGCTTGTTGGCTGGGTTGACCAGCTTCATCTCGAAGCGGTGTTTATCCCATTTCTCGGCGAGCGGACCGGATGGAACTTTCGACTCAAGCTTCATATCAGAGCACTCCTTCCGGTAGTTTGATGATCTTCAACAGAGTTGCCGCCGGTATAACGGAGTACCCGACGAATATCGCTATTGCCACAAGCCATCCCAGAACTTTGAACTTCGTTTTGGTCTTCTCATTGTTGAGCCCCAGAGTCTGGAAGAGCGAAGGAATGGCGTGGGTCAGATGATAGCAGAGGGAGAAGAGCGCCAGGAAATAGACGGCTGATATCAACCCATTCTGGAAACCGAGTATAACCATCGAGTAGACGTCATGCCGCCCCAGAGTGTCATGGAGGTTGGCGTATTGCGGGTTCGTGACGATGAACGTATAGTGGAGAAGGTGATAGATTAAGTAGAGGAAGACCCCGCCACCCGTGAAAATCATCGTGCGCGAAGCCAGCGGTGCCTGAACGGTCGCGTTAACGACGTAGCGAATGGGCCGCGAGAACCGGTTCTCGAAGTATAGCTGGATGCCGCGCCAGACGTGAATTACCAGGCAGACAAACATCACAACACGAACCGACCAGGTCAGAGCCGGCAGGTCTTTTAGCGCCTGTGCGTAAGCGTTCAACTGGTCCTGACCGATGAAAATCTGGAGATTGCCCACCATATGCCCCACCACGAAGACGAACATGAGAAAGCCGGTTACGGCTTGGGAGATCTTCTTTCCGATCGAGGAACTGATGAACGTTAGCTGGCGCTGAGCGGGAGTGGGTTTAACCTGAACATTACTCATAGCGGTTTACCTTTATCTTTCAATAATAATTGGCGTATTATATCCGATGATCGAATTCGTGTCAAGAGTCGCATAAATCTATTTTTTCATGTTTCAGAAATGCCGTTCTTTCACTGAATGACAACCATGATTATTCTTAACTAATTGTGATTAATCAAACCTAAAATACTCCGATTAAAGTGCATCTGTTTTCCAGACCGTATTAACGCGTCGGGCCTGTCAGCCGTACTGGGCTATTGAATTAGTCGGGATTTAAATGCCGGCAAATGCAGGAATGTACGAAGTCTGTTTTGGATTGGAGCTTTGTGATAATATATTTCCCTGCTTCTTCCTGGCGGAGTCAGGCTTATACGGCAAGGCCGATACAACCATATCGGCCTTGCGAAAGTCCGTTTATCCATCCGGCGAAGAGAGTCTGAAGAGCCTGATGATTTGGGATATCATCGGGACAGGATAGTCTTTCTATTTTTTCTTGGGGGGGGTTGCCACCATCCAGCAACGTCCTTTTTGAGGCCAGAGTACCTTCGGTACCAGGGTCATACCGGCGATATCGATAAAGATGAATTCGCCAACAGGACCGACCTTGGCGCTGTCGATACAAATGGTTGTAACCTTATCTCCTACAACACCGCCTGCCTTAAAGTGTAATTGCATTGCCTTTTCAAGCGGTCCGGGCGACACTCCCTGAACCTTGCGGGTACCGCCAAAGAGTATGGTGTCCTTGGGAGAACCATTGGTATCCGCCAGATAGACCTGTAGGCCGCCATTGTCCAGTACCATTGAGGGCGGATGTTGCCGCGACCCTTTAACGGTAGTAACTATGGAGTACATCGTATCCATTTTCAGGGGCGAATTTGAGATTAGCTTATAATCGAGGATTTCTTCCTCCCATTCCCAAGTCGCGCCATCCGGCGAGTAAATTACGAATCCCGTCGAATAACCCCCAAGGGTGTCGGCGTTTTCAAAATAGATATCAAAGGTGGCCGGGACACCGGCCCAAATTGTATCAGTGTTCGAGATTGGAGTCCCGTCAAGCGAGACCCCGACATCCATTTTATCGCCCAACTCATCGTCGTCGGCAGACACCGGCGCAAAGTTTAGGATTAGCACAAAAGAGAGCGCAGCCAGCAGAAAGAGACTTCCACCGATACATTTTCCATGGCCACTGGATAATCCTGACATTCTTGACCTCCCGGAAAAAGATTACACAAAATTCTTTATCATATTCGAATTGACCGGCCTTTGAAATACGATTAGCTTCCAAACAAATAAAGTAGCAAAATTATTAAAAAAAGCAACATCTTCTTCTCGACCTCGGAATCTAATTATTTTTATGGCATCCTGCCGGATAAGAAAAGGCCGGTTGTACCGGCCTTTTTGGTCAAGCTATTGTCGGCCTTAAGGGGCGCACGGTTCAGGGCCATCTTTGAAAACATGGTTGACCAGATATACCGCATCGCCGACGTTTACATTGCTATCGTCGTTGGCATCCCCGGATTCGACCGGATACGGTTCCGGCCCATTTTTGAAGACATAATTGATAATATAGACCGCGTCGCCGACGTTTATGTTAGTGTCGCTGTTGGCATCGCCGCACATATATGAATCGCAGGCGTCACCGACCCCGTCACCGTTGGAATCGGCCTGATCCGGATTGAAACATGGCGGGCAATTATCAAGCGGGCAGATATTGGCTGGAAATCCGGGGTTGCCGTAACCGTCGCCATCGGTATCGGTGCAAATATCGCACGAATCACCCGTCCCGTCGGCATCGGCGTCTTCCTGATCCGGATTGGAAGCGCCCGGACAATTATCGCAGACATCTCCGATGTCGTCGCCATCGGCATCTTCCTGATTCGGATTGCTGACTGAAGGGCAGTTGTCCACGTCGTCGCAGACGCCGTCGCCATCGCCGTCGATGCACTCCAGGCCGGCCATGTCCAGCAGGATATTATCGCCGGATTCATATTCCCACATGGCGCTGATACCGCCGTCCGAAATATCCGCCGTGCGGTACTCGTCGACGACCGTTTCTTCGGTTCCGCTTATCTTATAATGGGCGCTCCAGCCGATTCCGCCATTCATTGTCATCGCCGCGTAAAGCTCCCCGTTTTTGGTGAAAGTACAAACGAAATCATTGCCTTCAATATGAGACAGCTCGGGATAGTTTTCAGGATCAACGCTGCCGGCCACGACGCTCAAGAAATCGATATCGTCCAACTCGCCGGTGAACGATCCCCAGCAGACAATATCCTTATCGGAAGGATTGCTTTCATTATATGCCTGGGCGACAATTACCACTGTATCGCCCCATGTTGCAATGGCCGGGTGTTTAAGATGCCACTGCAGATCGCCGTAAAACAACGAAGCCGCTTCGGTCGGCAGGTACCAGTCTTCGAAATGATCCTTGCGAATAAAAAGCTGCCATTGACTCGAATCCGTGTCGTAACGGTCGTAGATCGCATACGTCCTGGAAGTGACCGGGTCAATGTCGGCGGTTGTGCTCAGGCATCCCGGGTAATTAGCGTAAGAGCTGAGCTGGGTATAACCGGAGGCATTCAGTCGGCTGTAAATGTGCGGCGCGTCCTCAACCGAAGGATACGAGCGGCTCATAATAATTGAAATCAATCCCCAGTTCCAGGGTTGCTGGCTGTTACCGCAGGCTATTTCACTCATGCTCATATTGCGCCAGCCATTATCCGAGAAGTCGGACCAGAATCCTTCCCAAGTGCCGGGATCGGTTGGGTCGCCGAATTTGAACAAGACAACCCCGCCGCCACCAAGAAACCCCGGCGGTGAAACGTGAGTACCAAAAAATTCCGTGCCTGAATCCCGGTAATCGACCGAAGGATGGGAGCCGCCATTTAACTGGCCCTCAAGAAAAAAACGACAGGCCGTGCTCCATGTGGCCCCGTTATCGGTTGAGCTTTGCCACCAGACCAGGCCGGGACCGGTTCCGTTCTCATAATAGTCATATCCCCGCAGGAGCGTTCCACCGGGTGAGCCTCCAAAAGCGGGATGCAAATACCAGGAATAATCAGCCGCTTTGCCCGGCGGCAGTTCGGGAATGCCTGCTTTGGAGCCGGGACCTCGCCGGACGGTCAAATCGAGAGTTTTGGCGGCTACTATTTGCCGAAATGGTTGTTCGTTTACGGTATTTACACTGGCAAGCCCGGCATATTTCACCGTTTTGGCTTCAATGGATGGAATATAGTCGGTGGAATGCGCTTTTCTGTAGCAGATGTCAGCGATCAATAGTGCGGCGAATGTAAATATGGCGCATATTAAACTTATCCTGCCTGTAGCTGTTATCTTACGCATCCGTATACCCTCCATGAGTCTAAAGATGTCGCTACCATCAGATTGCCGACAAGTCGTCTGCGTATGCGGGACTTTTTCCGCCTGCTACCGTGTTCTGCCGGCCAAATTCGATCTGAAAACGTAATGCGATTACTCAACAGCAATATATCTTAAGGTTATTTAGCTGTCAACGAGTATTCACTTTTGGTTCTTCACGCTATAGACGGTAAGAGAAACCGTGCGAAATGAGACGTTGACGATGACAAAAAAGGGCCGGTTTGAGCCGACCCTTTCACCTACATTTAAAAAGTTTTTACGGACAGCCCGGTCCAGGCCCGTCTTTGAAAACGAAGTTGATCACATAAACGGCATCACCGATGTTGACATTCCCATCACAATTGGCATCACCATGCGTCAACGTCTGAGGCGGCGGCCCGTCTTTGAAAACTAAATTTATCACGTAAACGGCATCACCGATATTGATGTTCCCGTCACTGTTGGCATCGCCCCGAAATACGGTAATAATAATAAAGGTACTGTCGCTTGTTGTTCTCCCGTTGAACAGATCTTCGGCGGCGACCTTCCAGTAGTAAAGACTGTCCCGCAGGGTATCGGTGACGGTATATTCACTCGTCGTCAGACCGGAGACCGTAACCGGTTGGTAGAAGGCGGGATTATCGGCGTAATAAAGCGTGTAATAAACAATGTCATACAGGTCCGCGTCGGTCGACACTTCCCAGACAAATGTGGGCAGCACGCTTCCACCGCCCTCGTTTTCCGGAGAAACCAAATTGAACGCTGTCGGTTCATGGTTGAAGGAATTAACCCAGAATCGTACCAACTCAGTCCAATCGGTGGTTTCATAACCGTCGTTGGCCATTACGCGCCAGAAATAGTCTTCATCGTCATCCAGCGTGACGTCCACTTCCCAGGTGGTAACGCCGATATATCCCTGAACAATACCATCAATGCTGGTTATCAGAGTGGTCATTAAGGTATCATCGTATACTTCAAAGGAGTAGGTTACGGCGTCGAATTCATTGTCGATTGAGTTATCCAGAGATAGAAGCGGCGTGGCGTCGGTTACGCCGTCCAAATCTCGGGGGGTTAAATTGGTCGGTATCGACGGGCGCGAATTCATCCGGATGCCTAAATAACGCCAGCCCGACCAAAGATTTCCGTTGTAGGCGCGAACCCGAATATAGTATTTTTCGCCGTCCAGCAATTCGGATCCGGCATATACCACTGAGGTATCGTCCCCTGAAATCGGGCCAAGGTCCCACATACCTATGGCGGCCCAGTTGCTGTCGTCGTCAACCTGAAGGTGATATGCGGTTTGGGGCGCGGAACTTTCATCGTAATAAGACCAGATAATATCCGGGTTATGTTCAACAAGGTTCATCGGTTCGCCGGGCCATGGTACGAGATTGACGATCTCGGGACACTGAGCAGGGTTTTGATAACTGAAGAAGTCAAGTATTCTGGCGAAAACGACATCCTGGTTAACTTTTTGGCCGCTATAGACGGATATCGATTCAAATCCGAAGGCAAAAAAGACCAGCCTGTAGCTGGCCGAGTAGGATACTGCGGCGTTGTCGGTTGAACTATGATAAGACAATTCTGCGACGCTGCCGTTTATTGGAGCGATATAATCAGGAGCGGTCTGATTGGAGGCTCCGCCGCTTCCGTAGATAACAAGCGTATCGGCGATATCAAAGAGTTGGGCACCTGGCACAGCCATAAGCAGCGGGACATAGTCCGTTTTGACATATTCCGATCGCAGGTAGTTGTTCAGGAAATCGGGATCGCTGGCGTTTAACGCGGCGGCAATCCCCTGACCCGTTAAAAACAGCTTGCCGCCGGCATTCATGTAACCTCTCGTGGCCGCGATTTCATTGCCGGTCAGCGGCTGAGTCTGAAAATCGCCGGTAAACCAGCAAACAATATCATAATCGCACAACAAGGCTGAATCGGGACTGCCCTGAGTATAGGGGACCCGCATGTCATAAGGCAGGCGCAGGTTTTCGAAGTTGTTACGATAAAAGACGTCGAGAGTGTCATTGACGTCGTCATCGACCAACAGGATGGAGACTGCGCCAATGACTCTTTCAATAGCCATCGTGTCTGTCTTTTGTTCCTCACCGGCGATCCATGTCATTTCAAATAATAGAGAGTCGATACGCGATATATAGTCAGGTGGTATCGTTATCTCAAATGGGTCGCTGCTGTTGTCGGCGGAATCATTGGCGGCGATGTAACCGATTTGGGTTGTCCCGTCGATCACGCTGATCGAGCCATCGTCCATAAACATCTCAACCGAGAGATCGGAGACAGCATCGGCGCCGAAATTAGCCACGGTAATGGTAATCTCGATCGTTTCGCCCGCCTCGGGAATACCGTCTCCGTCACCACCGGCAACATCCGATATTTCATCGCTGCCAAGCATCAACAGGGCTGTTTTCGGGATTATATTTACTACCATAGCTTCAACCATGGGATCGCAGCCCTCCCAAGGGCAGTAGAGGTTGTCGACTGCGTACCATGCGTTATGGCTGCCGCCCCAGCCGTAGTTGAAATGATATTCCATCAACTCGCCGGCCTCTCTCCAACCGTCGCAAACTATAGCGTGAGTGTATATTTGATACAGGATCGGCCGGCCACGGTTTATTTCGTTTTTAATGATGTTAAACCAGGCCGGCTGGTTGTAATTATCGCGATGTAACGCTGTGGTGGACCAGTCGTATCGGAAATAGGTGGGAAATACGGTTGCGCCATCCAGGGTATAGGCTCCGGACCCGCACACGCCGTAATCCATATCAAAAGCAACGCCCATTTCGTAACAGAGCTCGGCCGCGTCGGCGCCGCTTTCATACGAGTAAGGATCGGAAAAATCGGCCGAAAGCTGCTCGCCGGGGGTGCTTCCGCCTTCGCAGGAGTTGTCCCCGTTCCAGTAGTAGGAGTGACTTCCTTCTCCCACGGGAGGCCATTGGTGATGCCAGACGATCTGCGCGGCGGCGGTGGCTACGCACCCTACCACACACCGATCATCCTGGTAACCCAGGGGACAGAGATTGTTATACGGAGCGTCCTGGTGCCAGCCGGTAGTCAGAAGCGGTCCGGCCTGGTCAAGCGATTCCATTTGCGACTTGGTTCCGCCAAGCTTAAACGAGCCCGAAGGAACACTGAGAGCGTCCCATTTCTCGCTGTTGATGTGGCCAAACAATGGTTGATCCGTAGCATCCTGACCGGCCTCGAGAGAACCGTAAAACTTCGTATATAACCTGAGCCGGTCTTTCAATACCTGCCTAATCATCAGGGCAAATCCATCCGGCTCATTGATATCGAGCGAGCACTCGTCGGAATACACCTTAACGGGGGGTAATTCCTTGAGTACCGGGACAATAACGTACCCCTTTGGCGATATGGCGTAATAACGGCCAAGGAGGGTATCGTTTTCAATGATATCCTGAACCGAAATTATGTTGGGATAGAATCCCCCACCCCACCGGCCTTGTTCGGATACAATATACGAGAGCCAGTTTTGGCAGACCCGCTCCATTTCATCAACGGTGGCCGTCTCAGCATAAACCGATTGCAGTCCGGCCATATGTATGACCAGGACGCAGGCCAGTATCAGGAATGACTTTAATAGCCTGCTATAACCGAGTTTGCTTTCCCATGCATGCTTTTTATTCATCTTTTTCTCCATTGAATTTCAATTGACCCAAGATAGGCGCAGGACTCGCATTTGCCAAAAAGCCAAAAACGGCAAGGGCTTAAGAGCCTTTTGCCGTATTTCCATACTTGTTGAAAAAAGCCTTTTCCACATAGCTCTTTTTCTATCGTTGTATGACCGGGACAATGATGGTAAGGAATCTGAAAACCATGTTGACGAATTCTCCCAACAAACCTAATATAGCATAAAGCATAAATCTTAGCAATCATTTTATAGATCGGCAGGTTACATAAACCGATTAGGGTCGTTTTGGCCTATACGCGTCCCCTAAAAGCCGCTATTATAAGAAACAATCTTATCTCGATTTCGTATTCAATAAAAGGTATTCTATCATCCAGAAGAATTGAGGGTAAACCTTTCATACGAGAGCCGCGTCAAATTAGAAACGATAAGAATTAGTCGGGGAGGATATAATGAGTTCTCGGTTTTTGAAATCATTTGGCTTGGTTATGGCGGCGGCTATACTGGTAATATTCCTTTCATTGAACGCTTTTGCCGACGAGCGGCAGGAAATCAACCGTGTTTTTGACGTTTCTCCCGGCGGTCAACTGACCCTGGAAACGGATCTCGGCTCGGTGGAATTGACTTCGGGCCGCAATAATAAGGTCGAAGTACGGGTGATCCTGGAGGCAAAAACAGGGAATCGTGATCGGGCGGAAGAAATCTTTGACGATTTCCATATCGAATTCAAACAGGAGGGTGACGACGTCTATGTCCTGGCGGAATATGATTATAAGCGCGGCGGCTTGCGGTTCTGGGATCGCAAACGCTCGCGGCTTCGCGTCAAATATTTTATTACCGTGCCCGTCGCGTATGATGTCAACCTTCAGACCAGCGGCGGGAGTGTCACGGTCGGCGATTTGGAGGGCAGAGTCCGCGTCGTTTCCTCAGGCGGCAACCTGAACTTTGAAAATATCAACGGGCCGGTTCGGGGAAAAACATCGGGAGGAAGCGTTGAACTGGTAAGCTGTGCCGGTACGGCTGATATTCGCACTTCCGGCGGTAGTATTTCGATCGGGCGGGTTGACGGCGACGTGGCGGCCCATACCTCCGGCGGCAGTATCAGCATAGAGGAAGCCCTGGGATCGATCGACGCCTCTACTTCCGGCGGAAGCGTAACGGCGCGCTTGACCAGACAGCCAAAAGACGACTGCCGTCTGACTACATCCGGCGGTAATGTTACCGTTTACATGGCAAAGGATATCGCCGCCGATATCAACGCCAAAACCAGCGGGGGCAGGGTAAAAAACGATTTCCCGCTTGAGGTAAAAGGCTGTGTATCCAGGACGTCCCTGGATGCGGCAATTAACGGCGGCGGGCCGGAGTTGTATTTGCGCACTTCCGGCGGCAATATCCACTTGCGGGAATTATAAAACGCTGCGTAGTTTCCATTATTACTCGACCTATGCCGGAAAAGGGCCGATCGGCGATCGGCCCTTTGTTTATCCATAACGCATCAATAATGGTGTGAATTACCGGTATATTCTGGCTGAATTTACCGGCGTTACCTGATTACTTCGCCCTCTACGTGCGAAATGTCGCATTCGCCGGAACCGTCGTCGATGATTCTCACGTCCTTCCCAACGTAGTTAATTCTGATATCTCCCGAACCGTCGTCCACTATTACACTGCCGGACACATTTCTTATTATAATATCCCCGGAGCCGTCCTCAATTCTAACATTAGCGGAAACGTCTTTAACCCGGATCGACCCGGAACCGTCCTCAATAGCAAGGTCTCCGTCAACGTCAAAAGCTTCAATCTCACCGGATGCGTCTTCAATATCAACATCGCCAACGATATGTTCAAGTTCGATGCCGCCGGAGCCGTCGTTCATATCGAGATTGCCGAGGATATTTTCTAAGGAAACATCACCGGACCCGTCGTCAATCGTTATATCATTATCAATATCGCGGATATGGACAAAACCGGAACCGTCTTCGATATCGATAGCCGTAGTTTTTGGTATCCTGACCGTCAGGTTTATTCTGGCCGATTTACTGGAAAACAGATTGGACAGAAAAGAATCGGAATCCTTGAAATAGCTTTCCAGTACCGCTCTTGAGCCTTTGGCCTTAAGATCGAGCCGGGTATTGTTTCTTATATAATCCTTCGCTTTCTTTTTATTTATCCCGTCAACGATAATTTCCGCTTCGACCTCAATTTCCTTAAGACCATCTATGCCTGCAACTTTCAAGAAACCGGCGCCGCAGTCAATTTCGAGCCTTTTGATATCTTCGGCTGAAATCGATAGATTTCGGGTTTCGGAATAGTCGGCAAAGACCGGCGCAAAGAAGATAAAAACGCCTAATAGAGCAATAATTGACTCTTTCATATAAATTCCCTCAAATAGCAGATTTGTATAGTTAGACGCGGATCGGCTGTGAATGGTTGCATTGATTACAGATTAGAGGACTCGATTGGCGGGTTATATCACAATAATGTTTTTATCTTCCGTTTCTTCCTTGTTTTTGGATTTTTTCGACCACAGCGTAAGTCTCACCGGCTTATCCTGCTCGGTATTTTCCTCGTTCGATCGATTGAGGGTTATTCTGAATTTATTTTTTTCGTTTTTGTAATCCTCGAGGACGTGCATGATATTCAGTCCGTATTCGCCGGCTTTCTCGAATCGTCTTATGTTATCCTGCAGGGCTTCGGTAAACTCCTCTGTATTTTCCAGAGGGAGGTGGTTTACCCGTGCAGCGGCGTCGCGCCGAACACGATTAAAGAGATGATCCTCATCGTCCAGTATAAAACTTCCGGCCAGCGCCATCAGGATGACGATCAGGTCGATTGCAACGGCAAGCAAAAGCGAAAAGGCCGCCAGGTAATCCATTTCAAAGAGATCATTCATAACCAGCATGAATGCCTGCTGGCGGTTGACCGGCTTCTCGACAAAATCGGCCCGATCAGGGGGGAGCGGCAGACGACAGGAACCGGATGTGATGGCAGCCAGTACACCAACCGGGAATTTGATCCGAGCGGCATTGGCCAGTTCGAACTGATCTTCCACCGGCAGGCCGCCGGAGTATTGGAGCGAAACAGAGTCAAGCAGGCTTGCGTATTCGTCTATTCTATCAAGGTTTATGCGGGCGCGATTGCGGCTGCTTTCGAGGTAGTCAACGATTATTCCCCGACCTATGCCCTGATGATATTCCCGCCCGCTGTGAATCTTCCAGGATTTAACCATCAGACGGGCGCCATCGATAACCGACTGAATGAATTGATCCTTCGAACCTTCATCAACAACCGTGGTCCAGCCTTTCTCCTGTTCCAGCCTGATTAGTTTTTCGAGCCGATCAACCTGGTATTGACCCTGCAGTGCCGCTTTTTTGGCAAGAGAGGAGTATTCCGTCAGAATCGGCCGAACTGCGGAAGCGTACTCGCGGCGAGCCTCGTGCATACGAGTGTTGGCTTTGAGCGAAGAATCGAAGTTAGCATAGGAAAAAAATACGGAAAAAAGGGCCGCCGTCAGGAAAACCGACACGTAGGCGAAACGGTTTTCGCGGATTTTCATTAAATTCCAGGCGATACCGAGCATGGCGATTTGAAGGCCGAGAGAACCGACTAGAGCCAGAGGAAATGCAAGCAGTATTTTTAGCCCGAAAAAGGTGGTAAAAAACGATAATATCGACAACAGGAAAGTCCCGCCATATATCATACCTGACGTAAATTTTGAAAACCGCGATAAGATCATAAACTCCTCCGAAGTTCCAACCCCTTATTGCATTCGAATTATGCCGATTGCCGGCGCATATATTTTCTATATCGGCTGGATTGAGGAAGCATTAAGAAGATATAAAATTATGGATTGTATAATTTTTCAAAAAGGCATGCGTTGCCTGATCGCAAAAGCAGACTTCCGCCGGGAGCTTAAATATTCCACCAGTAAGAGGCCTTTACGAGGAAAACATTGTCACCGCCGCCGCTGAAGAGCCGGTCGAAATCGCGATTGAAATCGAGGTCGTTAACCGTCCGATCGTTTTCCATCCGCGACCTGGTCCAGACCAGGTATAGGGTACTGCCCGGGAGATATTCCCAGCGCATAATCAGGGTTGAATTTATCATCGAGCAATTGCGATCGTATTTGTCCTCGTATAATTCACCTTCGGGATCTGTTGCGTCAGGTCCAAAAGTATCATATTGATTGCCGCCCATATAGCGGCGGGCGTTTCGATAATCAAGCCCTGCCATTATCGCTTCGGCGGATAGTTGAAGCGAGAGATTGCGATGAAACATGATACTTGCCGAAATATCGGGATTAATCTGATTCTTGTCGAGTGAGGCGAAAATGGCGCTGTCGCCGTTGTTTTCGACCCAGCGCGTTTCACCGAAATTGCGAACGAAATTGACGCCGGTCGAAAGCTCGATATTACTTTGCGGGCGATATTCCATCCCGATATAATTGGCCCACCAGGAGCCTTCGCGGCCGTTTCCGCTACCCGGATTGAGATTAAAAGAAATTTTTTTACGTAAATCGGTGTCTAAGTTTGCCCACCAACCATATGAGGGTGACTGAGGCCGCTCCCACAGGCCGTTGTCGCGGGTTTCGCGGTCATCATATTCGTCAGCATTAATGTCAACGCCGCCCTCCAGTTCCCAGTTGTTGATAAATTCAATACAGAAATTGAAATTGCCGCCTCTTTCTATATTATTGCCGTTATAGTTCCAACTGGCATAAAAATTGAAATTATTCCAACTATTGCGGATTATCCACCAGTCGTCCTGGGTTCGATACTGTACCCAGCTCGAGATATTTCGAACGTCATTGCGAGACGTGAACCCCAGACGATTTATTTCAAGGTGTGGGTCTTTGATTGTCCAGCCGACAGCTCCCCGGACGTGTTTTCCGGCGTCTTTTCTAATCTCGCCCGTAAAGCCAAAACCTGCTTCTTCTTCATCAACCCGGCTGAATACTACCTGACCGTTTGCCCCCCATACCGAATTGTCGGTAAACAACCGCCAATCGATACCTCCGGTATGAGCCGGATGCCGGCCATCCCTGCCGGCCATGGTAAACATGCCGCCGATATACGAATTGGAAAAAACATCCTGCTTGACCCGGAATACCGAGTAGTCGGCCGGCGGCTCGACAATCTCCCTGCGGGCGACACCTGAGGTATCAACGTACTCTGCTTTTTCTTCGGCAGTGAGGGCATTAAGGATACCTATTGATGTTCCGCTTCTAAGCTTGCCCGTTAATTTGGCGGCTCCGAGAATCGACGTTGAGGCCGGATAATCAGTGAAGTAATCAACATCACCGTCATCTTCCAGGTCCGATGGCGGACGGCCGATCCGGCGAGAATAAAAAAGCATGAATTGAGTATCAAACAGGTTGGCGCCTTCGAGAAAAAACGGCCTTTTTTCAGGATACCAGGTTTCATACGAAGAGAGATTTAGTACCGGCTCGTCAAGTTCGACCTGGCCGAAGTCTGGATTAATAGTCGCATCGAAAATTAAATTCGACGACAGAGCATATTTGACATCGAAACCCGTATTGTTGAAAAAATCTTTTCCGTCGGGATTACCTTCATGTTTTGGTTCGGTTTCAACGCTCGAGACGACATAAGGTAGTATTTCCAAATGTCCGGCCGGTTTTATCCCCGAAAGGCCGGTCAAATGCCCGAAACGGGAAATATGCCCGCCTTCAGTGGAAGGGGAAAACGCCCACAGGACGGATTCGTTCTTGCGGCTGATATAACGGGTGACGTTCATTCCCCAGATGTGCTCGTCCTTCTCGGGGAAGCGAAGGCAATGGTACGGTATGCGTATTTCAGCCGACCATCCCCACGGATGCATTTCGACGGCGCTTTCCCAGACACCATCCCAGGCTGGATCCTGATTGACGTCGTCAAACAGCCGCAGGTCACGCTGGACACCGGCGGCGCTTAGTCCGAAGTAGTAACCTGTCTGATGGTCATGGTACGGGTCGAGACGAACCGATACCCAGTCCGACTCAGCCTCGCGGTCACGCCTGACAAGTTGCCCCGCGATTTTGTCAGGTTCGGAATCGAAGTTCCAAAATGCAAAATAGACTGCATCGTCATCGTAAACCACCGCCACCAGGGTTGATTCTGTGGCCGGATGGCCTTCGTCAGGTTCGACCTGGGTGAAACCGTGGGCGAATTGCAAATTAGTGTTTTTCCAGACCGGATCGTTGAGGTGGCCGTCAATAATCGGCCTGTCGGGATTAGTCCGCATTGCCCTGATTTCAGGGACAGGTTTTTCTTCCTTTGTAGTCGAAGCAGTTGCCGGCAGGCTGAACAATAGAAAGGATGACAACAGAAATAGCCAAATAGTTCTGCCTTTATGCGGCATTTGGGAATCCTCCATCCATGCGAGCAATAAACTTGGATTTATTCTAATGATATTGAATGCTTTTGACAATTTGATGCTGATTATCCGTAAATGGTTGCCGGGAAGTTTTTCAATCAGTCTTAAGACGAGATTATTAAATAAACCCCTGAAATAAAAAACGGGCCGGCACGGTGCCGGCCCGAAAAACAATTCCCCAAGAGGAATTGTTTACTGGTCCCAGGGGGGAGGACCGCTTTTAAAAATATAGTTTATCAGGTACACGCCATCTCCAATATTAACCTCACCGTCGAAATTGGCATCTCCGCGAAATTCCGGCTCAGGGGCCGGTCCGGACGCAAAAACATGTTTGACGAGAAATACCACATCGCCGATATTGACAAAATCGTCGCCGTTGGCATCGCCCGGCCTAACTGGTACAACTTGCACCATCCCGTCGATAAATGAAACAGTTGCGGTATCATAATGAGGATATGGCTCGCTCTGCAGTCCGATAATATATCCCAACTGATCGGAAAAGTCGGTTTCCGAGGGATTATCGACGATAAGCAGTCGCGCCGTCAAACCGGCAGTTGAGTCGGGAACTTCGTGATATGCTCTTGCCATTAATCGCAACAGCAGGCCGCCCTCTTGAGGTGCAATACCGGGTAGGGTTCTGCCAAAAGTGTTGGCGATGCCGGTGACTTTCAAATCGTGATTCGTTCCCGAAGGCGAACGGGAGGTAACCAGATTCCATCCGGATATCATAGTACCTGTTGTATCAACGGCCCCCGATGATGGCCATGTTTCAATTATGGTCGTGTCAACCCAGTACAGGCAGGTATCGCCTGACCATTCGCCGCAATAACGCCAGACGGTAGTGTCGATGATTGTATCCCCGGTGGGGGGCAGGAACTCTATCAGGTCGGTTCGATCCAGGTTTATCAACAGGGTGAAGCCGACCACCGTATCAAAAGGATTATCCATATAAACATCGATATATACCGGCGACTCACCGGGAAAGGCGATTGTGCTGTCAATCGCAACCTTCAATACCACATCGGGCGGCTCGTAACCTGTAATCTCGATCCCGGTCGCAAAGACGTGGTTATTGAAATCGGCAGTCTGAGCTTCTATCAAAAGACCATCACCCGAATAAGTAAACAGCGGGCCGCTGGTAAACCCTCTACAGCAGCTATCCTGCATACCGCCCAGCGGAGGCGTGATTATTACCCGGGTAAGCCCGCTGTCATGTTCGAAACCGCATGTATGAGAGGCAGTGTCAAGAAGGAAGTGTGGCGTAATTTCTCCGTCAAACAGTAGAAAACACCCGGCCAGGGTATCGTGGTAACCGACCGAAACGGTACTGGTTTCAATGTCCTGCGTAAAGAGTGCCGAATCCGGAACAGGCGGATTCATCAGGGGGTAGCCTGGCATGGCGTCTCCACAGACAACTCGATACAGATAGATCAAATCCTCGAACTGGAGGACAATGCCGTCGTAATTGACATCGGAAGCCGCCGCGCTGGCCTCGTAATGGTCTCCAAAAGCCTCCAATCCATAATAGAAATAATTAGTGAAGACAACCATGTCGGCAATCTCATAGGCAATGCCATTGAGATTGATATCACCTGTATATTCGATTGAATCGTTACAGATGATGTTAACGCCGCCGTTGTAGTAGTCGATGAAACGTACCACCCCGTTGTTACTGTCGCCGACGCAAAGATCGGGGGCGCCGAAATAGGTAGGGAAGTCAGCGTTTGGATTGGTGATGTCGATTCCAAAAATGTCATACACCCGGTCGGAAATCGCCAGGAGTGTCGAAAGTGTGTCCTCCATGGCAATGGCATTGTCTCCGCAATCCATCCAGAAAAACCGGACAGGACTGTAAAAGCACTGATAAGACGAGTCATCGGTGACCAAAAAATCAAGAGTGAACACGGTCGCGCCGTCCGGAATGTTGAATTCCAGTGGATGGTGAGCGCCATTGTTTATCTCGGCCACGCCGACGGCTCGGATCAACGCCGTAAGGCAAGAGTCGTCATCGTAAACAAAGGCCGTATCCGAGCGAAATGAAAAGTACTCCCATTGATAAGCTCCGGAACTGTCGAATATCTCGCCGGCCGTTACGTTTACCAGTGTCAGGGCGGAAGCATCAAATCCAATCAGGAAATCAAATCCGTACATATCCTCAGAACCGGCCGTCTTTGTCACCGGCACCGACACGATTTGACCCAGGGGGCTGTCCTGTAGTAACCCTATTTCAATTTCAAACGGTACGTTACTGCTGTCCGGAGGCTGGGCTTGAAGCGTTCCCCCTAATAACGAAAACAGGATAATGCCCGGTAGTATCCTTTGAAAGAGATTACAGGGATGTGACATGGTTCCTCCTTATTTGTGTGAAGGATAACTGTATTTTCGCTGTCCCTTACCTGTAGAATTATAGGCTTGCCCTATAAAATGCTTTACCCGAAAACGGGTATTTGTGTCAGACTTACTTTAGCAGTATTTGCAGCTATTTTTAATCTACCAAAATGACATTATTTTGTCAAGAAAAAAACGTTAGTCGCCCGAAAAAGATTGCGCCCCGGGAAATGGCTGTTGTTCAAGTCGAGTACGCTTCATTGAAAAAGCCCGCTCTTTGGCGGGCTTTTAATTCCGAATAGAAAATCCGATAGCAGATTTTAACGTCTCCGAATTTTCTTTTTGGCTGCTTTTTTCCTCTTTGGTGCGGCTTTTTTAATCGCACGTTTTTTCAATCCAAGGGTGACGGCTTTGCCGCGAACCGCGATGACTGTTCTTTTCAGCTCTTTGGCGATTTCCTTCGTGGGCGTGGTTTTGTACGCCTTCCTGAGTACGCTTATTTCTTTCGCGGTCCACAGCCTGATCCTTCTCTTGCGGGTCGTCTTTTTGGCTTTGGTCGTCGTTTTCCCGGTACGTTTTGGCGCGGCTTTTCTCCCTGCAACTCTCTTTTTAATTTTGCGCATAAACAACACTCCATCAAATATGATTGATTCCCTTAAAACTAACCGTTCATGATGCCTGATGTCAATCAAAAAATGCATTAGATATTAATTTACTTCATCAAACCAATTGATGATATCCATACGCAAATATCAATGATATGCAACGATATGATTCCTAAAAAGGCTTGATATGGGTGAATATTTCTCTTACCTTCTATCTCAAAACGGCAGAGCAGGCTCATCGAGGGTAAGTATAGGCGGCATGGCCCAGGACAAATAATGATGCGGCAGGTTAATCCCCGGGACAATTACGAGCAGACTAAACGAAAAATAGGTTACGTTTCTCGTCATAACGCAGGCCCGGAAATCTATTGCCAGCTCGGTTTCAAATGCGGCATTGAGATTCATCAACAATTAAAAACGGCGAAAAAGCTGTTCTGCCGCTGTCCTGCAGGGCTGTATCAGGATGGTAATGACTACGATGCCGAGGTCGTTCGGCATATGCGCCCCACTCTCAGCGAACTTGGCGAGTATGACGGCACCGCCTTGATGGAATTCAAGACCAAAAAGAATATCATCTACCGGATCAAGGACGAATCGGCGTGTACTTATGATATTGATGATACGCCGCCGTTTTCTATCAACCGCGAGGCGCTTGATATCGCCGTTGAAATCTCCCTGCTTCTCAAAACCAACATCGTCGGAGAATTGCATATCACCAGAAAACAGTATCTCGACGGTTCGATTCCGACCGGGTTTCAACGAACGGCCATTGTCGGGATAGAAGGGGAGATACCTCTTAAAAATAAAAATATCCGAATAATTCAGCTTAATATAGAAGAGGATGCCTGCCGGGAAGTGTCCGACACTGGGCATTGGAGGATTTATACTACCGACCGCCTGGGGATACCGCTTATCGAAATGATCACTTATCCCGACATGCTAACTCCCGATGAGGCGGCCGAGGCGGGTCATTATCTTCGTTATCTGGCTCGGAGCACCGGCAAAGTCCGGACCGGGATCGGCGCCGCCCGGCAGGATGTCAACGTCAGTATCGACGGAGGCGACCGGGTCGAAATCAAAGGAGTCGCGCACATTAAATGGATACCGGAACTGGTGCATAACGAGGCCTTTCGTCAGAAGGCTTTGCTGGAGATCAGGAATATCCTGAACGAAAGAATAAAAGATGCTCCTTCCTGGAAGATAAACGCCATTGATATTGAACGGAACCTTCTTCGTAACGGATATGGATTTATCCGGGAAGCGCGCTTGAATAAGCGTCGTCTGGCAGCCGTAAATCTCCCGAAGTTTGGCGGTATCGTGTCGTTTTTCACGCAGCCGGGAAAGACGTTTGCCAACGAGTTGAGCGATCGTTTGAAAGTTATTGCCTGTATCGAAAAACCAAACATGACGCATTCGGAATTATTCCCGTTTGATGAAGACACGCCGGAAAAGAAAGCGCCGTTTTTGGATCAGAATGGATGGGATGCCATCAGGGAAAAATTAAACGCCGGCCACGATGATGCTCAGATAATCGTTTGGGGGCCTTCCGAGGATATGGAAACAGCCCTCGAAACGATTGAGGAACGTTGCCGGATGGCTTTTACCGGCGTTCCGAATGAAACAAGAAAATCGTTTCCGGACGGCACCACCATCTTTGAACGGGTCCTCCCCGGCGCCGACCGCATGTATCCCGATACCGATTCCGCGCCGATTCCAATCGAGGATGCGGATATAGAAAAAATACGACAACATCTGCCGCAGGCGATTGATTATCGACTGGCGCAACTAAAAGAGTGGGAAATACCCGAAGACACACATGGCTACCTTCTAAAGCGAAACCTGGTCTGGATAATCCAGAAGATCATCGATGATTTCGATCAATCGCCGAAGTTCGTCGGGACTCTGTTCGGGCATAATCTCAGACATATCGAATCGCGGGTGACGCCTGCGGCGAAGTTTAACTATTATACCATATACGGGCTGTTTAAGTTTATTCGTTCACGAGGCCTGGAGAAAACGGCAGCCAAAGAAATGCTGCCGACGCTTTGCAGTTATCCTCAAATGGCGTTTGATTCCGTTCTGACGGCGATCGGGTATAGAAAAGTCTCCAAAAAAGAAATAATTTCGAATATCCCCGTCCTTAAAAAGAAATTTAGTGAGATTAATACGTCAAAACGCCCCGATGCCGAAACCGACTGGATAATGGGTCAGCTTCGCGGCACGACAATCGGGAATATGCCGCTTTCAGAGCTGAAAGGTATCGTCGAAAAGGGGAATGACCATGACTGATATGTTCAAAGGATATAAAGGCGAGGCTCTTTCAGCGCTGAAGAAATTCAGCGTGCGGGTCTGGAGCGATACGCATATCAAATCAACCAGGGGTGATTTCAAGGGAATTATTCTTCCGCGCGCCGAAAATGACGACGACCGCCATATCGTTCTCAAACTGGCCAACGGTTACAACATCGGTGTCGCCATTGAGACGATTATCGATATGAAAGAGTGCGGTTATAAGGAAGCTCATTACAAGATTCCCGAGAAGGAATTCCCCGTTTCGGACGATAAGCCGAACGTTAAACTGTTCGGTACTGGCGGAACAATTGCCTCGCGGCTTGATTATCGCACGGGAGCGGTTATTCCCGCTTTTTCTCCCGGTGAATTGTATGGCGCGGTTCCGGAGCTGGCCGATATTTGTAATTTATCCACGGAAAAACTGTTTGCCGTTTTCAGCGAAAACATGGGGCCGAAGCAGTATATTCCCCTGGCCAGAGCCATCGGGCGGGAAATAGAAAAAGGAATCGACGGTATTATTATCGGGCACGGCACCGATACCATGCACCATACGGCTTCGGCCCTGACTTTTATGATACAAAACCCGCCGGTTCCGATTGTACTGGTCGGTTCCCAACGTTCGTCGGATCGACCCTCGTCGGATGCGGCTTTGAATTTGATGCACGCCTGCAAGGTCGCCGCCGAAGCCGACATCGCTGAAGTAATGGTCTGTATGTTCGGGCCGACCTCCGATGAATACGGCCTGCTGCACAGGGGAACAAGGGTGCGCAAGATGCATTCGTCGTACCGATCCACTTTCAGGACTATCGGCGATATTCCTTTGGCCATGGTTGACCGCGAAAAGATTACCCCGATTCAAAAAAATTATAGTCGCCGCCGAAAAGACAGAAACGTTACTGTCCTTCCATATTTCGAAGAAAGAGTAGCTCTCGTCTATTATTATCCCAACATGAATCCCGACATTATCAACTCGCTGGTTGAGAACGGGTACCGGGGTATTGTCATTGCGGGTACCGGCTTGGGGCATGTCAACAAACAGGTCTATCCGGCTATTGATAGGGCCACCAAAGCCGGAGTCGCGATCTATATGACCGTCCAGACCCTCTGGGGATATGTCCATATGTTTGTTTACGACACCGGTCGCGACCTGATGAGCCGCGGCATTATCGCTGCCGATAACATGCTGCCCGAGGTGGCCTATATCAAGCTGGGCTGGGCGTTGGGACAGACCGACGATCTGGAAAAAGTAAAAGAAATAATGCTAACGCCGATATGCGACGATATCACGGAGAGGGAACCGTACGACGGATACCTGATTTTCCAGGGAGGCGTTCCGGAGATAAGAGATTTTATCCGAGGTATACACCGGTAGTCGAATCAAATCGGCGCGTCATTATCATTCAAGGACAGCGCGGGGGCTCACCATCGTTAAAGATGAAATTGACCAAGTAAACGGAATCGGCGATATTTATGCTGCCGTCGGCATTGGAGTCGCCCGCTTCGGGGAACTCAGGCGGCGGCCCGTCCAAAAAGACATGATTGTTCAGAAATACAGCGTCGCCGACATTGATACTGCCGTCATTGTTGGCGTCGCCACAGACATAAGGACGAATAACTTCAAAACCGAAAGATTCTTCTTCAAAACTGCCGGGATCGTCTTCAACATGGATAATCAGATCTAATGTATCGGTCACGGTCGCTTCTCCGGACAGGAGTCCATCCTCGGACAGAGTCAGGCCCGTTCCTTCCAGAACGCCGTCGCGGTCTGTAAATCTTCGCGTCCCTGTACCGCCGGTAGCTTCGATCTGGAAAGAGTATGCGATTCGAAGGTTGCACGATGGAAGCGACTCGGTGGTTATATTTACGGGGGGATTCAAGGTTATATTGAAAAGCCTCTCGGATGTTGCGCCGACCTGATCTGCGACTTCGGCAATAAACTCAAGCGGGCCCGCCGTCAAAGGTGTACCCGACAAGATGCCTTGCGAAGAAAGATTCAGTCCCGTTCCGGTCAGATCGCCTCCTTTGTCGCTCCAGACCTTATTGCCGGTTCCGCCGCCGGCTTCAAGCTGCTGCTCATAGGGAATACCAACCGTCCAATCCGGCAAAGACAAGGTCATAATAGATATGGCGTCATTTATGTAAAAGCCGAACTGTTTTTCATCCGTATCCGGTTGTTGATCGGTGACTATTGCCGTAAACGAGATAAGCCCCGGCGAGAGAGGCGAACCGGAAAGAACACCATCGGGCGACAGTGTAAGACCGGTACCATAAAGGTCGTTATTTTTATCCATCCAGGTATACTCACCCACTCCGCCAACGGCTTCGAGGGTCTGCGAGAAGGGATGGCCGGCCGTCCAGCCGGGCAGGGTTGCCGTGACGATTGTCAGCGGGTCCGGCGCCGTGCCGCAGGAATAGGCAATTACATAAACGGCATCGACGGCCGCCTCGACGACCGATCCATCTCCAAGATCGGAAGCCTCAAAGCGGAGCCGCATCTGACCGGTAGGAGTAATAAAGTCACCGGCGAGGAATATCGTTTCATACCAGCCTCCCGCGGCCTGTTCGGTCGGTCCGACGGTTTCGACTAATGTCCACGATGTTCCGCCATTGCTCGATATATATATTTTCATCTCGTCGCTGTTAGGCGCGGCGCCGTAATTATTAGAGTACCAGCGGGCATAATGAATTATGCCGTCATATCCAGTTAAATCAAAAACAGGTGAATCGAGGATAGTGGTTCCGTTATCAACGTCAGAATCGCCGTCCACATTATCGGTCAGGCGGCATGATCCGGAGCCGTCAAAATCGGTTGCGGGATCGCCCCGATCACCGCCGCCAACCGGTACGCCTCGGTCCCACTGGCCGTCGGCGGCATCGCCGGAAACAGTCCAACCTTTATCGGTTTCGAAATCATCCTCCAAAACGGTAAAAGCCTCGCGCGCCGAAATCGCCCAGTGCGGCGACGCCGGGTCGGGATCATAATGCAAACCGGTTGAGGCTTCCTCCGCGCTGACGTAAAATTTTACCTCAAGACTACAGGTAACTGCAGGCAGAACAGCTTCATAGTGATTGACCGAGATTTCGGTCATTGGTTCGGCCTGGAAAGCCGCGCCGTTTATCGAGTAATGCAATTGGCCGCTTCCGGCGACCGGCTCTCCGATACCGAGCCCGCTCACCATTACTTCGAACGAGGTTGTTTGATCAGGGGAGACGGTTATGGGAACGCCGTTCGGGTAGTCAAAGGTAAGTCCTCTGGTTCCGGCGTAGTCGATATAACAGGCGCCATAGCCGATCTCCGAACAGCCGTATGGCATCCGCATATAACCCTGTTCGCCCCAGCCCGATCCCCAGGAGTTGCGCATGATCCAGATGCCGCTCTCGCTCTGGGTATCATCCCAGCCGACAAGGACAACCGCATGATTAATTTCAATAGCATCGCATCCGTTGAAGATTCCACCGGTATAAGCCTGCATCGCCGAATTGGCCGCCACGGCAACGGTTATCGGGCCATAATCCAGAATAGCCTGCTTCATCGCGCTTATGGCCGGTATACTCGAGGGATTTCCAATAAAAGCCCACGAATTTATCAGGAACTGATGCTGGTAGGGACAGTTGCAGGGGAGATCGCTGGCTGCATAAGGAAAATCTGCTTCCAGCACCGCGCCCGTGCTATCACAGGGGTCGGTTCTCCATTGATGATAATCATGAGCGAACCATCCGCCATCGCAGCCCCACCCACTCTGATTACAACTGACCAGCCATTGTTCGGACAGGTCCACCGTCATTTGATCCTTAATCCTGATGTTGCATTCAAAAGCCCCTACGGTGGCAAATGCCCAGCAACTACCGCAATTGCCCTGGGCTTTCACCGGCGTGCAGCCATTTGAATCGCGCCAGTCAAAAGATACGGGGATATCCTTGGCCGGTGTAATCGGATCAAATCGCGCCGTAGCTTGCCAATTGTCAGGCACCACCAGGCCGCATAACTTCTCGAGCGGGTATTTCGTGGCCGGGTTCTCGCCGACCGTAAAGGTCCAGCCTTCCTCCCGAGCAAGCTCTCGAAGGACTTCTATGTCTTCGGTATTTAACTGTCCCAGAACAGGGGTTGCATTTATGAAAATTACCGCTATAACGGATAGCCATATGGCGTGGATATATCGGCCTTTGCTTGACCGGCCCGATGGGTGAAGCATAATGGTTCCTCCCTAA
>CAZSYD010000006.1:0-38477 GCA_964611355.1 uncultured Ignavibacteriales bacterium | reverse complement strand
TTATCCCTTATCCGTTGAAATATAGCCAAAATTCGCGATTTGTCCACCAAAAACCGGGATCATCGCCATCCCGTTCGGTCAACTAATACGGGTAAAAGATGAAAAAGAGAGCTGATATAGCAGCCAGAATCCACATCCCCGTATGAACCTCTCCGGCCCGGCCGGAAAACAGCATCACCAGCGGAAAAGCGACGAAACCGGCCGTCATTCCGATGCCAAGATTATAGGTGAAGCTCATAAGGATAACTACGAGAAAAGCCGGTATCGACTCCGTCAAATCGTCAAATTTTAACTTAACGATGGGCGATATCATCAACAACCCGACCATAATCAAAGCCGCTCCGTAAGCGCAGGGCGGAACGGCAGTGAGAAACGGCGCAAAAAACAGCGTAAGCAAAAACAGCCCGGCTGTAATCACCGATGCGAAACCGGATCTTCCGCCGGCCTCGATTCCCGCAGCCGATTCGATAAATGTACCGGTGGTAGTCGTTCCGACCAAAGCGCCGACAACTGTTGCCGTCGAATCGCATACCATCGGCTTTTCGATCTCCGGCAATTGACCGTCTTCGTCGAGAAAACCGGATTTGTAGGCCAAACCGAGAAGCGTTCCGGTAGTATCGACAAAGTCCATTACCAGAACGGTCAGGATGATCGGGAAAAAGCTCCATTGCAGGGCGCCAACTATATCAAGCTGTAAAAATACAGGAGAGATGCCGGGAGGCAGGCTCATCAAGTTTTCGGGCAATTGGCTGATTCCGAATATAAACGAGAGGAAAGTAACAACAAGAATTCCAATCAGAAGAGCACCGTTTATTTTTCGTATCATTAGAAATCCGATTAGAAAGAAACAAATTATGGATAGAATAACCGCCGTGCTTTGCAGATTGCCGACATGCACGGGCGCACCGGGGACCCCGAGAGTAACCACGCCGGTTTCATTCAGGCCGATAAAGGTAAGAAACAACCCGATTCCGACTGCAAAGGCGATTTTCAATGATTCGGGAATGGCGCGGGCCAGCCAGGCGCGGATACCAAGAACACTGATTAGCGTAAACAATACTCCGCCTATAAAGATTGCGCCCAAAGCGGTTTGCCAACTGTACCCGAGAACGCCTACGACCGTAAAGGCGATAAAGGCATTTTCGCCCATATACGGCGCAATTGCAAACGGCCGCCGGGCGTAAATGCCCATAGCTAACGTGCCGAAGACGGCGGCTATTACAGTGGCCACCATTGAAGGCCCGACCGGTATTCCGGCCGCCTCTAAAATCTTGGGATTGACAATAATAATATAGGCCATAGTGAAAAAGGTGGTGGCTCCTGCGATGGTTTCCTGTTTGAAGCTGGTTTGCAACGTTTCGAATCGGAAATAGCGGCTGATCGGATTTGGCATTATCCCCTCCTTCTGCCGGAATTACGACAACTCTTTTGTAATGTATAAGAGCCGGATTGTAATGACAATAATTAAAAGCGCTTATAAATAGGAATGATTAAGGCATAGAATATGGAATGGGCGACGCCTGCCCGTATTTCAGGTTCTCGAACCCGGACTGACTGCATTTTCTCAGCCCCCGATCCTCTGACCGATTATTGCATGATAATAATATCTATCCGCCTGTTTTTGGCCCGGCCTTCGGTCGTTTTATTGGATGCGATGGGCTTGTCCGGCCCGTAACCGCTCGACTGAATACGTCCGGCCGAAATCGACATGGACTGGCGCAGGTACTGCATAACCGCGTAAGCCCGATTTTCCGAGAGCCGCTTGTTGGTCGCCAGATCGCCCTGATTATCGGTATGTCCTTCAATCATCAGCTTGGCCTCAGGGAACATACCGAGAACCTTCTCGACCTTTTTCAGCAGAGGAACATGTTCGTCCTTGATATCGCTCGAACCGACGTCGAATGACAGACCGAAAAGACGAAGAACGATATCGTCGGCAGGGGAACGAATAACGGCACATTCCGACGGGTTAAGAAGACTTCGGGCCGTTTTGATTTTTTCTTCTTTTTCGAGCCTTTTGTCAAGCTCACCGGCAATTTCTTTATGTTCCTTCTCGAGGCCGGCCAGCTCTTCCTCACGCGCGGCCATTTCTATCGAGAGCGTTTCTTTCTCAGCCAGAAGTTTGTCAACCTGTTCGTCCAGTATCTGAGCCAGTCGTATGGCATCCTCTTCATCAGTGATGCGGCCGGTTTTCGAAAGGGTGGCTTTCATACGGACAGACAGACTATCAAAGGTTGCGTTAGACTCCCGGCCTGACGATTTTAACGACCGGATCGCAGCCGCAAGGCTGTCGGCCGCCACCAGCGGCCCTGCATCGAAAGGCAGCAGTTCGATCCCCAGAACCTCAGCCACGCGTTGCATCTGGAGCTCATACACCAGCATTAAACGTTCCCAGGCCTGATCGTTGCGTTCCAGGGTTCGCACCGATTTGGCGATATTGGAAGCATGCCGGGCTTCAAATTCGGCAAGAGCAGCGCGCTTGATCGAAGAAATCCGTTCGTATCGATCATTTTCCAGAATGGAATTCCCTTTGGACCGCGCTGTTCGGGCTTTATCAAGAGTAGTCAATGCATACTTGGCGGCTTCATCGGCTACTGCTTTTTCTATAAGGGCATCGGCCTTACCCAGGATACCAACCCGTATTGCCTCCAATTCGGCTTCATCATATAACGGTTGCGCCTTGGCTGCTTCCTTCAGGCCGCCTTTGACGTTACCGTCTTCGATTTTGGCCGCGCCTTTTGTAAATTGCTTCTCAGCGGCCTGCCATAATTCCGGGATGTTCTTGGAAGCCTCGGCCTGTTTCGCCTTTTCCCTGATATCGAGGTAGTCGGCCAGAGTCAGTTTGGCCAGTTCCGTAGCTTTGATCGCATTCTCGGCATATTCGCGCGACTCGGTGATATATTTATCAATGATACTTTGTTTCTTACCTGTCCGATGCATTTCCTGCGCTTTCTGCAGGTTCTGCTCCGCCTTGCCGAATGCGATAGGAGCAAAGACCGTGGCCTCCATCGCCCGGGTCGAATCGATCAGTTTTTCCAAAGCCGCCAGTTCAGCATATTCTGCGGCAGGAACAGCCGTTCCGGTCACAATTAGCACCATTAACAGGGCAAGGGTAGATAGTTTTATCTTCATGATGTTATCCGCCTCCTGATTTATTATGAGTTGTACCAATCAGTATGTAAATCTCTCTGATACGGTTGGCAACAAAAATATGCTGCGACAAATGCTTCTACCGAAACACATGGATAAACCGGAAGGGGACATTCTCACAATTATACGCCTTCCGGACGGGCGGTTGCCGGTCTCAGATCGACAAGATCGTGTCCGCTCGGTCTCTGGAAGACGCGCAGGTCGAACATCGGGATTACGGCCAGGATATGGTCGAATATATCGGCCTGGATGGCTTCGTAATTGGCCCATTCCTGGTCGTTGCTGAAAACATAGATTTCCAGCGGCAGACCATACTCGCCCGGTGGAAGCTGTCTGATGAGAAAGGTCATATTCTGATGAACCTTTGGATGATCTCGAAGATAGGCGGCGATATATGCCCGCAGGGTTCCGAGGTTGGTTAGATTCCTGCCGTTTATAAGTTCGGAGGTGTCGATGTGATGTTCTTTATTGTATTCGGTAATCTCTTTTCTTTTTGATCTGATATTGTCGGTTATAAGCTGATATTTTTCGAAGCGGTCAAGCATCTGCGGCGTGCAAAACCCGATGCTTCGCATGTCGATATTGACGGCCCGTTTAATCCGCCGTCCGCCCGATTCAGCCATACCGCGCCAGTTCTTGAACGAATCGGAAATCATGGCATACGTCGGGACGGTGGTAATGGTCTTGTCCCAATTCCGTACCTTGACTGTATTAAGGGTAACGTCGATAACGTCGCCGTCGGCTCCATATTTGGGCATTTCGATCCAGTCGCCGATACGGACCATGTCATTGCCGGAGAGCTGAATGCTGGCGACCAGGCCGAGAATTGAATCTTTAAAAACCAGAATCAAGACCGCGGTCATGGCACCGAGGCCGCTGAGTAGAAGCCAGGGCGAACGGCCCATCATGGTCGCCAGGGCTATTATACCCATGAATACGGAGATGATAATCTTGATAACCTGGATATATCCCTTGATCGGACGCTGACGGGAGATTTCAAAAGACCGATAGATATCGGCGACCGCATTGAGGAATGAGTTAAAGGCATAAAGGCCGACCAGGATCATATAGACCATCGAAAAACGCTGAATGAGATTTTGTATTGTTGGAAACAAATAAGCGGAAAAATAAATAACCAGCGCCGGAGCCAGATGAGATAAGCGAGCGAAGACTTTGTGTTCGAGAAGAACATCATCCCATTTGGCCTTGCTTTTCTTAACCAGGTAGGCGATCCCGGTCAGGAGAAACCGCTTGGCGATATAATTGGAAACATACGCTACGATTAACACGGCCAGCGCCAGAGCCAGCCAGCTTATGTACCCGGCCAGGTTTTCGGTAACCCCTTTTGCCGCCAGCCAATTTCTTAGAACTTCAGCCATGTTTGCCACCTTGTCAGGACGTCAATTAAGAACCGAACGGATAATAAATAGCTAAACGGGACTTTGAAATGCAACACTAAATAACGCCTGCACCCGTTACGATTATCATAGAACAGGCATTAAAAGGCAGGTTTTACGTTGACAGGCCTGGATTTTGCCCTTAATCTTGAAAAGTACCAAGATGACGTCGTTTTTTGCGATAGCTTGTATAAGTAATGTTTGCAGACTCAACATTGGATAACCGCTTATAATGCCTCGATTCTTTAGGGACCGTTTGTGACTAGAAAGGCAGAAATCATGGCTGCTAAAACCGCTTTTGGAATACTTTATGCAATATTTATTCTCCTTGCTATACTGGTCGGCTGCGATTCGGATGGCGGCATCAAGTTCACGGCAGACATTGTCATGACGCAGGGGGAGCAGACAATGAACGGCAGGCTTTTTTACAGAGAGCCAAACTACCGAGTGGAAATGGGCGAAGACAGTGTGATATTTCTCCTGATTGTCGATCAGGATGCCGGCCTGACCCGGGTATTTATACCGCGGCGCAAGACTTATCTGGAAATGCCGATTGATGATCCCAGGAGTATTATGGGCGATCCGATCCAGAGCGTAAAATCCGCCGCCGCTACAGGTGAAAGCCAAATACTTGAAACAGATACTCTGGACGGTCGCATTTGCGATAAAATACGCATATCGAAGGACGGCGACGATCTGTTTACCCAGTGGGTTTCGCACAAGCTCAATTTCCCCATTAAAATCGTAAACCATACCGATAAGGATAAAGCCTTTGAGCTGGTGAATATCCGCGAGGAAGAACTGGACAAAAGCCTGTTTATAATACCGGCCGGTTACACGTTAATGGGCGAGGCCGAACAGGGTCCTGCCGTAGGCCAACCGATTCAATCCGACAAAATGGTGACAAAAACAATGAAAGCCCCAATAAAGCAATCCGTGTCGAAGTGGCTGGAGCTACGGGTTGAGTTGGATCCTGCGAAGAAAGTAAAAGTAAGATTCAAGAATATGCGCAACTCGAAGGCCGTTTGCGCGTTTGTTTTCTATAAAGACGGCCAGCTCCTCGAAGAGAATGAAATGGGCCCGCAAGGTTATGGAAAGGTTGCCATTGAAAAATTAGGCATGGCCACTCAAAATACCTGGAAGGCATACGCGGATGAGTTTGTCGTCAGGGGCGAGGAGGGTCAAATAATGATAGAACTCACCCAGCCTGATTGACCACAATGCAAATGGCGGGACAATAATAACGAAAAGAATATTTTTTTGATTTTCCGCGCGACTATTGGTCACCGTGTAGTTTTTCGGTGAATCGCTCCAGTTGCTCAACATAGAAATCGTTATCCGGGTCTTGCTGAATAGCCATGTTTATTACTTTTATCGCTTCCGTGATGTCGCCGCGGGCCTCGCAGATTTCAGCCACCGTATTGAGCGCTTTGGCCCGGTATTTACCCGTATAAACAAGGTTGACCGTCTTGCGCGCATACGTTTCAGCTTCTTCGAGATTAATCTTTCTCTCCAGGCACCACAGGGCGAATCGATAAAAGGTATCCCGGTCGTTTTCCCATCCTTCGCCAAGACTGGCCTTCTTGATTTTAATAACCTTGGCGGTATCGGCTCTGACGTGCAGGGTGTAGTCGGCCATGAACTCATGGCGGGCTTCGACGAACCTTTTATTCTGACTCCCCTCGGTAGCGTCAAGCCCGGCCTGAAGGTATTTTTCGATACGATCGGTTTTACCTTTCTTTCTGGCCAGGCGGGTAATGAGCTTGGCAACATTAACAATACTATTCTTGATAACGCGTTTTGAATTTATAACCGAATCAGCTGCTGGGAGCGTTTCCTCAAACGGAATCATATCCTTCCAACAGGCTTGGGCGAGATTTGTGAATATCTGCAAAGTATAATTTACGTTTTTATCCAGGTTTGCGGCCCGGCGGTAGAATTCCACGGCTTTAAGAGGTTCATCGATATCGGAATAATACTTGGCGAGGTATTTGGCGTCGTTTGGAGCCGGATTGGCTTTCAAGCGGGCGATGCGTCCCTTGACGGTCATCGTGTCGGCCATAGCCGATTCCAGGGAATAAACGAAGGAGCCTGCGCCGGAGCTGTACCCGATCCATCGATAAATTTCTTCGCCGGAACTGTTGGTCAATATAAAAACGGGGAAATTGATTCCTGCCTTGTATTTTTCGGAAAGTTCAACCCCCTCGCCCTCGTTGACATCAAAGGATAGATATACCACCGACTTAAGGGCATTCTTGATTTCGTCAACCGTCTGCGCTTCGTGTTCGGACTTATCGCAATATTCGCAATCCTCGTGGACAAACTTCAACAGGATCGGCTTGTCCAGCCCGGCCGATAAGGCCTTTGCCTGTTCAAACGTTTCCGGCTGCTGCGCAGCGGCGATGCTGATTAGAAGGGTAACTCCAAAAACGGTCAGGGCAACAAATCTTTTCATTTTGACTTCTTTCTATTAGACTAATAATAGCCAATGTTCGCATGGCTGTCAATTGTACAACTGTAAATCAAAGTCACAATAGGAGACACCGATCTATTCCAATGATTATACAGTCGGCCAGATATAATATCCATGATTCTATAGGTAGTCATTCAGCCTTTGCTTTAATGTCTGCAGCATGCGTTTCTCATCAGGGGATTTTTGAAGCCTTTCGGCTATTGCTAAGCTTGCGCGGGCTTTTTCGATTTCACCCAGTTCGAGATACGCGCTCGCCTTGTAATAAAAGGCAAAGAAGCCGAAACGGTCGCTTTCCTTTATACCGTACAAAAGTTCAATGCACTGATCATAATCCCCGATATCATAATGATAGATTCCGTAATTTAGTGTGATCAGCGGGTCGTTCCTGTTTAGTTCGTATGCCCGCCCCAATGCTTTTCCCGCCCGTTCCATCATGTTGTGTTCCTGAAATATCATTCCGGCGCTTAACAGGGCATGCGGATTATTGGAAAAAAGCCGTTCCATTCTCGATGCCAGATCAGGCAATTTATCAGTCTCGCCAAAAGCACGGTAATAATCCACCAGCAGAAGATGGATTGTAAGATCCGCGCTGTCGGCGGCAAAAGAATGGCGCAGGTACCGGTAAGCCCGACTTTTGTCCTGCGCATTTATAAAGATTTCCGCTAGTTCATTGGCCATAAGTACGGAATCGTTTTTATTATACGGTGGCTCGGCCCACGCCTTTAACCCGAATTCCAGTGCGCGACTTTCCAATTCCGGAGTATTTTTGGCGAAATTGTAAAGCATGCCGTATTCCTTGAACAGATTCTTGAATTTGGAAACCTCGATTATTTCGCAAAAGCGATCGGCTGCTCTGGTTACCGATGCGTTTACCGCGGCAAACGAAATTGTAATGCAAAGCGATAGCACCGTAATCGGGAGTATATGAGGAGGTAATCGTTTATTTGATTTGGCCAGGTAGATAATCAACGCCGCCGGTATCAGCAGAAATGCTGCAGGGGAGAAGAGATCCCAGTCGCGCGGGCCGCCAAGCTGCGGAATAAAGAAAAACATAAATACCACTACCGGTACGATCATCCATATAGCCGGAATAATCCTCCTGTGGACAGCGTCATCCTCTTCTTTTCGTCCTTTCCTCGGAATTGAAGCGAATATTACCATGGACGGCAGGGCGGAAAGGCAAAGCCAGTTGAAGATATTCAACGGGTGATTAAGAGTGAAAATACCCTGTCGGTAATCTTCAGACGGCAGCGGCGCCAGCAAGTATCGTTGCGCCCAGTCTATACCGACGGCGCGAGCGATATAAACAAAAACAATTCCAATTATTATCAGGAACGTCAAACAAAGAGATATCCGGCGCGCCCGGTCAATCCCAACCCGAGATACAACGAGGGTCATAATAAAAAACCCCGTCAGAATAGCGATAGCCATCGAGTGTATAACGACGGTTAGAATAAAAAGGATAATAAAGACAGTTGAGCCTGATTTTCCGTCAATCACCTTCAAGGCCGAAAGAACAAGATATGGCAGAAGCGCGGCGAGGATCGAATAGCTTTCGATGTAACCGAAAAACATGACTGTCATCCCCGACGACATCATAATTAGAAAGATGAATAAAGACTGGGATGGTTTAAGATAAAGAGCCAGCCGGTATGCTCCGATCAAAAAGGCAACTCCGCACAGGGCGCTGACGATGTGATAACCGAGGGCGACCTGGTATCCAAACGGTTCCAGCGCCAGTCGGTCAATGATGGAGTGGATAAAAAAGTCTCCAATTTCAGTAGGGAGCCAGAGCTGTCCGCCGGCGATAAGGTTAAGGCGCAGAGTGGCATCGCCGAGAAAGTATCCTTTCGAATAGAAAATCAGCCAGATCGGGAAGAGAGCGCATGAAAGCAAAAGCAGAAATACCAACCTTTTCGCTTTATCGGTGGCGAGTTTCCTCGAAAATCTTTCAAGTAAAGCCAGCAGCTTTCGGGACACCCGTGGCAAAAGCGTGGCGGCTGTAACTGCGATAGTCAGCCAGCTCCACCAGCCGGGCAGGAATTTGGCGATATTCAAACCCCAGAGCTGCATGACGCCGAACAGGACGGCTGTAACATAAAGGACAAAAAGAATCAGTAGCAGGCCAAATGATATATGATTATTTATTTTACTGCTCATTAATATTCCAGTAAATCAATGTCGCCTGAAATTAATCAATTCAAGCCCGTTGCGGAAGATATTTTGCAGATAAGACGTTCTGTCTGCCGCGCTTTTTTATTATCAATTTTAAGTTCAACAGCAATTTACTAAATTTAAATAGCAGCCGTTCTTGTTATAATACATTACGTTATATATTAATACTAAACCATCGGTTTATATGCGACCGCATCCCGGAAATTGGCTAAATTGGCGTTGCGGGATATGAAAGGGAAAACCGTGATTTTTCTCCCCGAAATTATGCATTTAGCGTCGAATTATTAATAATGTTAGAAAAAGCAGCCGAAATAAACTTGCCCCATGCCTGTTAAAAAAAACTTGTCTATAATTCGCGTATGTTCTAATATCAGAATTAATGGATAATGAAATTTTTGGAATACACCCGGTTCAAATCCGGCTTTTCAAAAAAGGAGGAACAGTGAAACAGGGAATTTTGATTCTATTTGCCTTTTGCCTGACATTCCTGGTTGTGGGGTGTGGATCATCCCGTAAGGTTCACCGCCTCGAACCGGAAACTGTTACCGACGTAAGCGGCAAATGGAACGATACCGATGCCCGGCTGGTGGCCGAAGAAATGGTTTCGGATTGTCTTTCACGCGTATGGCTGACTGACTGGGTGGTGGCCAGCGGCCAGAAACCGATCGTGACCGTCGGGCCGATTCGAAATAAGAGCGACGAACATGTCGACACAGAGACCTTTACCACCGATTTCGAGAGGGAACTCCTTAACTCCGGGCGGGTCAGGTTCGTGGGCAAGCGCGCCCAGCGGGAAGACATCCGCGAGGAACGGTTCGACCAGCGCGATTTCGCATCCAGGGAAACGATGAAACAAATCAGGAATGAAACCGGCGCCGACTTTATTCTTCTCGGGGCCATCAAGTCAATCGTGGATCAGGTCGAAGGTCTCCGGGTTATTTATTATCAAACGGATCTGGAACTGATTAACATCGAAAGCAACGAGAAGGTCTGGATCGGGACAAAGAAGATTAAAAAAGAAATCTCCAAGAAAAAGACGAAGTGGTAAAATCGGCCGGTTCATCAATAAGTTTCGTGAAGCCGGTTTTTGTCGTGGCGGTGGTATGCCCGGTTCTGTTTGTCGGCTGCAGTTCGGTTACGACACAAAAAGCGTTCTATGAACCAATCACCGCCGAGCTAAGGGCACATAATTTTAACACGGCCGTTGAAAAGGTCGAAGCCGCCCTGGCCGCCGGGAAGTATAAGTCAAAAGACCGGTTTCTCTATTATCTTGACGTCGGGCTGGTCAATCATTACGCCTCACGTCACGAAATCAGCAATGAGAAACTGACCCTGGCCGAAGATGCCGCCGATGAGCTTTTCACCAGGAGCGTATCGCGGGCGGCGGCGTCTGTGATTCTCAACGATAACGTGCTTGAGTACGCCGGCGAAGATTACGAAATCCTCTACGCCAATCTCATCAAGACCCTCAATTATATCGCTCTCGATGATTTTGACGACGCCTTCGTCGAGGTAAAAAGGGCCAACGAGAAGCTTGATCTGCTGGAGCAGAAATACCGCCGGGCCGCCCGGAAATTCAACGAGGGTGCTCAGGATGATTCCGTTCGCGTGGAAATAAAGTATAATGCGTCAAAAGTCAGGTTCAACAACGATGCGTTTGCCCGTTACCTAAGCATGCACATGTACGCCGCCGAAGGGAAAATGGATGACGCTCGAATTGACTATGATCTGCTTCGGCGGGCTTTTATCGAACAACCGCATATTTACAGCTTCGATATGCCCGAGGTCAAATATTCCTCAAGGGGAAAGGCGATACTTAGTTTCGTGACCCTGGTCGGCTTGTCGCCCGTTAAAGAAGCCTTAAATCTTCGTCTTCGAACCGATAAAGACCTCGATCTTGTCCAGATTTTATATACCGATCCGAAAAGAAAAGGCAGCGAATACGGACATCTGGCCATGCCTATATCTGAAGATTACTATTTCAAGTTTTCGATCCCCCAAATTATATCGCGGGCATCGGTCATTAACCGCGTGCGAGTATTGATTGATCTTCAACCAATCAGCGAGCTCCGACTTATTGAAGATATCGCGGCGGTGGCAAAAGAAACGTTTGAAGCGAAGAAATCCCTGGTTTATCTTCGCACGGTGGCTCGCGCCGTGGCCAAGGGACTGGCGGCCCATAAACTCAAAAAGAAAGCCGACACCGGTGGTGGTGGAGGCTGGTTAAAAAAGCTTGTGGTAGATATAGCCACCGATGTTTCCGAAAACGCCGACCTGCGCTGTTCACGACTTCTGCCCGGCAAAATCTTTATCGGCGATTTCGAAATCGAACCGGGAACATACAATTTAACGATTGAGTTTCTGGACAGGCACGGAGAAATTGTCGGCGTGACGCATATCGACGATTACCGGGTTCTCAAAAACGGATTAAACCTTGTCCACGCTTTCTCGCTAAATTGATTTTTAGTTATTTTCTGACAGATTGTCTTATTTCAATTATCTTATAATATGCTTTATCTGCCTTATTCTAATATGCATTTACATTGTAAGTCACGGGTAAGTTGAAAACAGTATGTTTCGTCAGGTCCTTGAAATTTGGTTCATATCTACCGGCAATGTCAGCCTTTAGTGTATTGTAAATAAAAAAACGGCCAACGGATTTATCCGCCGGCCGATTTTCTCATGTTCGATTCAGGTTATTTTGCTTCAAGAAACCGTTCCATTTCGTCAACCAGTTCGCCAAATAACCTTATCGTTCTTTCCACCGGCTCCGGACCGGTCACATCGACACCGGCGTCTTTGAGAATATCAACAGGATACTTCGAAGACCCGGTGGCAAGGAACGTCATATAAGCCTCCAGCGCTTTTTTATCTCC
Organism: uncultured Ignavibacteriales bacterium; assembly: GCA_964611355.1. Lineage (GTDB taxonomy): Bacteria > Zixibacteria > MSB-5A5 > GN15 > JAAZOE01 > CAZSYD01. The sequence goes on along the minus strand of CAZSYD010000006.1, from coordinate 26,406 downwards.
TTCGAGGATTTTTTGCGAAAGCATCTGAGCGGCCGCGTAACTCGTGGCGTACTGATAGACATAGAATGTGCGATAGAAGTGATAGATTTTCATCCCGCTCATGTCATTGTTGATGCCAACAGTCAGGTCGGGGCCGTAGTATTTCTGGAAAATATCCCGATAAGTCTTCCGGAAATAATCGACCGATGTCGCCCCGCCGTTTTGAAGGTGTTCATGAACCGCCTGTTCAAATTCGGAGAACATCACCTGGGTGAAAAACGTCCCGTCGATCTGCCGAATGTAATGCTCCAGCAGAACCAGTTTCTCCTCTTTGCTTTCGGCGTTGGTCAGAAGGTATTTCATCAGAATCGCTTCATTGCAGGTCGAAGCCACCTCGGCCGTAAAGGTTGAATGATTGTGGTAAAGATATGGCTCTTTTTGGTTTGAATAGTAACTGTTCAGAGCATGTCCCATCTCGTGGGCGAGGGTAAACAGGCTGCTCAGGGTACTGTCGAAGTTCATCAGCACATACGGATGAGAGGTGTAGGTACCCCACTGATATGCCCCCGAACCCTTGCCTTCGTTTTCGTAAACGTCGACCCAACTGGAATTCAAGCCCGCTTTGAAATTGTCGATGTAATGCTTGCCCAGGGGTTTAAGTCCTTTAAGCACCAGCCTTTTCGTTTCTTCGTAAGAATATTTCTTTTCAAATTCCGGCACCAGCGAAACGGAAAGATCATAAGTGAACAGCGTATCATATCCCAAAACCTTTTTCCGCAGGCTAATCCATTTATGCAACGGAGCCAGGTTGGCATTAACGGTTTCAATCAGGTTGTTGTAAACTTCTTGGGGAATGTTGTCATCATCCAGTGTTCGTTCCAGGGTACTGTTGTACTCTCGCACTTTGGTAAGAAAAAGGTCCTTCTCAAGCGAGGAACCGAACGTGGCTGCCAGGGTATTTATATACCTGAGCCATGACTGCTGGACAGTGTCATTGGCTATCCTCCTCATTTCGCGATCTGTGCCTTTAAGAATTCGGAGATAGCGTCCATAGGTGAGCTCAATCTTTTTCCCGGAACTGTCGACAACCGTACCCAGCTTGTGGTCGGCGTTGTCAATCATGTTAAAAACTTTCAGCGGCGTTTGAATAAGCGGTGCGGCTTGAGCAATTATGCCTTCTTCCTCGGAGGAGAGGATATGTTCCTTTTGCCGCATCATGTTTTCGAAGTAGAAGCGATAAACTTCAAGCTCCGGCTTTTCTTTCATGAAAGATTCAATCTTTCCCAGATCAAGGGTCAAAAGTTCGGGCTCGATAAATGCCCCGGCTTCTTCGAATCTGGCGTCCAGGGCTGAAATACGTCCGCCCAGTTCCTGGTATTCGCTGCGGCGGTTGTCCTCGTCCAGCTTAAGGTAGGCATAGACATACAGGTTGCCGTCGATTACGCCCAAACTGTCCGACAGCTTAAGGCAGTTCAGCAGCATTTCCGGGGAATCGCCCAGATGACCTTCATATTTTTCATAACCGACCAGGCCTGATTCGAGCAGTTTAAAGTCCGCCTCCCACACGGAGATATCTTCGTACATGTCCTCAACCTGCCATTTGTACTTGTCTTCGATATCCTCACGCTGCGGAATACCGTCAGTGCCGGCAGCCAAAATCAACGGGCAGGCCAAAAGCCAGAACATAACGACAAGTAACATCAGTCGCGGCTTGCAAAACGATGACTTTTTCATTGTTTCTCCTGTCTTTTTATAAATGTTGCGTACGAGTTTCGATCTTTATTCAATTTAATGACGTAGAATATATGCAAAATATTCGCATTCCGCACGCAAAAATAAGCCTTCTGAGTCAATAATCGATAAGGGCGAAAAAGAGACCGTAAAAAGGCTTGCTGACCCGGGAGTATTCTGCTAATATTTCGGTTATGTTATTAAGTCTTTTAGGGCGAGTTTGCGACGGGACTATTGGATGACCGACGATATATTTCGCAAAAACAGGTTAAAGGAACACTTGCAATCATTATGGAGAAGTGTCGCCTATTATGCCGCCGGATTATACCACCGTGTCGGCGAACACCACATATTCCTGATGGCGGGCGGACTGACTTTTTCTCTATTCGTCTGTATCATACCCTTGATGTTAGTAGTCTTTGCCGCCCTTGGTATCGTTCTCGAAAAACCCTCAATTACGCAGGAAATAAACTCTTTCATTGAGAATGTTATCCCGTATGCGGATTTTGCCGAGTCCGTCAAACAACTGGTTTTTCCGCGCGTGAATGAATTCGCAATATATAAAAACCTGGCGGGAATAATCGGCATTGCCGGATTGTTCTTCGCAGCCAGCAGTCTGTTCAGCAGCATGCGCACCACACTGAATACAATTTACCGGGTAACTGCCTCGGAATCGGTGCTGATCGGCAAGTTGCGTGATTTGGGTCTGGTCTTGCTGGTGCTGGCTTATTTCCTTATTTCAACAATGATATTGCCGACAATGCGAATCATCGAGGATTTCGCCGAAAAGAGCCAATTCATAAGAAACCTTAATCTTGATTTCCTGGGCGAATTCGCCCTGAACGGTTTCTCGATCCTGATCATTTTGGTAAGCTTTTTTATAGTGTATTATTTTATTCCTTACAAAAAACCGCCCAAAAAAGCAATCGTCGTCAGCGCGGTATCAGCCTCGTTACTATGGCTTCTGGCGGAATGGGTGTTCGGCTTCTATATCACCAACGTCGTTACACTGAAACGGATATACGGCGCTTACTTTTTCATGATCATTGTCGCCTTCTGGATTTATTATACGTCCCTGGTGTTTATCCTCGGCGCCGAGATCGGTCAGTTATTTCGGGAACGTAAAGAAAAACATTAAGATTATCTTGGAAGTGCCGGGAGCCGTGACCCTTATCCGGCAGGGGAGACTGTTAATAAACAAGGGGCCAAACGATTATGACCCCTTGTTCAACTTATCGTTTATCTCTGTTTAATATCTTTCTGCAACGAACCACAACCATCCGGCGGATCCTGAGCCCATTCGTGGCAATAGACAGGCATCGGCCCGTTATGGAAGACCACGTTGTTAATGAAGACGGCGTCTCCGAGGTTGACGGTGCAATCCTTGTTGGCGTCACCGCTGCAGATTACATACGGTGTCGGAATCGGACCGCTATGGAACACAATGTTGTTGATATAAACCCCGTCGCCGAGGTTGATAGACTGATCTCCATTAGCGTCGCCGACCCTGCAATCACAAACCTCCGGATTAACGCAGGTACAGGCATCGGGATCCGGGCCGCCCCAGTTGAGGTAATCGTCAAGGTATTTGATATCGGCGCCGTCGATCCAGCAGTCAGCATTGACATCGGCGTTCGGCATAACCGGAGGCGTTGGGCCGCCCTCATAAAGGAATTGAGTCAAATATGACAGGTCGTCAGATTCGATATTGCCGTTGTTATCAACGTCACCCAGATTCTGAGCGGCACAGGTATCTTCTCCGATTCCTCGGCACTCCGTCGCCAGCCACATGACGGGGTTGACAGTGAACTCGCCCTCATCTTGAGCTACACCGCCGGCATGCCGGTCATTGATGTAAAGAATGTCCAGAACATTATGACCGGCCAGATCACCGCAGGTTTCCATACGGCCATACCGGGCCATGGTCGGCCAGTAGTCACTTTCGCAATCGCCGGCAGCACACAGGGGAGTGACCGAATTGGTCAGATTCCGCGGTTCGTCCCAGCTTGCTCCGCCGTCTTCCGATCCGGTCAGATATAGTTCGCCGTTCATTATGTAGTTAGGCGCAGAAGAACGGTCATAACACGGATACTGCTCGTTACCAAACTGGGTATAAAGTATATAGAGTTTATTATCGCACTCCGAAATTGACGGTTTGTCCGCGTCGCTACCCCAAGTGTGAGCATAGCACAACCCGTCAGCGTCCCACATGGCTTCAATAACGGTACTGATAGACGGATTATCCTCCGACCAGTGAAAAATACCCGACTGACGGCGATAAAGACTAGTAGTATCTGTCCAGCGCCGGCAATTCCAGACGATATGGAGATTATCGTCGTGGGTAAAAAGCGCCGAAGTATTTGTATATGCCTTCCACTCGCCGTCCCAGCCGTATGTAGTAATATTCCCGCCATCGGTATCATAACCCATGCCGATTCCGTTATCTACCTCATGGCCGATCGAGCCGCTGCCGATTCCGGCAATCCAGTCCGCTCCCTGGTTGGTCGAAACGGCGAACCAGACATCATTGCGATACTGGATGGCAATGCCGCCCGTAAACTCGCTCGGCGTGTCACGCAAGAAATCAACCGGTGCGTTCCAGACTATGGCGACCTTATCGCTGAATGGAGATGCCGCCACCACCGGACTGATGACCATGACGGTATCGATCAGACGCTGGCTCGACCAGGTTCCGCCGTCTTCAACTCCGTAAGCGCCGGCGCGGCGGTAGTAGGAGATGGTATGCGGATCACCGGACGGGGTGCCGGACTCAGCGCAAACCATGTGCAAAACCGTCTCTGTCCCGACCTGCCAATCAATAATCGGCCAGATATTTTCATTACCAAAAGGCTGCGTCCAACCAAAAATGTCGCTTGGAGCATCGGAATCAAATTTCTCTGACGGCGAGCCGGCGAGACAGGAGTCCCAATAGGCGGTAGGGTAATAAAAGCCGTCTCCCGCATTTATCTCGTGGCTGGCCGGGATACCGCATCCGCCCGGATCGACGTCAAGGTTGACGTAACCGGCATATTCCGTGTTGACCCGAATGCCGCCCCCGGCAAATACAAAATCGCACTGGCTCAGGTCATATACCTGGTAACCGACGCCTCGATCTCCGCCAAGAAACATGTCGGTCTGGATCATCCAGTCAAAATGGAGATAATCGGAACTTCGATGCTCGATCTGACGACCCATGCTACCGTTGTGCTGGTAATCGAAGGTCGTGGTACCGACCTGCACGCCGACGGCGTTGGTCTCGACCGGGCCCAAAACCGTCGGTGGAGTTTTTGTGGCGACATCCGAAATTTCCCTGTCCGCGCCGACATTACTATAAGACGGCGCCATATTAGCGGGAATAGCCGCCTGATCTTTCAATGGCTGCTTTGGGTTCTCGTCCGCGTATATACCGCCGGCAAAGATAATAAGAATGGCCGTAAGTAAGATGACGTTAACATAACATCGTTTCATGGATCCTCCCTTGCATACGGGCATGACCGGCGCGGGTGGCGGCTGCATCAGCCATTTGAAGCCGGGCCCGGTCATAGCCATATGCTTTCTCAACGCAGTCGTTACTATAGAGTTTGTAAATGCATTAGAATCCGCTCCGGAAAAATGCAGGCCCTCGCCGGATTCACTATATAATAGTAAATCATTTCTATAAGTCAAGCTCGAAAACCGCCCGTGAATTGCCTCACAAAAAAGGTGACCGAAAGTAGGTTGTCAAAGCGTCTTATAATAAGAATAAGGGGCCGGGCTGCTTATCCGAATGGTTTGACGAATTGCCATAGCATTTTCGCCCGGCCCGACCCCATTATTTATATCGGCGCATTGGCACGCGAACTTAAGATATTCAATATTTATGTACTATATAATCTATAAAGAAAAGGTTGATTCAAGGCTCTATATATTTGTGAGGCAATGCGCGGAATGAAAGCTAAAGTATATTTTAAAGGTTGCGAAGTCGGAAATAGTTTGACAGTTTTATTGGACAAGGGAACTATTTTGGAGGAATCTCAGTGTTATGAATAAGGAAATGCTTTTTTACGAAGCTGTCAAAGCACGCCGGTCGGTGCGGGCATTTAAAACGCGAATAATTGAACCCGAAATTATGACGCGATTGTTAAAAGCCGTTCAGTCGGCGCCAACCGCAGGGAACCTGCAGGCATACCAGGTATATTTAGTCGAAACTCCGGAGGTTATCCGGGCGCTTGCGAAGGCGGCGCACAACCAGACCTGTGTATCGAGCGCACCGGCCGTACTGGTTTTCTGCACCGACGCGGATCGCTCGGCAACCTATGGCGAAAGGGGGAAAACCCTGTACTGCCTTCAGGATGCGACTATCGCCGCCACGATTGCGCACCTGGCGGCGGTGGCTTCGGGTCTGGGCAGTGTTATGGTGGGCGCATTTGAGGAGACCGGAGTGGCGCTGGCAATTGACGCGCCGGCCACTCATGTTCCGATCCTTATGCTGCCGCTGGGGTACCCGGATGAAACACCGGCCCCAACCGGTCGCAGGTCACTCGACGACCTCGTTATCCATCGATAGATAAGGTCGCGGCCCGGCTTTGGATTCCGGCTCCGCACAACCAACCAGCGGCGCGTGACTGTTGTTGGATATGTATGTAATTGAATAAACTGCAACGTCGACGATTATAGTATTGTTATTATCTCGGCAGGGACCAAATCCCCGGTAGATACTCACCATAAGGGTAGATTGGGGAGTGCTATTGAATTAACCGTTGTATAGTGAGGAAGCCCAGGCGTAATTTATTGATAATACCTTGATTTCAATTTCAGGAGGCTATTTTGAGGTATGGAAAGCGTACTATTCAGCCCCCACGTATTACATTTCTGGATCAGCATTTATATTTTCCGCGTGTGCGGGAAAAGGCTTGCGATTATGGCAACTATATTTTAATTTATATACTCTATTACCTAAGATGTAAAAAACGCAAAACAGTTCTGCAAGGAGGTTTATTGTGGATCGAAGATACTTTTCGCTGCCGGTAATGCTACTGTTCCTCGTCCTCGCTGGCAAATATGTGTCGGCCAATGAGGGCATGTGGCCGCTTTATGACCTCCACAAGCTTCCCTTCGACAGCCTGAAGTCTCAAGGCTTGATGCTGGAGCCGGATCAGATCTATAATCCGCAAGGGGGCGGCATCTGCGATGCCGTAGTCATGGTTGGCGCCACCGGCTCCTTTGTATCCGCCGAGGGTCTGATAATTACGAATCACCATGTCGCTTACGGCGCCGTCCAGAGACAGAGCACCGTCGAGCAAGACCTGATTGCCAAAGGGTTCTATGCGGCCACCCGGGAGGAAGAAATCCCGGCCATCGGGTACAATGTCTACGTCACTCTGACAATGGATGATATGACGGAGCGAGTTTTGACCGTGCTGGATGATTCCATGACTGCTTTCGAACGCTACCAGGAAATTGACAGAGTCACCAAGGAGATTATCAAGGAAGCCGAAGAAGGCCGGGATGTCAGATGCCGGCTGGCGAAGATGTACGGCGGTAAGCAATATGTCCTGTATACCTATTTCAGGATTCGGGACGTCCGCATTGTGTATGTTCCACCGGCCTCGATCGGCAAGTACGGCGGCGATATTGACAATTGGATGTGGCCGCGTCACACAGGGGATTTCTCGTTCCTGCGCGCCTACGTTGCCCCGGACGGCAGTTCAGCCGAGTACGCCGAGGAAAATGTTCCGTACCAGTCAGAAACGTACCTGCCTATCTCCTCGACCGGCATCAAGGAAGGCGATTTTTCCATGATAATCGGATTCCCGGGGCGTACGAGCAGGTACACCAGTTCGTATTATATTGATGATCTTGTCAATTACCACTATCCCAATGCAATCCGCATGTTCGAAGACGTACTTGAGTTGATCAGCCAGGCCGGGGCGAGGGATTCATCTGTCGATATACGGCTGGCATCGATGGATGCTGGGATAAACAATGGTCTGAAGAACAGCTATGCGATGCTGGAGGGGTTCACGAAAGCTGGTCTTTTGCGGAAGAAAGTCGAGGACGAGAAGCTCCTGGTCGAATTCCTAAATGCGGATGTCAATTTGAAGAAGAAGTACGCGGATGTCCTTCCCGGTTTGGACAGTCTTTATCATGAGCAACGCAAGACCCGTGACAAGGATTTTGTGCTCGGCTCGCTTGGCTGGTCAGACTTCCTGGGGATGGCCAACGGTATTTACAAATGGGCTGTGGAGCGGGAGAAGGATGACATGGAGCGGGAGCGTGGGTATCAAGATCGCGACTCCATCTCAAACAGGGAATGGCTCGAAAATGCCCAGATCAACTTGGTGCCTTCATTCGACAAAGATATACTGAGGTACTTCGTCAAAAGGGCCTTTGACCTTCCGCAAGAGCAGAAAATTGAAGCTATTGATAAAATATTTGCCGGGATGCAGAGCGCGGAGAGAGAAGCCCGGCTCGACGAATACCTTGACAGCCTGTACAGCAAGACTGCCATCGGTGATCTTGATCAGCGGATGAAGATGTTCGGTATAAGTAAAAAGGAACTGGAGGAACTGGATGACCCGTTCATTGATCTGGCTATCTCGCTCAAACCGGAACGCGATGAGCAAACAGAACGCCGCAAGAAACATTCCGGTGCTTCTACCAAACTGGAGCCAAGATTGATTGCCGCATATGCCGAATGGAAAGGCGATGAACTATACCCGGATGCCAACGGCACCATGCGCTTCAATTATGGTTCGGTGAAAGGCTATTCGCCCCGTGATGCCATACATTACAGCCACCTGACCGGCTTGAGCGGAGTTATGGAAAAGGAAACAGACGAAGACCCGTTCATTGTTCCCGAGGAACTTAAGAAGGCCTATACCAGACAGGACTTCGGTTCCTATGTGGACCCCACCATTAACGATGTTCCGGTCAATTTCCTGACCACTAACGACGGCACCGGCGGTAATTCCGGTAGCCCGATAATAAACGGCATGGGTGAGTTGATCGGTCTGGATTTCGACGGCAATTATGAATCTGTGGCAGCCGACTACCTGTACAATCCGGAGCTGGCCCGCTCGATTGTGGTCGACATCCGGTATGTGCTGTTCGTAATAGACAAGGTGTACCACCTGAAAGCACTGTTGGACGAATTGACGATACACTAATAAGTCCAGGGCCTTGTGTACATGCAGTCTTTCAACCCTAAAGGCACTTCGCGGCGGTGGAGGCAGTTGAAGTCGATGGCGGGGCAAGCAGATCAAACATGGCAAACTCTGTTTATGAGAGAAAATCATAGGATGTAATTAACCGTTGCTCCTGTTTCGGAGACGGATTTTGGACTTGGGTGGTGCGATTTATATTCGCAGATTGCCATTGGACGTTAAGGTCTTTCAATGCCGGAGGTCGGACTCGAACCGACATGATGTTGCCATCGGGGGATTTTGAGTCCCCTGCGTCTACCAGTTTCACCACTCCGGCATTATAGATTCGACCGCGTGTAATAATAGCCTCAGCTATCGCTTTATGTCAAGCGGATAATGTTGTAGAAAGACCTGTAGCGGTACAAATTGAATTATAACCCTCTTGTTGTAATCACGAATAAATTAGAAAAGAACCGGCGCGTGTCAGTTATTCTAAAACCGAATCGATTCGGCAGTGTCGGCAGGGATATTATCTTTACTGTCGTATGAGTTGCCGGTATGGATATCGCAGCTATCCGTCGGCACAGTATTTATGGTATAGACTTCGGTAACAACGTTCTTGCAATGTTTGGTTGCCAGCTTTCCGCTTTCGCTGCAAATATCGGCAAAGATTATACCGGGTGGAACGATAAAATCCTCTACCGGCTTATCCTGATGAGCCGCCAGCATTATTTGGGTCCAAATCGGCAGGCCATTGGCGGACCCGGTCATATTGTGACCGATGGACCTATTATCGTCAAAACCGACCCACACGCCGGTAGTAACCTGCGGCGTAAAACCTATATACCAGTTGTCGCGAAAATCATCGGATGTTCCGGTCTTGCCGCCGGCTGGGCGGGTAAACCCGCGCCACCTGGCTCCATAGCCGGTGCCGCCCGGTTCCATAACCGATTGCAGTAGATTTACCATAATATAAGCGGTCTCTTCGGCCAGGACCTCTTCCTTGTGGATGGCGCTGTTATCTTCCAGGATATTGCCGTAGCGGTCTTCTATACTCAGGATATAACGGGGTGGAATTCTTATGCCGCCGTTGGGAAAAACGGTGAAAGCCGAAGTGATTTCCTCCAGACGCACCTCGCTGGTTCCGATAGCCAGCGAGGGAACAGCGCGAAGGGGGCTTTTAATACCCAACTGCTGAGCGTAGAAGACGGCCAGTTCCGGTCGGATTTTCAAAATCAGTTTTATGGCAATCATATTGCGTGACTTTTTCAGTCCGGTGCGGATTGTCATACGTCCCAGGTATTTGTAATCGAAGTTATGAGGTCGCCAATCCTGACTGCCGGGAATATCGAGGACAATGGAGTTGTCGTAGAGGATTGAGTCGGGCGTCCAACCGTTGTCGATGGCGGCCGTATAGACAAACGGCTTGAAGGCCGAACCGGGCTGGCGAGGAGCCTGGACCGCCCGATTGTATTCGGTCTCGTTAAAATCTCGTCCGCCGATCATGGCCATAACATCGCCCGTTTTATTATCAATAACAATCGCGGACCCCTGGATTTGCTTGTACGAACGGATACTATCGCCGTTCTCATCAACCGTGTCCGGAAGAATCATGGTATAATGAAGATCGGTAGGTTTATGCAGCGATTCTATCAGCGCCTGTAAAGAATCAAGGTGGCAGGCCACGGCTTTCTCGGCAGCCCGTTGCAGGTCCAGGTCGAGGGCGGTTTGAATCTTCAGGCCGCCGTTGTACAGCTTGTCCACGCCATATTTATTTTCTATATATTGCCGAATAAATTCGGTAAAATATGGGGCTTGGCCGGGTTCTTCCTCCGGCGGGTTTATCTCCAGCGGTTGAGCTCTCAGTGAATCGTATACGATTCGGCTTATTCCGCCATTCTTGTAATAGGCGTATAAAACCCTATTTCTGGCCTGCAGGGATTTTTCCGGGTTATTGAAAGGAGAGTTAATGGTCGGGCCTTTCAGCATTCCCAGCAGGATGGCGCAATCGTTAATATTCAGTTCGGTGACATCTTTGCTGAAGCAGACCTTCGCCGCCGCCGCCACGCCGTAGGCTCGATGGAAATAATAAAGGTTGAGATACATTTCGATGATTTCGGTCTTGGAATAGGTTCGTTCAAGTTTAATAGACGTCAGGGCTTCCTTGAATTTTCGTTCATACGTCTGCCTTCGAGTCAGAAACAGCATTCGGGCCAGCTGTTGGGTAATGGTCGAGGCGCCGGCCTCAATTCTCATTTTAAGCAGATTATTAACGGCGACTACCAGTATCCGGCGAGGACTAATTCCCCAGTGATCAGGGAATTCCTTATCCTCAACCGCCAGAAGCATAGCGACCATATTGGGCGGGATTTTTGAGTACGGGGTCAGAATTCGGTTCTGGTTATAGTATTCTTTAAGCAACGCGCCGTCGGAGGCATAGATTTTTGTTTTAAGCGGCGGCTCGATATTGTAAACCTCTTCAATTGAGGGCAGCTCATATTGATAAATATGGTACGTTCGCCTCGCCGCCAGAACGAGAAGAACAAACAGAATGACCAAAAGCCAGGGGAGAGGTCGAGAGTACCATTTTCGATTTACACGATTAGGGTGTTTTGTCGGTTGCCGGACCATTATACGGGAACTTATGCCTCCACAATACATTAGACAAGAAAAAATGTTGCCAATTGATTATACATTGTGTATCCTGTTTAGTTTGAAGCAAGGTGAAAAGTAAAACAAAACAGCCGATCTGTAGATAGTATGACAGACCAAGAAGTCAGATACCAGTTGGAAATTATCAAAAAAGGAGCCGTAGAACTCCTGCCTGAAGATGAATTTACGGGAAAACTGGCCAATTCCATTAAAAATAATAAGCCCCTTCGGGTAAAACAGGGTTTTGATCCGACCGCCCCGGATATCCACCTTGGCCATACCGTCGGATTGCGCAAGTTACGGCAGTTCCAGGACCTGGGCCACCGGGTAATCCTGATTATCGGCGATTATACCGGTATGGTGGGTGATCCTTCAGGGCGTTCGGCCATACGGCCGCAGCTTTCATACGACCAGTTGATGAAAAACGCGGAAACGTATCAAAAGCAATTTTTCAAGATAGTCGAAAAACCAAAAACCGAGGTTCATTTTAACGGCGAATGGTTTAAGGGAATGGGACTCAAAGATATAATGCAACTGGCTTCCAATTTCACCATCGCCCGGATGCTGGAGCGAGATGATTTTGAGAAAAGATACAGAGGAGGCATCCCGATTGCCTTGCACGAGTTCTTCTATCCTCTGATGCAGGCCTACGATTCGGTCATGATTAAGGCCGATATCGAAATAGGCGCAACGGAACAGAAATTCAATCTGGTCGCCGGGAGACAAATACAGGAAGCCTACGGCCAAGTGCCGCAGTGTATACTTACACTCCCTATACTGGTCGGCACCGACGGCGTTGAACGAATGAGCAAATCGATGGGGAATTATATCGGCATCAACGAATCGGCCAGGGAAATTTACGGTAAGGTGATGTCGATTCCGGATAATTTGATTTATTCCTATTTTGAGTTGGTTACGGATGTTGACGCGGCATACCTGAAAGAGATCAAGGAAAAGCTTTTATCGCTCGAATTCAACCCGATGATACCAAAAAAGGAACTCGCTTTCAGACTTGTTTCGATGTACCACGACGAAGAAGCGGCGGAAAAAGCCCGGGCGGAGTTCAGGCGAATGTTCACCGATAAGGGCATACCCGACGATATACCGGAATATTCCATATCCGAACTTGGAGAGAGAATCTGGGTCATAAAACTTCTGGCCCAAACCGGGATGGTCAAATCGGGCGGTGAAGCGAGACGATTGATTAAAGGAGGGGGGCTTTATCTGAACGATGAACGGATCTCGGATGAATCGCTTGAACTGAAACTTTCCGAAGGAATGCTATTCAAGGTCGGCAAGCGAAGATTTTTCAAAATCGTTAAATAAACAGGGAAACTTATCCGCCCGTGAACGTTAAAAAATATATGACGCTGCCAAAAACAAATCGTACCTCGATAAAAGCGTGGCCGGTTTTGGCCATGGCCTTGATTTTCCTGATCGGGTGCGGCGGCAAGGGGCGTTTGGCGTCTCAGCCGGAAGAGAGCCGATCAAGGACCGCCCAGCCGATGTCGGCAAGGGGGTACAATCATTTTGTCAACGCCAACCTTCTCGAACTTTTCGGGCTGTATCCGGACGCCTTAAAAGAATACAAAAACGCTCTCAGATATTTCCCCGAATCGCCTACCATCCGAACCGATTATGCCCGTTTATTGTTCCGTCTTCAACGTACTGCCGAAGCGCTCGAACAGGCCCTTTTAATAGAACCTAAAACCTCCGACATTAACCTGCTGATTGGAGATTGCTACCGCCTGAAGGAGCAGCCCGACCTGGCGATGAAATATTACGGCCTCTCGATTGAACTTGATCCCGACAATATCAACGCCTACTGGTATATGGCCGGTTATTACAGGCAGGCGGGGAAATCCGATTCCGCAATAAATATCTATTATCAACTGGCTCGTCTTTCCGATACATATCGAATCTGGCAGGAACTGGGCACAATGCTCGGCCAGAATAAAAGGTATAAAGAGGCGCTTGACGCATATAATAAATCAATCGAGTTGAATTCCGGGAAGAACAATATCAACTCATATCTCGGACTGGCCACCACCTATGACGCCCTTGATTCGCTTGAAAGAGCGGAAGAAACTTATGAAAAGGCTGTTGAGCTTGACCCTTACGATGTCACAATATTTCGCCACATGCAGGCGATGTATATAGGACGCGGGGAAGCCAGGAAAGCTATAACCGCTTCCGAAAAGCTGGTGTCGCTGGTACCCTCGGACTGGGTGACTCAGCGCAGGCTTGGAGTTCTTCTTTATAGCGACGGCCAGCTTGATCGCGCCGACTCCCTTTTTGAGAGCCGCATCGAATTCGGCGATGAGAACATCCTTAACTATTTCTATCGCGGAAGAATAGCTTTCGAAGAGAAACGATTTACGGAGGCGTCGAGCTTTCTCCGTCAGACAATTCGGAAAGACAGTTCCTTTGCCGATGGTTGGCTGAATCTCGGCTTCGTTTACCGGGAACTGGACAGTCTGGATAAATCTATTGAGATATTGCGGCGGGGGGTTGAGTTCTGCGCCGACGACAAAGACAAAACCCGACTGCTCTTCGCGCTGGGCGCCTCTCTGGAAAGAGCCGGGCAATTTTACGAAGCAGTAACAGTTTTCCGAGAATTGATACGAATAAATTCCGAGCACGCACCGGCCCTTAATTACCTTGGCTATATGCTGGCTGATCGTGGCGAGCAGTTGACCTATGCCCTGGAATTGATTGAAAAAGCCATGGCTATCTCGCCCGACAACGGCGCCTATATCGACAGCTATGGCTGGGTTTACTATAGAATGGGCAACTTTGATCTGGCCCTGACCGAACTGCAAAAGGCGGCCTCCCTGATTAACAGCGACCCGATAATCTTCGAACATCTTGGCGACGTCTATAAGGCATTGGGCAATAATGAAAAGGCTCTGCGATACTATAACCGCGCTCTGGAGATCGACCCCGACTCCCTTATCCTGGAGGAGAAACTAAGATAGTGAAATCGGCATGGATGCCCATCAAACGTTTTCCCCTGTTTTTTCCCTTTCTTTTAATTCTGATAATTGGCTGTGCCAAGTCGCTGCCGCCTCCGGGCGGCCCTATTGATCGTACGCCTCCTGAAATAATCCGCTCGGAACCACCCACCGGGTCGGTACAGGTACCTCTTGATTCCGACGTTACTATTGAATTCTCCGAACGTCTGGATCAAAAAACGGTTGAAAAATCAGTTTTTATAACTCCTCAGCCCGATCCTGAAGCAAAGATCAAGACAAATGGCAATTCCGTTGTAATAACCCTGCCGGGCAGTCTGAAAAAAGACAAAACCTATGTAATAACCGTGGGAACCGACCTGAAAGATGCGCATAACGTCAATTTAGCCCAATCGGTCAGCATCGCTTTTTCCACTGGTATCACTATTGATTCCGGGTCAATCGCCGGAACGGTTTACAAAGATGGAAAGGGAACGGCGGCAATCAGCCTTGCCCTTTTCGAAACCTTACCAGACGAGTTGAATAAACCGGTCGATTCGCTTGCACCGAATTACTTTACCCAGAGCGGCGAAAACGGTCATTTCAAATTCGATTATTTGCCTGAAAGTATTTACTATCTGGCGGCGTTTAACGACCAAAACAAGAACCGCAGGATAAATTCCGGCAAAGAAATGATTGGTCTGCCGTTTCGCGAGACGGTAATCAACGATGAGCAAAAGCATCTGACCGGTATTGACATTCGTCTGCATAAGATTGACACCGGCCCTGTCGAGTTGCGATCGGTTTCGATTAATCCTGATCGTCTGATTAAAATTCGCTTCAGCGATAAATTGGACAGGGAAGAGGCCGAGGCCCTGTTAAAAAGCGCAATTGTCCGAGCGGAAGACGACAGCGCATTGTCATCCGGCGATATTGCCTTTACGAGCTTAACCGCGTATCCTTCGTCTGATTTTTTACTGGCTGCGGGGCCTCTCCAGTCGGGAAAATCTTATCGGTTGATGTTTGATCTTGAAATATTATTCCCTGCCGTTGACGACAGTTTGCGGATGTTGTCATACGGTTTCAATGCAGTGGAAATTACCGACTCCAAAAGGCCGGAACTACTTGACAGCGACCCGGCCGATGGAGCCGAGAATGTGGCTGTCGATTCTACGTTCAGATTTCTTTTTTCGGAGCCGGTCGATTCTTCCGCTCTTCAACGAGCGGTTCGGCTTACCGGTTGTTCGGGTGACACCGATGTTGTAGCGATTAAGGTCCTGAACGAATTTGTTTACCAGGCAATTCCGGCTTCCGAAATGCTGTATGGCTGTGATTATCAATTGCTCCTTGATGAAAGTTATGTTCGCGACCTGTCGGGAAATATTATGGGAGATTCCGTCACCACGATATCTTTCACCACCATTGGCAGGGATACCCTCGGCCAACTGAGCGGCCAATTGCGGTTTTCCGACCGCGAAGATGCAGTCTATCCGGTAATAATAAGCCTTAAACCGGCCATAGATGGCAGATTGCAGGAATTGGAATTATTACCCGGTCATCAACATTTTATTTCGGACCTTCTGCCGGGATATTATACGGTATCCGCTTTTCTTGACAGAAATCGAAACGGCAGATTTGATTACGGATCTATAATACCGTATCAGCCGGCGGAACCTTTCGCCACGCCGGTCGATACTTTCCGAGTACGAACACGATTCGAAACAACCGGCATAATTATTGAGTTTTAGCGGATGATTTTTCTATCAATTCAATCAATAAGATCGGACGATCTATAAAAAAAGGCCGCCCGGCGGCGGCCTTATCGGCAGATTTTATTATTTACCGGGTTTATCCCACAGTTTCATCATAACCTTGCGTTGCTTGGTGTAGGAAACGGAGGTGTCGCCGGCTTCAACCGCCTTGGTCTCGCCGTTACTCACCATGTAAATGCGGAAAAGATTTATTCCGTAGTTGTCAACCAGATAATACTTGGCCGCGGCGGCTCGTTTGCGCCCCAGTTCCAGGTTGTACGCCGAGGAACCGCTGGGATCGCAGTACCCGGCGATTTCCATGATTGAGGTGCGATTGACGACCATTTTATCGCCGGCCTGATCCATAATTTCCCCTGCCGCCACGGTTAGTTCGCTGGAATTGAACTCGTAATAAATTTCGCCTTCCCAGATTACTTGGTAGCTCTCGAATCCCTTGGCTTCGTTGACGGCCATGTCCGTTTTCTGTTCCAGCTGCGCCGTGAGCGACTGCATGCGTTCAAGGACAGCCTTATTGTTTTTGACATCTTTTTCGAGATTTGCATTAGCCGCCTGGCTTCGGTCCCGCTCGCCGGAGATCGCCTGATCGACATAACCTTTAGATGCTCCGCAACCGGCCAAAATCGCCAGAACGAAAAGACAAATCACAGGCAATATAA
This sequence comes from uncultured Ignavibacteriales bacterium, assembly GCA_964611355.1. Taxonomy (GTDB): domain Bacteria; phylum Zixibacteria; class MSB-5A5; order GN15; family JAAZOE01; genus CAZSYD01. The sequence goes on along the minus strand of CAZSYD010000006.1, from coordinate 9,541 downwards.
TCTTCGGGTGCCTCTTCATAATACATCCTCCCTAAGTTTCGGATTACAATCGTCCAAAAGAACGGAGAAAGTAAATCCTGTGTCAACTTCTTTTTTTAAGATTATTGTTTGAAAGCCCCGGCCGTGATACCGGATATAATTTGCCGCTGGAAGATTAAAAAAACGGCCAGTATCGGCACTACCGCCGTCACCGATCCCGCCATTAACTGGTGCCAGTCGATCGACTGATACCCGAGAAGCAACGCCAGCGCCACCGGCAGGGTGCGATACTGCTCGGAAGATGTCAGGATGAAAGGAAACAGGAAACTGTTCCAGTTGGTCATGAAAACCTGAATCGCCAGTATCGCCAACGCCGGCCGACAGAGGGGCATGACAATACGAAACAGGATACGCATCTCGCCGGCGCCGTCAATGCGGGCGGCTTCTTCAAGCGAGGCCGGCAGCGTGGAAACGTATTGCCGGACCAGGAAGATACCTATCGGGTTGACCAGCCAGGGCAGAATCAACGCCCCGTAACTGTCATAAAGGCCGATTTTATTCATCAGCAAATATATGGGAATGATGATTATATGAACCGGAACCATCAAAACAATCAGCACCGTGTAAAACCAGAATCTGTCACCCGGGATTCTTCTTCGAGCCAGAGCGTACCCGCACATAAAACAGAACAGAACATTTCCAACCGTAACCGTAACGCCGACCAAAAGCGAATTGAAAAGATATTGTCCAAATCTATTAGCCGAAAATATGTAAGCGAAGTTATCGAAAGTGACGCTTCCTGATAACGCTTTCGTCAAACTTAAAGCAAACATCCGTAAAAGCGGGAAGATCATAACAATCAGGATAATTATCAGAAGCAGGTATTTTAATAATCCGCGAAAACGCATTACGCCGACCACCCCGTCTTCAGAAGTTTGAATTGCACCAGTGATGCCGCGCCTATAATAGCGAACAGCACATAGGCTGCAGCCGAAGCGTATCCGAAATCGAAGCGGCGCAGGCCGGTTTCGTACACAAAGTAAACGCCGGTAAAGGTTGAGTTCAGCGGCCCGCCCCGGGTCATGACGAAAATCTCGACAAACACCTGGAACGACTTGATGCTGTTTATCACTATAATAAACACCGTGACCGGCTTGAGCATCGGCAGGGTAATATATAAAAACTGCTGCCATCTCGAAGCGCCCGATACCCCGGCCGCCTCGTAAAGCTCGGTTGGAATGGTTTGCAGCCCGCCAAGGAAAAGGAGCATATAATATCCCGAAGCCATCCAGATATCCATCGCCATGATTGAGTACAGCGCCGTTTTCTCCGACAGCAGGAAACCGCTGGCCGGAGGATTTAAACCGATAATTTGAGCCAGCAGGTGAAGATAACCGCCGCGCGCGTAAAGGTTGGAAAAGATAAGCGCGATCACCACCATTGAAGTTATCGACGGCATGAAATAGGCCGCCCGGAAAAATGTCCGTCCCCGGAATCCCTCATTGAGCAGCAACGCCAGCGAAAGAGCGATTACTGTGGTCAACGGTATTGTCCCGATAACGAAGACAAAAGTGTTCTTTAGCGCTGTGATGAAATCCGGATCAGAAAACAGTTTTCCATAATTGGCCAGGCCGATCCAGTCGGTTTGAGACGACATTAACCGGTAATCGGTCAAACTGAGAATGAATGAATAGACCAGGGGAAACAGCCAGAAGATCAGAAAGGTCAATATCCACGGTGAGAAAAGGAGCCAGCCCTTAAGATGATTTGAGCGGTTCATTTATCAAGCAGCTCCCGGATCTCTTTTTTGGCATCGATCATTGCCTGTTGCGGCGATTTAGTATCATAAAGAGCCGCTTCGATTGCCTTTTCCAGCCTGTCCTCGATGTAAACCCATTTCGTATGAACCGGAGGCATCCTGGCTGTTTTCATCTGCCGAACAAAAGTATCAAAATGCGGTTGAGCCAGCAGGCTTGAATCAACCGCCGCTTTTCTTGACGACGGGTTGGCGGTCCGGTTCCAAAGACAGAAGAGAAGCTGGTTATCCGGAGAACAGATATGACGAATCAACGCCAACGCTTCATCCTTATGTTTGCAATCGGCGTTAATGGCCAGGTACTCGCCGCCGGCAAAAGAGGATGACGTCTCCAGGCCATCCGGCCCGGGAATCATATGGGTGGAAAATTTCATGTCCGGCTTTTCACGAGCAATACGTTTGAGCAGCCAGTCGCCCGAAATTACAAAACCTATCCGGCCCTCGATAAAGGCGTCCTCAAGCCGTCTTTGCGTATCGGTCAAACCGGTATGACATAATTCAATGTAGAATTCAAGCGCCTGAATCGCTTCGGGCGAATCGAGCAGGCAGGTACGAGCATCGCTCGAAAGAATCGACCCGCCGTTGGCCCAGAGAAAAGGAAGGAATTTTTTGTACAGCCGGTGCCGTTCAGCCGAATTCGACCCGAAACCGAAGGTCTCGCCGTCGAGCCGGTTGATTTCTTGCGCAGCCTTTTTTAATTCATGCCAGCTTAACGGCGAGAAGTCGGCATTATAACCGGCCCGAACCAGTAGCTCCGGATTGGCAAAGAGAACCCGGGTACCGAGAATCCAGGGAAAAGCATAAACTTCTTCTTCATAGAGAGCCGGATCCCACATCATGTAGTCAGCTTTGATGGAATCGACTCTTTTGGTGATGTTGGCGAGATGGCCGCTCGCGGAAAACTCTGGAATCCAGTCCGAGCCAAGTTCGACCACGTCAGGCCCGGAGCCGGAAGAAAAAGCAATCGCTATTTTATCATGGCCGTCGGCCCAGGTAAGATCGACCAACTCAACCTTTACTCCGGGATGCAACGTTTCAAAATCTCCGATTATCTCAACGATGGCGGGTTTAATACCGGCGTCGGTCCAGAACTGCCACCAGCTGATAGTGATGATATTCGCCCTGTCCCCTCCGCACGATAACAATAGAAGTGATGTTATCAAGGTTGCGATCAGATATCTTTTCATGCAATGACGATAGAAATGAGAAGTCCCCAAGTCAACCTTAAAAAGCTGTCACCCGGCTGCTTTTAGTTGAATATAGGCCGGATTTATTTGTATTTTACCTGTATGATCTGCAGTCGGTGCAAAACAAAGATGAAAGAACAAAAACGATCGTTTCATAAGAAACGCAAATGGATATGCCCTAAATGCGGCGCGGTCAAAATGCAGCCAGTTAAACCGAAAAAATGAAACCGATTGATAAAATCATCGAATAATCGAATGTAAATGGAAATCAGGATAGGCACATCAGGTTACAGTTTTGAAGACTGGCGCGGAATATTTTATCCGGCCCGCATCGCCAAAGGGAAAATGCTCGACCATTATCAGGCTTATTTTAATACCGTCGAGATCAACTCCACCTACTATCGCATTCCCCATCCGGCGATAACTTACAACATGGCCAAAAAAACCAAACCCGAATTTGAATTCATCGTCAAAGCCAACCAGAACCTGACGCATCAACGAAAAGAAATCGAACAGCCGGCCAGGGAACTCATCAAAGCGGTGCGCCCGATAGCTGACCGCGGCCAGTTGAAAGGCATCCTGGCGCAATTTCCCTGGTCATTCAAATATTCGCCGGCCAATTTGAAATATTTATCAATCTGCCGCGAACTGATGCAACCGCATCCGTTTTTTGTCGAGTTCCGCCATGATAGTTGGCTGAGAAAAGAAACTTACGACGCCATGAATAAAGACGGCATCAACTTCGTTTCGGTGGACGGGCCCAGTCTGCAGGGGCTTCTGCCGCCCGAATTGAAAATTACTACCGATATTGCCTATATCCGTTTTCACGGCCGCAATGCCGATCACTGGTGGGGAGGAGGGGCGCTGCGCTACGATTATCTTTACAACCGGGATGAGCTTTGCGAATGGAAAGAGAAAATTAAAAGATTAAAAGAAGAAAAGATTAAAAAGGCTTTCATTTTCTTCAATAATTGCCACCTCGGGCAGGCGGTGAAAAACGCGCGCGATATGATGCGTATGCTCGATCTTTAGTTTTTGGTTGACACCAGGCGTAAATTAGAAATAGTTAGACGGGGTATGGAAGGATATTTACAGCTTCGCGGCATAACCAAACGATACGGCTCCAAAGCGGCTGTTGACGACTTTGATCTGTCGGTGCCGAAAGGATGTATCTGTGGAATAATCGGCCCGAACGGCGCGGGCAAAACCACCACGATTCGGATGATAATGAATATCATCGCTCCCGACGCCGGCGAAGTCTTGTTTAATGGTCAACCGACCGATCGAAATTTCAAAAACCGTGTCGGTTATCTTCCGGAGGAGAGAGGCCTGTATAAAAAGATGACTCTCCATGAAGTGATCCTGCTTTTGGGGCGGTTGAAACACGCCGCCCGAAAGGATATTGAAAACCGTATCGATCCTTGGCTGGAACGGATGGATCTGCTGTCATACCGGGACAAGAAAGTAGAGGAACTTTCCAAAGGGATGCAACAGAAATTGCAGTTTGTTACAACTCTTATCCATAATCCGGAAATCATTATTCTTGACGAGCTTTTCTCCGGGCTTGATCCGCTCAATATCGAACTGATTAAAAACGTTATCCTTGAACTGAAACGGGAAAACCGCACTATCCTGTTTTCGACCCACGTGATGGAGCAGGCCGAGAAGTTATGCGATCATATCTGCATGATTAATCATGGCCGCAAGGTGCTCGACGGTTCGTTGAGCGAAGTCAAAAGCAGATACGGCAAAAACAGCATTCGCCTTGAAATCGACGGCGACGGTTCTTTTCTTACTTCGCTGCCGGGCGTGGAAAAAGTCACCGGCTTCACCAATTACTTCGAGTTGACTCTTTCCGAAATGTCGCGTTCCAATGAAGTACTTAAAGCCGTCGCTGATAAGGTTTCCGTTACCCGCTTTGAACGCATCGAGCCTTCGCTTTATAATATCTTTATCGAACTGGCCGCCCGCAAATCCGGGGACGAGGAATCTCGACAGGGGAAAAGCCGGTGAGCAAGTTCTGGACGATACTAAAGGCCGAATATGCTCAGGTCGTCAAGAAAAAGTCGTTTATTATCGGCATCATCCTCACTCCGCTTTTCATGATTTTAATAACAATAATTCCAGCCCTGCTTGTCAAACGCGGCATTTCCACGCCAACGCATTATGCCGTAATTGACGCCGATGGTCGGGGGATAGGCCGGGATTTTGCCAACGTTCTGGAAAAATACACCCTGGACAGCGACACGACAACCAAAGCCTATCATTTGATGCATCTGTACGAGATAGCGGCTGACGATACCGAGCGCCTCGATTCGCTGCGAGTCGCTCTGGACAGTATGCTTCTTACCAAAATACTGAAGAACTATATAGTCATATATCCCGGCGTCGATGAAAACGATTTGGCATTGATAGTCTCGAAATCGCTCAATTTCAAAACCGTCGCCCGCTTTGATCGCAGCATGTCCGATATCCTGGCCACTATGCGTCTTGAGAAATCGAATATCAATCTGGCGGTCGATTCCGTTCTGGCCATGACCCGCCGAATTGATATGCAGCACCAGTCTCCCGGCGGCAAGACCCGAGATTTTTTGAGCGTCTATTTTGGCGCCCTGATCTTTGTTATGATAATTTTTATTTCTGTGATCACCTTCGGACAGATATTGATGCGCTCGATAATCGAGGAAAAGAATTCCCGTGTGATCGAGGTTCTGATTTCTTCGGTTTCGCCTTTCCAGTTGATGATGGGCAAAGTGGTCGGGCTGGGCGCCGCCAACATGACTCAGATCGGCATCTGGGTACTTATTGGTATAGCGCTGTTTTCTTTCCGTGGTCCGCTTGATATCCCGCCGCAGGTCGCCGACATAATGTTTAATCCCGTCTTAATCGTCTTTTTTGTGCTGTTTCTGCTGATCGCCTATATAATGTACTCGACAATGTTTGCGCTGGTGGGATCGATTTGCACAACAGACAAAGAAACGCAGAATTTCATCCTGCCGATCACGATGTCGTTGATTCTGCCTGTCGTGCTTTTGATGTACATCGTTCAGGAGCCGGATTCGACCGTGACGATTATTATGTCCCTGATTCCGATCCTTACCCCGACCATGATGGTGGCGCGGCTGATTATTTCGGCCCCGGAAACATTCAGTTTTTCAGATCCGATTGTACTTGAAGCAACCCTGGGCTTTATTATTGCAGCCTTGTTTTCCCTGGCGCTGATCTGGCTGACGGCCCGGATTTTCCGCGTGGGGATATTGATGTATGGCAAGCGGGCGACCATGCCCGAAATTATGAAATGGGTAAGGCATAGATGACCATCAGGCGAATTATGATAAGCGGCCTGCTTATGGCCCTTTTTATCATAATCTATCTTGCCGTATACGGCACGGGGAGTGAACACCCGCATGTCGTATACAATCATCCATCGCCGGGCGAGGCCAAACAGGAAATTGGTCTTTGCCGGTACAATAAAATGTCGCTCAATGCCCGCACGGCTCTGATAGTGGACAACAGCCTCGGCGCCTGGATATACGCCAAACATCCGCAGAAAGCGCGACCGATCGCTTCACTGACCAAGCTTTTAACGGCTATGGTTTATCTCGATACCGGGCCGAACCTCGACACCATCATTTATATTTCCGGGCGCGACTGCTACAAATCAGCCAAATCGCATCTCTATAAAGGGGAAGCGTACCGGGCGGTTGATCTATTGCACGCCGCCCTTATGGCTTCGGACAACCGCGCCGCCCGGGCTTTGGCGACGGCTTCCGGCATCCCGCGTGAAATCTTCGTTGAAAGGATGAACCAAAAAGCCCGCTCACTTGGAATGATGAACACAAAAGTCTGCGAAGTCACCGGCCTGGATGAACGGAATATTTCAACTGCCGCCGATATCGCCATCCTGATTAACGAAGCGGTCAAATACCCCACGATAAGAACGGCGACGTCGAAGTATAAATACCGCTGCCCGCTTAAAAATAAAAAGCGTTACAAAAACTTCATTAATTCCAACCGGATGGTCCTTTCCAAATGGGATGTTATGATCGGCAAGACGGGATTTATTATTGAGTCGGACCATTGCCTGGCGACGATCCTGCGCGATAAAGCCGGCAAAGAAATTACCCTGGTGGTTTTGGGATCACCCACCAACAATACCCGTTTCAGGGTGGCTAAAAAACTGGCTAATTACGGCTTTAAGCGAGCCGGGAGGAGAGATGATGGGAAGCAAATCGCCGGTCGATGAGTTGGTCGATGGTCTTGACGCCATCGGCGCCATTCTTGACGAAAACCTGCCATTGATTAAAAGCCGTCTTGACGAACTGACCGGCAGGCAGGCGGCTAACACCAATGATATTAATGCATTGCGCCATTCTTCTAAAGGAATAGACGAGAGCATTGTCGAATTGAAAAGAACGGCAACTAATCTGGATATCAGAATCGAGGAAATCCTGGGGACGATCAATGCTCTTGGCCGCCGGATCGATCAACTGCAAAAATCGATGCTTGACATGACGTTGATGGTGCAGGAACTTTCTATCGACAGCGAACTGGCCGACACCGTCAAGATGCTTGAAGACCGAATAAAAAGCATCACTCTTACCAAGAGGGGCGGGGAAGACCTGAGCAAACGATTTTAATACGGGGCTTGGTTTTCTGAAATGACTTCCTGCACGGTTTTCCGTGGGCATTTCTATTTAATTTTTCTATTGACAAATCGGCGTTTTTACCGTCCTTATAATTAACAGGGAGGTGTCGGTGCAGAAAATACTAAATCCGTTCATTATAATATTTGTTCTGGCTTTTTTGTCCGGTTTTTCGTATGCCGGAAATATTCAGTTTCAAGAGGTGTTATCCTACACTATACCGGGGTATACTGATGTGACGGCAGAAGGTTTTGCTGACGTTGATGGTGACGCTGTTCCCGAAGTTCTGGCAAGAAGCGGCGATGAAATTGTTGTTTTCTCAGGGACCGGCGATTCCGTATTGTTTGAAGCGAGCATCGATACAGCGTTTGACCGAATGTTTAATTTCGCCGATATAAATGGGGATTCTATCCCTGATATCGCCATTGCGTATTCTTACTCAATCAAAGAATTATCAGATACTGCTTTTGCAATAGATTTCTTTGATGGTAATGCCAACTATTCACGATCAAGATATTACTACTCCAATACCGGCTATAATATTGGCGGCGCTTGCTTCGCTGGTTTTCATGGGCCTGGCATACTGACAGTCCTGAAAGCCCTGGATATTGATTCCGATGGAAAAAAGGAATTTATTTTTTCGCATCGGCATTATATGCGAAGATCTCCCGATTGTGGTTTTCATATTGAGGAAACTATACGAGGGTTAAGCTATATATATCAATCTTTCCCTGATTCCATGTTATGGACCGGTACGTATCATATATCGGATCCCAAATTATGTGTAATTGACGGCGATACATTTCTAATGACTAATTATCACACATACAGTTACTCCTGGTACGTTTTGTCCAGCTATATGCCGGAACCTACAATACGCAATAAAGGCATTCTTTGTTATGATCCCTATGTAAATAAGGCCAATATATTGGACGAGGTCTGGCCATATTCATGCAGTTATTTTTCTGACAAGGATATATCAAAGTCTTTGACTCCTTTATGCTTTGGAGATATAGATTTGACTTGTGCACAGACGGAAATGATCGCACGATTTTCATGGTGGGTCGATTGTGATATATCTGACGGCGCAATCGATTCCAGGGGTAGCCAATTGCGGATGTACCGCCTGATTACGCCGGATTCCATTGAACTTGTTTGGTACCGGGAATATGAGTATGATATTAATTTCATCTATTTCCCTTACAACCCCGGATATTACTTTGCCTTTCGGGGCGACGCGTTTGTACAGTTTAACGGATCTGACGGCTCTGAGGTTCAATCAACCAGCGAAATTCCAACAGGAAAAAGAAAATGGGATTATCCCTTTGGCGATAATCAACCTTATCTGGTTATCACAAATGGAAATGAAATTGCAATCTATAAGCCGGCCGTTGTCACCGCCGCCGATGAGGGAGAGGAGATACCGATACCTGAAAAATTGAGTATTGGCAACCCCTACCCCAACCCTTTCAACAGCAACCAGACGATAACTATCAAAGCCTCGCCCGGAGATATATTGACCGTTGATATCTATAATCTGCTTGGTCAGAAAATCGAGAGTATTCATAATGCCCGTGTTACCGGTCTCGATGAGATAAAAATTGTCTGGGAACCCGGCGAAATCCCAACCGGGATTTATTTCATAAAGGCTTCAGTCGGCGAGCATACTAAGGTCGTGAAATCGGTTTTGCTTAAATAATTGATACGGTTGGTTGTTCAAGTTAGGGCACTTGGATTTTACTATTGACAAATCGGTGATTTTGCCGTTCTTGCAATTAACAGGAAGGTGCAAGTGTCAAGATACTTAATTATTTCAATCATAATATTAACTATGGCTTTCATAATCCTGTTATCAAATTACTTATTTGCTGAAAATATTATTATTCAGAGAATGAATCAATACACTATCCCCA
>CAZSYD010000005.1:82844-84715 GCA_964611355.1 uncultured Ignavibacteriales bacterium | reverse complement strand
AGAAGATTCAATATTATTCTCAATAAGTTTGGATGATTCATGTGCGCATAGGATTGAACTGGCCGATGCTAATCACGATTCGTTGGTCGACATTTTAATTGGATATTACTTTCCTGTAAATGACTACACCGACAGTGCAGTGGCAGTTGATTTATATGATGGTTCTCATGATTATGCTCCAGCCCGGTATTTCTATCCTGCCGTCGATTATGAAGTATCGTTGCCTCAACTTATAGACAGCTATAGAAGTAATCATTATGGACTGTCACTATTTGATGCTGTTGACATCAATGGTGACGGATGGAAAGAGTTTATCTTGGGATATAGTTATGATCTAACAATAGTCGACATGATGACAAATACCACGAATTTATTAATCGGTCAATCTTACTTATTTGGTAATTATCCCGATTCATTATTGTATAACATTGGGGGGCCAAAGACTAATCCTTATTTAATGGCGTGTCAGGGGAATTATGCACTAATTCTAAACGCTCTAAGTTATTACAGCTATGTTGGTCATGGTCCTGATTGTTCTTATTCCCTGAATCATTTGACTCTCTTTGGAGTTGATGGGTTTATGGCTCCTATAAGCGAGCCCTTACCCAATTGTTGTCAGGAGCGAGCCCTTGTATATGAAATAAAGTTCCTATGCGGAGGTCAGCTAAATCCCGTTGATACGGAATTGGAAATACTTGTTGATATCAGTTGGAATTTCAACTGCAATCCGGCCGGGTATGACGGTCCACCGGTTGACTATGGTCGGGAATTGCGCGTTTACAAATTTACTCCGCCCCACACCATCGAATTAGATTGGTCAGGAGATTATATCGAACATGCCTATTACGTCTATCATCCCGATTATCCTGGAAGCTACTTTGCTTGTAGCGATAGCAAACTTCATCAAATTGATGGTACAAACCACACGATTCTGCAATCTGTAGATTTTAATTTCGAGGGGGAAATTTATTGGGATTATCCGTTTAATGATAATATACCCTATCTGGTTGTTATAAATGACAATACAGTGACTCTATATAATGTTGAACTGGTTACTGACGCTGAAAACGGGGAAGATATACCCGTACCTGAAAAATTGCGTATTGGCAACCCTTACCCCAACCCTTTCAACAGCAGTCAGACAATAACTATCCAAGCCTCGCCCGGAGATATATTGACCGTTGACGTCTATAATCTGCTGGGTCAGAAAATTGACAGGATATTCAATGGGACTGTTAACAGCCTTTATGAGATAAAAATTGTCTGGGAACCCGGCGAATTCCCAACCGGGATTTATTTCATAAAGGCTTCTACTCAAGATCAAACAAGAGTCGTTAAATCAATTCTACTGAAATAATTAGGCCCAATGTAATTGGAAGGGGGAGTGAAATCGAACTTTTTGATTTATATTAAAATGAAAGTATACGTCCCATAAGATATATTATGTCCACTATCGTATCTTTTTTAAAACCCCGCCACATCCCCTACCGGCGTTTTCCCATATATCATTTATTTAATTTGCTATTTAACTACCAGGTTGACAAGGCGGCCATTGACGTATATCTCCCTGACTATTTCCCTGCGCTGAATATAATTCCGCACTCTTTCAACTGTTTTTGCTTCGGCAATAATAGTGGTTTCGTCGGCATCGGCAGGCACCTCGACCTGGCCCCGAAGTTTCCCGTTGACCTGAACGGCAAGAGTGATCGTATCGGCGACTATTGAATTAGCGTCATATTCAGGCCACTCTGAATTGAATATCGAATACGGCTGACCGGCCATCGCCCACATTTCTTCGGCCATATGCGGCGCCACCGGCGAAAAAAGCTGAATCAACTTCAGGATACAGTAATCAACTAGTTTCTGACTTA
>CAZSYD010000005.1:0-82744 GCA_964611355.1 uncultured Ignavibacteriales bacterium | reverse complement strand
GGCGAAAAAAGCTGAATCAACTTCAGGATACAGTAATCAACTAGTTTCTGACTTAGAGCCTCAGGCTTGAACTCATTCATGAACTTCATAATCGCCGCAATCAACGTATGAAACTGCATTTTTTCTATATCCTTAGTTCCTGATTTAATAGTCTGGTTTAACCTGACATAGGTTCGGAACTCATCCGGCGTCAACTCTTCTTTCTTAAAGTAATACTTTAAGTTAACCGAATCGCCTTTGAAATGATTAATCAATGGGAAAAAGCGGTTCGATACGAATTTGGAAATGTTGGCAATCAGGTCGCTGGACCAGTCGATTTCCACGTTCGGCGGGCCTTTGAAAAACATCGCCATTCGAGTAATATCGCCGCCGTATTCCTCAACTAATCCGATGGGGCTGACCACATTTCCCCTGGTTTTCGACATTTTTTGGCCATGTTCGTCATTGACCATGCCGTGATTGAAAAGATTTATGGCCGGTTCATCAATATCCAGCAGGCCGATATCTTTCAAGAATTTGGTAAAGAACCGGAAATAGATAAGATGCCCGACGGCATGCTCGGCTCCGCCGATATACAGGTCAACCGGCAGCCAGGTCTCGGCCGATTTCCGGCTGAACGGTTCCTTGCTGTTTTTCGGATCCAGATACCGCAGGAAATACCATGACGAGCAGATAAAGGTATCCATCGTATCCGGATCACGTTTAGCCTCTCCCCCGCATTTGGGACACGAAGTATTTACAAATTCCGGTACATCGGCCAGAGGCGAGCGGCCCTTAGGTAAACAATTCTCCATTTCAGGCAAAAGGATGGGTAAATCCTTATCCGGCACTCGCACCGGCCCGCACTTGGGACAATGAATGATCGGAATCGGCGTGCCCCAGTATCTTTGTCGCGAAATCAGCCAGTCGTGCAGACGATAATTTATTTTTGACCGACCAAATCCCTTTTGCTCGGCGTATTCCGTTACCTTGGCAACCGCCTTATCTCCGGGCGTACCGTCGAAATGACTGGAATTGACCATTTCACCGTATTCGACCCAAGCTTCGGTCATATCGTCCGGCTTTAACTCCACCCCGTCGGTAGTTTTAATCACAACCTTGACAGGAATATCGTATTTCCGGGCAAATTCGAAATCTCGCTGGTCGTGCGCAGGAACCGCCATGACCACGCCGGTGCCGTAGCCGGCCAGGACATAATCAGCCACCCATAGCTGGACTTTTTCGCCGTTAAACGGGTTTATTATATAACACCCGGTAAAGACGCCGTCTTTTTCTTCGGCCGCGGCGCGTTCAACCTCGGTTTTTCCGGTAGATTTTTTAATATATTCATCCACCACGTCGCGATATTTCGGTGGAATACTCAGTCTTTTTAGTACTTCAGCCTCGGGAGCAACCGCCATATAAGTCACGCCGTAAACGGTATCGGGCCGGGTGGTAAATATCGGCAGCTTTTCACCGGTTTCCTTAATAATAAAATCGATTTCACAACCTTCGCTGCGGCCGATCCATTCCCGCTGAGTGGCCTTGATTGAATCAGACCATCCGGGTAAATCGTCCAACGAATCGATCAGGCGATCGGCATAGTCGGTAATCTTTAGGAACCACTGTTCCAGTTCCCTGGTTTCCACGGGCGTGTCATCCCGTTCGCACAGGCCGCCTATGACCTGTTCGTTGGCCAGTACCGTGTTGCAGGTCGGGCACCAGTTGACTTTTGCCTTCCGGCGGTAGGCCAGCCCGCGGTCAAACATCTGCAGGAAAATCCACTGTGACCAGCGATAATACTCCGGATCGCACGAGGATATTTCGCGGCTCCAGTCAAACGAGATACCGATCTTCTTCAACGTATTTCTTGATATCTCGATATTATGCAGCGTCCACTCGCGCGGATGTTTGCCACGGCGAATGGCGGCATTTTCGGCCGGCAGGCCGAAAGCGTCCCAGCCGTACGGATGCAGAATGCTATACCCATTCATCATCCGGTAACGGGCCACCGCATCGCCGATTGTATAGTTACGGAAGTGCCCCATGTGGACATCGCCGGACGGATAAGCGAACATCACCAGCAGGTAAAATTTCTTTCGCGGATCATCGGGCGCGGTAAAGAGATGAGTCTCTTCCCACTTACTGCGCCATTTTTCTTCTATGTTATTAAAGTCGTAAACGGCTTTTTCGACCTTGTCTTTTTCCGACATTTCTTGCCTCCAATCAGGGATATAATCTTGTTATCAGTCTTGGAAACGGAATCGCTTCCCGGATATGGTGAATACCACACATCCAGGTAACCGTGCGTTCGATGCCAAGACCGAAGCCGGAATGAGGCACGGACCCGTACTTTCTCAAATCGAGGTACCAGGCGTAAGCCTCCTCCGGCAGATTTTCCTCCCTGATTCGAGCCAGAAGCTTGTCATGGTCGTCTTCTCTCTGCGAACCCCCGATAATCTCACCGTATCCTTCGGGAGCCAGAAGGTCGGCGCACAGGACGGTTTCAGGATCGTCGGGGTTTTCTTTCATATAGAAAGCTTTGGCATATTTCGGATAATTTATAATAAAAATCGGCTTTTCGTGCATGTCGGACAGAATCGATTCGTCTTCAGCGCCCAGATCATCGCCACGTTTTATCTCGGAACCTTTCTCCTGCAAGATTTTTATGGCCTCGCCATAATCAACACGGGGAAACGGCGGCGTAATTTTCTCCAATTTTGAAAGATCGCGTTCCAGCTTTTCCAGATGAGGCTGGCATCTCTTCAAGACCGATTGTGCGATGTACGAAACCATATCTTCTTGAATCTTCAGGCTGCAATCATGATCGCAGTAAGCCATCTCCCCTTCCACCATCCAGAACTCGGTCAGGTGGCGGCGGGTCAGCGATTTTTCGGCCCGGAAAGTGGGCCCGAAACAAAAGACGTTGCGTAGCGACATGCAGGCCGCTTCTATATATAGTTGTCCCGTCTGAGCCAAATATGCTTTACCCAACTTGAAATACTCGGTTTCAAACAAGGTCGCCGATTCCTCACCGATGGCGGAGGTCAAAATGGGCGAATCGATAAGGACAAAACCCCGGTTATGGAAAAATTCACGGATAGCCCAGATTACCTCGTCGCGAATGTGCATGATGGCATATTGCCGCGACGAACGTAACCAGAGATGACGATTATTATGCAGGAACTCGACGCCGTGCTCCTTTTTGGTGATCGGGTACGGTTCGGCGATCTGCACAATTTCAAGACCGGTCAAGCCGATCTCAAAACCGCCCGGCGCGCGAGGTTCCTCCCTGACGGTTCCGGAAATGATTAACGAACTTTCCTGCGTCAGTTGATCGAATAACTCGAACATCCGCTCAGGCAGTTCGCTTTTTACCATTACCGCCTGGACCAGGCCGGTGCCGTCGCGGAAGAGCAGGAATTTGATCTTTCCGCTGGAGCGCTTATTGTAAAGCCAGCCCGACAGGCGGACTTTTTGGCCAATAAATTTACTTAATCTGTCAATGGTCGTATCGGTCATCTCGCTTTGCTCCCGCGTGAATTGCCAAGCCAAAATAATATGCAAATAGAGCGGCTATATCAATAGTTTTCGGAAACGATGTAATTTATTTAAGCCGCGGCGAGATAATAATTGTCCCGCCGGCAAGATCATTGATCACATTGTTTTTAAGCCGTTCAAACCGGCCCGCCGCGGTGGGCTTAAGCGACAGCTTGGCTTTAAGAGAAAAATAATCGTCTATACCGTATATAGCCGACCGGGGAAGAAGAAATTGCTTTCGGCCAGTGGAGGCGCGAACGGCTCCCAGGATAAAGCCATACTCATATCCGTATTCCTGAGCCAGTCTATTTACCCGATTGTTGGTGCGTCCGAATGGAAAACTGATAAGGTTAACCCGAAAACCTGTTATATCTTCCAGCTGTTTTCTGGAGCGGGAAAGCTCTTCCCTGAGACTGTCCGTCGCCATACCTGTCAGGCAGCGATGACCGGCCCCGTGTGAGCCGATGATAACGCCGTATTCGGCAAGGCGGCGAATCCGGTCCGCGTCCAGATGACGGGCCGGGAAAAAGCGGGACGAATAGTCCCAACTGTTGCGTTTGCCGATATAGTCGGTCGGAATGAAGACGATTGGAGTTATGTTCCTGTCTCTCAACCCAACAAGAATGTCAAAATTATCCTCGTAGCCGTCGTCGAAGGAGAATACGATTTGAGGTTTGCCGTTGGATGCGTCTAAACTCCCACCCTCGCCCCCATAAAAGTCAATCCCCCCTCTTTCAAGCAGATTGACTATCGAAAAGAAATCGGCGGGCCTGATATTGTTTATACCGGGATAGAACCTGTCGGAAGTCTGGTGAAAGGCCAGTATGGCGGAATGCTCAAACATCGCCGATCACAGGGCCGACCAGTCGATATCTTCAAATTCCTTTTTGCGGGTCGGTCCCAGGGTAGTGAAAGTCAGATTGTTGACGTCAAGTATTCGGTCGGCGACGTTTCGTACATGGCGCGCCTCGACATCATCAATAAGACGGCAGGTTTTGTCAAGACCCACATATCTGCCCAGCATCAGTTCCTGGCGTGCGATCCGGTTCATCCGGTTGTAGGTCGATTCCTGGGCCAGCATCAGGCTGCCTTTTAATTGTTCTTTGATCTTTGCCAGTTCTGCACTGCTCAACAGACTATTTTTAAGGCGGCGCAACTCCTTTAGAATCAGGTTGGTTGCCTTCGCAACGTAATTTCGGTCGGCGGCGAAATAAACGCTGAACAGGCCGGTATCCCGGAAGAACTCCTGAAAACTGTATATACTATAACAGTACCCTGCTTTTTCCCGAACCGTTTGAAACAGGCGGGACGACATCCCACCCGACAGAAAGGTATTGGCAACCAGAAGCGGAAAACGGTCTTTATCGGAAAAGCTAATACTGGGAAAACCAAGACAGACCTGCGTCTGCTTGGTCGCATTTCTATACGCCCTGGTGGAGAAACCGTTATGCTCCGGAGTAGGATCGTTCTTCTCGCTGCCGGTTGCCGGCCATGCAAAATATTTTTTTGCCAGTTCCACAAATTGCCGATGCGAAACGTAACCGGCTGCGGCTATGACAACATTCGGACTACAATAGTGGTCTTTGATATACCTGAGCACCCCGGTGCGGGTCAGCACCTTTACGTTTTCGGATTTGCCCATGATCGGCTGCCCCAGGGCATAACTTTTCCATACCTGACTCATGAAAAGATCATGGATGTATTCGCTGGGGTTGTCGGCAACGTCTTTAATTTCTTCGGCAATAACCAGTTTTTCCTTCTTTATATCGGCGGGCGCAAAGGTCGAGTTATTCAGGATATCTCCCAGAATATCCATAGCCTGCGGCAGGTGCTGGTGGAGTACGCGCGCGTAATAACAGGTCGTTTCCCGCGAGGTAAAAGCATTAATACTGCCGCCCAGGGCCTCCAGCGACAGGGCGATCTGAAAAGCGGTTCGTTTCTTGGTCCGCTTGAAATGCATATGCTCGATGAAGTGCGAGATACCGTTCAGATCGGCCGTTTCATCGCGGGAGCCGACACGTACCCAAATACCGATGGAAACGGAACGGACCGAGGGAATATGCTCCGATACTATTCTTATCCCGTTATCCAGAATCGTCTTTGAAAAACCGCTTTTCAAAGACTAATGCCTCGTCCTGCGATCGTTGGAGCGGCTCGATCCGCTGCGTGACAAATGACCCGTACGGTCCGGCGTACGCTGACTCGTTCCGGGCAGCAGCGCCTTGCGCGAAAGACGCACTTTCCCTTCATGGTCAATATTGATACATTTGACATTAACGGTATCGCCCACACGGAGGACATCTTCAACCCGATTGACCCGTTCATGGGCCAGCTCGGAGATATGAACCAACCCGTCTGTGCCGGGAAGAATTTCTACGAAGGCGCCGAAATCGGTAACGCGTCTCACGGTACCGACATAATCCTTGCCGATTTCCGGCTCCTCGACAATGGCAAGAACCCGCTCGCGGGCGGCTTCTCCAGCCTCCGCCTCGACTGAGGCGATAAGAACCGTTCCGTCATCTTCAATGTCGATCTTGGCGCCTGTTTCTTCAACAATAGCGCGTATAATCTTGCCGCCGGGGCCGATCACATCACCAATCTTTTCCGGATTTATCTTTATAGTGATGATGCGCGGCGCATACTGTGAAAGGTCGCTGCGAGGTTTGTCGATCACTCTGGCCATTTCTGAAAGAATATGCATCCTCGCGGTTCTGGCTTTCTCCAGAGCCATTCGCATGATCTCAAGGTCAACGCCTTTAATCTTGATATCCATCTGAATCGCGGTAACGCCTTCGGCCGTGCCGGTTACCTTAAAATCCATATCGCCAAAATGATCCTCGTCTCCGAGGATGTCGGTCAGGACAATAGTTTTATCTTCCTCTTTGATCAAACCCATAGCAATACCGGCCACCGGCGCCTTAATGGGAATGCCGGCGTCCATCATCGCCAGCGAGCCGCCGCAGACCGAGGCCATTGACGAAGAACCGTTGGATTCCAGGATATCGGAAACGATTCGGATAGTATACGGAAAAATATCGCCCATCGGAATGACGGGGTTAAGAGCCCGTTCGGCCAGAGCGCCGTGCCCGACTTCACGGCGGCCGACGCCTCGGATTGGACGCACCTCACCGACCGAGAATGGGGGGAAATTGTAGTGCAGCATGTACGATTTGGTTGAATCGCCCTCCAGTTCGTCAAGGCGCTGCTCGTCTATTTTTGTCCCCAGGGTAACCGTCGCCAGCGCCTGCGTCTGACCGCGAGTGAAAAGAGCCGATCCGTGAGTGCGCGGCAGAACCGATATCTCGCCGGTGATTGGACGGACTTCATCGAAAGGCCGGCCGTCAAGGCGGCGGCTGTCTTCAACAATCTTGCGGCGCATTTCGGCGTAATCGCCCTCATGAATATGTTCTTTGACGGCCTTCATATCGTCCGGATATTCTTCCTCCAGGGCTTTACGGATTTCGTCGGTGAGAGCATATTTGGCGTCGCTGCGTTCATCCTTGGCGGCGATATTATTCATCTCCTTCAGGCGGTCGCCAAGCAGTTCATCTATCTTGGCAATCAACTCCTTGTTTTTCTCTGGCGGTGTGAATTTCCTTTTCTCTTTGCCGCATTTCTCCTTCAGCTCGTCGATTTTGGCCACGATTTTCCTGACATATTCGTGGCCGAACTGCATAGCCTCGACCAAATCACTTTCGGAAACCTCAAAGGCTCCCCCCTCGACCATAGTAATTGAGTCGGCGGTACCCGCTACCATGATGTTTATTTCCGATTCTTCCATCCGGCTAATGGTTGGGTTTATTACCAGTTCGCCGTCGATGCGACCGACGCGCACACCGGCAAGGATAGAATCGAAAGGAATGTCTGATATGGCCAGCGCGGCGGCCGTTCCGATCAGACTTAAAAAATCGGGGTCATTTTCCTTGTCATGCGACAGAACAAAAATTATAACCTGAATATCGTTACGATACCCTTCCGGAAACATCGGCCGGATGGGACGATCGATTATCCTACAGGTCAAAACCTCCTTTTCGGATGGTCTTCCCTCACGTTTAAAGAAACCGCCGGGAATTTTTCCGGCGGCATACGATTTCTCACGGTATTCGACTGATAAGGGTAAAAAATCGCGTCCTTCAACCGGTTCCCGGCTCGCGCAAACGGTGGCCAGAATCATGGTATCGCCATAGCGAACGGTAACCGCGCCATCAGCCTGCTTGGCGACTTTGCCGGTTTCTATCGTCAGGTCTCTCCCGCCGATCTCCAAATCCACAGAATAATTCATTATTTACCTTTCTTAGCGTCTTAAACCAAGTTCCGCAATCAATTGGCGGTAGCTGTCGATATCGGTTCTCGTCAGGTAATCAAGCAGACGGCGCCGCTTGCCAACCATTTTCAGAAGCCCGCGCCGTGAATGATTATCCTTTTTGTGAACCTTTAGATGCTCCGTCAGGTGGTTGATCCTTTCGGTCAGCAAAGCAACCTGTACTTCCGGCGAACCGGTATCGGTCTCATGCAACCTGTATTGTTGAATGGTTTCCATTTTCTTCTCTTTGCTGGTAGGCACTTTCGTTTCTCCTCAGTTAATCTATAAGTTTCAAAACTTTTTTCTTGTCTTCAGCTATCTGCCGGGATAGCTCATCGGGCGAATCAAAACGGATATTGGGCCGTATATAATGGTCCGGGTGAATGGTAACTTCTTTGCCGCGCACATCCAGTCCGAAATCAAACAGGTTAACCTCGACCGAAATGTGCCCTGGCAGATTAAACATGCTGGTACCGACAAACATCATGCCCCTGAAGATGGAACCGTTAATCGATACCGAACAGGAATAGACGCCTTCAATCGGCAAAATCTTTCTCTCCGACCATTTCAAATTAATCGTCGGCCAGCCCATCTTTTTACCGTGTCCGAACCCTCTGATTATAGTCCCGTGAATCGAATACGGGTGCCCAAGCATGCGCCGGGCGTCAACCAACTCTCCCCCTCTTATGGCGCGCCTGATACGACTGGAGGATATCGGCATATCCTTATAGGTTACCGGGCTGACCACTTCCAGATCGAATCCTTCGCGAGAGCCGATTTGGGCAAGCTGATCGATATTTCCCGATCGCCCGTGACCAAAACAATGATTATACCCGACCACAAGCGCCTTAATACCAAATCTATCAACGAGTACCTGCCGCGCGAATTGCTCGGCTGTCATCTGTCGCAGGGAATCATCGAACTTTAGAAAGACCAGCGAGCCTTCGAATCGTTGACCAAGTATTTCGATCTTTTCTTCGGGAGTGGTTATAAGTAAAGGCGGATCATCGGGCGTAACCAATACGCGAGGATGGGGATCAAAAGTGATTAAAACCGGCGGCAGATTAAGTGACCGTGATTTCCCGATCAGATTCTCAAGAATCGACGCATGTCCCCTGTGAACGCCGTCGAAGGTCCCCAGAGTAGCTACGCAGCCGCTACCTGCCTTTTTCGCGTATTCCTCCGCCGATTTGTATATTCGTAACTTCAGACCAGCACCCTCACATAGGAAAAGAAGTCTCCGGTTCCGTTTACGTTCAGCCTTGAGGCATCACATTTTGATTTTCCAATGGCCAGAATATCGCCCCGCTCATTGGCTATACTGATAAGATCACCCCTGCGAAAATCCCTGTCCCGGGCCATAATATCCGCACCTGACAGATTAATTCCGTCTTTGATGGTTTCCGCCCTCCGGTTGCGAACGTTTATTGTCGGGAAATCAAGCGCTTTTTCGATCGGCAACATCGCGGCGGCGAAACTGCCAGCGTCCCAACGAGCCGCAACATCGTCCAGAGTCAGGGCCGTTTCGATATTAAACCGTCCTACGCTTTGTCTTTCGAGAGCCGACAGGTAACCGCCGCATCCGATCTCATGGCCGATATCATCAGCCAGGCTGCGAATATAGGTACCCTTGGAACAATGAACCCTGAGTGTCAGGCGCGGTGTATCAATCGAAATAATATCAATCGATCTGATCTCAACCTCACGTTCCGGCCTATCGGTTTCCAGCCCCTCACGGGCCTGCTTGTATAAGGCCCGGCCGCCGACCTTGACCGCCGAATAAGCGGGCACCTTCTGCGAAATACGGCCGGTAAAACGTTTCAATAAGTCCTGTAGTTCAACCTCGGTCAAATGCGGGACAGTACTTTTTTCTTCTATTTTACCGTTTCCATCAAACGTATCGGAAACGGCGCCGAGCGTTATTTCAGCCAGGTAAAGCTTGTCCCACCCGGTCAGGAACTGACTCAGTTTGGTGGCTCGTCCGAAGCAGGTCAAAAGCAGACCGGTCGCCTGGGGATCGAGAGTGCCGGTATGGCCTATCTTTTTCTGACCGGTTATCCGGCGCAGGCGATTGATAACGTCATGGCTGGTCATGCCGGGGTCTTTGTTTACGGGCAATATTCCGTTATACCGATCCATTGAGCCTGTCCTTGAGGTATCCGATCACGGTTTCCTTGGCTTCCTTCAGCGATTCCCTCAGGATGAATCCCGAAGCATTGTAATGTCCGCCGCCGCCGTAATGAGCGGCAATTTCGGCGACGTCCACGAGGTCCTGCGAACGAAGTGATACTTTGGTTACATCAGAGGCGATCTCGCTGAACAGCGCTCCTACCTCAACGCCGGCGGCGCTCAGCGAATAGTTGACTATTCCCTCAGTATCACTTTTATCGGCGCTGATCCTTTCCATCATTTCCCGGTCGATGGTCATAACGCACAAACGGTTGTCAAAGAGATATTCCATTCCGGATAAGACCATTCCGGTAAGAAGCATCCGGGCCGGTGTTTCCCGATAATAAACCTCTTCGGTTATCTGAACCGGATCAGCCCCGCATTCGAGCAAATCAGCGGCTGTACGCAAACTGTGAGAAGTCGTATTGTTGAAATGGAAACGCCCCGTATCAGTAAGTATAGCCGTATAAAGGTTGATAGCCATATCCCTGTCGATTGAAAACGCCCCTTGCCTGAGCAGGTCATAGATCATCTCGCCGACCGCTGAAGCCTCGGGGATTTTCATGTTTATATGGCCAAACGGAATGTTGTCCTGGTGGTGATCAATGTTTATTATAGTGCATTCCTTGTCGATAAGCCGACCTACTTCACCCATCCTTTCAAGATTAGAGCATTCAAGGGCCACGGCGGTATCAAACCGGTCCCCGGTATCGGAGACATCATTGATGTCAAGAAACTCGTCTACACCCGGTAAAAACTTATATTTATCCGGGACGGTTCCTTCATTGATAATTTTATAAGCCACGTTTTGATTCCGTAGAAAGCCGGCTAATCCTAACTGCGAACCAAGCGAATCACCGTCCGGATCCTTGTGCCCGGCCAAAAGGACATGCTTGGAGTTCAGGAGCACATCAATTATTTCTCGTCTTATTTCGTTTATCATTCTATCTGATGCAACCTTATCGATGAGACCGGCAATGCGTAGCCCTTCAACCAGGGATTTATCATAATGGAGAGATATCTCCGGCGCCTTGCGGATACGCAGACGGCGAGCGATCTCCCCCCGGATATATCCTGTCGATTTTTTAAAGAAGCTTTCGGACCGTTCCAGCTTGTCGGCATTATCACCCAGGACGGTGTAGAATATCTTGGCGTATTTGAGATCGTTAGTCACCTCGACTCCGCTGACGGTTATCATCAAGTCATTCCTGTCCCGCAGCATGTCCGAGATTACCTCCGAAGCGTCGCGTTTGATCTGGTCGGCAATCCTGTGTGAACGCTTGAACGATTTCATCATCCTATTTCAATCTCATAGTCAACGACAAAAATATCCCGTTCGCGCTCCACCATCTTTACAATGGAAGAGAGCTGGCTGTTGACATGATCCCCGCGGTTGGATACGACCGCCGCACCCAGGCGCACCGTCTGCCACTTGTCGTTGTCGCCCACTTCCGCGACCGAGGCGTTGTGCCGGTTCTGGATACGGGTTATCAACGATTTGACGACACGGCGTTTATCCTTCAAAGATCGGGCCGCGGGAATATTCAATATCAGATTCAACCTGCCTACTATCACGGCTACTGCAATTTCCGTTCGGTGGCGATTACTTCGTGCGCTTCAATCATGTCGCCTACCTTGATGTCATTAAAACCTTCAACGCCAATACCGCATTCAAGCCCGGAAGTAACCTCTTTGACGTCTTCCTTAAAACGTTTAAGCGAAGAGATCGCTCCTTCATGGACGATTACACCATCACGACTGATTCGGACTATGTCGCCCCGACGGATTTGCCCCTGCTGAACGTAAGAACCGCATATAAGTCCTATACGGGGAATGCGGAAAGTCTGGCGGACTTCAGCCATGCCGACCCACTTTTCGACCATTTCCGGCTTTAACAGACCCTCCACCGCCCTGGTAATGTCTTCTTTAACTTCGTAAATAACGGAGTAGGTTCGGATATCGACTTTTTCCCGGTTGGCCGTCTCGCGGGCTCGGGGATCGGCGGTGACATGGAAACCGACAATAAAGGCATCGGACGCCGCCGCCATAAGGACGTCCGATTCGTTTATGGCCCCGACGCCGGAATGGATGATTTTGCAGCGCACTTCTTCGTTGCCGATATTACTCAAAATATCACTTAGAGCTTCTACTGAACCGGCCACGTCGCCCTTGATTATGATATTCAGGTCAGAGATCTGGCCGTCTTTAATTTTTTGGTAAATCGATTCAAGCGTAGTCGGAGCGATTCTCCTGATTTCATATTCACGCTTGATTTGATGCCGCTTAAAGGAAATGCTGCGTGCCTCAGCCTCGTTAATCGTCACCATGAACGGGTCGCCGGCAAAAGGAACACCGGAAAGACCGATAACCTGCACGGGGACGGAAGGCCCGGCCTCCCGGACCACGTTACCACGGTCGTCGATCATAGCCCGAACCCGGCCGTAATGGCTGCCGGCCACGAACGGAATACCTGCCCGCAGGGTTCCCTTCCGTACCAGCACCGTGGCTACCGGGCCTCTTCCCTTTTCCAATTTAGCCTCGATAACCGTCCCCTGGGGCTTGATATCCGGATCGGCTTTCAGTTCCATCATCTCGGCCTGGAGTAAAATCATTTCCAACAGCTTGTCCAGGCCCGTCCCTGTCTTGGCCGAAACCTCAACCATGATGGTTTTACCGCCCCAGTCTTCGTCAAGGAGATTATGATTGGCCAACTGCTGCCGCACCGTATCAGGATTGGCGCCGGGAAGATCCATTTTATTAATGGCGACAATAATCGGAACATTGGCGGCGCGGGCATGATCGATCGCTTCCACCGTCTGCGGCATTACCGCTTCGGTCCCCGATACGACCAGAATAACGATATCAGTTACCTGAGCGCCCCGTGCACGCATTGCGGAAAAGGCTTCATGACCGGGAGTGTCAAGGAAGGTAATATCGCCGTCGGGGGTTTGAATCACATAAGCGCCGATATGCTGGGTGATTTGACCCGACTCGGTGGATACGATATTTGAATGGCGCAGAAAATCCAGTAGGGTTGTTTTACCATGATCAACGTGTCCCATGATGGTTACTACCGGAGGCCTGGGCTTAAGATTGATTTCGTCTTCAGTCTCCATGGCCACAGCGCCGACTTCTTCCATCATCTTAATGTTATACCCATACTCCGCGGCCAGCATTTCAATGGTATCCATGTCCAGCCGCTGGTTGATCGAAGCCAGCATACCCAGTTCCATACATTTGGCTACCAGCTCTGCCGGACGCTTCTCAAGCAGCTTGGCCAATTCCGAGATGGTCATATACTCGGTCACTTCAATAACAGGAGCTCCCTCGTCGATCTCTTCCTCACCGGGCCCGTGTTTCCGGATCTTTTTATGTTTTTTGATCCCGTCCAGCGTCGCCATGGTTTGCTTGAACGACAGCTTAACGGCCGCCTTGTCAACCCCGTGGGCCGGCTTGACTCTATTGCGATCACGTTTTCTTCGTCTCCGGGGCGGCATGCGTTTGCCGGGGGCCGGCTTTCGATCTGGAAGCTCTTTTACCTTCGTTTTAACCCCGCCGCGCTTAACCGAAACAGGGACTTCACCGCGATCGGATGTTTTGGGAATGCTTCCGGATTTCTCGGAAACCTCTTCCCGCCCGGCAGCTTCCCTCGCAACCTTTTTCCCCGGAGGCTTCTTTATCTCCGCCTTAAGTTCACCTGCCTTAGGTTCACCCGCCTTAATAGCGGGACGAGTCTCTCTGGGTTTTTCCTCTTTCTTCGTAACTTTCGTTAAACGGGTTTTGGCAACCTCTTCTTTTTGTTTGGCCAGTTCCAGAGCCGCCCGTTCCCTGGCTATCTTTTCGGCCAGGGCTTTCTTTTTCCTGGCTATAGCCTCGGCTTTTCTTCTAAGAGCCGATTTTTCGGCCTCTTCACGGCGCTTTATGGTTTCCAGTTCCAGCAGTTTCTGCTTCCGCGCCTCATTGTCTTTTTTGACCTCTTCAATCTCTCGCCTGAATTTTTCCGCGATAGCTTCAAGCATATCTTCGGAGGCCACAGACATATGCGACTTGGCTGAAAATCCAAGACCTCGCAGGACCTTTAACAGAGCATCACTGGATATTTTGTATTCTTTGGCGATATCGTAAATACGCGTTTTTGTTGGTTTCTTATCCAATGTACTCCTCCAAGCGGTTTTCTGTTATACCGCCAAATCCTCGAGCCTGCATAAACGGTTCACGCCAATTTCTCTTGGTCATCCGACCGGGTTTTATCGTCCTCTTCAACCGGTGTTTCACCTTCGGACTCATTGTCTGCGATATCAGATTCAGGAGGCTCGACTTCTTCATCTTCATCCATCTCGTGCTCTTCCGATTCGGCCTTTTCCTCCATGGTCGCTTCAGCCTCCTGACGGCGTTTTTCCTCGACCTTGTCCATATATTCTCTTGCCCGTTCGACAAGCCGTTGCGCGGATTTCTCGCCGATGCCTTCGATTTGGATCAGTTTCTCGATATCCATATCGGCGAGGTCCTGAACGGTATTGATATCCGCCTCCACCAGCCGCTCCTCAAGCACGTCGCCCACGCCGCTTAGTTTCCCGATCGGCACCATCATTTCGGCTTCGCTGCGTTTTATTTCATTGTACTCCGATTCGGACGTGATATTGATTTTCCAGCCGGTCAGACGAGATGCCAGTCGGGCGTTTTGTCCGCCTTTGCCAATAGCCAGCGAGAGCTTATCATCCTCCACCGCCACCGTCATGGCCTTTTCTTCAATAAAAGTATCGATGGTGACGACTTTGGCCGGAGCCAATGCCCGCGTAACAAACAATTCCGGATTGGAGGAAAAAGCGACAATATCGATTCTTTCGTTATTGAGCTCGCGGACGATCGACTGAACCCGTACACCCTTGATACCAACGCAGGCGCCGACCGGATCGATTCGCTGGTCGTTCGAATACACCGCCAGCTTGGTGCGTTCGCCAGGCTCGCGGGCAATCGATCTGATCTCGATAATCTTTTCAAATATCTCCGGCACCTCAAGCTCGAACAAGCGCGTTATGAAATCGGTGCTGGCCCGGGAAAGAACAATCTGGGGACCTTTCATCGATTTTTGCACGTCGATTATGATGGCCCGAATGCGATCGCCCTGGCGGTACTTTTCACGGGAAATCTGCTCGCGCGCCGGCAGAATGGCCTCAGCCCGGCCAAGATTGACGATTACGTTGCCTTTGTCAATCTGCTGCACTGATCCGGAAATCAACTGTCCCACCCGGGTGATATATTCATCGTAGATACGATCCCTTTCGGCTTCCCTGATACGTTGAATCAGTATCTGCTTGGCCGAAGCAATAGCATTGCGGCCGAATTCCTCGACCGGATCAATAAAAATTTCCATCTGATCATCAAGCTCCGCCTCAGGATCAAGCTCGAGCGCTTCTTTGAGCGATATTTCGACGACCGGATCCGCAACCCTGTCAACCACGGTACGCAGCGAAATCATGGTCAGGTCACCTTCCTTGGGTTCGAACTTGAACGACAGATTGTCGATATAACCGTATTTCTTTCTTGCCGCAGCAAGGAGACCTGCTTCAACCGTCTCCAGAACCAGGTCCATATCGATATTCTTTTCACGGGCGATAAGCGTCATCGCTTCCAGCGCATCAAAACCCATCCGAATCTTCTCCGCCTAAATTATTTCCCTGCCCTGGCGAATATTCGCCAGAGCAACCTCAATCGTGCCCTCTTTCCCTGACAGCATGAGGGCTTCGTTGTTCACTTTGGTCAGGATTCCCTGTATTGTCTTTTCGTAACCGTCTGCAATAAGATCAATCCTGACGTTTCGACCGATTCTTCGCCTGAAATCGACCTCGCTTCGAAACGGCCGATCGACACCCGGCGAAGATATTTCAAGTATATATCCGTCATCCATAAAATCTGTTATGTCGAGTGCCGTTCCCAACAATCCGGAAATCCTGGCGCAATCGTCGAGTTTGACGCCGTCGTCGGAATCAATAAAAACCTGCAGGCGATAGTTTTTCCTGTACCGCAAGAGCTTGATCTCCAACAAGTCAAAATATTGATCGGTTAGGATCGGCCTAATAACTTTTTCGATCTTTGTCTTCAGGTCACCAAGCATTCTTTACAATCTAACCTTTACCACCATAAGGCAAAATCAACATGACTATCGAAAATACCAAAGGCCGATTTCAGTCGGCATTTTTGATATAACCTCCCCTTAGTGGATTTCTCCCCACTAAAACCTTAAAATATAACTAATTGCGGAATGAAAGCAATAAAAAAATCTACGTTGCCCGTTTTAGAAAGATACCAGCTTTTTCGATAATTAAACCGATTTCAACCGCTTCGAACTCCTTTTCACCTCGCAGCTTAAGTTCAACTTCCCCCCTTGCCAGCGATCTTTCGCCGATGGCGATCCGAAGCGGGATGCCGATCAGGTCGGCATCGTTTAACTTGACGCCCGCCCGTTCGGTTCGGTCATCGAAAAGCACCTCATACCCGGCCCCGGTCAACTCGGCGTATAATTTTTCGGCAGTTTCCTTTTGGTTTTCTTTGGTGATATTTAACGGCGTGATAATTATCTGGTACGGGGCGATACTTTTCGGCCAGATTATTCCTTTCTCGTCGTGATATTTCTCGATTGCCGCCTGAGCTGTCCGGGTTATCCCGATTCCGTACGATCCCATGATATACGGCTTTTCCATGCCTTCGGCGTCGAGAAATTTCCCGCCGAGCGATTCCGAATACTTGGTGCCAAGCATGAACGTATTGCCGACCTCGATACCGCTGGATTCAACCAGGATGCCGTCGCAAACCGGACACCCTTCGCCGCCCACAGCGTTTTTGATATCCACCACGCTGTCCGCTTTGAAATCGCGGCCTACGTTGACGTTAAGCACGTGAGTGTCAGCCTTATTCGCGCCGGTTACGAAGTTGGTCATCTGGACAACTTCCGGATCGACGATAACAGGAACCTTCAGGCCTAACGGCCCGGCAAAGCCGACCGGCGCCTGCGTTAATTCCTCGACTATCTCAGCCCCCGCCATTTCAAGCTCTATGCAGCCGATGTGATTGCGCAGTTTGGTTTCGTTTATCTGCCGGTCGCCTCGAATCATTGCCGCTACCGGTTTTCCGTCGGCAAGATAGAGTAAAGTCTTTGCGAAACGATGCGCCGGAAGTTTCAAAAAGGCGGTTATCTCTTCTATCGTGGCGGCATTGGGAGTATCAATTTCTTCTATCGGTTTGACTTCCGTTTCCTGCTCAGGGGGAATTAATTCACGGAAAGTCGCTTTTTCGATATTGGCGGCGTAATCGCATTTATTGCACGATAAAATCACGCATTCGCCGCCATCCGTATCGACCGGAACCATAAATTCGTGAGCCGCTTTTCCCCCCATGGATCCGGTGTCCGATTCAACCTTTTTCGTCGGCAGGCCGCAGCGGTCGAAAACCTTGTAATAAGCGTCAACCATTTTCTGGTAGGCGACTTTATGCGCTTCCTCATCAACATCAAACGAATAAGCATCCTTCATTAAAAATTCCCGCCCTCGCATCAGTCCGAAACGGGGCCTGATTTCGTCGCGAAACTTGGTCTGAATCTGGTAGAGGTTCAGCGGCATTTGCTTGTAACTTTTTAACTCTCCTGCCACCAGGTCGGTAACGACTTCCTCGTGCGTTCCGCCGAG
The DNA here is from genome assembly GCA_964611355.1 of uncultured Ignavibacteriales bacterium. Classification (GTDB taxonomy): domain Bacteria; phylum Zixibacteria; class MSB-5A5; order GN15; family JAAZOE01; genus CAZSYD01. The sequence continues at coordinate 65,071 of CAZSYD010000005.1, read as the reverse complement.
GGCAAGCTCGTGCAGGTGGCGGTCTTTCATGCGCATCTGTTCCTTGCCCATCGTCGTCCAGCGGCCCGATTTCTGCCACAATTCGGCCGGATGCAAAACCGGCATCAGGATTTCAATCGCTCCGGCGGCGTTCATCTCTTCTCGCACGATGGTTGAGATTTTATCTATAACCCGTTGCATAAGCGGCAGATATACATATATGCCTGCCGCCAGGCGGCGCATGTACCCGGCCCGCAAAAGATACTGATGCGAAATCAGTTCCGCCTCGGCGGGAACTTCGCGAAGTGTCGGTATATATGTTCTGGTCCAGCGCATAACAGTCGCCTTACTCTATTGCTTTTCGACAGACAAGATGTCTAAAATAGGCTTTTGTGCCGTTTTGTCAATTTTTATTTGGTTTATTCGTCGATTTGGTATTTCAAAATGGTTGACAGACAGGGAAAAAGAAGGTTAATATCAAATGTTGCCTTGATTGGTTGTCGGTCTGATATCGAATTTGAATCTAACAGGTTTTTGCCCCCGTAGCGTAACGGATAGCGCGGCAGCCTCCGGAGCTGTTCGTCCAGGTTCGATTCCTGGCGGGGGTACTTTGTAAATGCTCTTAAAGGTTTGATTTTTTAGAATAGACCATCATACTTGCTGGGGGAATATGCAGTTTAAGCCACAAAATAATGAAATATACCTGCATTATCATGAGCATTTCGACTTTGTTAGCGATCTAATTCAGTACACAGATTATTGTGTTGATTTGCTTGATGCGAAGAATATAAAGCGGAATGATATGACCCTGTTTCAAAAAATACTTGGTTATATTTACTGTAGGGCGTCACTTACAGTAAAAAGCATATTTCATCTTGCGAATATCGGTCATGTCCATGATGCCGATAACATCTTGAGGACGCTATTGGAAACGGTTGTAAATATGAGATATATTAAGAACGATCCAGAAAAAAGAGCAAAGATGTATTGGTATTTCGGCTGCCTGCGAAACAAGCAATTAGCAGAAAAAATAATAAAAGACGTTTCATATTCTGCATATTTACGTGACGGATTTAAAGAGCTTTATCCGGAAATTCAGCGCCAGCTTGAAGAATGTCGGGACTATTTCCCCCGGGATGAAGAGGGCAAAATTCCTAATAAATATTATCGTAATTGGTCCGGAAAATCAATCCGGGCTATGGCTAAGGAAATTGGAATGGGTGATTATTATAATCAACCCTATTATATGCATTCAATTAAATCTCATGGGTCAATTGAAAGCTTCCAGGATTTTTTTGATATTAATAAATTGTCATATTTCGCTGGACCTACGATGGATGCCGTTGACAGATGCCTTTTTGAAGCGAGCGAGTATATTCTCGGCATTTTAGATATTCTTAATGGTGAATACGATCTGAAGATAGATGGAGAGATTATCAGTTATAAAGATAAACTAAGTAAACTGGCACCAAGCCCATAGGTCGGAAACCCCTGTATACCCTGAGCCGGGTGCCCCACGTCTTTAGACGTGGGGGTAGTCTTACCGGTTCCCGCTTGGATTATGACACAACATCATCAATTTTAATACACAACCACCGCTATTTCATAACCTGACCCTATTAATGGATAATTATACCGGGGATATAAATATGCCTATCAGCAAAAAACAACTCATCGCCAACTGGCTTTGCCGATCCCGCCGCGCCTATAGATTCCTCAAACACCTTCAGTTTCAACCTCATACAAGAATCACTACAAAACCGATAGCGCGAAAAGTAAAATATGACAAAACGAACCCATTTCTTTGTAACCGGTTGGATACCTGAATGATAAACGGTATTTTTATATTTCATCATTGTGGATAACCGGAATCGGGAAATTTTTACTTGACATAATCAGGCGTGTGTAATCTATTACCGCATCACCCAAAAAAGCGAGGTTACCCATGATTCTTAAAAGAGTCGGTGTGTTTTCGCTCGGCAAGGTCAGCGGCATAATTAGCGCCATAATCGGACTGATAGCCGGGTTCTTTTTCTCACTGTTCGCATTGTTAGGCACGGCTATCGGCGCAGGTTCCGATTCATCCGGAGCGCTGTTAGGAACGATTTTCGGCATAGGCTCAATCATTCTCTTTCCGATTTTTTACGGCATAATGGGCTTTATCGGCGGGTTGATTTACGCGCTGGTATATAACGGCACGGCCAAACTTGTCGGTGGAGTTGAACTGGACTTTGAACCGGAAAAACCGGCGCCGTCAGGCGAAAGTTACCAGTAACACGCCCGCGACGCCAAGGATAATGCCTGCCATGCGCTGGCGGTTGATCGGTTCGTGAAGAAAAACGGCCGCAAGGATAAAAATAAAAATGTTGCTCGTCTGGCTTACTGCCGCGGCAATCGATGTGTAGGTATATTTCATTCCGGCCAGCCACAGGATCATGGACAGGTAAGCGCCGACAAACGAACCGGATAAGGTGTACCGCCAGCCTTTCGTGGTTATTATGGTGCCGATAATGGCGCGGCGTTTCCGGTGTAGCGCCAGTACCACGGCAAGAACCATAACGCCGCCGACCATACGAACTTCGGTTACCCAGAGCAAAGGCGACCGGTTAAGAAGCGGCTTTATCATAACAATCCCGACCGCCATGGTGGCCATTGCCAAAACGCCAAAAAGGATACCTAACCATAAATTCCGACGCGTGATTTTGCCGCTTCCTTTTTTGCTGGTTGCCGTCATCACGGCGGAGATAATCATAATTACGCCGACCACCTGCCAGACCGTCAGGCTATCCCCTAACCACACGAGAGACAAACCGATGATAAAAGGACTATACAAGCAATCGACAATAGCCACCAGGCCGGCGCCCAGAAGATTTAAGCTTTTGAAAAACAGCGTGTCGGCGACGCCGATTCCGAGTGCGCCGCTGGCCAGAAGCAACAGATATTCATTGGTCGGAATAGAACGAAAAAGAGTCTCTCCGAACAGCGGAATGGTCGGCAGAACAAGTATCATCGCCAAAATGTTTTTGTATAAATTGAGCGCCACCGGGTGAACGGTTTCACCGCTTTTCTTGAACAGGATGACGGCAAAAGCCCACGCGACCGCCGTCAGCAGGGACAGCGTTTCGCCAATATGCGGCAGAGTTTCTATCATTTGCGAGATCGACATTCCATATTAAGGCGGCTCCTGCTTATGCGGGTAAGGCTCCTTATACGGCAAAACGCTGGTATTGTCAATCGGAATTGAGCGATTAAAGGCAAGGATGATATTGGCGGATAATCAAATCTCGTCGAAATATAATAATTTATTCCCAGCCGTACGATTTCGCCTGTTGAATATCCCATTCCGTCAAAGCCCGACCCCTGAGGAAATCTTCGACTCCTTTGACAATGGCTCGTGCTATTTTTTTCTGAAACCTTTTGGTTTTGAGCATCGCTTCCTGTTCCGGGATCATCATAAAGGCGCATTCAACCAGGATCGCGGGATACTGCGTCGGGCGGTTGACGGCCAGGTTGCCGTGATAAAACCCGAAATCCTTCAAGCCCAGGCTGCGCGCCATGGAATTCTGAACTGCGCGAGCCAGTGGCGCCGAATGAGGATGATAATAATAAGTGGATACGCCGTTATTAACAAATGGATTGGTGCCGTCGGGCAGGGCGTTGTTGTGTACGGAAATAAATATATTGGCTTTTTCCAGAACGGCGATTTTGGGACGATCATAAAGCGGCAACGGCGAATCATCACAGCGGGTAAGAATCACCTCGGCGCCTTGCCGTTCGAGTTCGTTTTTCAATCGCAGCGATATGGCAAGGTTGGCTTCGCTTTCAGTCAAACCGGTCGGGCCGATCGCTCCGGGGTCAGGCGAGTGGCCGGGATCGATGACAAATCGGAAATCTGAAATATCCCGCTTTCTCTTCGGCGGTTTCTTAATATCAAAATAGAGTTCATGACCAACGTAATAACCGTCATAGCCCCAGATGTTTTCTTCAGTCAGATATACTTTAACCGCGTACAAATCCGGTTCACTCTGAAACCAGACGATATGATCGATCAGGCTGTCGGTGTTATCATAGCGAATCCAGTCGGTATCGCTGTCGGTGCCGTAGATATAAAGCGTGATCGACTTTTCGTCGATGTTTTCAATCACCCGGAAAGCATGCCGGGCCGAAGTCGCGATGCGGACCGACACTCTGTCTTCGTAATTTACCGTCTGTATGCGGCTAATATACGAATGCGGTATGATTGTTTCGGGCGGCAGGAAAATGATCGATGTATCAGGTGCCCAACCGTATTGATAATCAGGCAGTTCCAGTTTCAGCCAGCTTCCTTCTTTGCTGGCTACCCTGGCCCTGATACCCGGCGGCTGATGAATGCACAGATACCCCTTTTGCGGACCGGTGCGTATAACCGTCAGGCTGTCCTTTAGTTCCGCCACCGGTAACGATCTTTCGTCAAGGACTCTAATACATACCGACGAAGTTTCAGCCGGTATTGGAGTCAATGAAAGCAATTTGTGAAAAGGCAAAAGTGAAGGTGATTCCACTTTCGGCCCATGTTCGATCAGCCAGATAACCTGAGCCGATGACGGCGGATATACATAATATATCAGGAAAAGGCTGTCGCTACCCGTGACCGGAATTGTATATGATCCCTCATAAATTCCACGAACGAGGAGTGATTCAGGCACAACCGGACCTGACGAACGTGTACAATCAAATATGTTCCTGCCGCCATAATAACTTCGTGGCGGCAGTTCGTGCATATAGATCGTATCGCCTGTCGGTTCGACAACGCAGATGGCGTTACAGTATGGCAAAGACTTGAGCGAGACGGTTATCTCATCGCCTTTTTTAATCCAGAGGGGTTCCGGCGGCCTGAATGAACCGGGTACGAAGTAAAGGCTGTCGTAAGTGTATTTCGAAAGCTCCGGTAATTGGACAGTGACTGTTAGAGTATCAATCAGGCCGCTTTTTTCTGCCTTAAGGTGGAACGCAAATCGCCCCGGTGATACCGGCAGAAAGGCGAGCCAGCCTCCGTCCTTGTGTACGTCAACCGGGAATCCATTTATGGTCAAATCAGCGCCTTTTGCAACCGAACCGAAGATGAAAGTCGAATCGACCGGCGCAACGTTTTGCCCTTCTTGCGGATAAATGACGTTAAGATCCAATGACCCTGCCATAATTACGGACGGGATTAAAGCAATCGCCATCGCAATGACAAACGATCTAAGCAAATGATACTCCATGCCCATAAACACCTGATATCTTCAGATACCCGCAGTCGTAATCAAGACCGCAAAAAGGATCATCCATAACTAAAAGCCTGCCGTCGAGATCATAATAATCGGCCAGCGAGGACAGGTGACAGGCGGTGGCTATGCCTGCCGACGATTCAATCATACATCCCAGCATAACTTTCAGATTCAATTCATGCGCCGTTCGCATAGCTTCTACGGCTGTTTCAAGCCGGCCTGATTTTTGTATCTTCACATTTACGCCATCGACATATCCGGCCACTCTTTTTACATCATCGGCGGTTTCGATTGACTCGTCCATTATTAAAGGTATCTTAGTTACTTCTTGAAAAAGTCTCCAGTTATCCGTACGGTCACACGGAAACGGCTGTTCAATTAGTTCCACCTTGTCGGTCGGCAATACCTTTAATAATTCTATAGCGTAATCGTAACTCCAACTACCGTTGGCGTCAATCCTGACGGATAAAGATTCGCTCTCGTTTATCGCCTTAACCAGCGGTTCAATATGCGTGTCATCCGCATCAAGTTTTACTTTGATTTTATTATATCCGGATTGTGACAATTCACGAATGGCCGCGATATCGCCGATTGAAACGGTAACCGAGGTTTTTATGCTTTGAGGTGGTTGCAATCCAAGATGTTTGAATAACGGCATCTTTCTCTCTCTGCTTTTCCAATCGTGCCACGCCGTTGATACGGCGCAAAGGGCAGGTCGGCAATATGAACCGACCGAATGATTCAGATATTCGGGAACTTTGTCAGGGGTACAAACTGTCAGGTTGACTGCTATTTTATTTAGATCGTTTTCAATTTTCTCCGGAGACGCGCCATAATGAACCGAACCGGCCGCTTCTCCTATTCCTTTGCCTTCCATTATGAAAATAAAATTCGGTTTAGTCGATACTTTCCCTCCGGCAACGGCAAATTCGCGCTTTAGCTTCAACTCAATCGGCAAAATCTTGCAATTCATAGCAGCCGCCGGGCACAGATGAACTTATCATCAAGATCGCGACGATAATCCGGCGATGACGGATCGAGAGATTCAGTTATTATCATTCCCCGACTGGCTGAAGCGTGAATAATTTCATTGCCGCCGCAGGATATCGCCACGTGGCCGGGAAAGAAAAGCAGATCGCCGGGTTTAAGGGCATCGCGGGCGACGGCAAGACCTTTTCCCTGCTGCTCTTTGCTGTTGCGGGGAAGCTTGATATCATAAAAACCATAAATCGTTTGCACAAGCCCGCTGCAGTCAAATCCCGCGGGCGTAATACCGCCCCACAGATACGGCGCGCCGAGAAAACGCTTGGCGGCAGCAATGATCTTTTTACCGGCAACCCCTTTAATGCGGTTCCAATCATACGGAAGTAAAGTGTCCTGGCTTATCACCCCTCTAATGCCACCCGGCAGTTCAAAACGGCTTTTTCCATTTCGATCGGTCAGGATCAATTCCGTGCCGAAATAAAGCCTGAACGGCGGTGCCTGTCTGTTTGAGATATCCTTCACCTTTGTTGATTCGACCCTGACTTTTGCTTTGCGACGCCTGACATATTTTTTCCAGGGTCCCGGGGCGACCCGCTCAATATGCCCGGCCCTGCACCAGCCGATACAGCCATCCGGGAGGGATACTTTCAGGAATGTTTTTCGAACGATTCGAATTTCGATGGGTGTGCCGAACAGCGCCTGGGTAACCCGTTCAGATTTTGAATCGGGCCGCGCGCGCAGATCCGTAACCGAAATTTTTACTATGCCGTGTAACATACCCGATCAATATCAAATTTATGTACGGATTGCAATGAAAAATAGAATGATTATATTTCGATCCTGCAAAAAAGGGCGCCGAGAAAGCGCCCTTTTATTTTCGTATGATAGCTGCGTCTATTTTACCCGTTCCTTAATCAGGGCCGGCATGGCTTCCTTGATTCTTTTAATGGCTTTGTCGATATTCTCAATCGAGTTTGCGTAGGAAAATCTCAGATATCCCTCGCCCTCTTCGCCGAAAGCAGTACCGGACAGCCCGGCCACACCGAGTTCCGTCAAAAGATATTCAAACAGATCGATCGATTTCCATCCGGTTCGCTTGATATTCGGCCATACGTAAAAGGCTCCGGGCGGTTTCAGGCATGAGAACCCCTCGATTTGGTTAATACCATCAACAAAGAAGTCGCGACGCTTTTTGAACTCGGCCACCATTTTGGCAGGGTCATCTTGTGGGCCCAGCAGGGCGTCAACGGTCGCTTTTTGTATGAATGAAGTCGCGCAGGAGGTTATATTGGTCTGCATTCGAGCTACGCCGGGAGCCAGCGTTTTCGGCATCAGTCCCCAGCCAAGCCGCCAGCCGCACATGGCATACACCTTTGACATGCCGTCGAGGATAATGACCCGTTCCTGTTTTTTATCAAACTGCGAAATTGAAGCGAACTCGATGTCATAGATTACCCGTGAATAAATCTCATCCGCCATGACCAAGAAATCATTATCACTGGCCAGCTTGTATATTTCCTCGACGTCCCGGCGGGTCAGCACCGATCCGGTCGGATTTTCAGGCGTGTTGATGATTAAAAGCCTTGTTCTGGGTGTAACCAGCTTTTTCAATTCGTTCACGTCGAGCCGGAATTGATTTTCCTCTCGCAGTGGAATCGGCACCGCCGTAGCGCCGGCGAAATCAATTACCGATTTGTAAATCGGGTAACCGGGATCGGGATAGATAACCTCAGTCCCCTCCTCGGCCAGCATCATTATCAAGGAGAACATAACCTCCTTGCTGCCGGACGTAACAACCACCTGATCGGGGTCATACTTAACGCCGCGCAATTTATAATAATATTCGGAAATAGCGGCACGGACTTCGGGCATCCCGGGCGAGGCGGTATAGTGAGTATATCCTTCGTTGATGGCGTTAATGGCCGAATCGCGAATATTTCGAGGGGTGTCGAAATCAGGTTCCCCGATCTGGAGATGAACGACCTCGATTCCTTTTTCCTTTTCCAATTTCTGAGCCCGGGCCAGAATCTCGAAAGCCGACTCTGTTCCCAATCGTGACATTCTCTTGGCGAATTTCATATTTTCACACCTCGTAAAAGTTTACTTTTTATCCAGAAGTTTCTTGGCTCGATCAGCAATATGCTCCGCCGAAAGGCCGAATTCTTTTATTAACTGCCATGGTTTGCCCGATTCGCCAAATCGGTCGTCAACCCCAAGCATGTCGAACAGCATTTTCCTGCCGGCCGATTCGGTGTCGCACAGAACGGTTGACGCAATCCAGTTGCCCAACCCGCCGACCTGGTGCTCCTCGCACGTAAGAATCGCTCCGGTCTCTTTTGCCGCCCGGATAATCGCCGGACGATCAAGCGGCTTGAGTGTGTGCATATTGATTACCCGCGCTTCGATGCCGTACTCCTGTTTCAAAATCCAGGCGGCGCGACAGGCCTCGGCCGTTTCCGGACCACAGCCGATCAGCGTTATATCTTCGTTCTCGTTCTTGTACTTTTCCGCGAGACATATTTCAAAAGCGTCGATGAAGTTTTCTTTCTCTCCGCGAAAACGATAGATATTGGCTTTGCCGAATACAAAAGGAGTGTCATCGCGAGTGATTACCGGTGTGGCCTCACGGGCGAAGCGGATATATTTGGGGCCGACAATATCAAACAGCAGAATCCGGGTCGCCTTTTTTGCTTCGATTGAATCGCACGGCGCGCAGACACGCATGTTCGGCAGACCGCACATCTGGAAAAGCGCCTCCAGTTCCTGGTGAGTGGCCCCGTCGGGACCGACGGATACTCCGCCGTGAGCGCCGATAATCATCACATTGTAATTGCCATAGCAGACCGAAACGCGGAGTTGGTCAAGATTCCGGGCGGATGAAAAGACGCCGTACGTGCCAAAGACGGGGAGTTTACCTTCCTTGGCCAAACCGGCGGCAACGGTTGTACCGTTCTGCTCGGCGACGCCGACCGATATCCAGCGATCTTTGCGCTCAGGATGATTCTTACAAAACTGCGATATGGTAATCGAATCGGAAATATCGGCCCCGATACAAACCACCCGCTCGTCATCACCATACTGATCCAGGGCTCGGCCTAACCCCCTTCGGGTAGCGTCCATTTCCACTTTCATGCCGTCGCCTGTATTCCACCAGTAATTGCCGGAAAAATGCGGCATCTTGGCAGCTAATTTTTCCTCAACCTCGGTCTGGTAGTCGGCCGCAATCTTGAAGTATTTTTTAAGATCAAAAGTCTCGGTCAGGCCAAGATCGGCCAGCCCCTTGTCCAGTTCCTCACGGTTGGGCGGTTTGCCGTGCCAGCCGGCAATGTCCTCCATAAAACTGACGCCTTTTCCCTTGGTAGTTGTGGCCACGATACAGGTCGGTTTGTCGCTCGTGTTGTTATATCCCTTTTCCAGCGCAGCCAGAATCTCTTCCATATTGTGGCCGTCAATTTCAATCACGTTCCAGCCGAATGCGCGGTATTTGTCGGCCAGCGGCTCCAATCGCATGACGTCTTTGGTATCACCATCAATCTGCAGATGGTTGCGGTCAAGAATCAGGGTAAGGTTATTCAGGCTGAAATTGGCCGCGCACATGGCCGCTTCCCACATCGAACCTTCCTGATGTTCACCGTCCGAGGAAATAACAAATACCCGATAATCTTTTTTATTCAGCCTTGCTGCAAGGGCCACGCCCACGGCAACCGAAAAACCTTGTCCCAGCGAGCCGGATGATATTTCAACTCCGGGCAATTCCAGCCGGTGAGGATGCCCCTGATAAGGCGCATACAGGGCGCGCAATTTGGCCAGTTCTTCTTCGGGAAAATAGCCGGAAACCGCAAGGGATACATAAAGGGCTGGCGCCTTATGACCGGCCGACCAGATGATACGGTCGCGATCCTCCCAGGACGGGTTTTTCGGATCATGTTTGGCAACCTTCAGATAAAGGGCCGCCAGGATATCCATCATGGAAAGTGTGCCGCCCGAATGACCGGACGCAGCACAGCAAAGCGATATCAAGTTAAGACCGCGCATGTAATTGGCGTGTTCCTTCAGTTCTTCTATGGTAAGATGAGCGCCGATCGGCGCGGTGTTGGCTTTAACCGAACCCATTGTTCCTCCCGGTCATAGAATCTACATGTTTTCGGAGAATTTGGCGAATTTGGCGGGAGAAGTCAACCCCTTTTGACCAATTCGGAATATATTATCTGCGCCCTTTTATGAAGACTGTTAAGGTCTTTATTGTTGTAGATTACATAGTCGGCATGCTTTCGCAAATATGAATACGGCAGCTGCGATTTGGTGCGTCTTCGAATCTCTTCCACGCTGAAGCCCTGATCAAGAAGCCGATTATGCCGATTGCGCGCCGTGGAGGAAACGAGAACCGTACGATCCATTTTCTTGTGATAATTCCAATAGATCAATAAAGCGGCATCAACGACAGCTTGATAATCTTTCAACTTTGCATGGGCTACCTGTGCGTCCAGCCGTTTCAACAAGGAAGGATGAACAATCGAGTTTAGAAGTTCAGTTTTTTCGCGAGAAGAAAATGCCAGGCGGCCAAGTTTCTTTCTATTCAGTTTTCCATTTTTATCTATTATTGTCGGGCCGAATTCCATTAATAAGCGATAAAATACAATCGAATCATTTTCCACCACTTCCCGGCCGATTGCGTCGCCACTGATGATTTTCGCTCCCATCTTTTCCCAGACGGCAGCCACTTCCGATTTTCCGGAACCGATCAGACCGGTCAACCCTATTATCATTTACTTCGCCTCAAGCCAGTTAGGGCCTATCCCGATGTCGACCACCAGCGGAACCTTCAGCCTGATGGCTTTCGACATTTTGCTTTCAACCACGTCTTTCAGTTCATCCAATTCATCGTTGTGCGCATCAAAGACCAACTCATCGTGCACCTGAAGCACCATTTTTGACCTCATCTTTGACATGGCCTTGTCGATTTTTATCATGGCGAGCTTGATAAGATCGGCCGCCGTGCCCTGAATGGGAGTATTGATAGCCGTTCTCTCGGCAAACTGTCGTCGCTGGAAATTTTTACTGTTAATTTCCGGCAAGTACCGCCGCCGCCCCAACAGCGTGGTAACGTAGCCGTCATGGCGGGCCGCTTCAATCGTATCGTCCATATATTTCCTGATATTGGGGTACCGCTCGAAATAGTTATCGATAAACTGCCGCGACGCACCCAGATCAAGTTCTGTCTGCTGTGACAACCCATAGGCAGAAACGCCATAGATTATGGCGAAGTTGGCCGTTTTGGCCGCGCGCCGCTGTTCCGACGTAACGCTACCGATGGGAACCCCATATACCTCGGCGGCCGTGCGGGCATGAATATCCTCGCCGTTCTTAAAAGCCTTGAGTAATCCCGGGTCGGCGGCGAAATGAGCCAGTATGCGTAGCTCGATCTGGGAATAATCAGCCACCAGAAGCGAATGGTTTTCGTCCGTGGGAACAAAGGCGATACGAATTTCACGACCGGTCTCAGTACGAACCGGAATGTTTTGTAAGTTGGGATCCGACGACGACAGACGCCCCGTGGCCGTTACCGCCTGGTTGAACGAGGTATGCACCCTTCCGGTTTCAGGATCGGCTAATTCCGGAAGAGCATCCACGTAAGTTGATTTCAGCTTGCTTAACTGACGATATTCCAAGACTGCTTTTGGAAGCGGGTGAATCTCGGACAGCTCTTCCAGTACACGAACATCGGTGGAATAGCCGGTCTTCTTGGCCGTTTTTCGCCTCCTGGGAAGCTTTAACTCTTCAAATAAAAGCCTGGAAAGCTGCTGGGTGGAGTTGATATTAAACTCGTAACCGGCCATGGCATATATCTCGCCCGCCAACTTATTCATTTCCGCCTGCATTTGACCGGAAAGTCTGGTCAGAAAAGCGGTATCGATTTTAACGCCGGCCTTTTCCATGCGCGACAGAACGGGTATAAGGGGCAGTTCAATATCATAATAAAGCCTGGCAAGCTTCGTTTCCTCTATTTTGGGAGCGAAAACGCCTCGTAAACGATAAGTATAATCGGCGTCTTCAGCGGCATATTCGGCGGCCGTATCTGGATCAACCGCGGCAAAAGACGTCTGTTTTTTGCCGCTGCCGATCAAATCGGTTATCGGAATCATTTTGTGATCAGAATGCTGCAACGCCAGGTTGTCCAGGTTGTGCCCCCTGGCGGACGGGTTGAGAACATAAGAAGCCAACATGGTATCGAAAGATATAGGGGTGATCGTATATCCGGCTCGTTCCATAACTTGCAAGTCATACTTAAAGTTATGCGCTATCTTTTGTACCGATTTATCTTTCATCAGTGGGGCAAGTATTTTATGTACTTCTTTGGCCGGCAGATTCAACTCCGCCCGCTCAGTATGCGCAATCGGAATATAATAACCTTCGCCGGCTCCGGCCGAAAGCGAAATACCCACCAGGTTTGCCTTAAGCGAATCAAGCGAATCGGTTTCGGTATCGAAGGCAATCTCTTTTGCTTGTGAAAGTCTGGAGACCAGCTTTTCCAATTCCCGTAAAGAAGATATCCTCCGATACTTTGCCCTGATGCGGGAGCCCGACCTGACGTCGGTCTCATGTTTGCCAAAGATCTCTTTGAGCAGACCGAAAAACTCGAGTTCGGTAAACAGTTCTTTGCATTTAACAAGGTCCGGCTCTTCTCTCTGAATATCCTTTAGCTTGATATCAATCGGGACATTGCAATCTATCGTCACAAGCTTTCGCGACAAAAGCGCTATTTCCCTGTTTTCTAGGACCTTGTTACGAATTCCTTTGGCCTTGATGCTGCCCGCTTTTTCAAGAACGGCATCGAAGTTGCCGAACTGTTCCAGAAGCGAAAGCGCGGTTTTGGGACCAACGCCGGGAATGCCGGGAATATTGTCGGAACTGTCGCCGGTCATAGCCATAAATTCAATCACCTGTTCCGGATAAACGCCGATTTTTTGTTTAACGGCTTCACGATCCATCCACACCGGCGGTTCGGAACCTGTTTGCGGAACGTACATCCGAATACGCTCATCAACCATCTGAAACAGATCTTTGTCGCTGGAGACAATGGCAACATTCAATCCTTCTCCGGCCCACTCTTTGGCCAGGGTTGCGATAATATCATCCGCTTCGTACCCATTCATCGAGTATTCCGGAATGCGCAAAGCCTCCACGGCCTGGTGTATCCGGGGAATCTGCGCCGCCATATCTTCCGGCATCTTAGCCCGGGTTGATTTGTATTCGCCATACATTTCATGGCGGAAAGTGGGCGCTTTGGTGTCGAATATCACCGCCAGATAATCAGGTTTTTCTTTTCTGATGATTTTTGTCAGGGAGTTGACAAAACCAAAGACGGCGGACGTGTTTTCACCCTTTGAATTAATCAGCGGATTTCTGATGAAGGCGAAATATGCCCGATAAACAAAGGCTGAGCCGTCGACCAGAAAAAGCGTCTTTTCATCGGATTTCTTTGCTTTTTCATCCGACATAAAGCCCCTTTTCATATATATATTTTTTCACCGCCTCCGGAACCATATGTCTGATCGACAACCGTGATCGTACTCGTTCTCTGATATCGCTGGAAGAAATATCGTACTGAGGAATCATGACCCTCTCGGCTCCCTTAAGGATACTATGATCGCGCCCCTTAAGCCGATACCCAGGCCGCGCGGCGATTACGATCCTGACACTTTGCTCGATCTCTTCATGCTTATACCAGGTGTCAAATTCTTCGAGAATATCCGAACCGACGACCAGGAAAAATTCGGCGGCAGTATACCTGGTTCGCAGACAGTCAATCAAGTCAATAGTATAGCCCGAATCGGCCGGCGGTTCTTCCAGCAAAAAATGGATATTATCGGTTATCGCCGCCTTGAGCATTTCTACTCGCTCGTTATAGTTGGATATCTGCCGGTTGGATTTGAAAGGATGCCATTTGGCCGGAACGAAAAGCATGCCGTCGGCATTGACCGAATGCATCACCGACTCGGCCATAATAAGATGGCCCATGTGAACGGGGTTAAACGTCCCCCCCAGGATTCCCCATGCGCCGCCGCGAGACGGGCTATTTATTTTCTCCGGATTCGGCAAGGTTTTTGTCTGTTTTTGCCAGCATCCTACCGGCTTCCTCGGAAAAGTCGTGATCGGGATAAACTACCAGGAAGTTTTTGAATTTGCTTCTCGCCTGTTCATATTTTTTCTGCCTAAAATCGATTTCACCCTGGTAATACAGCGCTCGAGCCGCCCAATCGGTGTTGGTATGTTCATCAATTACCGTTTGAAAATACAGGCCGGCGGCCTGGTAATTCCCCAGCCGCAAATAAAGACGGCCGTTTTCATACCTCTTGCGAGCCAGCCTATCAAGGGCGATAGTCATCATTTCGCGGGCATCGTCAATCAATTCCGATTCGGGGTAGTCGATTATAAAATCCTCAAAGGCCTGAATTGCTCGCTTCAATTCCGCTTGGTCCAGGCCGTAATGTTTGGGAGCCGCCTTGAAGTAACACAGCCCGGTCATATACTGAGCGTCATCCACAAAAGGCGACCCGGGATAATTATTAACCACCCGTTCAAATTCCGTGGCGGCCAGGTAATATTCATCAAGGTGATACTGCGACATTCCCAGGTAATACTGGGCTGAATCAACCATCGACGCACCGCTGAAATTGAAGACGACTTTTTGTAAACCGTCAATAGCCCTGATATAGTTTTTCTTGTGGTATTCTTTCATTGCCTGGCGATATTGTTCATCGGCGGTATCGTACATTTTCATGGTAATACCGCCGCACCCGACGAGCAAAACCATAAGGAAAGCGATCAGCAAAGAAATATAGGGAAGGTAATAACGGTCAGGCACCATACTTTTCTTTCAACATGCTGTAGTTTTTCCATATCCGGCGAAAATACTGTTTCGGCAGAGGCTCATTGGCCCTTAATCTCCCGCGAAGCCGGCTTTCACCAAGATTATATGCAATTATGGCCTTTTTGACGTCTTTAAACTTTATGACCTGTTCAAAAAGATAAAGTGTTCCCAGCCTGACATTGACGACAGGATCCAAAAGCTGTTCCGACCCGGCCCATTTAATGCCGGTGCGCGCCGCGAGATCGCGCCCCGTTGACGGCATAAGCTGCATAATACCACGAGCGCCGACATCGGAAACCTGTCCTTTCTTAAAGGTCGACTCGGTCAGAATCACAGCCATGATAAGGAGGGGATCGTAATTATATCTATTGCTCTCATCGAATATAACCCTGGCCAACTGGTTTTTCTCTTCCTCGGTGAAACCTACCTGAAAATCTTCAATAACTTGAAATATCTTCAGTTTCTCCTCCATCTCGGTAAGACGTTTGCGCTGGTAGTCGATTATCTTGTGCAGTTCATACTTGTCCTTGATTAAAAAAACCAGAAGCGTTGACTGCAAAAGATAGATAAGAACCAAAAGCAACGCAATCGGCTTGGAAAGAAAGATACCGGTTTTATCCAAACTAACCCCGGAATTCATGACTATCCTCTTCTCCCCAACAGGTCATACCCGTCATAACCGTCAATAGCAACATTTACGAACTCGCCCGGCGCAATATCGGAAAAATCAAGCCTGACAACCTGGTCGATCTCGGGCGCGTCGAATCGGGTGCGCCCGACAGTCGTCTTGTTCTCATTGTCAACCTTATCCACCAGAACCTCCACAAGGCGGCCCGCTTCGGCCTCGTTTCGCTCAAAGGCAATATCCTGCTGCAACAACATCAGCCGCTCGCGCCTTCCGCACCCGACATGATGCTCAATTTGACCGGGCAGAGTTGCCGCCCCCGTGCTCTCTTCGAGAGAATATTCAAAAACGCCCATACGGTCGAAACGACGCTCTTCGACGAATTTATACAATTCTTCAAACTCCGAGTCGGTTTCACCGGGAAAACCGGCAATGAAAGTGGTGCGGACCGCCGAATCACCTTTGCGGCTTCTGATATAATCAAGAAGCTTTTCAATTCTATGGCGCTTTACCCGGCGATTCATCATGGCTAAAATTCTATCGTTTATATGCTGCAATGGTATATCAAAGTAGGAACATATCTTCGGATTGTCAATCATATAGTCGATAACTTCTTCGGTCAGTCGGGCCGGGTGCATATACATGACCCGAATCCAGAAATACCCGTTGATACTCGAAAGTCTGTCAAGCAATTGCAGAAGTTGCATCTTTCCATAAAGGTCGCGCCCATAAGCCGTGGCTTCCTGGCAGACAAGAATAAGTTCTTTTTTTCCATTGTCGAGCAGATAAACGGCTTCTTCCGTAACGGCCTCGATCCTTCGACTTCTAAGAGGTCCTCGGATATCGGGAATGGCGCAATAACTGCAACGGTTATCGCATCCGTCTGAGATCTTTATATAGGCAAAACTCTCTTCCGGAATCAGGATTCGTGAAAAATTATACTCCGAAAAGATTTTCGGATTATCAGACGGTGGTATAAATCCGGACTGCCCGCCATTGAGCCAGTTCCTGATATTAGCGAAATCATTGATTCCAAAAATCCCGTCAAGTTCCGGTATTTCCTCGGCCAGTTCAGAAGCATATCGCCGGGATAAGCATCCTGTCAGAATCAGTTTCATTCCCTTTGCTCTTTTTTTGAGTTGTGCCATGGTCAAAGCCGCTTCGATTGATTCCTCCTTGGCCGGCCGGATAAAGCCGCAGGTGTTGACTATTATCAGTTCGGCTTCCTCGGGATTACTGACCGGAACCATGTTTTGTTTCACGAGAAAGCCGGCAAGATAGTCGGCATCAACATCATTTTTGGGACAGCCGAGCTTGTGGATATAAAACCGTATCATGGCATCCGGATGACTTCCACGCCGGCCGGGGCATGAAATATAAACAATGAATCGGTCAGACTCTCGTTCCGCTCGAAATTTTCAATAATAACTTCAATCCGCGAATCGTTGTCGTCATAATAAATAAGATTCTTTGGGATAAAATCCTTTTTAGTAACTCGTAATATAAATACCTGCGGTTCGGTCAGACTATCCGTCGCCGACATTTCGAATTCAAATGTATTTTTATTTTTTGACTCATTCATACAGCAGTAGATTTCTTCCGGATTATACAACAGGGTTAGCGGATTCCATTCGCCAAGACCGGCCACCGAGTCGATCAGTACCTGATTGTTTTCGGCCGAATAACTCCAGTAAAGGATACCGTTTGAAACCAGCGTCTGGCCGGGCATCTCGAGCCGGAACCGCCCTTCCTTTCCTGCCCGGAGATTTCCGGTCAGACTATCGACGCTTTCAAAAATATCGGAATCGATAATCTGCAGAAAATCAAGGGTTATGTAATTTTCCTGCTGGAAACTGGCCCGTAATCCGGCAATATCCGGACATTTTTCTGCAGCCATGCAAATATTCAACCCATACAGTAGGAATATCATGGCCATTATGCGCAAAAGCGTCATCATATCGATTATACGGGACTAGGGATATCAGGTTTTGCTGAATTTTCCGCTTTTAATGCTATCAAGGAATGAACGGTCGACCAAGACCTCGCGGGCCTTGGATTCATTATACTGGCCGATTATTTTCATCTCTTCGAGTTCATCGATCAGCCGCGCTGCTCGCTGATAACCGATCCCTAGCTTTCTTTGAAGCAGCGAAACCGATGCCTGCTTCTGCCGGACGACCGTCTCGATCGCTTCCAAAAGGACGGGATCATTGAAGGGGCGCAATTGGGCTTTTTCGTCGGCAGTCGCTTTGGCCTCATCAGCCTTGATACGGCTGTACGGCTGATCTTTGAGAAAGATCGCCAGACGTTCGGTATCTTCGGAAGATATAAATGCTCCATGCAGACGCACCGGTTCGGCCGAGCCGGCCTCCAGAATGAGCATATCGCCATTGCCCAAAAGCCTTTCAGCTCCGTTACAGTCAAGGACGGTTCGCGAATCTATTTTTGTCGCCACCTGAAAGGCTATCCGTGAGGGGAAATTAGCTTTAATCAAGCCGGTAATGACGTCCACCGACGGCCGCTGGGTGGCCAGAATCAAATGAATCCCGACCGCTCGCGCCATCTGCGCCAGACGGGTTATCAAAAGCTCAACCCGGTTGGAATAGGTCGACACCATTAAATCGGCCAGCTCATCTATGATAATGACAATATACGGAAGTATGTCACTTTTGGATTTTTGTTTCTTGTTGTAATCAACTATATTTCTGACCGCCGCGGCGGCAAGTTTGCGGTACCTCAACTCCATTTCACTGACGGCGTTACCCAAAACCCTTTCGGCTTGTTTTGGATTCGTAACCACGTCTTCATCAAGATACGGGATGCCTTTGTAAATGGTCAACTCCAGCATCTTGGGATCAACAAAGATAAACCTCAAGTGATCAGGATGAAGCGAATAAACCAGCGAAGTAATAATAACGTTTATGCAGACTGATTTCCCCGAGCCGGTTGTCCCGGCTATTAGAAGGTGCGGCATCCGACCCAGGCCGGTTACATACGGGTTACCGGCGCTGTTTTTGCCCAGAGCCAGAGGCAATTCATAGCGGTTGTTCCGAAATTGGTCGGAATAAATAATGTCCCGTAGGTGGACGATTTCCGGATTCCGGTTTGGAATCTCAATCCCGACAGCCGCCTTACCCGGAACCGGCGCCACAATACGAATACTTTTGGCGCGGAGATTCAGGGCCAGATCATCCGAGAGGTTGGCCACCTGGTTGACTTTGATACCGGCGGCCGGCTTTATCTCAAACCGCGTGATAACCGGGCCGGGAAATATCTCAATATTGCCGTCGATCCTGACGCCGAAGGTTTCCAATGTTTCCCGGAGGGCTTGAGCTGTCTCTGGCAGTTCTTTTTCATCGGAAGGTCGTCTGGTAACGTCATGTTCGGAGAAAATCTCCTGCCCCGGCATAGTAAAAGATTTAGTCAACTCTTCGTCTTCTCTCAAGAAGTCGGATTCTGCCGCGGCGTCTGAATCCGGTTCCGATTCCCCGGGCAGGACAACCTTTCTTTTTATCTTTGGCGAATCAGTTGAACCGGTTTTTTCATAGATAATCCTGTCATCAGGGATTTTTCCGGACCCTTTTTCCGATCCGCTCTTATTCCCCGGTTTTTCTTTAACCCCCGACTTGCGAAGAGCCCGCTTCAATTCATCTTTGAAGTGAGGTCTCGTCACCGACGCCAGCCGCCTGATATTCAGACGCTCTTTGAAGCCGTTAAACACCGGCCGGGCGCTTTCGAATCTTTTCTTAAGAATCGTTCCGGCAGTGTCGGCCGCCGCCGTAACGGCATTTCTGAAACGATGCGATATCGAAAAGTAAAACACCAGAATACAGATAATCGCAGCAAGAGTAAGAATATACGAACCGGGAACGCCGATAAGTTTTATACCCAGTTCAATCAGAGTTTGACCTAACGCTCCCGCGCCGTTTGGGATTTCGGCAGTATAGATGTATCCCCCGGCAATCTTTGAAATATCAAAGATCAAAAGTGTCAGAAATCCCAGCGCCCAGACCATAGCGGCATGCTTTAGAAGCCGGCGGCCAATATCAAAGCCAGTAATCCTAAAAGACAGCACCACCAAAAAAAGAACAACAGGGAACGCTCCCCAACCCAAAAGGGAAAGAGTCTCATAGCTAAGGTAAGCCCCCATCATGCCGCCCGGGTTAGTGTAATCGAGGGAAAACGGATTGCCGTAAATCGCCTCATCGGATGTAATCTGCAGGTCATCGCCGGTGGAATGTCCAAGGAGACTGACAAAAAACATCAGCGAGAAGGCCAGAAGAAGTATGCCGAATATCTGCTTTTTTCGCCTGTTATCCATTATAAACAACGCCGTTAACGCAACAAAATATCGGGCCGTCGCGCCAAAGGGTCAACAAAAAAAGGCAGGGTGCCCTACCCTGCCTTTTAAGCGCCGATTAATAAATTATTTCCTGCATGCCTCGCGCAGCGCTTTGCCGGCTTTGAATTTAGGGACGCGCGCAGCCGGAATTTTGATGGCAGCACCTGTGCGCGGGTTGCGACCGGTCCGTGCTTTTCTCTTTGTGGTCGAAAAGGTGCCAAAGCCAACAAAGCTGACTTTTTGACCTTTCTTAAGAGCGTTGGTAACCGAGCCAAAGAAAGTCTTCAGCACTTCGTTGGCCTGACGCTTACTGATGCTGGCATCCTTGGCAATCCTGGCAACAAGTTGATCCTTGGTCATTATCATCCTCCGTGAGTTTGGAGTTGGTTTTTGGTTAATTCCCACATAAACTTTAGGCGTTTTTTATAATCCTTGTCAATTAAAATAATCTATTCCAGAGTCAAAATAATCGCATAAAATCAGGCTTTTCGCGGGTCATAGGCCATGATGATCCCGTAAAATGGGCAATCCCCGGGGTTCTGCCACGCAAATCAGCGCCCTAAAAGCGCTCCCCGCAACCCCGATTCCGATTTTTCGAATTTAATATCTGGAATGGCGGTAACATTTATCTTGAAATAATACCCCTTGCGCGACCCTTCCGGAATCCAGTAAAAATGTCCCTCCCAGCACGGCAGTTTACGATAAAGATCTATCACTTTCTCCGTCGTCTGATGGTTGATAATATCATAATTCTGATGATATTTGATTTTCCAATTATCGGTCAGGTTCATGTTAAAGGTAAATTGTATCCAGTGGGAGCGGTTTTTATAGGAAGTCAAAAGCCCCGTTTCGCTGTAACGATGCGACATCCTTAAATTCCACGAAGCTTCTGATGATTCGGGCGGAGCCGCAATATTATAATCCAATCCGGATGCGGACAGGCCGGTGGTATCTTCCGGTAAATCGGAACCCAGACCCTGGCGAACATAATTATCCGAAACCGATCCGCGAGCCTGGAAAGTGATCGCAATAGAAAATGACTTCAGTCGCGGTGATTTCCAGTTGAGCCGATCTTTATCATCGTACAGGTCATGTACCAGGCTGCCGCTAAGATTTACGTTATTTATGAGTGACGATGATATGGTCGTGCTTAAATCGGAATATTTACGCCCGGTGGCTTCGAAGTTATGACTGACACTTGAAGATACCCGCAGGAGATCGTATTTCTTTTCAATCTCACCCTGCCTGACCTTGGCCTGGAATAACTGGGTCAGGCTGAATGACATTGTTTTCTGTTTATACCCGCCTCCGCCCTTTTGGATATAATTTTTCACCGGGTCATTTTTGGTAACCGCAGGTGCCCACCGAAAACCGACTCCGGGAGTAATCACCTGACGCAGGGCTATCAAACTAAAAAGGTTAATGGGAAAAGTCCCATAAAGGTTGGTATTTGAAGATAACCCGACTGAAACGGCTCCGCGCCGGTAAGGCCGACCGGCTATTATTCCGGCTTCTTCGGCCTGATCTGTCGGCATTACATAATACCATGTTTCCTGCGACGATAAACCGGGGCTGACATTGATATATTTAAACACCTTCTGCGAAGCCGACAACGAAATCGAGTGGTCAATGTAAGCATATTCTTTTCTGGTTTTAGAGCCGTCGGTTTCCCGGGAGCTGAAGGTATTAACGGCGAAGCTGTTTCGGTAACCCAGATAAAGATAATTATACCATCTTTTTATGGTCTTGCCGTCAGCCTCTCGACCGCTGCCGAAAGGATGAAACGACGGCATGGTAAAACTGCCGGAAGGAACCTGGCTTCGCCGCGAGTCGGTATCGAGATTATTGGTGTGGTTGAATGACAGCGACAACGACGCCCGCCCAAACCGTTTATTAAAATTGGCTTTGGAAGTTATGGACCGGTTTCGCCGCTCATCCGGATCGGTGGAATAATCCGTATAATAATTCTTATCGGAAACGAATGTTCCAGAAGCCTGGAACCGAATATCATGCGGCAGCGTTTGAGTGTGACTGCCGCTCAAAGTCCATCGGCGGCTTTTACTTTCTCCAAAGGCATATTCTTGCCTTTCCCGCGAAAAGCTGCCTCGAACCTGGCCTGAAAAAGCATAACGCCGGTTATATCGGAACAAACTGTTTATCGTAAAACCGATGTTTTCATAAAAATCGAGCGCTCCCTGCAAATCCCAGTATTCGGAAGCCTCCCAATAATAACCAAGGTTTCCGATAAAACGATTGCCCCTTTCGAAATTGCCCAGTTTGATCGGCAGGATACCCGAGTGGCGACCGCGCTTGAGGGGAAAAACATAATAAGGGAAAACCATTACCGGCAGGGTTTCAATATACATTGTTACAGGACGGGCAATTACCCGATCGTTATGAATCAGTTTCATTCTTTTCGACCGGAAATGGATGTTGGCGTCTTCCAGATCGCACGGCGTCAACTTCCCGTCAAGAACATAAAATACCTGCTCTTCTTCCTTATACAGGTCGTAGCCGAAGTAATGCGAACGTTCAAATTCGGTCGTAGCGTCTTCAATTAACCCCCTTTTGGTATCCACGTTAAATACAAGTCTGGAGCCAAATATTTCCTCCCGGGCGTCGCGCAGGGAAAGCGGCTTGATTACCGTGGTATCTTCCAACGTATCGACTGCCGCCCTGGCCAAAACAACCCGTTTATCAATATCGTAATCCATCTGGCCCGCGTTCAAAACCACATCTTCCTGGCGGACGACCGAGTTGCCGGTTATTCGGATAAGGCGATTGTCAACGAAGAATTCAAGAAAATCGCCGTTATAATGGATTGAATCCTCCAACGACGCCATTTCCGTTGTTGTGGAGTCCGATACAATAACGGAATCGGAAATTCCCCGGTCGGAAGATTCAATCGTTACCGAATCTATCACCGTTGTCGTATCTTTATCTGCCGCAACTGAAGAGGAAAGCGAATCCGCCTTAAGCGTGTCGGTGCCTTCTTTTTCGGTGATATATACTCCTTCGGCGCCGCCTTTGATCTCCACCTTACTCGTCTTGCGATTCTTAACGAAAATGAAAATCGAATCGCCTGAAACGAAATTTTTGCCGGCGCCGGTGGTGTCGTCAGGGGCGGGGAAATACTTTGATCGGGCCGCTCCCACGGCGGCGATTTTCCGCACCTCTTCATCCCTGAAGAAAAACCTGATCTGTCGGGCGGATAGATACGATTCTCCGGAGAAATCGCCGGTAACGGTATCGCCTTCCTCGACGAATAAAGCCTCGGCGTCATCATAAACCTCAATCCTATTGATTTCGCCACCGGCAAAGAAGATCTCCATTTCCTGACCCCTGATGGTGGACAGCCCGCGTAAGGCATATGGTTCTTCGGTGAGGGTCAGGACCTTCTTTTTCAGGTCAAATTGCGCGCACTGACAGGTGGCCCGGGTATCCTTGTACTCGATTACGACCTCCCCCTCGGCCTCTCCCCGCTTTTCCACCGAATAATAGGTCAGCAGGTTGGCTGTTACGGTAACGAGATTTTCGAAATCGGGATAATTAAGATACAGGCAAGGTTCTCTCTCAAGGTACAATATCTCGCGCTTTTGATCAAACCTGGCCGTCTGCGACTCGGTGCGAATTGAATCGGCGTAATGGATCATCACGACGTCCTGTTCGGCGATTAGAAGCGAATCGCGGTGATAATAGCTGACCCGCTGCGCCCATATATGCCGGATCGTATCGTACGCTTCCACCTGACCGTAAAATCGAATTATATCCTGTTCACGATCCCAGATAGCCGAATCGGCAGCGACATGAGTGGAATCAATCCGGAAACGGACATTGCCGAAGCCGTACCAGACTTCGCCGCCGTCGCTCCGTCTGACTTTCAGGCTGTCGGCGTTTTCCAGAACAAGGGTATTCTTTTTCTCCGCTGCCGCGGAAGTACCGCATAAAGGCAACAACAGGCAAAGAATAGCCAGTATCGCGATCAGCGTACGCATGAGTTATACATTTATTATCATGCCGGGATCGGCAATTAAAACTTTGATGTCTTCGGGATTGAAGCCGCCCCCCTGGGCCAGTTGCGGCGTTCCTCCCCCTTTGCCGCCAAATCGCTCGGAAGCGTTTTTGATAATATCGGCTGCGGAGACGGACAAAGATTTGGAAACTGCGACGAGAAGCTTGTCGTCAATTCCAATCAAGACGACGGCGTCGTATTTATTAATGACAGCCAGAGCCGTTCCTTTTGCTGCTTTGAAATCCTGGCCGGACAGATCGAGCGCAATTATCCGGTTTCCATTCAGCTCGATAGAATCGTTATACCACCTGTCAACCAGCATAGGCAGGAGTTCTTTTCTCAATTCAGCGACCTGCCGGCGAAGGCTCTTGTTTTCTTCGTTCAAAGCCCATACGGCATCAAATGATTCACGGCCATGGCGGGTAAAAACGTTTGATATGGCTTCAATTTGATCAAAGCGCCAGCGATAATCGTCAAGCGCCTTCAGGCCGGTCAGGAAATGCACACGGAGATTGCCCCGTATCTTTTCTTTTCCGGAGACCTTGATAATGCCGACCGAACCCGTCGCCAAACAATGCGTTCCGCCGCAGGCCGACCAGTCAAAATCCTCAATCGTAATAATGCGGAAATTACCTTCCTGCCTGTCCGGGATTTTGCGCAGTGGAATTTCTTTTAATTTCTCATAAGAAACAAAATCAATTTTAACCGGACGGTTTTGAAAAATAACCAGGTTAGCCAAATCTTCGGCATTAATCAAATCATCTTTGCTTACCTGATCGCGGTCAAGATCGATGCTGCTGTCCTCTTCGCCCAGCCGTGCGCTGACTGTTTTGGCGCCGCAGATTTCAATGAAAGCCCGGGACAGGATATGCTGGCCGGTATGCTTCTGCATATTGTCGCGACGACGGGCCGGGTCGATTTTCCCTTCGACTTCATCGCCGATCAGAAAAGCCGGCTTTTTCTCAAGAATATGAACGACCTCCCTGTTTTCCTCAATAACATCGACGACCCGTTCTCCGGATATATAACCCGTATCGAACAACTGCCCGCCGGAAGTGGGATAAAAGGCGGAACGATCGAGAGTAATTCTATACTTCTCGTTAACGTAGTCTATTCCGATTACGCCGGCCTTGAATTCCAGCATACAGGAATCCGTATAATATAACCTCTCCGTCATAGCACTGCTTTGCATTGATGCGTCGCCAGCAGATCAAACAATTCTATTAACCAGCGACCCGATATTTTCTATACGGACTTCTATCGTGTCGCCACGCTGCATCGGATCGATTCCCTGCGGTGTTCCCGTCGATATTATGTCGCCCGGTAAAAGGGTCATTACCGACGAAATAAACTCGACCAGGTGCGGTATAGAAAAGATCAAATCCGATGTTCGTCCATACTGCTTTCTTTCGCCGTTTAGATAAGCTTCCACCGCCAGATTGCACACATCCACCCCGCGCACCACGTGCGGCCCGACCGGGCAGAAAGTATTAAAACTTTTCGCCCTGGTCCATTGAATATCCTGCTTTTGAATTTTCCGCGCCGTGACATCGTTCACACAGGTATATCCGAATATATATTCATCTGCCTTCTCTGCGGGAATATTATGCCCTTCTTTTCCAATAACAACACCCAATTCAGCTTCGTAATCAACTCGATCGACATTGTTAGGATAGATTATTTCACCGCCCGGACCAAGAAGCGAACTGGGCGGCTTGAGAAACATGATCGGATTTTGGGGAATCTCGACCGCCGACCTGGAATGCTTTACGTGGGCATGATAATTGAGCCCGATCAGAATTATCTTGGAAGGCTCGACCGGACATAGGAGCTTGATATCGACCGGATCGACCGTCCGTCCGGTCGGACGAATATCCAGCCAATATGGGCCGTCAAGAATTTCCGCTTTATCGCCGTCAAGACGGCCATACATCTTACTTCCGGCCGTTTCGAACATGATAAATTTTTCCAACAAGTTATCCTCTCCGTTTCTTTATACTGAAAACTATTTCATATGCCGCTAAAAAGAAACCCAATTTCCTCATAAAAGCGCAGGTTTCTATGTCGCTATCAACCCTGTTTTCTTCCAGCGTCCTCGCCAGAACCAATAGATAATGATTATGGCTTTAATCCAGGTCGTGATGGTCAATGTCCACCATACGCCGTTTATGCCCATGCCGACGACAAAGGCAAGATAATAAGCCAGCGGCAGCCGGGCAACCGAACCGGGAATCGATACGGCCATCGGGGGTATCGTATTTCCCGCGCCGGCGAACGCGCCCTCCAAAACAATTTCGGCCGCCATAAACATCTGCGACAGGGCCAGAATACGTAAGTAATCAATGGCGATGATAATGACTCGCTCATCGTTTATAAAGAAGGTCGAAAGCTGCCGGGGTATGGCCAGAAAAAGAATCGAGATAACAAAGGTGACCGCGGCTGATATTGCCAGCGCCGCCCAAGCCGATTTGGCCGCCCGGGAAGGACTGCCTGCTCCAAGGTTTTGCCCGACCAGAGTCGAGGCCGCCATGGAAAAACCAAAGCAGGTCAAATACGACAGCGATTCCATACGGTTGCCGATCATCAGAGCGGCGATAGAAATAGTCCCAAAATCGGCAACGATACGATTTATGAAGATATAAACGACAGAGAAAGTAATACCTGCAATGGCCGGTGGAAAACCAATCCGCACTATACCGCCGATCAGGCGGAAATCAAGCTTTTCCAGAAAACGGAAGCCGATCGGATATGGCAGTCTCCCCCGCGCTATCATGCGCAGGAAGACAATCGTCCCGCAGGCGGCGGCGATAATAGTAGCCACGGAAGCGCCGCCGGTACCCCACCGGGGAAAAGGTCCCACGCCGAATATTAAAAGGGGATCGAGGATTATGTTGATAATGATGGCGGCGCTGTATCCGATAAGATGCGCTTTGGCATCACCAACGGCCCGGAATATCCCCGAAAAAGTATCATTGATAAAGAAAAATATCATGCCGATAAAAAAGATGCGCAGATAGTTGACGCCCAGTCGGGTAACGATCTCCTCCGTACCCATCAGTTTGAAAAGAGCGGGAGCAATCACAAATCCAAGGATACTAAACGCGATACCGATCCAGACGGCAAACAACAGGCTTTGCCGAGCGGTTCGGCCGATCTCATCGGTTCGACCCGCTCCAACCGCCCTTGATATGATGGCCACCACGCCGATCGGGATAATCGTCAGCATCGAAAAGACGGTCCAGATCGGAAACATGCTCGAAGTTACCGCGGCCATTTCTGTCGCGCCCAATTTTCCCACCCAAAAGGCATCGGTTATCGAGAGGAAGGTTTCGAAAAACATCGAGGTTACCGCCGGCCATGCCAGACGCCAAACCGCTTTCAGGATCGGCCCTTCGGTATATTTATACTCCGCTCTTGTCATAATGCAAAAAAGGGAGGCACCACTGACCTCCGTTGAAGAATATATTAAAAAAATGGGGTGGGGTCAAATGCCGCAGTATTCGAGAATATATACTGGATTCAGTTTTTCGCCGGTACCGCGGGCAAGCAGAGTCTGCCAGTCTTCGCCGCGTCCGAATCGGTAAAAATTCTGAACCAGAAATTCCCGCGTATGCTGGTTGTCCAGCACGGAACCGTATTTCTTTTTCAGATAACTATAAGTCTGGGCTGTTATGCACTCCGACAGCAGATTATTCTGTATGGTCACCGGCCGGTCAATATACTCAATTCGGGCAGCCCACGGCTTAATATCAAGGTTACAGGGAATCATCAAATACTTTTCAAATATTTCACTGTATTTTCGGGTAAGATCGGCATATGGGTCAGCGTAAAGCTCGCGTTCAAAGAAAAGCTGCGCCAGACTCATACGAAGGTCAAACAGCCGCCTGAAATCCCTTCTGGCGGCCATCTTCATTACTTGTTGCTCAGGGATACCGGCATATATATTTTCCCAGCTGTCCAGATCGATCATGTCAGTGATAATGCGGACCATGGCAATCTCAAAACAGGGCGCCGGAGCCTGCGCCAGAAGGAAATCCGACTTGTCGATATGAACGGCATATATTGCCAGGCCAACCTGGGCAAACAGGTTCGACAGCGAGGTATATCCCGACTTAATATTGGTAATAATCCTGATATCGTCAGGAACGTGCACCGGCAATATCCGGCTGCCGGGATCATCGCCGGTTGTCACCTTCGGCGCGAAATAAACCGGCCAGGCGCCGATATTAAACCCCAAACCATGGAAAGTGCCTTTTAGGAGCGATAACTGGTCATCTTTTGGGTAATACGTATCCGGATTGAACCCGGTATGATTAAGGGCATATTCAATATCCCATATTTGAAGATCATCCAGGTTAAGGCTCTCTGCGAGGGAATCAAGCGCTCGTTTGTACGGTTCGGAAGTCAACCGATCCAGCTCATTAAGGAAATCAATATGTTCGGTTTTTTCAATTCCGTCGGCCATAAGCATCAGGTCGTAGTAGGAATTATATCCCAGCCTGACGGCCGCCTGGTTGCGCAGGCGGGCCAGTGTTTCCAATCCGCCCGCCAGTTTATCTCCTCGCGAAGTCAGGGATTTGTAAACTTCGCGCCGACGAAACCTGTCTTTATCGGTTGAAAGGATTTGACGGAGCCTGTCTTCGGTAGACGGTTTGCCTTCAAACACGAAATTATACTGCTCCGCAACGGCCATAAGTGAATCTCTTGTTTTCTTAATGGCCGTCTTGTGTTCAATGACTAAGCGAAAGCTTTCCCGGTATATAATATCCAGTTTTCTCCGGTAAGGCTCATCGCTGATCAGGGTTCTGTATTTCTTAATAAGGGAAAGTCTTTTGGGATCGGATATCAGGGTAGCGTACAGGTTCTGAAAATACTCAAGCGAATCTGATTGTCCCTCGGTATAGTACTGCCACTGGCTCAGCGACAACTGACGGCTTGAAAACTCCACCTCTTTTTCATAATTGTCGATAAAGTCAACGATTTCGTTCCGGGTCACATGAGATGTTTGGCACGAGTTGAGGGTCAAAAACAAAATCGCCAATCCGGCGCATATAATCAGCGAATACCGCATTGATACCTCATTTATCCTTAAAATACTCCAGAGCCAGAAGATACCCGGTAACTCCCATCCCATTTATCATACCGGCACATATTTCGGATATAACCGATTTATTTCGCCACTTCTCCCTTTTGTGAAGGTTGGAAATGTGAACCTCCACCACCGGTAACCCGGCTCCGGCCAGACAGTCGCGGATAGCGTAGCTGTAATGAGTAAAGGCACCGGGATTGATGATTATTCCATAGGCATCATCACATTCGGCCTGGATAAAATCTATTATACCGCCTTCATGGTTGCTCTGATATGGTTTGATTGCCATTCCCAGTTTTTCCGCCTGTTCCGAAACTGTCGCTTCGATTTCGGATAGTGTAGTGCGGCCGTAAATTTCCGGTTCTCGCGTTCCCAGCAGATTCAGATTGGGCCCGTTTATCAGCAGTATCTTTTTCACAAAACCCCTTTGTGATTGATAAATTCTTTCATAAACTCGATAGCCTCAATCACCTTTTTCTCCGATCTGACCGTACGCAGGACAGCGCACCCGATCTTTTCCAGCAACACAAATTGCAGCCGGCCGTTGCTACTTTTTTTATCGACATACATCGGAGATAAATAATCGCCGGCTTTCCTTTTTAACGGCGCCAGTTGTTTCACTAATTGGCCCAGATAATATTGATATTGCTTCATTCTGCTTTTTGTAAGGTGCCCCGACGCGTACGATAAATAAAAAGCGCCGACCATTCCGGCCAGAACGGCTTCGCCGTGACGGTATTTCCTGAATCCTTCCACCTTCTCTATCGCATGAGCAAAGGTATGGCCGAAATTCAGGATGGCTCGAACGCCCCGGTCATTGGCATCCTGTCCGACAACATCGGCCTTGAATTTCATCGCTTCCTGAATCAGGTGGTTGACGCGTTTTTTCTGCCCGCGCGAAAAGACCGGCTCGGTATCGACAGCTTCATGAAGGAATTTGGCTGACGATAAAAATCCTACCTTGATAATTTCCGCCAAACCCTCCACCATCTCCCGGCGGCCCAGCGTGGTCAGCCAGACAGGGTCAACCACTACCGCCCGGGGCTGGTAAAAAGCGCCGACCAGATTTTTGCCCCGCGCGTGATTTATTCCGACTTTGCCTCCGATTGAAGAATCGACCATGGCCAGAAGCGTCGTGGGCGCCTGAATCAGTCCGACCCCCCGCATATAGGTAGCGGCCGTAAATCCAGCCGTATCCCCGACTACACCGCCGCCAAAAGCGATAATCGTATCGCATCTTCCCAGACGGATATTAAAAAGCCGATCATAAAGATTGTTGACCGTTTTCTGCGTCTTAAATCTTTCCCCGTCCTCCATCAACAGGAGAACAACTTCCAAATTGCCCGGCAGGTAGTTATCGACAAACGCATCGCCGTGAAGTGAAAATACGGTTGGGTTGGAGATTATAATTACCCGGTCGGCTGAACCGATAATATTTTCCAGTTGCCGCCGGTGCCTTGAGAAAATTACCGGATATTTGCAACTGCCGGCCTTGACTATTATGCGCTGCCTAAGGGCCATCCTGAATCAGCCTGCTTTTTATTTCCCTGGCTGCTTCCTCGGGCGTCCTGCCCTCGGTATCTATGACTATATCAGCCTGCAGATAATACTTCTCTCTCTTTTCCACGAGGGGACGAATCTTCTCAAGATCGACCGCCGTCTTCTTCCTATCAGACAGGCCAAACGATTGGAGCATCGGACGGACATGACTGTTTCGGAGTCTCTTATGCACCGTTTCGGGAGTAACCTTAAGATAAACAAGGCAACCATTGCGTTTAACATACTCCAAATTATTTTCATCGTCAATGCCGCCGCCGCCCAGAGAAATTATTCGGGGTTTGCGCATGACGGCGGTGCGCAGGGCGTCCGATTCGGCCGAACGAAATTCTGCCTCTCCCATCTGCGCGAATATTTCCGGAATCGGTCTCCCCAATATTTCCTCGACAGTCTCGTCGGTATCGGTAAATCCATAACCGATATTTTCGGCCAGGATTTTTCCCGTTTCCGTTTTGCCGGAACCGGAGAAACCACACAGCAAGATCACTTCCGGCATTTTCTTCACTGTCAATACTCCCCGATTTCCGCCAGCGATTCAAGAATATAACCGGTCGGGCTATCGGTATCTATCCGGCGGCCGGTCCAGACAATATATGATTCCAGCGCCTGTCGCACAAGCATCGACAAGCCATTGATAATTCGGCAACCATGCTTTTCGGCCCGATCAAGCAGTTTTGTTTTTGCAGGCCGATAAATAAGATCATAGCAAATCGAACAACCGTCAAACCTAAATGATTCAGGCAAAGGCGATTCTTCAAGATTGCTCATACCACCCAGAGGAGTGCAATTTATAACGAGATCATACCTATCGCCGTTTCGGAGGTCGGCATATTTCTTTGGAGTGATAATTGTTTGCTCGGAGCCGAAACCTTTGACTGATTCGACGAAAGCCCGCGCCCTGTCAATATCGCGTCCGCAAATATCAATAACAGCATCAGGGTATTCGCGCGCCAGTGCGTATAGAACCGCCCGAGCCGATCCGCCGTGACCAAATATCAGTACCCGCTTAAAATAGTCGTTGATGGCTTTCAGAGGATAGATGAATCCATGCGCGTCCGTATTGTAACCATAAAAGATCCCATCTTCCACTTTAACCGAATTCACAGCCCCGATCATTTGGGCATCATCGGAAAGGCCGGTCAAATATGGAATAATCTTTTCCTTGTATGGTATTGTCACTGAAAACCCGTCAAGCGCTTTCAGCTTACCTGTCTCAGATGAGAGTTGATCGGGAGTTATGTCAACTATTGAAAATTTCCCTTTAATCTTTTCACTATTAAAAATTAATTCAAATATCCGCGGCGACAGCGAGTATGAGATATTATGTCCTACAAGGCCAAAATGATATCCCATTACGAACGCAAACCTTCCAGCATGACAAAAAATTGCGGGCAGGAAATTTCGACCGTTTCGCTGTCGGTAATCACCGTGCGACCGTGAGCGGCCAGTCCGGCGACGGCAAAGGCCATAGCGATTCTGTGATCGCCAAAAGAATCGATTTCAACTCCATTTAATTCCCCGCCTCCCTCGACGGCAAACCCGTCAGGGAATTCCCCAACCTTGACGCCCATAGCGGTCAGGTTTTTTAACACCGCCTTTATCCGATCGGACTCTTTATGACGCAGTTCTTCTGCGTCACGAATGACTGTTGTTCCTTTCGCCTGCGAAGCCAAAACGGCTAAAATCGGGATTTCATCTATCAGATTAGGTATTACATCGCCGGAAATCTTGTGCGGCTTCAACCGCGAGTATGTTACCTCAATGTCAGCTACCGGTTCGCCGGAGATTTCCGTTCGATTTTTCATTTTAATTTCCGCGCCCATTTGCTTGAGCATCGTTACAAAAGCCATGCGAGTAGGGTTGACTCCGACATTTTGAATAATCAGGTGACTGCCGCGAACCAGAAGCGCCGCCGCTATAAAATACGCAGCAGTCGAAATATCGCCGGGAATTTCAATAGTACCGCCGGACAGCAGACCGTTTGGTGAAAGAGCGATAGTCCTTTTGTATTCTTCCGTCTCCGGGCGTTTTTTCTTTTTCCTTGGGTCGTTTGGATCGGGGACAACTTCGATTTTGACATCCTCAATTTGAATATCTCCTCCGAGATGTTTAATCATTCTTTCGGTATGATTGCGGGTATGGTTTTTCTCCCGGATGGTTACAGGGCATCCCGATGCCAGTCCGGCCAGCAAAAGCGCCGACTTCACCTGAGCCGATGCCACCGGAAGGGTATAATCTATCGGAATCAAGGTCGCCGGTTTTATTGTCAAAGGCACCGTGCCATTTTCGGTAGATTCTATTGATGCGTTCATTTGCCTTAAGGGATCGATAATCCGTTTCATCGGCCTTCGGGTAAGCGATTCATCTCCGACTAATTCCGCCGATATATTCGAACCGGCCAAAAGACCGGCCAGAAGCCGCATGGTGGTGCCGGAATTATCGCAATCGATGGACCTGTCAGGCGAAACAATGCCGCTCATCGGAGGAGTTATTTGAACGGTAACGCCATCTGTCTCAACTAAACCGCCGAGGGTTTGAACCGCATCCAGTGAGCGTCGGCAATCTATTCCGTCAGCGAAGTTTTCGGCCCTGATTGGGCCGCGGCAAAGAAGCGACAAAAGCGCCGCCCGATGAGAGATCGACTTGTCTCCCGCCATCCGGAAACATCCGGAAATCTTTTTTGCCCGCTTAATGACCGTTTCGCTCACAGATTCCCCTCCGGAACCGCAGCGACCGCCGACGCCTCTTTCGTCAATTTCTTGAACTGTTCTATAACCGCCCTGACCTGCTCCGGCGCAGCATGCCAATCCGTGACAATCAGCATATCAATTTCCCTTACGTTTCACATTTCCTCGGGAGCCCGGATGCCAAGCAATCGCAGACCTTCCTTCAGAACGGTGCGAACCGACCTCACCAGGAGCATCCGTGCCTTTGTTTCTTCTTTGTTTTCGGAAATGATCTTGATCAGTCGGCCGCCTGCGTCTTTGCGCTGGTAAAACCGATTAAAAACCGCCGCCAATTCCAAAAGATATTCGGCGATGAAATTCGGTTCATACTTGTCGGCCGCAAGTTCAACTACCTGCCAGAACCGATAAAGATGCTTCAATAACGCCTTCTCCTCGGGCGAATTAAACAGGTTGAAGTCAACGTCGCCGACAACCTCCCGGCCATACTTGCGATGCAGCGCCGATAGGCGTGCGTGAGTATATTGCAGGTACGGGCCGGTTTCGCCTTCGAAGTTAAGAACCTCTTCCCACGAAAAGTTGACATCCTTGTGCCTTTTTACGCCCAAGTCAGCAAATATGATGGCGCCAATCGCGACTATCCGCGCCGTTTCCGCAAGCTTGGGAAGACTCGGATTTTTTTCTTTAATGATCTGTTTGGCTTTTTCAAAAGCCGTTTCGATCACGTCCTCAAGGAAAATTATATTCCCCTTGCGAGTGGACATCGCTTTATCTTCGAACCTGATCCAGCCGAACTCGACATGGACCAGACGGTCAGCGTAATCCTCGCCCAGAAGCTCAATCACCTTGAAAATCTGCTTGAAGTGCTCCCGCTGGGCAGCGCCGACAACGTACAGAGCCTTATGGAAGTTAAAGTTCTCATGCCGATAAAATATACCCGCCAGATCGCGGGTGGCGTAAAGCGTGGCGCCGTCAGCTTTCTTCAATAAACAGGGCGGCATGCCGAAATCATCCAGTTCAACCACCAGGGCGCCGCGGGATTCTATCGCCAACCCGGCTTTTTGCAGTTTTTCGATAACCGCGTCGATCTTGTCGTTGTAAAATGACTCGCCGGTATAGTAATCGAATTTCACGCCGAGGAGATCATATATCCGTTTGAATTCCTTGAGGGAGTATTCCTTGAATAATTTCCACAACTCTACCGTTTCCTTATCGCCTTCTTCAAGCTTCTTAAAACTTTCCCGCGCCCGGTCGGTAAGCGACGGGTCTTTTTCTTCCTCCTGATGGAACTTCACATATAGATCGTATAAAACGTCAATCGGTTCTTTCTCAAGCTCTTCTTGTTTTCCCCATTTCCGATAAGCGACGATCATCTTGCCGAACTGGGTTCCCCAGTCGCCGAGGTGGTTGATACCGATTGAATTATATCCCAGTTTTTCGTAAATACGATAAAGCGAGCCGCCGATTGCCGTCGATCGGAGATGACCTACCCCAAATGGCTTGGCGATATTGGGCGACGAAAAATCGATGACGATGTTTTTCCCCTCGCCAATTTTCTGACTGCCGTAATTTTCTCCCTGTTCAAAAATCGCCGGCAATACTTCACAAGCCAGATCACGTGCGCCGATGGTAAAGTTTATATACGGGCCGACGGTTTGAAAGTCTTTACCTTCTATCGATGCGGCGATTTTTTGAGCTATTTGGGGAGGTTTTTCTTCCAGAACCCCGGCAAGAAAAAAAGTGGGAAAAGCGAAATCCCCCTGTTTCGCGTCCCGGGGCACTTCCAATCTGGAATAAACGAGATCCTCAAATTGGGAAGGATTAATCTTAAAGGCCTCGCCAAAAGAATTCATCCTGTCGGGATACGTCGCACGAATCGCTTCAGATGTCCGCCGTGATATTTCCCTTTGAAATATATCTTCCATTTGTTCGATTTCCCGCATTCCAGCCTATAAATCTAAACCGTCCCGTATAATAGTGCAATGCAATAATTCGTCCTGTATCGCCTGCCTGATTTGCCGGTACGGTTGAAGTCTTCCCATTTGAAAAACACTTTTCCCCGATCGGTATACTGCGTTAATCTTTCGGCGAAATACAAGCCGATAATATTTTTCAGAACATCGTTCACCCGGCCATCCTATACTCGGTCTGAATAGTAATTCCTTCCGGGGTAAACCGTTCCATCTTTCTGAAATAGACAAAATATAAAAGCGACGAAATTACATAAAGAATGATGGCCGCCAGAAGCGACACGGTATAGCCGTACCGTTCAATCACCATGCCGCCGACCTGCGTTGAAACCATCCACGACGACGTCCAGGCAAACGTGAGAAAGGCGTTAACAAGACCGTGATGCGATTTGGGAACCATCTCCATGGCAAAATTGGTTCCGATCGGCTGTCCCATATTCATCAACGCTCCCCGAAGAAGAAAAGCGAAAAACACCAGCGGAAAATAATAGCTGAAGGCCAGTATTAACATAAACGGAATCGAGGCCAACTGCGTAAAAACCATCGTCCGCACCATGCCGATCTTTCGTACCAGCACCGGCCCTGCCATCAGGCCGACAAACATGGTCAAATTGACCAGGCCGAAATAGTATCCGATCTGTTCGGGCGATTGCCCGAAGCGGTCCCGAAAAAACAGGTTAAGAAAGGGAATTATCATACCGGCTCCCGTGCCGACAATGAAATACGGAAACGTCAACTTAAAAAGGAGGCCTTTCAGCGGCGCCAGTATCCGCATATTTAATTCCAGTTTGTCTTCCCGCTGGATCGTTTTCGGCATATTCAGCATAGCAAAAGGAATAAGCGCAACCAGCGAAAAAAACGTTCCGATGGTCAACGCCAGCCGATACGCCCAAACCATATCGTAATTAAAAGATCCGGCAAACAGATCAACCAATTTGCCGAAAATAAGCGATCCGATCACACCGGCCAGAACTCCTATGCCAAAGGAAAGCGAGAAAAGATATGGCCTTTCGGTTGGCGAGGAATTGCGCATGAAAAAAGGAGCCGCCGCAATCCGATAAAAAGTCAACATTATTCCGGCAAAAAAATACGATACGCGTATTAGTTCCCTGACGCCGGTATAAATAGCCAGCAGGCAAAAGACGGCGTAAAGAACTGCGGATATCATAAGAATCGGCTTAAGCCTCACTCGCGAAAGAAGCAGCGCTCCGGGAATCGAAACCAGCGTCATCCCGATGGCCCCGGCAGACAAGACCGACCCGATATAACCTTCCCCGAACCCTTTTTCCCGCAGATAGAGGTTGAAAAGCAGCAAAAATGACGCGAAGGTCATGCCGATGAAGAACGATCCGAGCAGATATTTTCGTGCATTGGGAGTCAAAAGCCGCAAGTCGTGCAGGTATCTGACGCCGCCGTTTTTAATCCTTTTTATCACTTACCGCGATGTCCTTCGAGAATCGTATTTACCCCTAAGTTTCTTTTTCGCTTTCCCCGACCTGATGGTATTGAGCGCAACGGTGACGTCTTCCGTTATGCAATCAACCTTCCCGCCGGCGAAAATGGCCGCTCCGGCGTTGAAAGCAACGGTATTCTAACAACGACTTCACGACCATTAAGAACATCCGTAATAATAACCATATTGACGTCGGGGCCGCCGCCTTTCAATTCTTCGATTGAAGCTGTCGGCAAACTGACCTGATAGGTGGTCAATTCGTACTGTTTCATGTTCATACCGCTGAGTTCAACAATCGGCGGCTATCCGCTTGTGCGGGGGAATAAAATTCCCACCGCGGGTCAGTTTTTTAGCCTAATTGTAAGAAATCATTTTCGTCGAAATTCTCCGGAGCAGATAAATTCCACGGGGCCTTTAATTATTATTTCGTCGGTTTTTTCCTCCCATTTAACCTGAAGAACGCCCGCCCGGGTTTTGACCTTTACCTTGCGCGTCGTAAATCCTCTCATGACCGAAATGACCACGGCCGCCGCCGCGCCGGTTCCGGAAGACTGCGTCGGCCCGACACCCCGCTCCCAATCGCGCACTTCGATTTCAGACTCGCTTCTCACCACCACAAAACCGACATTTATGCGCTGGGGGAAAAGCGGCGCAACTTCGAGAGCCCGGCCGATAGTCTCCCAGTCAAAATCAAAATTATCACAGAAGAGAACCAGGTGAGGATTGCCTGTCGATACGGCCGAAGCAATATATGATCTTCCGGCGCACTTGACCGATTCATTGATAAAATACCTGTTTTTTCTGTTGACCGGAATCTGCGAAGTCTCAAAGACCGGCCTGCCCAGCGAGGCGGAAATGATTCGTCTGTTTTTGTCGCCGCTATGAAAATTAACAAGCGATGATCCCGATCCGGTGATTAGTTCCACGCTGCTTTTGGTAATGATTCCGTAGTTATAAAGGTGCATAGCGGCAATTCTAACGCCGTTGCCCGATTTTTCAGCCCAGCTCCCGTCGGCATTATAAATGTCGACTTTCAACCGTTTTCCTTTTTTCGAAGCGACCATCAAACCGTCGGAACCGACACCATAGACCGGATCGCAAATTTTAAGAGCGAGACTCTCAAACTTTTTCAATCGCCCTTTGGACTGAATCTGATCGAGGACAATGAAACTGTTGCCCAGCGCCTGGTATTTTGCAAACCGTATTATCATAATGAAAACCAAGCTAAGCGAATGATGGGTCGATGTAAACAAAAAACCCGCCCAAAGGGCGGGTTTTAGCAGCGTAGTTTTACCCGGTCTTTTACGATCTGAACCTTGCGGCAAAGTATTACCGATGGATATACCGCCAGGCCGGGAAAGAATGCGTTATTATTACTTCGCGTTCTCTTTTATAATCCCGCCCAACCTCTTGATTCCTTCGACGATTTGCTCGTCGTTGGCGTTCGAGAAATTAAGCCTGAGCGTATCCTCGCCGCCGCCGTTGGGATGGAATGGCGATCCGTAAACATAGGCCACCTTGGCTTCAACCGCTTTGGGCAAAAGCTCTTTGGCGGACATGCCGTTGGGAAGCGTCATCCAGAGGAAAAGCCCGCCGTCGGGTTTAACCACATTTACCCCCGGAGGGAAATATTCACCGATCGCTTTTATCATCAGATCGCGGCGCGCGCCGTAAGTTTTGCAGACTTTCTTGATATGGTCTTTCAGCTTGCCCATCTTCAAATATTCAAGCAGAACCATCTGGCTGAAAGTGCTGGTATGCAGGTCGCCGCACTGCTTGACTTTTTCAAAGACCGGCATCATCTCTTCCGGAGCAATCATCCAGGCGATACGGAACCCCGGCGCGACTATCTTGGAAAAGGTCGATAGCGATATAACCGTATTCCCTCCCAGGGCTCTCAGCGAAGTAACCGGTTCTCCCTCAAAGCGCAGTTCGCCGTAAGGGTCATCGTCAATAATCGGGATCTTATGCCGGTTGGCGACTTCAATCAATTGCAGCCGCCTTTTGAGCGACATGGTGACACCGGACGGGTTCTGAAAGTTGGGAACGACGTAAATGAATTTCGGATGGTATTTTTTTACGGCTTTCTCGACTTCATCAACCACCATCCCCTGCTCATCCATACCGACGGCCGCATACCTGGGCTGGAAAAAGTCAAACGCCTGGAGCGCGCCGACGTAAGTCGGAGCTTCGCAAATGATATAGTCGCCCGGGTCGATAAAGGCACGTCCCGCCAGATCAAGCCCCTGTTGCGATCCCGAGGTGATGATAACGTTTTCAACCCTCAAATCGGGATTATCTTCCCGGGCGTATTCGGCAATCGCCTCACGAAACGCAGTCACTCCCATCGAAAGAGAATACTGCAAAGCGTTATGATGGTACTTGTCGAACGCCCTGATGGCCGCCTCTTTGAGGTCTTCCTCGGGGAACATCTCCGGCGCGGGTAATCCGCCGGCAAACGATATTACTCCCGGCTTGGAGGAAAGCTTGAGAATCTCTCGAATGATCGATGTCTCAAGTTCCATAACGTGACGGGTAACACCCCAGTCTTCTGGTGTGGTCATTTTTATTAATTCCTTTATTTCTGTTTCTGTTTCCATAATTGAATATTAACATATGCTGGGGAATTGTCAAGAGGGACTGGTAAATTACAAGTAAAGGAAAAACGATTCCGGACAAATAAAATACGGTTTCAGTGCATCAAGGTTCCGGCCGGTTTTATGCTTTGTTCGCCATACTTGTCGCGGATGGCGTCAACTGCCCGTGTCAAACGAGAAATCTCACTATCCTTTTCATTAAGCATAAGTTCCAATTGATCACGATGTGTCTTATCGGTTTCAGCGTCAGTTTCATCTTCATAATCATCTCTGATTTTCTTAAGCTGCGACACCCGCACACCCAGTAACCTGACTCTTTCTTTCAGGCCGTATTCGCGTGGAATCAGCCTGATGGCATTATTATATATTATATCGTACCGGTCGGTCGATGGGCTGATGGTATGAGATCTGGTAATTGTCTTGAAATCAGAAGAGCGGACTTTTACCGAAATAGTTCGACCGATATAGCCGCCTTTTCTCATTCGACGCGCCACCTTGTCGGAAAGCCATAAGATCGTCGCTCTGATCATCGACGGATCAATGAGATCCTCACCCAGGGTGGTCTCGTGCGACATTGATTTATCATCAGGCATTTCACGGATACGATGAACTTCCGATTCGTCGGAGCCCCGGGACATCACCACAAGGGCGTCTCCGTTTTTCCCGAAAATCTGCCTCAACAACCGGGCATCGGTCCCGGCCAGGTCGCCAACAGTATGTATCCCTTGTCGATTGAGCATCTTCTTGGTGCTTTCACCCACTCCCCAGAGAGAATCAACCGGTTTGGGGGAAAAAAAATTCTTGAAATCGTCCCGATCCAAAACGGTCACACCGTCAGGTTTTTTCAGCCCAGAGGCCAGTTTGGCCAGATACTTTCCGGGAGCGACTCCGATCGAACAGCTCAGCCCGAGTTTATCCCGTATCTCTCTTTTCATGGTCTCGACCAGTTTTTCCGGGCCGCCAAACAGCCGCTCGGTACCGGTGATATATAGAAAGGCTTCATCTACGCTGACCGGTTCGACCACCGGAGAATACTTTTCAAATATCTTCAGCAGGCGGGCCGAGGCGTAAACATATCCGCATAAGCCGGCTGAAATAAAAACCGCGTGAGGGCATAGCCTTTTGGCCCCGGCAGTCGACATGCCGGAATGAACGCCGTATTTTCGCGCTTCGTATGAACAGGTCGAAACCACGCTGCGAGCATTTATTCCCCCTCCGACGATTACCGGTTTTCCTTTTAATCCGGGGTTGTTTCTGATTTCAATGGAGGCAAAAAAGGCGTCCATATCGACATGGGCGATGACCGGACTGAAGGTGATCATCATTCAACCCAGATTTTACTGATCACCCAATTGGTCTTGCGCTCGTCATAGGAAAGCTGAAAGAAATTGGACGAGTGATCCACCACGGCAAAATGCCTGATACGATAAGCCCCGACATCGGTTTTCCAGTCACCGGTCACTTCTGAGATTTTGTACACCCGATCCTTCCAGCGAAACCGCGTCGGCTTCATGTGGTTCTTCCGGAACAAAACTACAACGTCAACAGGCTCATCCATATCCTGGTACACGCCACCCTCTACGATCTAAAGAAATACTTTAATAAATTACCCTTACATGTTGAAAACAAAGAGGCTTCCTTGCCCTTATATATTTGCGACTGCTCTCAAACTAAAACGTTTCGTATGGGCGGTTCCCGAACCGCCCCGATCAAATATATGACGGCTGTGTCGCCCACCAGTCACAGGCCCGAATCACCGGAAATGGCAACAGCATTTCAGGTCTATCTCATTCGCCGCATCAGGCCGACCACCCGCCCGGCGATATAAAACCCGGGGGTATTCCGGTCGACAACAATCGGACCGAACGCTTCGTTTTGAGGTTCCAGCCGAACGCGGCGTTTTTCGGGATAAAACTTTTTGACCGTGGCTTCATCGCCGATAACCGCCACCACGATGTCGCCCTTTATAGGCTGTGCATTTCTGGCAACCATGACATAATCGCCGTCAAAGATACCGGCGTTGATCATTGACTCACCGCTCACCCGCAGGCAAAAAACTTCATCCGAAGGTAAAAACGAAGTGTCAACGGCAACCTCTCCTTCCCGGTTTTCGATGGCGGTAATCGGCAGACCGGCCGGAACCGATCCGACCACAGGCACCCTGGTAAAGTTGGACAACTGCTGTTTAGCCAGCTCTATACCGCGCGAAACCAGTTTCCGGCGCCTGATATACCCCTTGGCTTCCAGAGCGCCAAGAATCGATCTGACCCCGTTGGTGGAGGAAATACTAAATCTTTTTCCGATCTCCCGGATGGTTGGGGGCATGCCCGAACCTTTTATTTTCTCTTCAATAAAAGACAAAATCTGTTTCTGACGTTCGGTCAGCTTTTTTATGGGACTCATTATGCCTCCACATATTTGAAATGATCTCCATCAGAGAAAAATCCTTTTTCCCCGGGCAGATTTCTCTTCATTTAATAATACTGCTCAGACGTTCACCGGTCAATAATAAAATCGGATTGGGGAAAGGAAAATTGAAGAATGTGACATAAAAAAGTGATAAATGCTATGGCCGGTATATAATGCTGAAATTAAGACCGAAGTCAATGGAATTCCTAAACGAAAAGAGATTTTCAATAATCCCGTATTCCAGCATAATGTGTTGCGATACATATTGTTTTACGCCAAGGGTCAGTTCATGAGTTGGCCTTGAAAATTCATAAAAATCCAGCGTTGCTCCGGAATTGCTGAGTTGCTGGATAATTACCGATATGTTTTTGCCCGCCGGTATTTCCAACGCGGCAAATAACGTCCACTGATATGGCCTGATATCCAGCCCGATCAGACTTCCTGATCCATAGATACCGTAACCCAGTGTAGTGTATAGGAATAAATGTTCGATACGGTGAAAAGATGAGATCGAAAAGGCGCCATCGATACCGCCGGAACCGTTATATTCCCGCTCGCTGGCGGTCGGAAATCTGAGAAGCGCGGTAAATATTAATGATTTTAGCCAGCCCTCGCCGTGATAGATTCGGGATCGGGCAAACAGGCTGATATCGTCCAAAATAGTTTCTCGATCATTATTATCAATTATAACCACGCTGTCTCCCGATTCTCCAATTAAGCTGACCTGCATGGAATTGAAGGGATAATTAGTTCGTCCGGTCTGCCCCAGTCCAAACCGGTTGTGAAAATCGGTAATAAGACGATCCAGGCATCCCCCCGAAAAGCTGATAAACGGGACGGTTATGCCTAATTCGGTCCCCTTGCTCATGCCGACTGTAGCACCGACAATGTTTTGCAAGATCTCTATGTCAAGCAGATAATGATCGGTAGCGTTCCATCTGTTGGTAAGGCTGTTAAATACATATATTTCCCACTGCCCGATTCCAAGAATATCATGCCGGGTCGGGACTACATCCAACCTGAGAGTATGCAAAGGTGTCTGGCCCGTTATGTGCATTGGGCCCATACCGGGGCCCAATTGGCCGGCCTGCGCGCCAGGCGACAGAAATATAAGAAAGATTATAACCGGCGATATAGCGCCGCATCTCATATGCCATTTCCCCATTGTCCGGTTGCCATTCTAATACACTATGTTTCGGAATGATCCCAAGAAATTAAATCCCGCCTTGAGAGAATGTCTTAAATCTGGTCATGATAAGCGCTTGATACAGTATTCCACTTGACTTGAAAGAGAAAATCGTTAAATTTAATATAGTTGTGCCTGATCGACTTGAGCGGGAACCAATCAGGCCGAATAGTATAGAAACAGGATAAAGAGAGACTGCTTTACTCGGAGGACTAATGCGCAATATCTGGTTTTTGGCCGCTTTTTTAGTACTGGCGCTTTTCCTGCTGTTTTCATCTGTCATGGCGCAGCCAAAGATGTATCTCGCTGAGGAAAAGTTCGATTTTGGTTATGTGCCTCAGAGCAGCAAGATAGGCCATGTTTTCTGGATAAAATCGGTTGGTGACGACACCCTCAAGATTATCAATATAAAGACCGGGTGAGGCTGTACCAAAGCTCCTATCAAGAAAACGGAGCTTGCTGTCGGCGACAGCACCGAGCTTGAAATTATTCTTATAATCGGAACACGCGGCCTTAGAAAATCCAGTAAGCCGAGGATAACCACCAACGAGGGTAGTAGGCCAAGGAATGTATCGGTCGAGGCTTATGTGGTTCAGCAGCCCGATTCCACCTACCCGATTGTAATCAATCCGTCCAGGATACTTCTTGATGAAGGCGGTACGGTTAAGGAAGACGGAAGCGAATTCACGATTGCCAACGTTTCGGACGAAGACCTTGAAATACAAGTGGCGTATAAGCCGTATGGGTATTTCGATATTGATGTCCCCGAGACTGTTAAGTCGGGTAAAATTGTCAAATGCAGGATAAAAGCCGCCGATGATTTCGTAAAAAAAAGTTTCGAGAAATCCATAACCCTCGAGCTTAACGATGCCGCCAATTCCCGCTTCACTTTTGTGGTTTCCCAGCGAGTAAAGACGGCCAATACGAAATCTCCTTCAGGCAATAACGAGGCCTCCGGGAAATCGGGCGACAAACATTAAGGCAGGAATCCGGATTAACTTAACTAACCCGCCGAGTATTCAATCTTTGGCGGGTTTTTTACTTTTGGGCTTTACCTTCTTCTGATATTTATTATAATACCTCAGAAATTAACAGGAGTTGCCTGAAAACCGGGGAAACACGAATATCACGCCTGATTTAACCCTTACAGGCAGCAATCAGGCATATTGGGGAGAATAGAAAAGATGGTGGAAATTTCCGATTCGGCCGGCTCGGAAATAAATAAAGTCCTCCAGATGGAACAATACAAAGGAAAAGGACTTTTTATTAATTTCACGGGTTTTGGATGCAGCGGCCCCGTTCTGGGACTGGCTGTGGATGAA
This sequence comes from uncultured Ignavibacteriales bacterium, assembly GCA_964611355.1. GTDB lineage: Bacteria > Zixibacteria > MSB-5A5 > GN15 > JAAZOE01 > CAZSYD01. The sequence continues at coordinate 20,741 of CAZSYD010000005.1, read as the reverse complement.
CCGGATGACAGCTATAGTATCTATGAGTCGAACGGCATACAGATTCATATACATACTGACATCGCCGAGCAGTTGAAACCGCTGGGGGGTGTTGTCGTTGACTTTATTGATAACGGCCCCGACCAGCGGGGATTTTTGGTCGGAACAAAAATAAAGCCCCAGGGTTTCGAATGCACAGGGACCTGTGGAGAAGGCTATTGCGGCGGGCAACCGAAGGAATAAGTGCTCCTCAAACTAATACACGCAAAAAAGCCGGATATTTAACCGGATTTCAGGCTGACGATAAAATCAAATGTCAATCACCATGCCGCCACACCAGCCGAGCATCCGACCTCTCTCTTAATTCATTTTTAGAGACGTCAATTATCGTCCCTGTTCTTCCGGGGCTTCTTTTTCAAACTTGTCCATCCAGTAAGGGTTATAGATTTCTCCTGAATGTGTGGAATGAACCAACTGATAATTGCTGGTGCCGGCTATTTCATCACTGGCGAAGATAAAAATAACACCGCCTTCGATATTATAGTATTCCCATTTAATCAACGGATATGATCCCCCCGGCAGGATTAACTCGGTTTCATTATCATACGGCCCATATGTGATATAAACCCGGCCCCGGTCGGTCTTCCAGCCATCCTGACGGCCGTAGAAGGTTGAGAAATGGTCATTGGCGAAGGCAAATTGTCTAACGGTATTATCATAAACCGGATTTTCCGGGGTCGAAGGATCATCATCCATTTCCCGCCAGAACTGCTTGACGAAATTCACCTGCCCTTCAGAAGTAAGTTTGCGTATCTGGATTTTTTCGGCCTCGCTGAGACGATACCAGGCGATGTTTATCATCAACTCCACATCCGATTTATCTGGAGCCTTGACTGCATTCGGATCAATTATCGAGAATTCCTTGGCCGTTACGGTCTGCTGTTTGGTATCAAGATCAGTGGCTTCAAGGAGGAGATTGTACCGGCCCGGTTCCAGGTTGCCGATATCAAGGGTATTTGAAAGCACAGCCGAGTTTCCCGGCTTACGGAACACGGCCCGGCCGAAATCGTGGACCAGATTGCCGGCGGCATCTTTCACGCAATACCTTACCCCAAAGCTGTCATTGTCTCCGGAGGCTGCATCCAGACCATACAATTCAGAGTAAACAAATATTACACTGTCACCTTTCAGTTGATATATGCCGGTTGGATTGGGGACGACCAGTCGCTCTTCCTTCACCAGACGCTGATTAATCGTCTCGGCCGGGATATCGGACACTTCTCGAATCTCATAGGCAAATTCTATATCGCTCCCGGCAAATTGGCCGCCGCGATAATCCGGGACCGTCACCGTCAGCAATGTCGTCCCGCTCGCTTTGGAAACATCATCAATAACAGCAAACTCCGCCAGGTACTTCCCCGGAGCCAGCTTTATCGGAAGATAATCAAAAAGACGGATATCGGTCCGCGACAGTTCCGAAGTGTCTTTTGCCTGTACCAGGAAATAGGTTGAAGCCGAATCAATTGCTATTCCTGATTCGTCGAACAGCTTCACCGACGCGAAAACACCGGCATATACATAATCGAGCGTATCTGACCCGATAAATCCGAGCTGATGACGGTATAAGCCATAATAAAATTCGACGTAGGCGGAACTTCGCGACAGATCATAAAAGGCGGCATAACCGGCCTGTATAGTCAGGCTGTCTGACGAGCGGGCCGGAATTGACGCTGTCAGCGTCAGGATTAATATGGCAAGGCAAACTCTTTTTATTATCATATATTTCCTAAAAACCGATGCCGTTGTACGGGGGCTTCAGTTCATAATCACCATCACTCCATTCGTCCACAAACAAAAATTCGCGGGGCGGGCTTAATTTATAATAATGCCATATCTGGTAAGGCTTGGTGGCCAGCTCGAATGGATAATTCTCAACTTCATCCGGTTCCCCGTAAGTGATATATATCATCCCACGATCGGTTTTCCATCCCTGCTTATGCATAACCGAGAAGTACCGGTTGGAGTGCCGGACCCGCCGGAAATATTCCCGCTTGGCGGGGTTTTCACGATCGTGAGTATCATCATCCCGAAGCCGCCAGAATTCATCCCATGCCCGCCGACGCTCCTCATCGGTTTTGGCGTTCTTCAGCGTATTATACTCTCCGCGAGTGGTCATGTATTTCAACATTTCCACCGCCGTTTTATAATCCGTTTTGAACATCGACTCGGCTGTCAACTCCAACTCAAATTCTTCGATAAGCTTGCTATACAACCTCCCCCTACGGCCTTCAAGCCTAAGTTCAAGCTCGTAATAGCCGGGCATAAAATCGCTCACGTTAATACTGCAAGCCGCACACTGAGTCTCTTCGATTTTGCCGTACCTGACGGTATCGGCATAGACAAATCCTTTTACCCGATGATAAATGCGGGAGATAAGTTTGCTGTACTTGTCTTTTGTTCTTCCCGGATATATTTCGTGATAATAATTCAGAATGCTGTCGGAATCCCCGCCAAACAGACGCGTTACGCTGGGAATTACGCGGAGGTCGCCCTTGTTGAATTTCGATTTTCTTTCGGCCGGGCTAACTTCGCGGGCAAATTGCACTCGTGAAAGCGCAGGATATTTGCCCCGGTAATCACGCTTATTGAGGCGTTTTTCTACCTCGCGCGAGGTTTGAGACAGCTTATCGGTCAGGATTGCCCTGATTGTGAGATCCTGACCTTCCTCAACCGGAACGGCCAGCATGTTAATTATAAAATCATCTTCGCGTCGCGTTTCAGCATACGTATCGACCTTAATTTGTGCCGCACGACTAATCCCTTCCAATTGTATATTGTCTTTCCCCTCGACCACGATCGAAACGTCGTAGCGCGCTTCGTATCCGTCGGTTATTTTTTGATAACTCAGGCCATTGTAGAATACCTTGTAATATATCTCAAGGGTATTGATGCCTTCCTTGTTGGAACGAAAATCAACCGCATCAACGACAAAACGAGCTTCTTCAAACTCATCAGGCGATCGGTACCCGGTCTGACTCTTGGTACCCGAAGATGCCACAAGCATCAGCAGGGTTATAATGCGGACCGCTTTGCACGAATAGCTCACATTTCACCGCCGTTTCCTTATACCTTTTGCAATCTATCTCACCTTCTCTGCAGAGGCAAGATAATTATTCATATCTTAATGATATTATCGGATCAACACGGGCCGCTTTGTAGGCAGGGTAAATTCCGGCGATCAAACCGACCATTACCGAAACCGAAAATCCAATAATCATCCATATGATAGAGACGGTGAAAGGCATTGAAAAGATTAACTTAACCAGAACGGCAAGCAGAATTCCGGCAATTATTCCCATCACTCCTCCCGAACCGGAGAGGGTCATGGCTTCGGTCAGGAATTGAATCAGGATGTTTACTTTCCTAGCCCCGATGGCCTTACGGATGCCGATTTCGCGTGTTCTTTCAGTGACCGAAACCAGCATAATATTCATGACGCCCACTCCACCGACCATCAGTCCCACCGAAGAAATGACGATCATGGCGATATAAATATACTGCGTAATATCGCCGACCATCTCCTTCAGGTTTTCCTGCGTCCATACGGCGAAGTCGTTCGGTTTATCGTACGGGACGCCTCGCAGGTTTCGCAAAACGGCGGTGATTTCCTCGATTGCCTGGGATATTTGCGAGTAGTTGACGGCGCTAACCTGCAGGAATAATTCCTTTTCCCACGGATGAATCTTGGCGAAGGTCGAATACGGAAGAATGATAAAATTGTTATCGGATTCGCCTAAAAAGGGAGGTTTTTCCTCCATGACTCCAATTACCCTGAACAACCGCGAATTAACTCGGATGTTTTTACCTAACGCGTCCTCATTCGGGAAAAGAGCCTTGACTACATCATTGCCGATAACGCATACCATAGCTCGCCGCTGCATATCCAGATCATTGATAAATCGTCCTTTTTCAACAAAGCGATTGTTGACCTTAATAAAATCCGGCAACGTCCCGAAAAGGTTGGGGCGATTAGCCTGGTTGTTTTTGTATTTGACGACGTTGCCGCCCAGGGCGGAATAATAGTTTTGGGGCGATACGGCGTTGACCGACGGGCAGAGTTCCCGGATCGCCTGAGCAGCCTCGTAATCAATCGGTTTGCGGTTCCGCTCATCCTCGGTCAGCTTATCGTAATCGACGTCCGGTGGGAATTTGGTTACGTACAGCACATTCGAGCCAAGATTTTCGATCTCGTTCATAACCATTTTGTCCAGACCGGCAATTATAGACGCCATCCCGATTACGGCCGCAACGCCAATCAGCACTCCCAGAATAGTCAAACCGGCGCGTAACTTGTTTTCTCTGATTGAGGCCAGCGCTAAGAAGATGCCGTCTTTTATTTCAGTTGTGCTTATCATCTTCCGAATACCGTTTTTTATTCAAACCGCAGAGCGTCGATCGGATCCAGCCGGGAGGCTTTCACGGCCGGGTACAGCCCGAAAAAGACTCCCACACCGGTGGATATTGACATCCCTGAAATGATGGCAAACAAAGACGGCGTTACCGGCAGGGAAATCTGGCTACCGAGAACGATTGCCGTGCCGATTCCGAGAGCAGTTCCGATAATTCCTCCGCCTACCGATAGAATAAGGGCCTCGAAGAGAAACTGGACCATAATATTCTTGCGTCGGGCGCCTATTGATTTGCGAATACCGATTTCCCTTGTTCGTTCCGTTACCGACACCATCATGATATTCATAATTACAATGCCGCCGACCACCAGGGCGATAGATGAAATGCCGATTAAAGCGATCCTTATACCTCGAGTGATAGTATCGATAAAACTCAAAATATTATCGGCCGTCAGGATGGAAAAATCGTCGTCCTCTTTGTACGGGACGCCCCGCCTGGCGCGAAGGATAGCACGCACCTGGTCTTTCGTATCCTCGATGCCTTCAATCGTGGCCGACTTTATCATCAGATTAAAATTCCGCCGTGTCCTGCCAAACATCTTAATATGAGCCGACAGAGGAATCATGACGAAATTATCCTGATTGTTGCCTAAAAACGATCCCCTCTTTTTTGCTATGCCTATAACAGTGAATCTTTTCCCCTTTATCTTTATCGTTTTGCCCAGTGGATCAACGCCTTCGAAGAGCTCCTCAACAATGACCGGCCCCACAAAGGCAACCTGATTTTTGTGATTATATTCCGTCTCGGTAAAAAAACGTCCCTCGGCTAATTGAATATCGACTATATCTAAAAGATTAGCGGTAGTGCCGGCAATTGAAACCCGCCGAAGACCCTTATTGCCGCGCTTGATCGAAGCTCGATTAAAATCCCGGCCGCCAACCTTTTCACAGCCGGGGCATGCCTTTTCTACCGCCCGCATATCCTCAACGGTAAAATTCTTTCTTTTCAGTGCCTTGAAAAAATCCTCATCGGATGTAATTATACCGAATTTGGTGACGATAAAAGTCGCCGGGCCTAGGGCGCTGACCGAATCCTCGATACTGCCCATAAGCCCCTCGATGGCCGATATAATGGTTATCACCGACATCACCCCGATGATAACGCCCAGGAGAGTCAGAACAGAGCGCAACCGATTGGCCCAAATAGCCGCCAGGGCAATTTTTACCGATTCAAAAATCGACATGTTTAAGTATTTTCTTCTTAACTGAACGGCTTCTTTTCTTCTTTATCAATCCGGCCATCATAAAGATATATTATCCGGTCGGCGTGTCGGGCCACGCTGGATTCATGGGTAACTACAATCAGGGTATTTCCGCGGCTATGGAGGTCCGCCATCAAATCCATAATCTCGGCGCCGGTTGTACTATCCAGGTTCCCGGTCGGCTCGTCGGCCAGAATAATCGAAGGGTCATTAACCAGCGCCCGAGCAATAGCGACCCGTTGTCTCTGACCGCCGGATAGTTCATTCGGCCTGTGCGTCATTCTGTCGGCCAGGCCGACGGTCTCCATCGCCTGAATGGCCTTCTCCTTTCGCTCTTCGCCGGATGTCCCGTTATATATCAACGGCAATTCCACGTTATGCAGGGCAGTAGCGCGAGGCAAAAGATTAAACGTCTGAAAAACAAAACCTATTTCCTTGTTGCGTATTCTGGCCAGTTCATCGTCATTGAGATCGGCCACCGGACTTGAATTAAGCAGGTACCTTCCCTTGGTCGGCGTGTCCAGACATCCGATAAGATTCATCAGGGTCGATTTTCCGGAACCGGAAGGCCCCATAATAGCCATATACTCCCCTTTTACGATAGACAAGGTTACTCCGCGCAGCGCATGGACCTGTTCCTGGCCCATCTCATATGTTTTCCAAAGGTCTTCTACTTCAATCAGGCTCATTCCTCATTTTTCCTTTTCAGCATTGTATTGTCAACATCTATTAAATCCCCGTTTTTCAAGGTCCGCAGAATCCTGAAACTGCCGATTATTACCTCGTCGCCCTTTTCAAGCCCCTCTACGATTTCGTAATTAGTCTGATCGGAGATTCCGGTTTGTACTTCAACAAACTTCGCAGCGCCGTCGCGATTAACAAACACTCCCTTTTTCTCAATTTTCTTTTTCTCGCCGGAGTTGCCGGTAACCGAGTCGTTTTCCGCCTCCGGCATGGTCGAGGCCAGCGCGGCATTGCCTTCCTCTTCGATTTCCCGATCCTCGCCGGCTTCCAGTGAATCAGGGTCGAATTCGCGAATCACCAGGGCCTGAATCGGTATCGCCAGGACATTGGTACGTTCATCGGTTGTGATATCAACCGTCGCCGACATTCCCGGGCGGATTTTTTCGTGAACATCAAGAAGAGATACTTTTACCTTGAAATTGATAGCCTGATCGCTGGAGCCCATGCCGGATATAGTCGCCGTATTGCCGATTTCCATGACTTCGCCGGAAAACAACGTATCGGGAAAGGCGTCTATTTCAACCTGTGATTTCTGCCCTACCTCGAGATAGGCGATGTCGGTCTCGTCAATTTCCACCTCGACTTCAAACTCCGACAGATCGGAGACGATCATCAGCGGCTTTCCGGGGGAGTAAGGCGTCTGGGCCTGCGCAATTTCGCCGACCTCAGCATCCACCCAGGTAATAATACCGTCCATCGGAGCCCTAATAGTCGTTTTATTCAGGAGGTCGCGCACCTTTTCAAGCCGCGCAAAAGACGCCTTCTTCTGCTGTTTCATCGCGTCGTAACTTGCCTTCTGACTTCGATAAGCATAGTCGGCATTTTTAAAAGCCTGCTCCGATGTCAGCTTCTTGGCATAGAGTTCCTTCTGCCTTTCAAATTCATCCCTGCTCTGATTCAGAAGCACTCCTGCTCCTTCAAGGTGAGCCTCCATCTCGTTGGCGGTATATAGATAAGATTCCACGTCTCTCTTCAACTGAACGGTATCGAGTTGAATCAAGATCTGTCCTTTTCTGACAAAATCACCCTCGTTAGCCGGTATGCTGATTATCTCGGCGGTGGCCTCGGCAGTCACGTTTACTTTGGTTTTAGGCTGCACCTTGCCGGACCCTGAAACAATTGATGTAATATCAGTGACGATAACCTTCTTGGTCTGAACCGTTACTGTTCCCCGTTTCGACTGCGTCAGATTCGCCACCACCAGGATGACGACAACGATAACGACACCCGCTATAATCAACCATTTTTTCTTGTTTTTCTTTTTTCCCATTATGACTCGCTTTCAGAATAGTCTCAAACGATTACTCTCCCATGGCGTTTTTCAACTTGGCCAAAGCCAGGTTATAATCAAATTCCGCCTTGACCTTTTCAAAACTGGCCGATTTCAGGCTGACCTGAGCATCAAGGAGTTCCCACAGGGCGGCCGCTCCCAGATTATACTTGGCCTGGACAAGATCCATATCCTCGCTGGCGGCCTGCTCGGTCTCCTCGGTGACTTGAAGCTTTTCCTCGGCAAGTTTTATACCCAGGTAGGCATCTCTTATATCCTTGATCATTTCGTTTTTCGTATAAACTTTACTGGCCCGGGCATTATTGAGATTCACCTTCGCCACCGATAACTGGTAACGGCGTGAAAACCGGTCGAATATATTCATACTGATACCGATAGATAATGTCCCGGTGTGGTCATCAGACCCGAATTCCTTGATTTCATCAAAGGTATTTTTGCTCCAGCCAAAACTATATCCAATATCGATGGTCGGCAAGTAATCACTCCAGGCCGACCGTACGGCGTATCCATAGGCAGATACCGACTGCTCAGCCGCCTTCAGCGTCGGATGATACTCGCAGGCCCTCGCAATTAGGCCCGGTAGTTCGCCGATATCCCCTCGAGTCAACTCCAGATCAGCCACATTGAAATCTTCACTGGGATGGACGCCGATGGTCAAAGCCAGTTGATCGCGCGTGGTGCGGGAATTGTTTTGGGCACTCACCAAGGTCAACTGGTCGGTGCCGTATTGTACCTTCTGCTTGAGCACCTCCGATAATGATGCCGATCCCAGATCATATTTTTCCTCGAAAACCTTCAGGAGCTCTTTGGAGCGCTCAACCGCGTCGCGGGCGACATCGAGATCATTCTTGCCCTTTAGAACCAGGTAATAGTATGTTTTGACCACGAGATCAAGATCGGAGATGGCCTGAGCATAACTGTATTCCGCACCGTGCTTGCTGGCCCGGCTATAGAGATAATCCCATATCTTGCCCGGAATGTTGAATCCGTATTGGCCAATAGAATAACCGGCCGAATAACTTTTATAGGTTTCGGCTGGCTGCTCGGGTACCACTTCAATTACACCACCGCCGAGATCGGTGATTTGCGCCGAAGTCTTCCCCCGGTCCACCTTACGATAAGAACCGGATACCGATACCGAAGGCAAAAACTGACCGGCCCGCTGCCAGACCGCGGTTCCGGCCGTCTTGACCGTATTGCGGAATTTTGTCAGGTTTGGATCGGTCTTCCGGGCCATTTCTATACACTGATCGAGGGTATATGTTTCGGCGAAAACCGTACCTCCTGCGACAAGCATAAAAAGCGTCACAATCCATAAAACCTTTTTCATATTTACCTCTATAAGATCAGAAGAAACTTATTTCCACACCCGCAAAGCTCATCAGCATAATCGGCACAAAGCCAAGAGTCACCCATACGAGACATGTTATGGCCGAAACTGTGATCCCGCGACCCCTGGGGAAATCGTAAATAGCCGCCAGACCGATGCCGGTGACGATAACCGACCAGATCACAAAAAGATCAACAGTATACAGAAAATAATAAATAAATGACGTGAAGTCCTTGCCGGGGAGCAGAACCGACAGCCCCATTGATACGTGGGCGCTATCCTTGGCAATCACAAGCGGCGCTTTTAATAGTCCTCCAACAAGAACAATAAGACCGCTCAGCAAATATACTCCCCAGATTTTCTTGAACTTCGTCGAACCTCCAAAAATGACGCTTCCGATAAACCAGGCCAAAAGGGGTGACAGGATGCCAAAGCCAACGATCGCCGCCCCTCCAATCGCTCCGGATTTCAACGGATTGGCATTCTCCGCATCCCCCTTCATCTTATTCAACACCTCTTGCGGTATCACGGTCGACTTTTTCATCATATTGTACTGAAGCATGGCTTGCTGCTTGGCAATAAGCCCGGTCATAAAACCGCCCAAAATTATCGTTACAATGATTGGAATGATGAGTTTCGGGGACTGATTAAACCTCCCAAAGGCGTTTACGGGCAATGTAAAAACGCCAATCATTATTTTCCAGATATTGTTATCTGCGACACCGGCATTGCCATCAACGATTTCCGGATTTGCCTCCATCCTTCGCTTTCCTCCTTGCTATTGCCTGATATAGCCTGTTAGACGTTTCATCCCTGCTATTGTTTCAAAAATCTCAAATTATCGCTTCTCAAATACATTGTAATAATATACATGATGCATAGCAAATTATTCATCCAAAAAAAGCAGGCCCGACTTTTCGGGCCTGCTCTCAACACCTATATAATACCCTAAATAAACAATGGAGCCAGAACGAGGGAAACAATGGCCATCAGCTTTATTAGAATATTCATTGACGGCCCGGAAGTATCCTTGAATGGATCACCTACGGTATCGCCGACCACGGCGGCCTTGTGAGCATCAGAACCTTTGCCGCCGAGATTCCCGCGTTCGATAAACTTCTTGGCGTTATCCCAGGCGCCGCCGCCATTGGCCATCATTAAAGCCAGCATAACGCCGGTCAGTGTCGCTCCGGCCAGAAGACCACCGAGAGCTTCCTTGCCCAGCAGGGAACCGACCAGTATCGGGGCAATAATGGCGGTCAGACCGGGCACGACCATCTCCTTAATGGCTGAAGTGGCGGCAATGGCCACGCAGCGATCGGAGTCCGGTTTGGCCTTTCCTTCCATTAAGCCGGTTATTTCCTTGAACTGGCGGCGAACTTCCTTGACCATTGAAAATGCCGCCTTGCCGACGGCTTTCATGGTCAAAGCCGCAATAAAAAACGGCAGGAGGCCGCCAAGGAAAAGGCCGATTACCACGCGGGCATTGACCAGGTTGATACTGTCCAGCTTAACCGCAGTCGTATAAGCGGAAAAGAGAGCAAGCGCCGTCAGGGCCGCCGACCCGATGGCAAACCCCTTACCGATCGCGGCGGTCGTATTACCGAGAGCGTCGAGCCGGTCGGTGATACTGCGAACCTCCGGGCCCAGGCCCGACATTTCCGAAATACCGCCAGCGTTATCAGCCACCGGACCGTAAGCGTCAACCGACATCGTCACACCGATGGTGGCCAGCATCCCAACCGCGGCTATACCGATACCGTACAAACCGGCCAGCTTGAATCCGACGAATATGGCGATGCAGATCACGATAACCGGCAGGGCTACCGATTCCATTCCCACGGCAAGACCGGTGATGATGTTGGTGGCGGGGCCGGTTTCCGAAGCTCTAGCGATTTTTCTGATTGGTTTGCCCGATGTATAATACTCGGTCAGAAGTCCCAGCACAATCCCCGCCAGAGAGCCGCCAAGGACCGCCCAAAAAACACCGACGCCTACATTAAGAACGCCAGCCAGAACATAAGTGGCAATCCACATAAGAATCGCGGCAACGTAGGTAACTACGCGAAGCGTCGCCGCGGGATTCATGGAAGAGAAAACCTTGACCGAGGCCACCCCAAGCATGGATGCAACGATGCCGACCGTAACAATCATCAGCGGCATCGCAATATATCCCATCATCGAAGGACCTTGTTCCATCACCAGGGCTGCGCCGAGCACTATCGTGGCGACAATAGAGCCGACGTACGATTCAAACAGATCGGCGCCCATTCCGGCCACGTCGCCGACGTTGTCACCGACGTTATCAGCGATAACGGCCGGGTTACGCGGGTCGTCCTCCGGAATACCGGCTTCGATCTTGCCCACCAGATCAGCGCCGACATCAGCGGATTTAGTATAGATACCCCCGCCGACACGGGCGAAAAGCGCAATCGAAGAGGCGCCCATGGAAAAACCGGTCAAGACCTGGAGGTTTCCCAGATTATTCGGATCGAAGAAAAAGTAATAAAAAATTCCCAATCCAAGAAGCCCCAGCGAAGCAACCGACATACCCATGACAGCGCCGCCGGAAAAAGCGATCTGCAACGCCTTTGACTGACCCGATACACGGGCCGCTTCGCAGGTACGGACATTCGCCTTTGTGGCGGCGTTCATGCCGAAAAGCCCCGCTAGCATGGAACAAGCTGCGCCGGATATGAAAGCTACTCCGGTGTTGATGCCGATTTTCCATGAAAGCAGCCCAAAGACGACGATCACAAACGGGATTAGAACCGAATACTCTCTTTTCAGGAAGACCATTGCCCCGCGATGAATAGTATTGGCCAGCTCGGTCATCTGCTCCGAACCGGAAGACTGACGTTTTATAGTAAGATAAAGGATCCCTGCAAACATAATACCGACGATTCCAAGAATCGCAGCCCAAATACCGTGGTCCAGACTCATTGAACCCCTCCAGACTTATCTGCACCCTTCATAGCGCAAATCCTGCAACATGTTGAGCGCGAATATAATGGAACACAAATAAAATGGCAAGTTGATATAAACAAAAAAGGCCGACATAAGACTATGCCGACCTTTAATGCTCGCAAAGACCGTTATTCGTGGAAAGTAACCGCCAACCTGATCTGTGGCAGGAATTGACCCCAGTTATGGAAAGCATGTACCATTTCGACGTCGTAACTCGATGCTGAACTCAGAAAGTCTGAAAGTATAAACAGCGGGAAGTTACGCGTCGTATCAACGTTGATTCTGGCCGCGTCGGGAATCGGTTCCATACTAATGACGATACTGCCCCATTCGCCTCCGGTACTGTCTGGACCATCATACCGCAGATCAATCAAACCAAGCGGACCGGGATCAACGATGAAATCTTCGCCGGGGAACTGGGGTACTTCCAACTGGTCATTATAATTGTTGGATAAATCACAGGAATCGGAACGGAAGAAGGCGCCCAGCGGCAGGACCTGCCAGGTGGTATCTCCCGTAAAAATAAACTGCCTTTCATAACCGAAAGGAACCATCCGGGAGAGATTAGCCTCGGAAGGAAAGTACTCATGGAATACCCAGGCGTTATAACGCCAGCCGTATGATTTAATATCCGGAAGCTCTTCCAGAGGCCCGGCATAAATGTAATATTCAAGGACTACCGGGTCACCGGTTTCATAGTCGACCCTGAGAATGTAATCGTTGTTCGTATCAACCGTATCAACCCATTCGACATCGATACGTTTATGATCCCATATGGTATCATACCCGATAATCACAATGGTACTGTCAAAGAACGTCCAGCCGGCAACGTCGATCGTATCAGAATCAGTCCTTTCGCGGTTCAGAGTATCCTGCTGAGTAACGGTTAGAGTAGTATTTTTGATGCCCAGGGTGTCCTGCAGACGACGCTCACTCTTCGCCCGGGCACATATCCATAACCCTTTTTCTTCATCGGTGTCATCGTTATCGTCAGAGGGCGTACCCGTGAAGTAATAACCGGTGGTCATAGAAAAATCAGCCGGGAACCGGAGCGATATGGGCTGGGCTGTCGGGTCTCCAACCTCATCAATTAACATTATAGAGCCGGAAGGGTCAGGGCTGAGGTCGTTGCGGTTTTCAACCGTAACCGCGATATAGTCATAATCTTCCCATATGTCGGGGACTTCATAGACGCTGTCGATGTAGTTACCGGATAGATCGGTGAACCGGAATTCATAATTATCCCAGAGGAACTTGCCCAGTGAGGTAAAAGTCGAATCACCGCCATCCACCGCCAACATCCAGAGTTCGTAGGCATAAAGAGTATCCAGGGTCGGCAGATTAAGCGGCCTGAGAGTAATAGAAGCCCGACTCTGAGGCTGGACAATATCATCGTGCTGGGTACATCCAAAGGCCACAATCAACGCCGCGCCAAATACAAGGCTTATCAAAAGATGTCTTAAGCTGAACTTCATCCTCTTTTCCTCCCGAAAGCGCGTGAAAAGAATTCAAAAAAAGAATCTATCCAATAGCCGTCCCCATGTCAAGCCGTTTTTGGCTAAATATCCTCTAAGCTCTTGAGCTTTAGAGTGCTCGGCCGAAAACAGCCCGGCCTTATCTATTCAAGAATATGACTGATCGGTCGATAAACTGTTTAGTAAAAAGTTTCAAATAAGGAGCCTTTTTTGCCAACCTGTCCAGTTTGCGGATATCTTATAATCGATGAATCGGCCACCGTTTGCCCCGACTGTGGCGCCAGAATAAAGGCCGAAGTCGTCGAAAATGAAGAAAATGAAACCCCCGAGGTACGTCTCGAAGAAGAAAACACCGATGCCCGAACTCCTTCTTATTCTGACCATAGTTCCACGCCATCGGGCGGTTCGGAAGAACTTATACAGCTTTGCGATCCTGGCGAATTCATAGGAGCCGCCGAGGAAACATCCGACCCGGAAAAACCGGATGATAAACCGATCGGTCAGACTTCATCCCCACTTCCACCGCAGGTGGAATCGCCCGCCGGTCAGGAAGACACCCAAGCAGGGGCGAATGACGAAAACACCGATAAGCTGAAAAAGCTGTCGCCCGAGCAGGCTGAACAGATCAGGTCTTCACTCGTTTCTGATCCCAACAAAAGCTCAAGCGCCACTCCCGAGGATGCTTCCAGGATGATGACCAATGTGCCCAAAAATCCGACCGGTCCCGAAGACGATCAAAAAGCCGAATCGGGCGCAGATCCAGAGGACGACGCCACGTCAAGGCAGCCATCCGATCCGTCGCCTGAAAATCAGCCAGATGCCGCCGATTCATCCGAGCCGTCAACCCAGGCATTTGAAGGGGTTCAAAAGACTCCCTCGGTACGTAGGATTGCCTATTTCCATAAAAATTTCATCCAGCTTACCGGCGCAGTTCATCCCTCGACAGGAGAAGAACTGGTCATCGACGACCGCTATTATTTATTAAAGCCGAAAAAAATCAAACACCAGTATACAATTATCGCGTTTTCAGCACTGCTGGCTATTTTGCTCTTTCTGATCGGGAGGCAATTCATCTCACCGACTCTGCCAGGGAGCGGTTCCGTTATTGGCGTCGCCCTCGACGAAGACGGCCGCCCGCTGATTTCCGGCAGTGAGGTTTCCCTTCCGGAAGCGGGGAAAAAGGTCAAAACCGATGCGCAGGGTTTTTTCCGTTTTGACAACGTGCCTACCGGAACCTACTTCATTCGTTGCTCAGCCCCAAACGAAACCGTCGGCATGGATAACGTCTCAGTAGTCAACGACAAGACAACAACCCTGATGATCAGTCTTGGTCTTCAAGAAGAACGGCCGTCGGCGACCGCTTCTTCAGGCGGCTACACCGCTCCACCGGTATCGGCCGGCCGGCAGCAGGTTCAACCCCAAAAAACCAGAGAGGAGCCCCCGCAGAAATCCCAAAAAACCCAAAAAGCCGCGTCAAAAAAGGAGTATTCCTCGCTGAGACTGAAATCAAACGTCGAGAGTCCCAGGCTCGTGGCCGGCAGTCAGGTTCTCGGGGTCGGAAACCTGACGTACAAAAAGCTGAAACCGGGTAAACATCGAGTCGAGGTTACCAAAGACGGCTATAAAAAATGGAAAGGAACCGTCAACCTAAAACCAAACAAAACCTACGTCCTGGATGTTACGCTCGAAAAATTGCAGCAGGAGCCCGCCAAGCCGACTTACTCGGCGGAGGATTTCTATCAATCCGGTCTGGCGATGCTGACGGATGGAAATACAGCCTCGGCCATTGAGGATTTTACCGAGGCGATCAATCTAAAACCATCCATGGCCGACGCGTACGCCAATCGGGCCAGGGCTTATCAAATCGCCGGTAGCGCCTTATCGGCGGAAAACGATTATGTTCGGGCCGGCGAAATCTTTGCATCCCAAAAGCGGTACGAAACCGCCCGCCAGATGTTCTCCGGCGGTCTTGACCTCAACAAGAAATCAATTCCGGCGCTGATTAATATGGCGGGTCTTTATAAAAATAAGAACGATAACGATAAGGCCATCAAGACATATAAAGAAATATTAAAATACGATAAGAATAACTTCCGCGCCAACTTCGAATTGGGCAAGCTTTACTTCTCCATGCATAAAAACAAATGGGCCGATAAATATCTGCGTAATGCGCACGATGCCGACCCAAATATTCCCGAGGTATATCATTATTTAATGCTCAATTATTTTGCCAGAGATGATTTCAGGAAGGTTAAAAAAACCTATGCCGATTTCAAACTGAGCGTATCCGAAGACAAATTCGAACAGTTCAAAGATAACCCCCGCTTCGAGCCAATCATCCGGGTTGTCGGCGAATACGAAAGACCTTAGACAAAAGGTCCGCTTTATGCGGCCAGCCTTTTCGCAATTCAAAAGAATCCCATAATAGTCTCATCTATTCTCGAAAAACGCCGTTTAACGTTACGCTGCAACTATTCGTCCCTTTGACAGTATGTAAACCTTGCGAGGTAAGAGTGCCCAAAGGTTTGTCGGTGTCCCGGTTGTTTCAAGGGTGTTAACCTTGACTATTGCCCGTAATTATGATAGGTTTCGACGAACAATTTGCTATTTAACGAAGGAGATCTTTTGAAAAGGTACACGATTACCATTGCCGCGGGCTTTTTTCTTTTGGCCATGATCGGATGCACGATAGAAAAAGAGGTGGATTTTGCCGCCGGTAGATCAACGACCGATCTGCCGGGCTATTTCGGCGAGGAAACCTATATCCCCGACATCGAAACTTTTATGCAAATCGGTTGGAACGTCGATCCCGATATCTCGCCTGATGGGCGGAGAGTCTTTTTCACCACGGGTATTTCGGGAGTAAATCAACTCTATCGTTTAACCGATGAAGGCTGGCCATATCAACTTACGCTTTTCAAGGACGGCATCGACTGGTACGCCATGTCCCATTCGGCTGACCTGGCTATTGTGGGAGCCTCCATCGGCGGATCGGAGCAATCCCAGCTTCACCTTATTGATACTCGCACCGGCAGGACCAAGCAACTGACCGATACTCCTAAAATCCAATACGGCTCGGTAGCGTGGAGCCGTGATGATAAAACCATCTATATCCGCTCTAACATGGAAAATCTCCGTGACTTCAAGCTGTATAAAATGGATCCCGCGACAGGTAACATCGAGAAGCTGATTGACACGGAAGGCTGGAACGGCTGGGGCGACATCTCCCCGGATGGCAGAAAACTCCTTTACTACCACCTGACCTCGAATGTGAATGATGACTTGTATCTGTACGATATCGAATCCGGTAAAGCCGAGTTCCTAACCCCTCATGAAGGCGATATCCTGTATGACAACCCTTTCTTTTCGGCCGACGGTTCATGCCTGTATCTGACTTGCAACGACAATGATCAGGGCTTCAGCCTCCGGGCAAAACTTGACCTGGTATCCAAAGAACTATCTTACTTCGAGCCTGAATCTCCGTGGAACGTTGACGGTATCAACATGTCGCCCGATCGAAAAATTATGGCCTGGATACTTAATGAAGACGGCTACGCCCGGATAAAACTGGCTGAGATTGAAACGGGACGCGAACTGCCCGTTCCCAACCTGGATGGTCTTATCGGCAGCCCCGCTTTTTGCAATACGTCCAGAATTCTTTTCACCTTCAATTCACCTACCCAAACTACCGACATCTGGAGCTGGGACTGGCGCGGCCGTAAGCTGGAAAAAATAACTCACTCGATCTATGCCGGCATTGACCGTGAAATTTTTGCTGAGCCGAAGCTTGTCAAATATAACTCTTTTGATGGCCTCGAAATACCGGCGTTTCTCTACCTGCCGGCTGATTATAAAGGCGGCCCGATTCCTTTTATTCTCCACATGCACGGCGGCCCCGAAGGCCAGTTTCGACCAAATTTCGCGCGTCATTTTCAATACCTGATGCTCAATGGCTTCGGTATTCTGGCCCCCAACGTTCGCGGTTCCGACGGTTACGGAAAAGACTATCTGGCTATGGACAACTACAAGAATCGTCTTGGTTCCGTCAAAGATATGAAAGCAGGAGCCGACTGGCTGATAGAAAACGGCTATGCTAAAAAAGGGATGATCGGCGTCAAAGGCGCCAGTTACGGTGGTTATATGACGATGGCCGCCGTCACCGAATATCCCGATTTCTTTTCCGCGGCATGTAACTCGGTCGGCATCGTAAATTTCGTCAGCTTTCTGGAGAACACCTCAGCTTATCGGCGCTATTTGCGCGAATCGGAATACGGTCCTTTAACCGATAAGGAATTCTTGAAATCCATTTCCCCGATTAACAAAATGCACATGATACAGACTCCCCTGTTAGTTGTCCACGGCGAAAATGATCCCCGCGTCCCCATAGGAGAGGCTCGACAGATCATTAAGGCAATCAGAAAGCGCGGTGGAATTGTCGATTCCCTGATTTTCCCTGACGAAGGTCACGGCGTTGGCAAAAGAGAAAATCGACTGGTAATGTACCGGAGAATGGTTGATTTCTTCTCCAAATACCTGAAGGATGAATCCTAAGAATCAAATATATAAACCAAGAAAACCCGCACTATAGCGGGCTTTTGGGGGCGGATAGTATCCGTTTTCAGTAACCGGAATGACTACTTCACGACCGACACCAGAACCATCCCCTCTTTGATTCCGGATCGGGCCAAGGCTTTGTCTTCACTTAAGGTGATATTGATATACTCGCGGCGAGAACTGGCGTCAAGAGTCAGGTATTCGGTACGGAGCTTCATCTATTCATATCGATCCAGTATTCCGCCGAATATCTGTCCTTGAGAAGCTCGCCGATTGTTTTGGCATCTTCAAGTGTTTCATACACTCCAACGCGCAGCCGATAATAAATTTTGCCGTCGATTTCAATCGTTTGCACAAAGGCGGGATAATCCCGGTTTTGATACTTTTCAGCCATCATCCGGGCAAAGTTATAGTCGGCATAACTTCCGATTTGAACCACAAACCCTTCCAGGCCGGAATAATCGGTTGGCGCTGCCTCGGAGTAGGTTTCCGTTTCGGTGGCCCCGGCGGCGGCTTCCTGGTATGTCTCGGCTTCCGTGCCGGTTCGTTCGAGTGAATCCATTACCTCCGCCGCTTCACCTTCTACAGCTTCCTGCTCAATAGCCTTGACATCCTCTTCTTTCTTGCTGCATCCGGCAAACGTCAGACCGACGATAAGCATGGCCACTACGAATACACGATACATTAAACCTCCTCTGTTTTATGAATAATATGTCTGTTGAACACCTTTGTCAAGAAATTACCGGGCATTAAAAAACAGTTGTATTAGATTATTGTTTGTATAATAATATTTGGAAACGGGAAAGGAATTTTTAGACAATGGAATATTACAAAAACAACCCCGACCTGATTGGCAACACCCCTTTGTTGCAGATTACGGATGATCCCGACCGCCCCAAGCCGTTGATTCTGGCCAAGTTGGAATATCTTAATCCGGGCGGTTCGGTCAAAGACCGCATCGGCAAGTATATCATCGAAAAGGCGCTCAAGGAAGGAAAGCTAAAAAAAGGCGATACCATAATCGATAATACCTCCGGCAATACCGGTATCGGGGTGGCTATGGTTGCCGCGGCGTATGGGTTGAAAACGATCTTTACCACTGCTGAAAAAACGAGCCAGGAGAAAATCGACCTGTTGCGAGCGCTTGGCGCCGAGGTTATTATCACGCCGACCGAGGCGGCCTGGGACGATCCCCGAAGCTGTTATCAGACCGCCAAACGCCTGGCCGAAGAAAAAGGGTATTTCTATTTCAACCAGTATGACAATATCGACAATCCCATGGCGCACTACTATACCACCGGGCCGGAGATATGGCGGCAGACCGATGGCAAAATCACCCATCTTGTGGCTGGCATCGGCACCGGCGGCACCCTGTCCGGAACGGCCCAATATCTCAAAGAGCAAAATCCCGAAGTAAAGGCAATCGCCGTTGATCCCCCCGGTTCGTTGTTCGCCGACTATATCAAAAGCGGCAAGACCGGCCCGACTTCAACCTACCTCGTCGAGGGAATCGGATCGGATATGGTCACCAAGTCTCTCGACCCTGCCGTTATCGACGATGTGGTAACCGTATCGGATGAGGATTCCTTTGCCATCGCCCGCATGCTCACCCGCCGCTACGGAATCATGGCGGGCGGCTCTTCCGGAACGGCCGCCTACGCCGCCTTCGGACTGGCCAAGAACATCAATCCGGAAAGCATTGTCGTAGTCATATTCCCCGATTCGGCGATCAGGTACCTGTCAAAATGCTTTTCCGACCGGTGGATGATAAAACACGGGTTTAAGACAATGGAGGCCGGAAAGGTATGAAAGCTGGTCTTGCCTTTCTGATCATCGTTCTGCTATTAACCGGCACGATTCTGGCCGATAAGAAGAAATCAACCGTCCCTGAACCGCCGCTGGCTCCATCGGAATTCAACTGGCTGTTTGGATTTATACCCCGTGACGCCCAGGTATGTCATCACTACGTTCTGACCAATAGCCATACCGATACGGTGACTATCGAACGGATAGAACCGGGGTGCGACTGCACCCATACATCAAGAGCACCCGTTTCCATTGCCCCTGGCGAATCATACAATTTTCAGGTCTTATTCGATACCAAAACCTACGTCGGGGAAACCAACCGGGATATTCGCATTGTCACCGATTACGAACCCAATCCGGAGATGCACCTTTATTTCATGTCGGCGGTCGCTCGCGCCCCGAAAACCATAACGATATCGCCTTCCTCGACCGCGTTCATCGTCGGCAAGGGAAAACAGGTATTTACCATAAAAAACCTCGAAGACGAAAAAACCGAATTTACTATGTACATCGACAATGATTCTTCATTAGCCGTCTCCGAAACAAGCTTTACGCTCAAAGGAAAAGCCGAGAAAGAAATAACCGTATCTCCCATATGGGAACGCCTTCCCGAAGGACCACACTACCGTTGTCTGGTGATCGAAGTCGTCAGAAAAGACGCTTTCCGGGTAGCGGTTCCGATAAAATTGAACAAGCTCTAACAAATGGATACATCCACGGCATAATTCCATGCGGTCGCGTACCGTCCCCGTCCCGACATGCTCCGCCGGACGGCGAATTAGCGGTAAAAAATAGAATCTTTTTCTTGACTATTTACGTTATTTAGCTTAATTATTGTTGTCGAATTTCGAGGGTGACATTCTGCTGTCCCTGGGTAGTTTCCTAGCCCCCTCTACCCAACCAGAGTGCACCCTCTATTTTTTT
>CAZSYD010000004.1:0-85904 GCA_964611355.1 uncultured Ignavibacteriales bacterium | reverse complement strand
CCTTCAACCTGACCTTCCCACCCGACACCGGCTGGTCGCAGGTCTATAATTTTCCTGAGATGTTTTGGTGGGCGGCATCGAACGATCCAGACCCATTCGATTCAGTCTATTACAGGCTATATGTCTCGATAGATTCTGAATTTACTTTCGTGGCGACGTACGATAGCATATATCAAACCAGCCTCCCCGTGCCGGCACTTGACTATGGCACGCATTACTGGTGGAAAGTCATGGCAATCGACACAAAGGGCAATGAAACTGAGTGCGATAATGTCCCGGACTTCCTGACGTGGGTTTTGGGCGATGCGAATGCGGATAATTCAGTCAATCTCGGGGACGCTGTCTTTCTTATAAATCTTGTATTCAACGACGGCCCGGCTCCTGATCCGTTCAAAATCGGTGATGTTAATGGCGACTGTTATGTAAACCTCGGCGACGCGGTTTATTTAGTCAATTACGTGTTCAAAAACGGGCCGGAGCCGCTGGTGGGGTGTGACGAGCCGCCGGAGGAGAAATCAGAACCTTAAAAGGGAATTGAAAAGATACAGGGAGGTAAGTGTGAAATTTAACGTGAAGGCTTTCGCTCTGGCGTGCGGCCTATTATGGGGGTTTTGCCTTCTGTTCGTTACCTGGTGGGTAATCATCTTCGAAGGAGCAACAGGAGATTTGATGGGCATTGGCCACATTTATCGTGGCTATGATATCAGTCCGCTGGGAAGTGTCATCGGCCTGCTCTACGGCTTTGTTGACGGTTTAATCGGCGGAGCCATATTCGCATGGCTCTATAACAGGATTGTCGGCTCAACTTCGAAGAAGGCGGAAACGTCTGAATAATTCGTGAGCCTGATCTTAGACCTGCCCATCGTAGCGCATGCGATTGGGAAACCGACCTTTCTATACAGCCGACACGGCGCTGATCGTCTATGATTTACCTGCTTTGCAGTTACCTTCGCTCCGGCTGTGAAATCATTGTTGTCCGGATACGGTTATATGTTGTGTAACAATATGTTAGGTTGTTATTGAGCCGAATTGTACGTCGGGCTTTCAGCCGTTGGTTGGATTTCGTTATTGATTTGTCAGGTAAAGAATGATTAATTATGGCTATTCGAATAAACAGGAGTTTGTCTGTGCATCAGGAGTATGGCGAAAACAATAATGCTCAGCCGGGATTGTCCCTGCAAAAGGGATATGATACATTTTAGGGAGAAACTTGTCGCAGGAAATATCGTAAGCGATAAATATACATAAAAACCCTACGCGGGAGGTATGATGATTTTTAGAATTTCTGCAATCATGATTTCACTTCTGGCATTTGCGTGTTCTATGGCAACCGCGCAGGAAGCGGGCAAGGTGGATGCGTTACTGGAAGAAGTCGATCCCTGGGTAACAACTGATACGGCCAGGATATTGTCATATATTGACAGCGCCAATGCGATCACTACCCAGATGCTGGAGTCATCCGATTTTTGGGCGCCGACGGTCAAGGACCTGTCATTTTTACTCGGGATTGATTTCCTTGGCGGCCTACAGATCGATAACACCGGCCGGATTTATTTCCAGATGCGTATTACCGGAGAGAGCCAGGTCCTTTTTTATACGGACAATCCTATGGGCTGGCCGACACAGCTTACGCCCAATAGCTGGGCGGAGGAGGGTTTTACCATCAGCGGTTATTCCGTTCACCCATCGGGGGATTACATTCTTGTGCAAGTCAATAAATTCGGGGATGAGATGCATGACATCTGGTATTTCTCCCGTGACGGTCAATTCCGCAACCTTCTCGAAAACCGTTCGGTACGATATTCGGGTATTATCTTCAACGAAGACAACCCCGACCAGTTTTACCTCTATATCGACAACAGAAAGGAAATGCATATAGGAAGATATACCATATCGACGGGCAAACTGGATACTCTCTATACCGAACCGGGTGCATTTTATTCGACCGATTATCATAAGGGCAAAATTTCTTTCATTCGGTGGTTTTCGTTTTCCGAAGGCCAACTTGCATTATATGATGTAAGTACGAATGAGGTTACTGATTTGTCCGACACCAGTCTGTTTTGGGCGGCAGGGTTCACTGAAGAAGGTAAAATCATTGCTCTGACATCGGAAAAATCAAAAGACGACGAGTTTATGAAAGTCTGCATAATGGATCCGGCCAAGCCGAAAAAATTCAAAGTCATATACGACCCAAAGAAGGAAACCGATGAGTTTTTGTTCATAAAGAAAAAGGGGATAGGCGTCGTTTCGCTCAACGAAGATGGATATTCGAAATTGGCCGCCTTTGACCTTAACGGCAAAAGCATTATCGTTCCCGAATCGGAGATCGGCATTGTTTCCGATCTGTCGGGCAATGATTTGGGTGACATTGTTTACGGTTTTTCTTCACCCAAAACCGCCCCTACGGCATTCAAGTCACACACAGGCCAGACAACGGTCGAGCGAATCGGAACTATCTCCACCTTCGGCTTCGATTTTTCCGACATAAAAGTCGATATCATACACTATCGGTCCGAGGACGGTACGGAAATCCCCTCGTTGATTTATATTCCGCCAACCGCAAAAAAAGACGGCAATACTCCGGCCATTATTGATTATCATGGCGGCCCTCCCGGGCAGAGCCGGCCGTACTTCCAGCGCAATATGGCTTTTGCCTTGAACAAGGGGTTTATTTTCATGCGGCCCAATGTCCGGGGTTCCACCGGATACGGGCCCGCGTATGAACAGGCCGATAATCTCGAAGGGCGCTTCGCGGCTCTCAAAGATGCCGAGGGCGCGATTGATTATCTTATCAACGAAGGCTGGTCAAGGCCTGAGAAGATTGCTATCTGGGGTGCGTCATACGGCGGTTACACCGTCAATTGGCTGGCAACCAAGTGTCCCGAAAAGATCGCCTGCGTAGTTTCCGAGGTGGGTGTGTCCGATATCGACCACACCAATAAGAACTCATCGCAGGTATTCGCCAAAGGATGGGAGAAGGAGTATGGCCCTGTCGGCAGCGATCTGGTGCGAAAACTGGCCCCGATCTTCTATGCCGAGAATGCTAACAAGCCGATTCTTGTAACGGGTGGGTTCAATGATCCGCGCGTGCCGCCGTCGGATCCAAGACGCTTCGTGTATGTTCTTGCCAAGTTGGGCAAGCCGGTCTGGTATTATGAAGAAACCAAGCAGGGTCACGGCAGTTCATTCAAGGCTCAATTGATTCATGACCTGGCCAGCAATTACGTATTTACGATGATGCACATAATGAAGTAGCGGTAGTACGGACTGCTCGTTTCCGATGGGCGGGTCTATGTAGTTTCATGTTATTGTCGGCGGGCGGGAAAGCCCGCCGATTTAATTTTCGCTCGACCCGGGTTTATCCGGAATAGTTCAAAAAGCCCTGCATGGCCGAAATAACCTGAATATTGTCTTTTATTTTTCCTCGATTCGATAAGGCTTAAATCTCATATATAGACGTAACATAGGACGCGAACTTGCGACTGCCTCCAGACCTGTTTAATACCAATAATCCAAACGACCCCGAAAGCATGTTTTTGGCTTTCGGGGGGTTGGATGTTGTATGTAAACTTCTTAGGACCTTCTTATTTGGGTGGAGGAAATTCGCAGGGCGGTGGTCCATTATTGAAGATGAAATTGATCAGATAAACCGTGTCGCCAAGGTTGATGCCGCCGTCGCAATTTACATCGCCGTTTCCGACGGGTATGCCCTCGCAGGCGTCACCAATGTCGTTACCGTTTGAATCCTCCTGACCGGGGTTGGGTACCGAAGGACAGTTGTCGCATAAATCGCCAACGCTGTCCTGGTCACCGTCCAGTTGATCGGGATTGGCTTTTCCGGGGCAATTATCGCATAAGTCGCCGACGCCGTCTTCATCGCCATCGATCTGATCCGGATTGTTTATATCAACGCAATTATCACACAGGTCGCCGATTCCATCCTGGTCGCCATCCAACTGACCGGAGTTGGAAATCTCCGGGCAATTGTCACACACGTCGCCGACTTCGTCGCCGTCGAAATCTTCCTGGTTTGGATTGGCCATCGAAGGACAGTTGTCGCAAAGACTGCCGAGACCGTCTTCGTCGGGATCGTTCTGAGCCGGGTTGTACAGACCGGGGCAGTTGTCGATATAATCGCAAATGCCGTCGCCATCGTTATCGGTTTCACAGGCGTATACGGTGAAACATAAAGGACCTTCGAAAAAAGGATAGATTGTGGTCGCGTTTATATCCGAGAATATAAATTCACCATAGGGAGGGAAAAAGCAGGAGTCAATGCAGATAGTGGTTGCCTCATTGACCGGGGTAAAATGGAGCGAAAACATATGCTGTAACGGTCCGGGCATCATTCGTTCAACCGCACAGAGCGCGTGGACGACGAAAGTATCCGGAGAGATGCCATTTGTGCTGGGTTCTCTTATGATAAGTTTATCCCATTCCGATTCCCATGTTAAATCAAGGCGACTTCCGGGAACAATAGTAACGGCGGCATTTCCAAGGCCGATACCGGTTGTGCTTTCTCCATCATATCCCCATCCGTCCGGCTGAGCGTCCCAGGTCCAGGTTCCGCCATCGGAAGAATAGATTATAAAATTGGTAGCCATGGCTCCCAGCGTGTCATCGTTTTCTATGAAGATTTGAAACTCGGCCGGTACTCCGGCCATAAGTTTTCCCTCGGGAGATTGAATGCGGACTTCCACTATGTCGGCGGCTGCGGCGATACCGGCTGATCCGAGGACAATGCTTAATGCAGCAAAAAACAAGTATGTCATTAAATTTTTCACGAATATAACCTCCTCGGCAAAAGCTTTTAAACACAGGGACATTAATAATATACGTTTTTTATAGATTTTGGCAATAATTTTATGAAATGTCGTTGCGCATCCCCGGCCTGCGAATCGTCTGATATCTATGTCGATATCCCCCTGCCCTCGGCAAAAGAGTTTGACAAGCGGCGATATTATTGTTAGAATTGAGGTTTATATTAATTTGGAATCGCGATGGCGCAGGAGGATCCTTCCAAGATGGCTACGACGACTAACATGATACGCAATTTCGGACTAATCGGACAGCGGGGAGCAGGAAAAACCACGCTGGCCGAGGCCATGGTTTATTCGGCCGGCGTTACCAACAGACTCGGCAGCATTGGAGACGGGACGACCATTTCCGACTACACTGAAGAGGAAAAAGCGCGCCAGTCATCTCTGAACCTGTCCCTTTTGAGTTTTTCCTGGAAAGACCACAAGGTCAATATTATCGACATGCCGGGGCATATGGATTTTGTCGGAGAAGTCCTGTCCGGGCTGGCGGTGGTGGATACGGCCGGCGTGGTAATCGACGCCGGAAGCGGAGTGGAAGTCGGTACGCTCCAGGTATTCGATTATGTGGAAAAGGCCGAAAAACCGGCCATATTTATTGTCAATCGTCTTGATAAAGATAATACCGATTTTTCTTCAAACGTCGCCGCCCTGCAGGAGGCTTTTGGCAACAAAGTAGTAGTGGCCGGCCTGCCGATTGGAAAGGCGAATGGTTTTAAAGGTGTCGTTGATCTGATCCGAATGAAAGCGATTACTTTTGATGCCAATGGAAAACAAACGCTCGGCGATATACCTGATGATATAAAGAGTGAGGCAGAGTCGAGCCGTGAGAAGCTCATGGAAACGATAGCCGAATCGGACGATGGGCTTCTGGAGAAATTCTTCGATAAAGGCGCCCTGACCGAGAATGAAATGCGGGACGGTCTGAAAAAAGGGATTGCCGCCACCGCGATTTACCCGGTCCTGCCGGTTGCCGCCACTCTCAATATCGGTGCTTCCTCGCTGCTTGACTTTATAATTGATTATCTGCCATCACCGGCCGACGTTCCACTGGTTAAGGCCAAGAAATCGGGAACTGAAGAAGTGGTTGAAATGTCCTGTTCATCTGATGACCCCGCAGCGGCTTATGTATTCAAGAGCGTTTCCGAGCAGCATGTCGGTGACTTGAACCTCATCAAGGTATTTGCCGGCCGGATCAAGTCCGGTCTGGATATGACCAATGTTCAGAAAGGCTCGGAAAGAATTGGGCAGATATATGAAATTTTCGGGAAAGACCGCAGGGAAGTCGATTCCGCCCAGGCCGGTGATATTGTAGCCCTGGTAAAGTTGAAAAATACCCATACCGGCAATACTCTCTGCGATAAGAGACGACAGGTCGAACTTCCGATTCCCGATTATCCGGAACCGGTTATGGATATGGCTATACGCCCAAAGGCCAAAGGGGACGATGAAAAGATAAGTCTGGCTCTTAGCAAGTTCAACGAATCGGACCCGACTTTCAAGGTGGTCCAGGATCCCGCCTTGAGACAAACCATTCTGTTCGGGCAGGGTCCTACCCAGGTAGATCTTCTGGTGGAAAAGCTGAAGAGCCGATTCGGAGTCGAGGTTGACCTTGATCGGCCTCGCATTCCTTATCGCGAAACGATTAAAAGTAAGGCCGAAGTCCAGGGGAAATACAAAAAGCAGACCGGCGGTCGCGGCCAGTACGGTGATTGTTGGCTCCGCCTTGAGCCGCTTGAAAGAGGCGCCGGTTTTGAATTTGCCAATGAAGTTAAGGGTGGGGTTATCCCGATCAAGTTCATTCCATCGGTGGAAAAAGGCGTCGTCGAGGCGATGCGGGAAGGCAGCCTGTGCGGGGCGCAGGTGGTGGACATCAGGGTTACGGTCTATTTTGGTTCCTTCCACGCCGTTGATTCTTCCGATATGGCCTTTAAGGTCGCCGCTTCGATGGGCTTTAAGGACGGTTATATGAAATCGAAACCGGTCATTCTGGAGCCCATTTGCAATATAACCGTTTTGGTTCCGGATGATTTCACCGGTGATGTTATGGGCGATATTTCGGCCCGGCGGGGCAAGATCATTGGCATGGAACCGGTGGGCAGGATGCAGCGGGTCAGAGGCAGCGTCCCGCAGGCGGAGCTTTATAAATACTCCGTTGACCTGCGTTCGCTGACTCAGGGGCAGGGAGTTTATACCCGTGAGTTTTCTCACTATGAGGAAGTTACTCACGATGTCGCCGGGAAGTTGCAGGAGGCGTATCAGGCTTCCAGACATGAGTCATAATATACGGGGCGCTCATGAGTCGATTGAACGGATACGCCGTGGACAGTAAAGAAGATTTATTTCTATTGACAAATATGCGTCAAATCCGCATTTTTGGGAAAATTCAAACGGGCCGGTTGGATTAAGTCCGGCTGCCAAGCAGGGAAAGGTATGATTAAGACCATGACTACGAAATGTCTTATTCAGTCTGTGATCATAGCATCGCTGTTTCTTCTTTCCTCACCGGCGTACGCGCAGTACGAGGAGGAACCGTTCATTGAGGCGTTCGTCGGCGGTAATTTGGCCGTGCCGATCGGATATATCAAGAACGATCTTGATCCCGACAGCCTGAACGCCAAGGCCGGTTTGGGATTTGATATCGGGGCCGGTTATTACCTAAGCAACAAGATGATCGCCGGCGTTTATTTTAATGTCCGTAATATGGGTGTAAAAGATTTACCTCTCAAGCACAGGGTTTTTGAATTCGGCGCTTACGGTAAATACCTGTTCAGGGATTTGTCCGAAGTTTCCCTGTCGCCGTATATCAAGCTTTCGGCAGGGTTAAACTTCAGCAAACTGGCTACCAGGGTATTAGACGACGGCCAGCCGGTTTATCGGGAATTATCATATAGTCCCACATTGGGTACTGAAGCGAACCTTGGCCTGCAGTGGAGAACCAATAGCTATGGCGGTATTTATATTGAGGCGGCCTATCACTTTGATTTTATGAATGATGTTACCGGCGATTTTGAGAGTACTGATTATGTCTGGGGCGATAATAATAATTTTATTCTGTTCAAAGCCGGTGTTTTGTTTAACATCGGACCGAAAGAATAGACTTTGCTGAAATAAAAACAAAAGGCCTTTCCTTATTCCGGGGAAAGGCTTTTTCATATAATATATTATTGTGAATAAGATTCTGATTGTCGATGACGAGGAAGCCCAGCGCGAAATGCTGGCCGGGTTTCTGAAGAAAAAAGGGTTTCAAGCAGAGACCGCTTCCGGCGGGACCGATGCTTTGGCCATATATGGCAGTTTTTTCGCTCCTCTGGCGGTCGTGGATATGAAAATGCCGGATATGGACGGACTGGAACTGCTAACCAGACTGCGCGATTTGAACCCGTTTATTCAGGTTATTATGCTGACCGCCTTTGGCACGGTCGAAACGGCTGTTAAGGCGATGCAAAGGGGAGCTTATGGTTATTTAACCAAGCCGGTTAATCTTGACGAACTGCTCGTTAATCTCAATAAAGCCGCTGACCAGAACCGGCTTATTATAGATAATGACCTGCTCCGGCGGACAGTCGATGATCTTGAAGAGATGCCCGAAATGCTAGGCGACTCGGAGGTGATACTGAGGGTTCGGTCTCTTATTTCACGGGTGGGACCGTCAGATTCCTCGGTTCTTCTGACAGGCCCTTCAGGCTCCGGTAAAGGGCTGGTGGCCAAACTGATCCATCAACTGTCGCCGCGCCGTGACCAGAGATTTGTGCCGCTTAACTGCGCCTCGCTTCCGGAAACGCTTCTCGAATCGGAGCTGTTCGGCCACGAAAAAGGCGCTTTCACCGGAGCGGATAAAAAGCGAGTCGGCAGGTTCGAACTGGCTGACAACGGCACCATCTTTCTTGATGAAATAGGCGATATGTCGCCGGTCATGCAGGCCAAGCTGCTTCGTGTCCTGGAGGATGGCAGCCTGGAACCGCTGGGATCAACCAGTTCTAAAAAAGTCGATGTCCGGGTAATATCAGCCACCAATCGGGATATCGACCGGCTTATTACTGACGGGAAATTCCGGAACGACCTTTACTTTCGCATTAATACAGTAAAAATTGATATGCCGGCTCTGGCCGACCGGGGAGGTGATATTCTCCTGCTGGCTCGCCATTTCCTTTCCGGATTTGCTCAAAAAATAAACAAGCCGATCAAAGGAATTTCGGAAACGGCAGCCTTGAAACTGACCACCTACGGTTGGCCGGGCAACATTCGTGAACTGCAAAATGTGATTGAACGAGCGGTTGTTCTTTCGGTAAATTCGGTTATTGATCTCGATGACCTGCCCGGTTTTGCCGAAATGGCCGAAAAAACCAAAAAACCGGCCCTGAAGAAAATTCCTCTGGCCGAAATAGAGAAAGCCCATATCGAGGCGATCCTGAAATCCGAAAACTGGAACATGCGGAAATCGGCCGATATCCTCGGAATTCATCGCAATACGCTCAGGCAGAAAATCAAAGATTATAATCTTCAGCCGGAGGAATAATCTCCTGATATTTCACAACCCATCATACTTCCATGGTAAACGACCTGAAAAATCAGTTGCATATCGGTATTGTATGGGCAATACTTATATAGCTGTTAAGTTCCCGGCAGAATATGGCGATTTCTTAATATAAGTGAGTTTGGTTAATGCCGGCTATGGATGAAATAAAGCTATCATTGTCACAATCCGGCCCGTCCGGAGAATTGTCGATTGTCCGCGTTGACGGCGTGGTTGATACCATTACCGCTTCCGAAATGGAAAATGTCCTTGAGAAACTAATAAATCAGGATCGATATAAGATACTGGTAGATTTGGGCGGCGTAGAATATATATCGTCAGCCGGCTGGGGTATTTTCATTTCCCGTATCCAGGAGATACGTGAACATGACGGCGATATCAAACTAGTCAACATGATTCCGAACGTGTATGAAATCTACGAGCTATTGGAATTCGAGAATATTATCCCTGCTTACGAAACCTTGGAACAGGGTAAAAAGTCGTATAACCTGCCGACTTCCGGGCATGGCGGGGGCGACAAAGTCTGGAAGGCTGAAGAAAAAATCGTCCCGGAAGCCGGGATTATGATCCAGTCGGCTATGTCGCCTGGCAGAAAAGGCGGGCCGGGAACGGCTTCTGGGATCACCTCTCAAGGAACTCAGCAGTCCCCGAAAACCAGCCGGGATGTTGTAATTGGGCTGGTAATTGAAGATCCCTTCAGTACCATCTCCGAACTGGCTCAACGCGCCTCCGAAGTCGCCCCCAACTTCAAATTCGGCTGGTGGAAGGTGTTCAAAATTCTTCGTCGAAACAAACTTGTTACATCCCGGGCTCGTTTCCGCCTGGGGCGCAAACATTCGCGAAATCTGTAAATACTTCAAATCTTTCCGGACACAACCCAATTGACTAAGGCGCAATTAAAGGCTTGACAATTGCGGGCAATTTCTTGATTATTGATATAAAGCCGCAGGAGGTATATCATGAAGAAAAGTTTATATATTGCGCTGGCCATAGTCCTTGCTATTTTCGTCATATCCGCTCCGGCTATGGCGAAAAAGGCCGGGGAAGTGAAAGACGATGTTTATACCGATCACGATTATAAGTTCTCATTTAAGATACCACCCGGTTGGTCCGCGAAGATTTCAAAATCAAAAAAACCCGATCGTATTGTTTTAACTCAGAAATCATATGCCGTTCCGCAGCAGTTCCAGGGCGGAGTAAAAGAAGATTACGCTCAGATTCCCACCGTAATAGTTATTGCGGATACTACTTCGCTGAAAGTCGGCGAATTTGTCGATAGCCTGCTTAATGACAAATTCAAGTCAGACCAAAAGAAGTATTTCATGAGAAAGATGAAGTTGATTTCCAGATCGCACGAGATAATGAAACGGAGAGAGATTACCGTGGCTGGCGCCAAATCGATTCAACTTGAGGCCCGCCAGCAGTATACCATTGAAATCCCGCAGGAAGGTTCGGACAAGGCGGATGTGGTTACCGATTTTAAGGGAGGAGCCATGTTCTTCACCGTCAGGGACGGCAGGATTTTTATCATTTATACGATATATGAATGGTATTATAATACACTAAATTTGGACCTTTTTTACAAGAGACTGATTCCCGGTTTGAAGTTCGAATAGGCTGATATCCCATACAATCAAGATAAAAGGATGGAAGATAAAATGTTAGCAATAGGCCAAAAATATATAAATAGTCAAAAAAACTGGTTAAATCGTTTTGTTGCCAAAAGGATGGTAATGTTTTTGGATACTATTGAGGCAAAATTTACGGGGAAGGACGTTTTAGACGTAGGTTGTGGCGCCGGTTACATGGAAAAGCGATTTGGGGATGCTTCAAACTCATTCCGCTCTTTAGATATAATAGATCAAAATATATTTGGTGTAAAGGTCGATATTTATTCGGGGGAAGATATACCCCACAAAGACAAATCTTTTGATACTATTTGTTTATTTCATGTCCTGGAGCATGTAAATTCAAAGAGAAAGTTGGTTAAAGAATGCCATAGAGTGTTACGTTATAGTGGTGAAATTCATGTGATTATTCCCAATGGTAGTATGTGGTTATTGTTAAGATGTTTTTCAGCATTATTGCCGGACCACTTAAAAAGCCACGCTTGTTTTAGTGAGACAAGCCTTTATGGGTTAATGTCTTTTGAAAACTTAACAGATCGAAAACCTGTTATAATGGGATTGTTTTGGTATTACTGTTTTAAGAAGCGCTGATGAATTAAAAAGCTAATAACATAGTAAAATATTTCACCCGCCCCGGCTTATGCCGGGGCGGGTGCTTTTATATTGACGGCCAAGCCCTTATTTGTTATATACTGTTTCTGGTTGATGTCGCCTCTATCAAGGAGGATATATGTGGATAATCAGGGCGCTTCTGGTAATCATTTTGATTATGATTTTACTCGGGTTTTCGGTTTATAATGCGGAAGAACGGGTAACGGTCAATATTCTGAATACCCGCTATATCAACGTGCCCTTGATTTTTGTCGCCTACTGGGCTTTTGTTTTTGGGCTTTTGGTTTCGTTTGCTCTTTTTGCCACCATTTATCTTAAGCAGTCCAGCGAAATTCGCCGGCATAAGCGCACTGCCGAGGCCTTGCAAAGCGAAATAGTTGCTCTGCGTAACCGGCCCATCCAGGAATCAGACGAAAAGTTTCTTCAAGCGGGCAAGGAAGAAAAAAAATGACGTTGACGGTCATAATCATTGTCTTATTATTCCTCGCTCTTGCAGGGGTAGTAATATTTGTCCTGCGTCGCGGCCAGAGATCGTCCCCGCAGCCGGATCAAAGTTTATATATCGAAGGTCTTAGGGCATTATTACAGAAGCAATATGAACAGGCCTTTGTAAAACTCAAGGAAACCGTCAACAATGATACCAACAACGTGGATGCCTACATACGTCTGGGCAGTATTTTTCGTCTCAGGAAGAAGCCGGAACAGGCCCTGCAAGTACACCGTGATTTGACATTCCGCCATAACCTCGCCGATAGCGAAAAAATGGAAATCCTGAGGGCTTTATACTTCGATTTCTTGGAGCTTGATGATAATCCCTCGGCCGTTAAAGCGATTCGTGAAATCCTTGAATTCAAACCCGATGACCGCTTTGCGCTGAAGATACTTTTGCGTTATCACGAGAAATCGAACGAATGGAGCGATGCTGCCTCGGTACGGCGGAAGCTGGACAAACTGGACGGTCATGATTCCGGGATGACGCTGGCTCTTTATAAAGTCTTCGAGGGTGAAGACTTAATTAAACAGGGAGACAGGCACCGAGCCCGGCTGTTCTTCAAAGAAGCGATTCATTACGATAAGCTGTGTCTGGCCGCTTATATCGCCATTGGAGACAGTTATTATGACGAAGGCCGTCTCGAAGATGCCCTTGGGTACTGGAACAAGGTGATTTCGCTGAAACCGGGAATGGGTCATCTGGTTTTTGAAAGGCTGAAGAAAGGCTTTTTCGAGGCGGGACGCTACGGCGAATATGCTGACGCTTTGTCCGGCTTGTTGCAAGCCTATCCGGAGCATAAGACGGCCAGGCTGGAGCTTGCTTATTTTCAGGAGAAAAAAGGGGACATCGATTCCGCCCGCGAGCATTATGTAGCTGCCCAGGACAGTCAACCCGATTCGATGCTGGTTAAACTTGGTTTGTATCGTCTCAATAGGGACTCCGGCAAAAAAGAGGCCACCGATGCTTTATTCAAGCAGATCATCAAGATGGCCGTCGAGCGGGAAGTGGGAAGTTACCGCTGTAAGAGCTGCAATCTTGATTCTCAAAAGATGGTCTGGCTGTGTCCCCGTTGCAAGGCGGTCGATTCTTTTGAACCCGTCAAAACATGAAGCCGATAATAATCGCATTAATTGCCTTTTGGGTCGCCGCACCTCTTAGGGCCGACGCCCAAGTCGATAAAATCTATGCCCACTTTACCCGGGGCGAAATAAAACCAGCCATAGAGGAGTACCGTCGTTTACCGTCAAGTACCACGAGAGACGGCAACCGTCTTTTTATTTCGGCGCTGTTTGAAGTGGGCGGCTCGGCCGCACGCAATTTGCTGAAAACAGCCATTAAATCAGACCTTGACGGCAAGTATATCGAGGAAGCCCATTTTCGTCTTATTCAGCTGGCCGAAGCCGCCGGCGACACCGCCGACGTCCTCACCCGTGGTTCGGTCTTTCTTGATAAGTGGGAAGCCAGCCCTTATCGCCATCAACTTCTGGCCCTGATGGCGGCCCATTCCTGCAAGGGAAGAGATCGACAGGAACGCTATCTGGATTTGCTGATCGGTGAATCGCCCGGTTCCTTCTTTGGCCAGGGCGCTCGACTGGTAAAGGCCGATGCGGCGTTTGGAAAGGGTCACTATAAAACGGCTACGACCCTGTGCCGTCGTATAAACAATTCGCCCGGCGATGACCTGACGCCGGTTAGTCTGATCATGCTTTCAAAAATAGCCCTGAGAAAAAACGAGGCCGAGCGGGCGCTTTTGAACTATAATATCCTTCGCGAGCAATATCAGCATGCCATAGGACAGGACGAGCTTCTGGCGGCGCTGAAGGGCGTATCCGAAAAGCAGTCCGGCCGGGAATCGACCGAAGTTTTTGAAGGGATAACTTATTCGGTTCAGGTGGGCGTTTTCGGCGTCAGGGACAATGCCAATGAGATGTCCAAACGTATCAAAGCCTATGGATATAAGGCGAAAATCAGGAAAAAAGTCATATCCGGCAAAACCTATTATGTTGTCCTCGCCGGACGGTTCAATACGCTGCACGAAGCGCAGACAGCCAGAGAAAAACTGGAACTCGGCGAGAACGATGTCTTCAAGGTAGTGGTCAACGATGAAAAATAGCGGCGTCACTCCAATGATGCGGCAGTACCTCAATTTCAAAGCTCAATATCCCGACAAGATACTGTTTTTTCGCATGGGCGATTTCTACGAAATGTTCGGCGAAGACGCCATCGAGGCGGCGCCGATTCTGGGCATTGCCCTGACCTCGCGCTCGGTAGACAAGGGAAAGGCCATTCCTCTCTGTGGAATTCCATATCACGCCGTTGATAAATATTTGCCCCGCCTGATTGAAGCCGGCAGGAAAGTCGTCATTTGCGAACAGGTGGAAGACCCCAAAAAAGCCAAAGGGATTGTCAGGCGAGACGTGGTCGAAATCGTCACCCCCGGAACGTCAATCGCCGAAACAACTCTTAACCCTTCCGACCATTCTTATCTGGCGGCCGCGTGTGGCAATAAGAAGAGGATGGCCCTGGCGCGTCTGGAACTGTCCACCGGTGAATTTACGGTTACGGAAAACGAACCCGATCTAATTTACGATCAGTTGCAAGCATTCCCGCCAAAAGAGTTGTTGTTTCCTGAAGGCGAAAAAGAGAACCTGTTGCCCCGGTCTTTTATGCAGGATTGTATGGCGGGCAGTCTTACGTTCCTGGAGGAGATATATTTTGATTTTCGCCTGAGCCGCGAGCGTCTCTGCCGTTTTTTCTCCGTGGCAACCCTTGATGGTTTCGGTCTCGACGGTATGAACCTGGCTGTCTCCGCGGCCGGCGCCATATATCGCTACCTGCAGGATAATAAGCAGGATAGCCTTAAACATATCACCGAAATCAAGGTCGGCCGAGGCGAAAAAAGGATGACGCTTGATGCGGCCACCGTGCGCAACCTGGAGCTTTTTACCAACCTGTCAACCGGCGGTGAAAAGCATTCCTTCTTCTGGGCAATTAACCATACCGGCTCAGCGGCCGGGGCTCGCCGGTTGAGACGATGCGTGGCGGCTCCGTTCGTCGAAAAAGAGAAGATTGATTATCGGCTCGATGGCGTGGCCGAACTGTTTGAAAAGGTTGATTTGTCCGGCATACTTTCCGGGAAATTCAAGGCGATGCCCGATCTGGAGCGGCTCTCCGGTCGGCTTGGTCTGGGTAAAGCCGGCCCAAGGACGCTCCTGTCGATCCGTGACTCGATCCGTACGGCAGATAATGTAAAAAGGCTGCTCTCCGGCGCGGCTTCGTCGATGCTGCAAAAAATTTATACATCCATGCCGGATTTAACCTCAATCGCGGATGAGATTGACCGCGCCGTCAAAGAAGATGCGCCGTTGTCGGTTACCGGTGGCAAAATTATCAAGGAACATTACTCGCAGGAACTGGATCATCTGAATCTATCCATCAAAGACGCCCGCGCCTGGATTGCCGGTCTGGCGGCCTCGGAAAAGAAAAGAACCGGCATACCGTCTTTGAAAGTCGGTTTTAATAAGGTCTTCGGCTATTACATCGAAGTAACCAGGATGCACGCTAAAAAGGTACCATCGAATTATATCCGCAAGCAGACTCTTGTTAATGCCGAGCGGTATATCACAGAAGAGATGAAAGAAAAGGAAAGCCTGATTCTCGAAGCCGAGGAAAAAATCAACCGGCTTGAAGAAGAACTTTTTCATTGTCTTGTTGACAAAGTTGCTTCCGACCTGCCCCATTTGATGTCTCTGGCCGATCTTCTGGCGGAGATCGATCTGACGAACTCATTGGCTGTCCTGGCCCGGCAGGAAAAATATATCAGGCCGGTGATAACCGGGGAACGAAACATCAGGATTATTCAGGGGCGTCATCCGGTTCTGGGCCGAATTCTCGGATCCGGCAATTTCGTCGCCAATGACGTGACCCTCAATGACAGCGATACCTCCATGATCATCCTGACCGGCCCGAATATGTCGGGCAAATCAACCTGGCTGCGCCAGACCGGATTGATTGTTATTCTGGCTCAAATCGGTTCGTTTGTGCCCGCCGAATCGGCTGAAATCGGGATCATTGATCGCGTCTTTACCCGCGTCGGCGCCACCGATAGCCTGACCCGCGGACAGTCAACTTTTCTGGTCGAAATGGTCGAAACGGCCAATATCCTGCATAATAAAACCGACCGGTCGCTTTTGCTTCTCGACGAAATCGGGAGAGG
Organism: uncultured Ignavibacteriales bacterium; assembly: GCA_964611355.1. GTDB lineage: Bacteria > Zixibacteria > MSB-5A5 > GN15 > JAAZOE01 > CAZSYD01. The sequence continues at coordinate 69,598 of CAZSYD010000004.1, read as the reverse complement.
GACATCAACCTTTGACGGTCTTTCAGTAGCCTGGGCGGTAGCCGAATCGATTTATAATCATCCCAACGGAACGCCGCGAACTTTATTCGCCACGCATTACCATGAAATGACCGGTCTTGCGGGCATTTATTCCCGCATCAAGAATTTCCAGGTGACGGTCAAAAAGTGGGGGAAAGAGATTGTTTTTCTTCACCAGGTAGCCCCCGGCGGTTGTGATGATTCGTACGGCATAGAGGTGGCTCGGCTGGCCGGTTTGCCTAAAGATACGATAAAACGGGCGCGCGAGATTTTGCGCCTGCTGGAATCCGGGAAATTCGCCAAATCCGAGTTGGCCAAAGGCGTGCACGTCAGGCTTAACCAGCCGACGCTTTTTGAGGCGGCCTCAAAGCAGGTTAGCTCGGAAGTGGAGGAGAAAATCAGGCAGACTGATGTTAATAAACTGACGCCTCTTGAGGCTCTGGAAATTTTAGTTTCTCTGAAGAAAAATGTCGATGACAATTGATTTTAATGACAGCCGGTTTAACCGGCCGATCAGGCAGCTTGACCGGGTATTGATAAACAAGATTGCGGCCGGAGAGGTCATCGAACGCCCCGCTTCAGTGGTCAAGGAACTGGTTGAAAATTCGTTTGATGCAGGCGCTGCCGCGGTTGATATAATTGCCCGAAAAGCCGGAACGACATATATCTCCATTGCTGACAACGGCTGCGGCATCCATTCGGATCAACTCAAATTGGCCTTCAGCCGCCATGCCACTTCAAAGATCGACAACCTCGACGAACTGTTTGCCGTGCAATCGTTCGGATTCAGGGGAGAGGCCCTCCCTTCAATTGCCTCAGTCTCGCATATGATATTGACTACCCGCCATTTCACGGAAAAAGAGGGGCGACAAGTTATCATAGAGGGCGGCCGCGAAATCGAATCCAAACCGGCCCCGTCACAGGTTGGAACCAGGGTCGAAGTTTCGCATCTGTTTTTTAATACTCCGGCAAGACGCAAGTTTCTAAAAGCTGAAACGACTGAATCGCGGCAAATAATCAGGGTCGCGGAACGGATGGCGTTAAGCAAACCGTCCTGCGCTGTCAGCCTTAACCTTAATGAACGGGAAACCTTTCGGCTTCCCGCCGACCAGCCGATTGCCGAACGAATGGCTATGCTTTTTAGAGTTGACCGCGACCGTATCGTGGAATATAACGTTGAATTGGGAGATGTATCGTATCTGGTTTATTTGGCTCACCCCAGTCAGGCGCGGCAGGACAGGACGCGAATTTGCCTGTTTATCAACGGCCGGACGGTAACTTCTTCGAGCGTGATTCATGCCTTGACTTCCGGTTACGGCGAATTTCTGCCTGCCGGACGGTATCCTCTGGCCTGCGTCTATATAAGCGTTGATCCGGAGCGACTTGATGTCAATGTTCATCCGACCAAGGCGGAAGTGCGCCTGTCCGATGAACGGGCTATTCACGATAATCTATATCGAATAGTCAAAAAGGCGATGCGCGACTGGCGGATGGTTCCTTCTGCCGGGAAAACGACTTTTGGCCCGGCCCCCGAAGAAACAACCAGGCCTGCGGCCGGGAAGTCTTTCAAAACCCAGCCGGTTGTTCCGCGACGAGAACCTTCTTTTTTCGTCGGTCAGGATCGTCGTCAGGCAAAGATACAGGGCCGGTTTTCCTACCCGGGCGGGTCGGCGATTGAGACCGGGACAGGCTGCGATAATACGCAACCCGTGAAAGAAGTTGAATCTGGTGAAAAGGTATCCGTCGATTCTATCGTGGCCGATGATATTGTTTATCTTGGAAAGACGGGAAGAGTTTACCTGCTGATTACGATTAAAGGTCAACTATACATCTTCGACCAGCATGCAGCTCATGAACGGGTTCTCTATGAGGATGCTCTGGAGCAGGTCGAAAAGGGCAGCGCCGCGGCTCAAAAACTACTTTTTCCGGAGACGGTGGAACTTTCGGCCGAGGAATATATTATCTATGAGGGTAGCAACGAAGTACTGAGCAAGCTTGGCTTTGAGGTCGAACCGTTTGGGCAAAACGCCGTCATAGTTAATGCTATGCCGCCGGTATTTCGGGACGGGAATCCTTCCCGTCTGCTGCGTGTTCTCCTCGATGATATATCCCAGCTTAACAAAGCAGGCGGAGAACTGATTAAATCGGTGGCTCAATCTCTTGCCTGCAGGGCGGCGGTCATGGCCGGTGACCGGCTCACCGATGAGGAGGTCAGGAGCCTGGTCCTGAAGCTCTTTGCCATGAACAACCCTTATTGTTGTCCCCATGGAAGGCCTACCTTCATCAAGATCAGCGAGGAGGAACTCGATGGCCGCTTCGGGCGAACCTGACCGGCCGGGGCAGAAAATCCGTATTCTTGTTATCAGCGGCCCAACCTGTTCCGGTAAGTCGTCGCTGGCCATTGCCATTGCCAGAGAATTTAATGCCGATATAATCTCCGCCGATTCCCGGCAGATCTTTCGACAACTCAAAATCGGCACCGATCGGCTCGATGAAGATCAATGGGACGGAGTCCCTCATTACCTTGCGGGAGCTGTTGATTTGGGTCAGCGATTTACTGTTTTTGATTTTGTAAGCAAAGCGGAAGCGATTATCAAACAAGTTCATGCACGAGGCAAAAGAGTAATCATCTGCGGCGGGACGGGCCTTTATATCCGTGCTTTAATTGACGGCATATTTGAAATCCCGGAAGACGATCTGTCGTATCGACGGGAACTGCTTGATCTGGCGGCTAAAGAAGGCCATGCCTGTATCCATAATATGTTAAAAGCGGTCGATCCGGAAGAAGCGGCCGCGATTCATCCACATAACGTGGTGAAAGCGATACGTGCACTCGAAATATATCATATTACCGGTCGGGCCAAAAGCGAACTGGCCAAAGAAACCAAGCCAAAAAACAAAGACCTGGAATTCCTGCATATTATTCTGTTACCGGATCGAGATAAATTGTATAAGCTTATAGAAGATCGGGTAGATAGGATGATTGAGGCCGGGCTTGTCGATGAAGCCGAAGCGGTTTTTAAGTCCTCTCTCGGAGAGGCGCTTCTTCAAAGCAGGATATTAGGTTACAGCGAAATTATCGATTTTTTTAAGGGCCGAAGCTCCCTTCCCGAAGGTATTAATATGATTAAGCAGAATAGTCGACGCTATGCAAAGCGGCAGTATACCTGGTTCAGGGGGGTCAAAAAGGCCAGAAAGATTTATCGGTTTGGATTGGAGTCAACTGATATTTGCCGTGAATTGGCTGAAACATTTTGGGCAAAGGTTTCGTCCTGATCCAAAAGGACTTGACACTGAATTCAAGAATTTATATATAGCAATGGCTTATAGGGATTTTTCCGTAAAGGCGCAGGATGCGCATACCGATATATAGTATGATATGTCGACTTCAGCAACAGGGATGAGAATGAAAAGATTAGCCATTTTTGTGGTTATTTTATTACTTGCCTGGCCGAGTTGGGCCAGCAATGCATACGAAGACACGCCCAATGATACAGTCCTCAATCTGATAATCGAAGATAAGGATAGTCTGACCGCTTCCGACGGAATCCCGTCAGGGGCAACTTATTCTCCTGATTCAGCTTATGCGGTCGATGATGAGGTCTGGCGGCAGCTCAGGCAAGCCCGTGAGTATTTCGCCCAGGGAGTTGCGGCCAACCAGGAAGCAGCCTGGGATGAGGCTCAGTATTATCTGGAACGAGCCCTGAAAGTTATGGCCGATTTGGATATTGATGCGGCGGGCGATACCCCTGAAGCCAAAAAGTACTCATCGTTGCTGAACGAAATCGTAGCCGATTACCGGCTTACCCTGTTGTCGCTGGGCAACCTGCCCGAAGACGCCTCACCTTCGGCTTTTCTTGAGAAATTTTCCAGTATGCCCGGTGTCGGCGATGGCGCCTATCTTAAGGTAAAGGGTGAAGAAAAAGCGGTAACTTATGATATACCAATAGTATTTAATGATAAGGTAAAGAAATCGATAATCTATTTCCAGACCGTCGCCAGGGAGGCGTTTGAAACTTATCTGGAACGATCGGGCAAATATATCCCGCTCATGTCGGATATCCTAAAGCAATATGACCTCCCGAGTGATCTGGTATACCTGCCGATGATAGAATCCGGCTTTAACTGCAGGGCTTATTCCTGGGCACGAGCCAGCGGTCCCTGGCAGTTTATTGCTTCCACCGGAAGATTATATGGTTTAAAGCGGAATTGGTGGTATGATGAGCGGCGGGATTATGTCAAATCGACTCATTCCGCGGCGAGGTTCCTTAAACACCTGCATGAGAAATTCGAATGCTGGGAACTGGCTCTGGCGGCTTATAACGGCGGCCCGGGCCGAATCACCAAGACGATAAATCGTCAGAAGACGGACAACTTCTGGGACATGAGGCTGCGCAAGCAGACGGAAGATTATGTTCCGTTTTACATGGCGGCGACTATCATTGCCAAAAATCCCGAGCTGTACGGATTCCACGTTGAATACGATGACCCGATCGAGTATGACGTCGTTTCAGTAAATAGATGCTTGTCGCTCAAGTCGGTCGCAAAAGCGACCGGCGTTACGCTGGCGCATATCCGTGAACTTAATCCGGAACTGCTGCGCAACGTTACGCCGCCGTACACGAAGAGTTACAAGCTGAGAATACCACCGGGCAGTAAGAAGAAGTTTTTGGCGGCCCTGCCTAATTTGAAATCGCCCAAGGAAACAAGCTGGGTCAAGCACAGAATCGGACGGGGCGAGACCGTTTCATCAATTGCCAGCAAGTACGGCGTTTCTCAGTATGCCATCTTTGAGGCCAATAATATATCCCGCCGTTCAAAGATATATGCCGGTAAAACGTTGATCGTTCCCGTTCCTCTGGACGGCAGCCGCACGTCCAGCAAGAAAACAAGGTATCGGGCAGCCGCGGGCGATAATACATATATTGTCCAGAGAGGGGATAATCTCTGGGATATTTCACGATCATTCGGTACCACGCCGGATGCTTTGCGGAATCTGAATTATCTTGGCAATTCCAGCCGCATATATGTCGGCCAAGTACTCAAGTTACCCGGTTCGTCGGCTAGGGTAAAATCAGATAAAAAACGCATCAATCATGATCGTGAAGCAGCCGGAAATACTCAAATCTATTTCGTAAGGAAAGGTGATACGGTCTGGGATATCGCCCGAACTTACGGAACCACCACAGCTACCATACGACGCCTGAACGGTCTTTCACGTTCGGGCCGGATATATGTGGGTCAGAAGCTGCTGGTACCCGGAATGGGAAAATCGTCCGGCGAGTATTTTACCTATGTCGTAAGGCGGGGGGATACGCTGGATAGTATTGCCCGCGCCTTTGGCACCACGATTAAAATGCTCGCAAAGGTGAATAATATAAGGAACGCCAACCGGTTGGCGGTCGGAACCAAACTGAAAATCGCCAAACGATAGGGGGAATAGTGAAAAAACGAACGGTAGTTATCACGGTTGTCGTCGTGGCCGCTTTTCTGGTCTTTGCCTTTTTCTGCCTGATTATAATTATTGGTATTATGGGGGACAACCAGTTGGAGTTTACAGGCTTTGGCCCCAAAGTGGCGGTGATTGAGCTATATGGAGAAATCGTCAGTTCAAAAGACTTTGTCCGACAAATCAAGAAATGGAGCGACGATGGTTCGGTAAAGGCGATAGTAATCCATATCGATTCCCCCGGTGGCGGAGTGGCGGCCTCGCAGGAAATGTATGACGAGATCCTCAAGGTTCGCGAGGACGGCATGATCGTGGTGGCTTCAATGGCTTCGGTGGCGGCTTCGGGGGGATACTACGTGGCCTGCGCCGCCGATAGAATTGTTTCCAACCCCGGAACGCTAACCGGTTCAATCGGGGTAATTATGTCGTTTCCAACCGCCAAGAAACTCATGGAAAAGATCGGGCTGCGCTGGGAGACGATCAAATCAGGCGAGCTTAAAGATGTCGGCAATTTTTCCCGTCCGATGTCTCCGGAAGATGAGCGAATGCTCACGGCGGTGATCGATGACGTTTACGAGCAGTTTGTCGAGGCGGTGGCTGACGGGCGCGGCCGTCCCAAAGATGAGATTTATCCTCTGGCCGACGGTTCCGTCTTTACCGGCCGGCAGGCATATAATCTGGGTCTGGTGGACACGCTGGGAACCTTTGAAGATGCGATTGATATCGCCGGCGAATTGGCCGAGATAGGTCCTAATCCCAATGTGGTCAGGGAACACAAGAGAAAACCCGGATTATGGGATCTTCTCCGCAACGGGGTTGACTTAATAGATAAGGTTTCCAGTATCGAACACCAGCAGCCCGGTTTGATGTATTTGTATGAATAAAGGGAAAGCCTGACAAGCGGCTTGACATGACCGCGCAGGCTTGGGATTAAAGCGTCGTGATGCTTTTGGTCGTTGCTACAGGAATGCAAGGATGACGGTTAAAATTGTTTAGCTCTTTGCAATAAAAGTAGTTGCGCAGGCAGGAAAGATATATTATTTTGAAAAACTTGGAAAAAGGGATTGTTTTTGGGAGGAGGACAAGATGACCAAGGCTGATCTGGTCGAAAAAGTGGCTGAAAAGACAGGGTTAACTCGAACAGACGTAGCCGTGGTGGTCGACAACTTTCTGACGACTGTGAAAAAGTCTTTGGAAGAGGGACATAACATCGAAATCCGCGGTTTTGGAACTTTCAAAATCAAATTAAGAAAGGCTCGGAAGGCGAGAAATCCTCGTACCGGCGAGGTGGTTCCCGTTCCTGATCGCAAGGTTCCGGTTTTTAAGCCATCTAATGAGTTCAAGAGCCTGATTACGAAACTCCCGATATAACCACATCTGTTGAATGGAGCAGGAGGCTGAATGCCCAGCGGAAAGAAACGCAAACGACAAAAAATCAAAACGCACAAACGGAAAAAACGGAAACGGCGTGATAGACATAAAAAGAAAAAGGTTTAGTCTCCAAGTTATTCGATAAAATGGAATTTTCGGGGAGGGAATACCCTCCCCGAGAAGCGAATATTTTTCCCCACTCAGCCGGATGAGAATTCCGGTTTTTTTCTGTCATTTCCGGCGGGTATTACCGGGATGCCCTAAACCTGCTGATAAAAGGCAGGTTATATATGCCCGGTGCGTGTCTGAGTTTGGGCAGGCGTTTTGCATAATTGTTTTGAGTTATGTTGCGGCTGGACCTATCAGTGGTGTTTGTATTTTTACTTTTCGCTTCGGGCGCCGATGCGGGTGTTCTCCAAGAAGGTGATTTTCTTATTACGTCCGATTTTTCGTTCTCCGATCAGAATAACCCCGCCGTAGCCGTTGGTTTGGGAGGGAAGTTTGCGGTCGTATGGGTTGATCGCCGTAATGGAAACGGCGATATTTTTTGCCAGTTGTATGATTCCGCTTCTGTTCCGATAGGCGATAACTTCCGGGTAAACGATGACGATATAACTGCCTGGCAGTTTGAGCCCGATTTATCGTCTGACTGGTATGGAAATTATTTCGCCGTCTGGAAAGATTACCGGAACGGCACCTACCCGTTTGATCCTGATATCTATTATCAAAAGCTCGATAGCGCCGGTTTTGTGGGAATAAACCGTAATATAACCATCGAGCCGCCAGATTCCAGCCACCAGTCGCCGGCTGTCGGAGCCGCCGGCTGGGGGAAAACGATAGTTGCCTGGACGGATCTTCGTTATCGCAACTGGGATGTTTTTGTCCAGTCGCTGGATAATAACGGCAGTCCTCTGGGGGTTAACATCAGGGTAAACGACGACTATTCTACCTCGCCGCAGCATGAACCGGAGGTGGCGCTGTCTCCCGAAGGATGGTTTGTGGTTACTTGGTACGATGGTCGCAACGGGGACGATGATATCTATTTGCAGAAATTTGACTCCGCCGGAAATCCGGTCGGAGAAAATATAGTCGTCAATCATGGGACGACAGCAACCAGGCAGAAGTTCCCCTCGGCAGCGATCGGTGGCAATGGTGTGATTTACGTGGTCTGGACCGACTGGCGAAACGGCAGCTACCCGGCCAATTCCGATATTTTCTGCCAGAGATTCGATTCCGAACTGAATCGCCTTGGAGATAATTTTATTATCAATCAGGACGGTACGTCGGCTTCCCAGCGCGACCCGAAAGTGGCGGCTGACCGAATGGGTAATGCCTGTATTGTTTGGTCCGACTCGGCGGGAGGGGATTGGAACGTTGTCGGCCAGATGATCGAATATAATGGCTGCCTGCGTGATAATAATTTCCAGGTAAATTCCGAGAAAAGCGGAAAGCAACTTCTTCCGGACGTAGCCATCGACGGATATGACCTTTATCTGGTATGGGCCGATAATCGCAACGGCAACTACGATATTTACGGAAGAATAATCAGGTATAACGATCCCGCCCTGCTGGCCTCGCCGGGGAGGATAGATTATTCCAAAGATATGTTTGACCCAGACCTCGAACCGTTCAGGGTAACTCTTCAAAATGCCGGATACGGAGAGCTTGATTACCGGCTCCAGCCTGAGCCCGCCGAGGCGGGCTGGATCGAGCTTTCCAAAACAACTGGCGCCACGCCCGACAGCTTTTATGTGACGCTGAATTCCGATTCGCTCGATTACGGGATACATCAGGGAAGGATTACGCTGATTAACCTGACTCATAATGATTCGACGGCCATGATACCGGTGGTTCTGACGATTACCGGCCCTCTGATAGAACTTGAACCTGATTCCGTCGGCTTTCGGGCATTGATTGAGATCGGGTCGCCAAACGATCAGATATTTACCGTCCTCAACGCCGGCACGGGGACACTGGACTGGACTCTGACCAAAACCGCCGATTGGCTGACAGTTGATAAAACAAACGGCGCCGCCGGTGAATTAATTTCGGTCGGCTGCGACATAACCTCGCTGTTGTCCCGTGAATATGAAGCGTTTGCGATAATCTCCGACAGCGGCGCTCTAAACGGCCCGGAATCATTAAAGGTTATCCTCGATTTGCAGTCAAATATCCCGTACCTGGCCGCTCAACCCGATAGTATTTATCATTTCCTGATAAGGGGCGAGACGGTCTCGGATTCGATTCAAATCTTAAACATGGGCGGAAACGTTTCGCACTGGCAGGCAGGCAGCGACGCTTCGTGGCTTTCTCTGGTTTCCTCTTCGGGCGCCGATTATGATTTCGTATCATGCAGCATAGCCACGGCTGCGCTTATCCCCGGCCAATACAGGGGCAGTATAAGAATCCAGGATTCGACCGCTTTCAACAACCCTATTCATGTCCCCATTATAGTTGACCTTTATCCGCCCGATACGGTTTTGATTCCCCTTGCGGCGGCAGAGCTTGGTGAGTTTGTGCAGGTGCAGCTTTATCTGCATAATCAAAATAGCATCCGCCGGGGATATCTAAAGTTTGCCTATGATGGCGCAATGCATACGGTTGATTCGATATTGCCTCCATCGGAAGGCGATCTGAAAGAGAGGGTCCTGGCCACGATTGATAACGGAGCGAATACCTTCATTTTGGAAATCCCGGTCGATTCACTGGAAACGCCGATCCGTGCGGGTCCGCATCATCTGGCCGATATCTATGGCACAGTCAACGATTCCATTACCGGAATAACGTTTTTTAGTATCGCCGACGAAGACAGTTTCTATCTCGAGTCGGGCGATAGCATATATTGCCTGCCGTTTCTGGAATGCGGCGGCCTTGAAATAAGCAGTCCTACCCGCGTTGACGACCGGGGGAGAGACAACCTTCCCGCCAGCTTCTCCCTCGGTCAAAATTTTCCGAACCCGTTTAACAACCGGACAAGTATTTTGTTTGACTTGAAGCGTGCCGGCTCGGCTGCCATAGAGGTTTATAATATCCTGGGTCAGCGGGTGGCCACTTTGCTGGATGAGTTTCTGCCAGCCGGTTCATACCACACCGCTTGGGACGGTACCGATTACCGTGGCCGCGAAATGGCTTCGGGGATATATTTCTATAAATTGCAAACGGCCGATTTCAGCGCAGTCCGGAAGATGATTTATCTGAAATAGCCCGCTTGCCGGGCTGTAACCCGTCTGCGGAAACGTAAAATATATGGAAGCTTAGTGAGCCTGCCGCCGAGTTTTTTACGGCAACCTTTTTTATATATTGCCGTCAAATTGATAAAAGGACAAATAAAAGCAAAGCGAGGTTATCATGCTTGGTAGATTGCGACAGGTTTGTATTTGCGGCCTGTTTTTGTTCCTCATCGCTTCGCTGTCTTCGGCTGAGAAGGGGAGGATTTACGGCAGGATATACACCGATCGGGGAGACGTCCTGGAAGGGCCGATTCGCTGGGACAAGAACGAAGCTTCCTGGGATGACATAATAGACGGCAACAAAGAACGCACCCATGCGCATAAAAAAAGCCGCCGCAAGTACGGGGACCGCGACACGAAGTTCGTCATCTTTGGCGTAACCGTCTTCGAGGAAGGCGGCTGGGGCGGTTCTACGTCACAGTCGGGCATAGCTTTCGGTCATGTCAAAAAGCTTACGGCGGAATCGGACGACGAAGTGGAGCTTTTGCTTAAAAGCGGCGAAAAGGTTTATCTTCACAGTGGATCGACCGATTTCGGCCCCGGCATCAGGGAGATTATCATCGAGACGGAGGACGAGGGCGAACTGGAGCTTGATTGGGATGATATCGATTATATCGAGTTTATGGATGGCGGCGACATTGATTCCGATTTCGGTAAAAGGATATACGGTACGGTAACAACCAGCCGCGCCGGTGAGTTCACCGGCTGGATCTGCTGGGACATGGATGAGATGTTTGACAAGGATATTATTGACGGCAGTGAAAAACGCAGAAAGCGAAAGATAAAATTCTCCAGAATCGCCAAAATCGAAAGGATATCCTCGCAGGCGTCAATGATTACCATAAAAGACGGCAAGAAATTCCGGCTTGATGATTCCAACGACGTTGACAGCGGCAACCGCGGCATCATTGTTTCCAATCTGAAGATGGGACGGGTAGTGGTTGAATGGGATGAATTTGAACTGCTTGAAATAAAAGAACCGCCGGCTGACGCCTATCCGGAATACAACGACTTCGACGGCGGCCGCCGGATATATGGCGACGTTTACGACGAAGATGGCGAACAATATACCGGATTTATCCGCTGGGATGACGACGAAGAATTCACCTGGGAGGTCCTTGACGGAACCTTTCGAGGCGTCGAATTAGATATACCTTTTGAGTATATCAAGTCGATTGAAAAGCTTTCCCGTCGCAGCGGCCGGGTGACGCTTAATGACGGCCGTCAGTTTAGATTGCGCAATTCGAACGACATCAATGATGAAAACAAGGGGATTTTCGTCATAACCGATGATGACGACGACGAAGTTTATCTTGACTGGGAAGATTTCGACGGGGTTGAATTCCGGAAAAAGTAATGTCATCCGGGTGTATGAAAGCCCGCTACGCGGTTTATCACGCGGCGGGCTTTTTTTATTCGATAATTGATCCGGCTGAGATGAGATAACAAGAAGTTGTTATTCGCTTCCAAGAACTTTGGCGTCTTCCAAATCCTTTATATGTTTCTCAGTGCTTTCGATATACTTTTTCGCCTTGGGGTTTTTTCTGGCGATCTTAAGGAATTTCCGCCATGCGGCGATAGCGCCATCGAAATCCTCCGGGTCGTTTGATTCGACCGCAATAGCCAGATTGTAGGCGGTCAGGTAATGTTTTGGCTTAAGGTTCAAGGCTTTCTTGAAATGTTTTATGGCCTGGCTGAACCTTTCCTGCTGAAGGTAGATATTGGCCAGATTGTAGCGCGATTCAAAATGGTTTGGATCAGCGCTAATGGCCTTGCCGAAAAACGATACCGCCTTGCTGTTATCTTTTTTCTTTTTATAGGCCATGCCGCACAGGAAATTGGCATAGCTGTCGGTCGAATCGCTCTTAAGATATTTCTCAAGGGATTTGATCGATTCGTCGTAATTTTTAAGGCGGAAGTAGTATAGTTTACCCAATTCCTTCTCGGCCTCGATATGCGATTCGTCGGCTTTGAGAGCTCCCTGGAAGGCAGCCAGAGCCTCCTCGTCCTTTTTCTGAACATACAGGACTTTACCGTAGTTGACGAAACCGACAGGATTATCGGGGGTAACCTCGGTAACCTTTTTGAAGTTTTCCGCCGCTTCCTTATAACTTTTCTGTTCAAAGTACAGCGATCCGAGGTTAAGGTAGGCGTCGGCAAAACCGGGATCACTGGCGATGGCCGCTTCATAATAATTCACGGCCATTTCAATATCGCCCTTTTTTTGCTCCTCAAGGGCAAGGTTAAAGTTCTCCTTGGCTTTCTCGGTATCCTGTGCCCGGATGCTCCCGGAACAGAATAAAGCAACCGTCAATACAAAGGCCGACAGTCTCAGGTAATGACCGGGATCAATTTGTCTCATTATCGCTCCCATCGTTTTGGTTTATATTCTCTATTTCGTTTTATTCAATATCAGACGAAAATATCCCGGAAAAATCAAAGCGACTGCCGATATTGCCGATGTTTTTCGGCTATGTCGTCGTCGAAAAGCCCCAGAATACGAGCGGCCAACACGGCTCCGTTTTTGGCCCCGGCTTTGCCGACCGCAACCGTCGCCACCGGTATCCCGGGAGGCATCTGGGTCATCGATAAGAGCGAGTCGATTCCATCCAGCGTTGCCGGAACAGGCACGCCGATGACCGGCAGGTTGGTATTGGCGGCGACCGCGCCGGGAAGATGAGCGGCCATACCGGCGATGCAGATTATCACTCCGAATCCGTGTTCAGCCGCCTCACGGGCCAACCTGGCCGTCTGGTCAGGATGACGGTGAGCCGAGGATATCTTCATGTCATATTCGATATCGAATTTATCCAGCATGGCGGCGGTTTCGTCGGCATATGGTTGATCCGATTTGGAACCGATTATTATCAGGATTTTCTTGTTCATCGTTATCCTTAATTAAATGCCTGGTGAGCGATATCCCGGCGATAATGGGCGCCGTCGAATCTGATGTTCTCGATGGTTCTGTAGGCCGCATCGGCGGCCGATTTGATATCTTTGTTTACGGCGGTGACTCCCAGAACACGGCCGCCGGCGGTTAACCAGGCGCCTTTTTCTTTCCTTGTACCGGAATGAAAGATATAGGCGTGGTTTTCCCGATATGTGCGCAATCCGGTTATCTTTTTGCCGGTTTCCGACTGGCCGGGATACCCGGCCGATGACATAATAACGCAGACGGAGGCATCTCTTTTCCAGGCCGGTTCGATTATATTTAGATTTCCGTCCACAATGGCAATAAAAATATCGGCCAAATCCGATTCCAAAAGCGGCAGGACGGCCTGAGTTTCGGGATCGCCGAAACGGCAATTAAACTCTATAACCTTCGGCCCAATCGGAGCAACTATTAACCCGGCATAAAGGATACCTTTATATCGGCGGCCCTCTTTCTCCAGGCCGTAGATGGCCGGTTCCAGGATTTGCTCCCGAATAGTCTGCATCATCTGATCGTTGACGACGCTGATGGGGCAATAGGCGCCCATGCCGCCGGTATTGGGTCCCTTGTCGCCATCAAAAATTGGCTTGTGATCCTGCGAGGAGAGCATCGGCAAAATCGTTTTGCCGTCGGTAAAGGCCATCACGGTAACTTCCGGACCGGTCAGGCAGTCTTCGATGACAATTTTGTTGCCGGCCTCGCCAAAAACTTTTTGCTCCATCATCCGTTCGATTATATCGCAGCCTTCCTTGACGTTATTGGCACGAATGGCTCCCTTGCCTGCGGCCAGTCCCGAGGCCTTAATAAAAACCGGGTAGGCCGCCGTTTTGATAAAATCAAGAGCCTGCTTCTTGTCGTCGAATATCTTGAAACTGGCGGTCGGGATATGGTACTTTCGCATGAATTCCTTGGCGAAAGCCTTGGAACCTTCGATTTCAGCCGCCTTTTTGGTCGGCCCGAAAATCCGAAGGCCTTTACTTCCAAACAGGTCAACAATACCTAAAGTAAGAGGAAGCTCCGGTCCCACGACGGTCAAATCGATATTTTTATCCTGAGCGAATTCCGCCAGCCGTTCGAGTTCATCGGCTTTGATACGAACGGCTTCAGCCATCAGGCCGATACCGTCATTTCCTGGGGCAACGTATATTTTTTTAACCAGGGGCGACGATTTGAGTTTCCAGACCAGAGCATGTTCGCGTCCCCCTGAACCAACTACGAGTATTTTCATAGTATATTCCTATGATAAAAAATAATTATTAACCAATTTTGTCGTCCAATGCAAGAGCTTTCTATCCTGACGCAACTATAACATTGTCCCCGAATGAATCGCATATAATTACTTGCGACCGGCGCCTGATTATTGGTCTTCTATGAGAGGTGGGCGCACAAAATATGTGCGATTGTCGGTCTAAGATTTGGGGACTTGGCGCGCGGTTTCGGCAATCTTTTGTGTCGTAATAAGATAGCACGCCTGTAACTTTATGGCATATCTTTTGCATTACTATTTTGTGAAATGATAACGGAGGTGTTTATGAAAAGGCGAATCTTCCATATAGTGTCACGCATGATAGTGATATTTGTATTCGTTCTGGTCGGCGGTATATTAACGGGCTGCGATGACGATGATCAGATTGTGTATATATATAAAGACGTTCCTTCGCCGGTGCCTCAGGGGGTCTATTCGGTTACCGGAGACGGCGAGGTCTATCTGTACTGGTTGCCGATTGATGACGTCAACAGCGATTTCGCCTTTTATGTTGTCTATCGTTCGGATCATCATCCCGATACCGGATACTGGGAAATCGGAACCACGATAAATGAATACTTCCTCGACAACGATGTTATCAATGGTCACACCTACTATTATGCGGTTTCGTCGGTTGACGTGGACGGTAATCTTTCAGACCTGTCATACGAATATGTCCCTGATACTCCGCGCCCAGAAGGATTCAATCAAATCATCTATGATTTCGATGCCAGTCCCGATTTTTCCGGCTGGGATCTTAACGGCCGACGGTTGGTTAACTGGGAGGACGGGGATTGCGATTTCTACCTGGAATATTTCCCAGGCGACGATGTTTTCTATTTCAACGTCGGCAATGAAATGACGGATATTCAGGATATGGGGTACACCGGCAATTTCGATGAAATCGATTATTCCCCTCCCGCTGATTCGGGCTGGTCGCAGAACGGCTGGTGTGAGGTGATTTTGCACCATACTTATGTTATCTGGACCGACGATAATCATTTTGCCAAGGTCAGAGTCGGGGAGATTGGCGAAGGAGGCGTTATATTCGACTGGGGTTATCAGGTTGATCCGGGTAACCGGGAGTTGAAACGGCGCCCTGACCGCCTGCCCGGTTATCTAAGGAATACCGGCGAAGCGACACAAATTGAAAAATCGGCCGTTTGAATTGTAGGCGATTTAAGGAAAGGTGGGAAATAAAATGAAAAAGTTAACCATAATATCGATTCTCCCGGTGTTGGCGCTGACTTTTATTTTTCTGCCCGTTACGGCAGGAGCGGAGAATCTGCAAAAAGAGTATCCTCCCGACGATTACATGCGAGGAGATATCGGCGTTGAGGTCTGGGTTGATAATGAAGACGGTATCTATTACGAGGGAGAAAATATAACCATCTCCTTCCGTGCCGATCGGGACGGCTATGTCGCCATCTACAGCGTCGATACCCGCGGCGACGTAAATCTTCTGTATCCCGTCGATAGCAGGGACAACGGCCGCGTGTTGGGCGGTGAGATTTATACCATCCCGGGCCGTTACGACGATTACAACCTGGTCGTTAGCGGGCCGGAAGGGATTGAGCATATTCAGGCGGTGGCTTCAACCGAGCTGCTGGATATTCCCGACTGGTACGGCGGTGCCTCGGTCAATTGCGATTACTACGACGATCGTGATGATTTTATCGAGTTTATTAACGAGCGTTATTTCAACTGTCGATGGGGCGACTGCCCGCGCGGTTTCGATCAGGCGTTGATCTACGTAAAGGCACCGAGGTACTATTACAAGCCGGTTTATATCCCGCACTACTGGTATGACTACCCCGACTATGCGGTTATCTATATTGACTATCCTTACGGCGGTGAAGTCTACATCAACGGTATCTTTTTCGGTATTGCCCCGCTGTGGATACCCAGAGTGGTTATCGGGTATCAGTGGTTTACTATTTACGACCGTTATGGTTACTGTTGGGAGAGCAGGATCTACGTTCAACACAACCATACCATTTATCTTGACCGGTCGCGGGTAAAAACGAGCCGAACAACCGCCAGCCGGTACAAGGATGTCCGAAAACAGGCCGCCAAGTACGACCGCGCCGGTTTTGTCAAGTCGGGCAAGCGGGTCAAAAGCGTTCGAGCGGATAGTTACAAGAAAACCGGATATTCGACTAAAGGGTCAACCGGCAGTTACAAAAGCTCCGGAGTTTCCGAAAGGTCATCAGGGAGCTATAAAAGCTCGAAGTCGTCGAAAAAACCTTCCGGTGAATACAAAGGATCGACTTCTACCCAAAAATCGTCGGGAAGTTACAAGAGTTCGAGTTCATCGAAGAAATCTTCGGGCGGTTCCAAGACCTCCGGTTCAACCGGTAAATCTTCGGGAAGTTACAAGAGCTCGGGTTCATCAAAAGAATCTTCAGGCGGTTCCAAAAGCTCAAGTTCGCCCAAGAAATCCACGGGAGACTACAAGAGTTCCGGATCATCAAAGAAGGGCGGCGGTTCGCAAAGTTCGATCTCAGGGTCAAAATCATCGGGAAGTTACAAAAGCTCGGAATCATCATCGCGGAAATCATCAACCGGAAGCGTCGTCCGTGCTTCGTCGGGCGCAAAATCGTCCCCTGGAAACAGCTCGGCCGGGCATGTATCTTCGGGCCAAGGAAAAAAGCGGTAAGAATGTTTTATAGTCATCGAGAGTGCCGATTTATGGTATATTGAATTAGCGGGTGATCTTATGAAAGTTTTTTTGAGAGTTATATTAATCGTTTGTCTGTGTATGCTGTGGACAGGCGCGACAGCGGGCGTCGATAAGACCAGCAAAGGCAAAAAGACGAACAAGGCTAAAGTCAATGTAATCAAGGAAGAGCAGAAGGCAGGAAAAACCGATAGCCAGCAGGGTATTATTAAAACTGACCAAAGCCGATACAAAAAGACTTACGACGATTTCATAGACGACAATAACAACGGCATCGACGATCGGGCCGAAAAGAAGGTCATCACCAAAAAGACCACAAAGACCAAAAAGGAAAAATCCGGTTCGCAGCAAACCGGGGAAAAGCGAAAGAAATAGATATACCTGTCTTTACCCATCGGATTCCCCGATGGGAACCTGTTGAACTTCCGTATGTTAAATAATGGTTGACAAAAGGGCGGTTTATATCGTTCTTTTATCACTCTACTGTGGAGAGTGCCAAAGTACGGGTCTATCCTGTTGAATGGTTGAATATTAACATGGGTTTTGAAAATCTTTGCGAGCGGGAGAAGAAGGTTCTGGGCTGTCTGATTTCGCATTACGTAGCATGCGCCGATCCGGTCGGTTCCCGGGTTATTGCGAATAAATACAGGCTTGGTATTTCTCCCGCCACCATACGCAACACCATGCAGGATTTGGAGGAGATGGGGCTTGTTCGGCAACCGCATACCTCCGCCGGTCGTGTTCCAACTGATGCCGGTTACAGACATTTTGTCGATTACCTTCTCCGCCGGGAACCGTTGGCGGATGGGGAGAAAAAAACAATTGACGCTATCATTGGCTCCAGCGCCGGCGGCATTGATTCTATTCTCGAACAGACCTCGCGTATTCTGGCGGAGCTTTCGAACCAACTCGGAATAACCATTTCGCCCAAGCTTGACGATTCGGTGCTTTCCCGGATAGAATTGATCCAAATGGCCGAAGGGAAAGTACTGGTTGTTCTGGCCTTTAAATCCGGACTGGCGCGCACAATCCTGGTTGAAGTGGACGCCTCCATAGGCATGGTGGAGCTTGCTGATATTTCGCAGGTTTTGAACGAAAAGCTGGCCGGGTTGAGCCTCGGGCTTATCCACACCACGATCCAGGAAAGACTGGCCAACTCGGGCGGGAATCCCCGGCTTTTACGGCTTTTTATAGATGATGATTCCGATATCTGGAAAACCCTTGATTTTGAGCAGATGCATGTCGGCGGCACGGAGAATATTATCGGCCAGCCGGAGTTTGCCAATCGGGAAAAACTCCAGGGCATCGTAAAATTGCTGGAGCGGCGTACCGGATTAATTGAGATTCTTCGTGAAGCCAAGGGGAGCGAAAGCGGGATCGTTATAACCATCGGGGCGGAAAATCGCGCTCGTGAAATCCAGTCATGTTCGGTTGTCTCGGCATCATATGAGGCCGGCAATACCATCGGAACCATCGGCGTCATCGGACCGACTCGGATGCCGTATGCCCGGCTGGTTTCGCTGGTCAAATATGCTGCTCGACAGCTAAGCAAGGCGTTTAAGGCAAAGTAGGCTTATTGTTACCGGAGCGGTTATATGGAAAAGGGAAAAGCTGAGACTAACGAACCCGTCGATGATAATCTTAATCGGAAGGAAAATGAAAGACCGGAAGCGGAAGTGAAAGTTGATATCGTTTCGGAAAATGACTCGGCAACTTTCGGCGAGGTTATTGAAGAGGCAGAAGAAGCGAAGGGGCAGACAGGCGGAGAAGAGCAAAAGGAAGAAGAGCCGGAAGAACCTGTCGAAACCGAGTCGGAACGATATTTGCGGCTGGCGGCGGAGTTTGATAATTACAAGAAACGAACCTCGCGCGAGTTTGGTGAAGTAATAAAAATGGCCAACATCAGGCTCCTGAAAGAGCTGATTGAAATAAAGGATAATTTTGAGCGAGCGCTTGATGGTCAAACCGCCGAGGGAGATATTGAGGCGTATCGAAAGGGAGTTGAGCTGATCTACAATCAGCTTGCAGGCCTTCTGGAGAAGGAGCGGGTTAGCCCGATTGAGGCGGTCGGAAAACCGTTTGACCCCAATCGCCACGAAGCGATGATGCAGCAGGAATCAGATGAATATGACGAGGGTATCGTCTGTGGAGAGTTGCAGAAAGGATACCGGCTGGATGATCGCGTCCTGCGTTATGCGCGGGTGATTGTCAGCAACGGCAAAAAGAAAACACGGGAAGAAAAGAACGAAAATAAATAAGTCTCCGGATAAAGGGAGGAGAAAATGCCATGAATAAGGTTATCGGTATAGATCTTGGCACTACCAATTCGTGCGTCGCCGTTCTTGAGGCGGGTGCCCCGGTCGTTATTCCCAACGCTGAAGGCGGGCGCACCACGCCATCGATTGTGGCCTTTGCCAAGGACGGGGAAAGACTGGTCGGTGCGCCGGCCAAGCGGCAGGCCATTACCAATTCGGAGAACACCATATTCTCGATAAAGCGTTTCATGGGCCGCCGCCATAACGAGGTCGAAGAGGAGGAAAAAATTGTCCCCTATAAGGTGGTCAGTGATGAGAATGGCGAGGTCAAGATTTCCGTGGGCGATGAACTTCACGCTCCGCCCGAGATTTCGGCCATGATCCTGCAGAATCTCAAGAAAACCGCCGAGGATTATCTCGGCGGCGAGGTCAGGCAGGCGGTTATAACCGTACCGGCCTATTTTAATGATAGCCAGAGGCAAGCTACCAAGGATGCCGGTCGTATTGCCGGTCTGGAAGTGCTGCGTATCATCAATGAGCCGACGGCGGCGTCTCTCGCGTTTGGGTTGGAGAAGAAGCAAAATCAGAAGATCGCCGTTTTTGATCTTGGCGGCGGTACTTTCGATATTTCGATTTTGGAACTCGGTGACGGCGTTTTCGAGGTTCGCTCCACCAATGGCGACACCCATCTGGGCGGAGACGATTTCGACCAGCGGATTATCGATTGGATGGCCGATGAATTCAAGAAAACCAACGCCATCGACCTGCGCAAGGACCGTATGGCTCTGCAACGGCTGAAAGAAGCGGCTGAAAAGGCCAAGATAGAACTGTCCACCACGATGCAGACCAACATCAACCTGCCGTTCGTCACCGCCGATCAGTCCGGCCCCAGGCATCTCGATCTGACGCTCT
This sequence comes from uncultured Ignavibacteriales bacterium, assembly GCA_964611355.1. Classification (GTDB taxonomy): domain Bacteria; phylum Zixibacteria; class MSB-5A5; order GN15; family JAAZOE01; genus CAZSYD01. The sequence continues at coordinate 49,505 of CAZSYD010000004.1, read as the reverse complement.
CCCGCGCCAAATTCGAGGCTCTGGTGGATGATCTGATTCAGCGTTCGGTCGGTCCATGCCGCAGCGCTATTGAGGATGCCGGTCTGGCTCCTTCGGACATTGATGAAGTAATTCTTGTCGGCGGCATGACCCGCATGCCGAAAGTGCAGGAAACGGTTAAACAGGTTTTTGGCCGGGATCCGAACCGCGGGGTTAACCCGGACGAAGTCGTGGCCATAGGCGCCGCTATTCAGGCGGGCGTTCTGGCCGGTGACCTTAAAGATATTGTTCTCCTTGACGTTACTCCGCTTTCGCTTGGTATCGAGACTCTCGGCAGCGTTATGACCACGCTGATTGATCGCAACACCACCATTCCAACCAAGAAATCGCAAATATTCTCAACCGCCTCCGACAACCAGCCGGCTGTTTCGATTCACGTGCTCCAGGGCGAGCGCGAAATGGCCGTCGACAACCGTACCCTGGGACGGTTTGATCTGGTCGGCATACCTTCTGCGCCGCGAGGGATGCCTCAGATCGAGGTCACTTTCGACATCGACGCCAATGGTATCGTGCATGTTTCGGCGAAAGACCTCGGTACCGGCAAGGAGCAGAAGATAAAAATCGAATCGTCTTCGGGCCTGTCCGAGGAGGAGATTAAAAAGATGGTTACGGATGCCGACGCCCACGAAACCGAGGATAAGGCCAAGCGGGAATTGATTCAGACCCGCAACGAGGCGGATCAGCTTGTTTATACTACGGAGAAGACACTTAAAGAATACGGCGACAAAGTCGGAGAGGATGATAAAAAGAAAATCGAAGCCGCCATCGAGAAGGTAAAATCCGTGCAGAACTCCGATTCGGTGCAAACCATTAAAGATGCTATGGAGGAATTAAATCAGGCTTCGCACGCGCTCGCGGCGGAGATATACAAACAGAGCGGCGCCCAGCAGGCGGCCGCGGGGGCTGAGACTGCCGAACAGCAGACAACCGGTGAAGCCGGCGACGAAGGCGGCAAGGACGGCGCGGTTAATGCCGACTTTGAAGTAGTTGATGAAGACGATAAGAAATAGACTGATCGCGATATAAATGGCGAAGCGCGATTATTACGAAATACTTGGTGTTTCTCGTTCGGCTGGTGAGGAAGAGATAAAAAAAGCGTACCGGCAACGGGCGCTGAAATATCACCCCGATAAAAACCCGGGCAACGCGGAAGCAGAAGAGAAATTCAAGGAGGCGACTGAAGCATACGAGGTCCTCAAAGATCCGGCCAAGAGACAGCGGTATGACCAGTTTGGTCATGCCGGTCTCGGAACCGGAGCCGGTTTCGGCGGAGGCTTCGGATTTGAAGGTTTTGATCTGGCCGACGCTTTGCGCGCTTTTATGCGTGATTTTGGCGGATTCGGCGGCGGTTTTGAAGATCTTTTCGGAGGTGGCCGCCGGTCCGGGCGGGTAAATAACCGCGGCCAGGATTTACAGGTGCGCATAAGCCTGACGCTGGAGGAAATCGCCGCCGGAGTTACCAAGAAGCTCCGCGTCAAACGGATGGCGGTCTGCCCGGATTGTTCGGGTCACGGGACGGCTCCGGGTACAAGCAGAAAGATATGCCCGCAGTGTAAGGGAGCGGGTCAGATCAGGCGGGTAACCCGTTCGCTTTTCGGCCAGATGATAAATGTTACCACCTGTGATGTATGCGGCGGCGCCGGCGAGGTTATTGCGACGCCCTGTCCTGCCTGCGGCGGTCAGGGGCGGATTAAAGAACAGACTACAATCAGCGTTGATATCCCGGGCGGCGTTTCGGCCGGAAATTATATTCCAATTGAAGGAAAAGGTAACGTTGGTTTTCAGGGAGGACCGCCGGGGGATTTGATCGTCATTATTGAAGAGAAAGAGCATGAGATTTTCACCCGCAGAGACAATGATTTAATCTGCCAGGTGCCGATCTCATTCGCCACGGCGGCACTGGGCGGCTCGATAGAAATCCCTGTCCTGAATGGTACCGATATATTGGAAATTCCCGCCGGAACCCAGACCGGCAAGGTTTTCCGCTTGAAAGGGATAGGCATCCCGTATCTTCGCCGCCGGGGACGGGGCGATCAACTGATTCAGGTGCACGTCTGGACGCCCAAAAAACTATCGGAGTCGGATAAGGAACTCCTCAGCGAAATATCCCGCTCCGAGTCATTTAAACCCCCAAAATCATCCAGGTCATTCTTCGCCAAGCTAAGGGAAACGCTGGGCGTTTAGAGATGACCATGGACGCTCGGCAGGTTCAATGGTACCAGGAAATATCGCTCGCTGTTCCTGCGGAAGAGGTTGATCCGGTTGCTAATTATATCATAGAAAATATCGCGCAGGGTATTGTCCTTGAAGATGAGGATGGATCCTCATCGACTATTATTAGATTTTATGTTGCAGCTGAGGATGAAATTGCTTCCAGATTGGCCGGTCTTAAGAAATATCTTGCTGCCATAAATCCCAATCACGAAAACATCACCATCAACCAAAAAAATATCAAAAATCTCGACTGGATCGACGCTTACCGGAAATCGGTTAAATCGGTTCCCATTGGCGATTCAATTGTAATCAAGCCGCCGTGGAACAGGGAAACTTTTCCCGGCCGGGTTGAGATCCCTTTGGAACCGAAAATGGCTTTTGGTACCGGCCGACATGAGACTACCAGGGGAACGTTGGTCGAGATGGAAACGATAGATTTCTCGGGCCGGCCGATGCTTGATATTGGCTCCGGATCGGGGATACTCGGTATTTATGCCGCTTTGAAAGGCGCGTCCGAGGTTTTGGCGTATGACATCGACCCGACGGCAATCGAAAACAGCAGGGAGAATTTCAAGCTTAATAAAGTCGAATCCGTTTGCCGCGCCGAGTTGGGATCCATCGACGATGTTCCCGCCGATAGACGATTCGACGTTGTCGTCGCCAATATCATAAAATCGGTTATTGTGCCGATTATCGGGCCGCTGAAAAGCCATACCAGGCCGGGCGGGGTTATGATTCTTTCGGGATTACTTGACCGGGACAGGGAAGAGATCGAAAATACGCTGCGGGAACATAATCTTTATGGTTTTTCCTTTAGACGTGATGCCGAGTGGCTGACCTACAGCGTGCAGGTAGAATGATGCTTACTTTTATCTATGACCCATCGCTGCAGGACGGAAACATCGTAACCGTTAAAGGAGCCGAAGCGTGCCATATGGTAGGTGTTCTGCGTCTTAAAAAGGGCGATATGGTGCGGCTGATCGACGGCGAAGGCGCGGCTCATATCTGTGAAATCACCAAATCCGGATCGCGGACCGTAACATGCCGGATAATAAAGTCGGTCAAAAAAAGCGGGGAACCGTTACTCTTTCTGACGCTGGCCGTCGGGCTTTCGACCGGGAATAAATTTGACAGCATAGTTGAAAAGGGTACCGAGGCGGGAGTAAGCCGTTTTGTGCCTTTATTGACCGAAAAAGGAAAGGTCAGGATAAGTGATGACGCTTCCCTCAAACGAAAAATGAACCGGTGGCGTCGGGTTGCCGAAGCGGCAGCCAAGCAATCAAACCGATCGGTTATTCCCCGTATAGATAATCCGGTTGCATTTAACGAGTTTATTGAGTCATGCGCGCCTGAAGAAATAATACTGTTTCATCCTGACGATAAGCCGGTCAACATTGTTACATTAGTCAATTCTATTCATGCCGGTAGACTGACCCTTGTTATCGGCCCCGAATCGGGATTTTCTCCGTCTGAAACAGCGGCCGCCAATGATAAGGGGATTCGCTGTGTCAGCCTGGGCTCAAGGATTTTGCGCACCGAAACGTCCGGAGTGGTTTTGCCGGCCCTGATGATTTATTATTTTGAATCGGTCAAAACGTGAGACGGATCGACCGATAAAAATATCATGCAGCCCGATTTTTATATCTATGGACTGGTTGTCCTTTTCGGTCTGGCCGTCGGGTCATTTTTGAATGTTTTGATTTACCGTCTCCCGCGGAATAAAAAAATGATATTCGAACGATCGGAGTGCCCCAACTGCCGAACGAGAATACCATTTTACGATAACATCCCACTGATATCATATCTTATTCTTCTTGGTAAATGCCGAATATGCAACGCGCCCATCTCGCCTCGCTACCCGGCGGTCGAGATGCTCAACTGCGCTCTTTATCTCTTTTTTCTGCATCTCGACGGTTTAACGCTTCAATTTCCGGCTCATTGTTTTCTGGCCTCATCACTTATAGCCATATTCTTTATTGATTTTGAGTTCCAGATAATTCCCGACAAGATTACCCTGCCCGGGATAGTCGTCGGTCTGGTCAGTTCCATATTTGTCAATCCGCCTGGATTAGTAAACGCCCTGATCGGCTTTGTAGTCGGTGGCGGATCGCTTCTGGCGGTGGCTTATCTGGGAGAATGGCTTTTTAAGAAGGAAGCGATGGGGGGTGGTGATATTAAAATGGCGGCCATGATTGGCGCCTTTGTCGGCTGGCAGAAAGTACTTTTAATCTTCCTCGGCGGCGCCTTAATTGGTGCTGTCGTTTCGATCATCTGGATGCTGTTCTCGAAAAAGGTTCGCAGCAAACGGCTGATTCCGTTCGGGCCGTTTCTGGCGATAGCGGCGGTCGTGGTTGTTATCTACGGCGATCGGCTCCTTCGGTTTTATATCGAAAACTTCCTTGGAATGTAAATTCCCCCTTTTGACCGGCATTGTTACAAGGCATGGCAGGTCAAACGATACTGTCAAAATGCCGACTTAAGAAATATGGGGAAGATCGTTAATCGATATGAAACCGACATCCGTCTCGGGCTGGTGGCTATCGTTATCCTTCTTTTGCTGTTGAACTTAAGCTCGATATATGTCCTGTACGGGCTAAAGAGTCAATTGACGGATCAGATTGATAACCGACTTGGTTCCGCCCTGCGTTTTACTTCCCTTTACCTAACCAAAAGCGAGATTGATACTATTCCCGATGACCAGGTTGGCTTTATTAAAAAGCGGTTCGGCATAAGCGGCATCGAAATGCTGCCATTCCGGGAACCGGTAGCCAAAACGGAAAGCAGAATGCTCAATCAGGGTGGCACATCGCTTTCCGGTCTGCCTCCGCTGGATAACAAAGATATTAGCCGGCTGATGGAAGGGGAGCATTTGTTTCGATTCAGTGATCCCCGTGGCCGCCGCCTGGGATTGAGCCTGGTGCGGATTTCTCCTGCCCAAAAACGTCTTCTCGTTACCGAAGGCGACTCACGCGTACTTGATGCAATTACCGGAGCTTCGAAAAAAACGCTTTATTTCGCTGTTGCGGTTCTGGTGTTGTTAATTCCTCTGACAATTGCTCTGCCTCGATTCATTCTCAAGCCTTTCAAAGAGATGAGAGAAACTGCCCGATCGGCGGGACAACTGGCCTATTCGGATGGCGGCGACGAAGTGGCCGAGGTCATCCAATCTTATGAAAATATTATAAATCAATTGCGCCAAGACGAGGCGGAGCTCAGGCGTCTGTACCGCGACAGCTCCAGCAAGGCTGACCGCCTGGAGAAATTCAACCTGTATATCCTCAATTCTATCAATTCCGGAGTAATTACGGTTGATTTAACCGGCAAGGTGGTGGGTTACAACCGGGCCGCGGGAGGTATCCTGGGGTACGCTGAAAGCGACGTCGTCGGTAAGCATTATCTGGTCGCCTTCCCGAATGAGTTGGAACTGGGTCTTTTGATCGAGGCCGGGTTGGAGCGGGGCGAAATAATTTCTTATCGGGAGATTGAGCTTGACCGGAGGGATGGAACCAAGCTCTGGCTTGGAGCCGAGAGTTCTCTGATTTTCGATGATAATGATCGAACTATCGGTATTACGCTTCTTTTCACCGATCTCACCGAACTTGCAAAACTGCAGGCCGAACTCGAAATAAACCGTCGGATGGCGGCTTTGGGGGAGATGACGGCCGGACTGGCCCACCAACTGCGCAACTCAATGACCGCTGTTTCCGGGTTCTGCCAGTTACTTAAAAAGAAGACCGGGCCGGAGTCTGACCTGGGCGATATAGCCGAGTCGATTCGATCTGAGGCGGCCAATTCGGAAATTATGGTGAGTCGATTTTTGAATTTTGCCCGACCGTTACGGCTGAATGTCGAACGGTTCGATCCGGCAGCTTTATTATTGGAATGTATAGATAAGTATCGGCAAGAATCCGAAAGAAGAAATATATCTTTGAGCATGGGACACGCGCGGCAGGAGATTAGCTGTATCGGAGACGTGCTGCTTCTCAAAGAGGCGTTCGGCAATCTGATAGATAATTCAATCCGGGCGGTTGAAGCGGACGGGAATATCGACATTACTCTTGAACAAAACGAAATGGCAACAGCGATAATAATCGCCGATAACGGTCCGGGTATTCCCGATCGTGCCAGGGAAAAGATATTTACGCCGTTTTTCTCGTCCAGACCGTCCGGCACCGGTCTTGGTTTGGCGCTCGCGCAAAAGATTATTAATCTCCATGAGGGCAGAATCTCCTTTGACGCGGGACGAACGCGCGGCGCAGTTTGCCGGGTGGTTCTGCCGGTTTATACCGGGCAATACGCACAACCTTCCGTTTCAAATCCGTCGGCGGCCAAAAAAGGGTAGCGAAGAGTCGCCATTTTGCTATATTAGGCCGGAAATATTTCTATAAGTACGACGGAGGAGCGATGATTTCGGCGACGGATTTCAGGAAAGGTTTAAGAATTCTAATAGACGGCGAACCTTATATAATCGTCGATTTTTCCCACGCCAAGATGGGACGCGGCAGGCCGCATACCAAAGCCAAGGTAAAACACCTGATAACCGGCGCCGTTTTTGAAAAATCTTACCTGTCAAGCGAGAGCTTCAAGCCGCCCGATCTGGAAAACCGCAAAATGCAGTATCTGTATAATGATGCCGACGGTTATCATTTCATGGATTCCAAAACATACGAGCAGACCAGCCTGTCGGTCGACAATCTGGGGGATTCCCGTTTTTATCTGAAGGATAACGACGAGTATCAGGTGCTCTTCTTTGAGGGGAAAGCCATCTCGCTGGAGATGCCCGCTTCGGTGATTTTGCAAATCACCGAGACACAGCCGGGCGTCAAGGGAGATTCGGTGACCAATATCCAGAAACCGGCCAAACTGGAAACCGGGCTGGAAATTAAGGTGCCGCTTTTTATCAAGGAAGGCGACTATATCAAGATCGATACCCGTACCGGTAATTATATCGAACGAGCCAACCTATGAACCTGCCCATATGGCCGGTTATCGGCGTCGATGAATCGGGCAAGGGAGATTTTTTCGGCCCACTGGTTATCGCCGGAGTCCTGGTATCCGAAGATCAACTGGCTGCTTTCGATGAACTGGGCGTGCGCGATTCCAAGATGATTTCCGATAAAAGGGTTGTCGATATCGCCGATCGAATACGCCGCCTTTGCGTTTACGACATAGTAGTTATCAACCCTGAAAAATATAATCAACTTTATCTCAAGATAAAAAACCTGAACAAGCTGCTCGGTTGGGGGCATGCCCGCGTAATTGAAAACATATTGAAGCGTCAGCCGGCGCCCGCGGCTATATCAGATAAATTCGGACACGAGCATTTCATTGCTGACTGCCTCCAGAAAGAAGGGAAGAAAATAGAACTGATTCAGATGGTCAGGGGTGAGGCGCATCCGGCGGTGGCGGCGGCATCGATTCTGGCGCGGGCCGAGTTTTTGCGGCGGATGGAGATGATGTCAAAAAAATATGAAATAAATTTCCCGCGCGGCGGTTCGGCCAAGGTCGATGAGGCAGGTAAAAAGATTGTTAAATTAAAAGGAATCGCCATACTTGACCATGTTGCGAAGTTGCATTTTAAGAATTATAAGAAGGTTATGGGGTGAAAAACAGGGTGGGTGTCGGGTTTCTTATTACGTTACGTTTCATTCTGAACGCAATCTAAGAGTCTCATTTGCAGGGGAAAGATGACTTTGTACGCGCGGTTCGCGATGTTTGATCTCAGGACATTGGTTACACAATGTATCAGGACATTAGTTACAGTTGATTTTGAGATACTGTTTTGACGATCGGTTTGCCCTTTACCGTACCAGCAACTTATTTTGCATGATTTCAATCTGGACTGATTCGTTACGAAGCGCCCCTATGGCTTCCCAAACACAGAAGACAATAAGATCGGGCTCCGATCCACCACAGGCGGAGAGAAACCATACAATTTGGTTTCCAGCGATAAAATAAGGCCGGAAGGTGGCGCTTCCGGCCTTTGGTGAACATGGCGATGCGGGTCGGTTAATATTCGACTGTCTGATAGTCGGTCACGACTCCTATGACATGATTGACATCCGAATAAACGGTGTTGAAACCGTATTCGAACTTGACCATTCCGACTCCGGCGTAATACCAGAAGTAGCTGGTTCTCAAAGGATCGGTCCGCCAGGCGACTTTCAGGCAATTGCCGTATACAACGCCGTTTAAGCCGTGAACATCTTCAAAGCCGACGATCTGCATGGTATTGAAATCTTCTCCCGGAATGATCTTGCCGAACCCGTCGCCGAAGATGGTTATTCCGCCCTTGCCTCCGCCAATCGTTTCATCGTCGGCCTGCTGATCTTCATCTTCTCCTCCGCCGGTTAAGCCGGTGCCTGTAGCGGCGGCGGTATCATGCCTGTTCCAATTGTGCCCGGTAACGAATGGCGATTCCAGTATCCGGTAACCCGGACTGCTGAGCGATCCCGACTCGAAAATCGAATTGCCTTTGGCGTAGCGGTAGGTAATGCTTGTCTCGTTTGCCGTGCGGTCAATCCAGCGAACTTCAAAACCTGGATTACCGGCTACGACTACCGGATCGGCTATTTCGATGTCGATATGTTTTGTCTCCGGTTCCGTCAATACATAACTGACTCGCAACCCCTGTTCCAACGGCATATAGGCCGTCGGGCCGGCATTTTGAGCCACCGAGGTGGTTGACGAGGTGAAAGTCTTATCCGAACAACCGAGCAACGCAGCCGCGATTATGGCGGGGATAAGAAGAACCGGCAAAATAAGTTTTCTTATTGTCATAATACCTCCCCAAACGAGATTATTTCCAAACTTCTAACGATTCGGCAAATCTGCGGTTTTGTTCAATCTCTGCGCAGGTTTGACCCGTCTCTCCATGTGTCGAACAGGCTTATTGCAAAGTTGATGCCGGTCGGAATCTGGGGTTTTATCTCGTTTATGTACGGCAAGATACACGGAGCGCAAAACCAATCGGCAACGGTTGGGATTATGCAGATTATGGGGATGCCCCAATAGTCAATGGAGAGTCTCCCCGCGGTGCTCAAAATTTGAGCGGAAGTGTCGATAATAGAAATGATGACAAAGGCTTAATTTGTCTTTCGGAGGATATAATGCCGCAATCATATAATGATCTGCTTTTCTGTTCTACGTTCGTGCTCGTTCTTTTGGCGCTTCTTAGATTCCGGAAAAAACTTATTAAGATCGACAGCGAAGCCTTTAGCAAAATTTCAATTGGGTTGGTCTTTCTTGCTGGCGTCTCGGTACTGCAGCTTCTGGGAAATCTGCAGGTTCTAAACGGAATCCCTTACCTTGAGGGAGAGGTCAACCGAAAAGCGGTGGAAGCAATAGGTATCGTGGCCGGACTAATCTTTCTTTTGATTGGCGCAGGTTCTCTGTTGCCGTCGCTTGCCAAGGGACGGCGGATACAAAATCTTAACAAGAGATATTTCTGCCTGAAGATGATCGGCCAGGCGATTAACAAAGGCGAAGACCTGGATAGAAATTTAGAAATCGCCATGACCCACCTTTCCTCCTACATGGACATACCCAAATGCGCCGCCTTTAAGTATTCAGCCGGCAGGGATATGCTGGTTCTCTCGGGAGGGCGCGGTTTCGATAAAGGAGCGCCGAATGAACTGAAACGTATTTCGCTGGCAGATAGTGAACTAAAAACGGTTATAAATCGTTCTCGAGCCTTCCGGCCATCGGAATATGGCGATACCTTTTTGATCGGAGAGCAACCTGATTTGGTCGTCCCGGTGGGGTATCGTCGGCGTTTGTACGGTTCTCTCTTTTGCTGGGTCGGTGATCCAGGTCTGATAGATGATGATCTGGTCGATTTTATGTCATCCCTGGGTGAAATGCTGGGCAGACAGACCGGTATTCGGGTGGCCGGAACAAGAGCGGATTACTATCGAAACCGTGAATCGGCCTATGAGCGTATGACGGAATTGTGTCATCAGTCTTCTTCGATTGGAGATATGATGACCGGTCTTTTCCAGGTTATGCAGGAATTGACCAAAGCCGATTTTATGTCTGTGGCCGTTCTGGATAATTCCGGAGAGAATATGGTCCGCTATACAATCGGATCGGGCGGCCGGGTACTTCTGGAAAAGGGCGTCAGTCGTTCCACCAAAGGCAGTATCATATATAGAATGTATAAGGATGCCCGCCCCGTGCTGGTGCCTGAGGTTGATTCCGGAAGCGAAAACTCCAATGAGGACGGTTTATTTCTTTCATGCGGCATGCATTCAAGGCTGGCCTGCCCCGTGACGGTCGGCAAAAAGGTCATGGCGGTCATTACTCTCGGTCATGCGCAGCCGGGGCATTTCAGCCGTTTCCACCTCGGTTGTATAAACGGCCTGACCGATGTTCTGGCCGGAGTAATTCAGCGCGAGAATCTTATTCGAGACTTGCAAATCAGGGAAGATCATATGCTTCGCCTGCAGTTAATGGAGCGCGAGCTTCTTTCCGGCGGTTCGATGCAGGGGATTTTCCAGGATGCGTGTGAGATGCTGACCAGGCGGATGAAATGCACCATGGCGCGTGTATCACTGATCGATCAGGAAGGCAAGAATCTTGTCAGTCAGGCTTGCCGGACGGTCCGCGATACCGGGTACGATCTGAAAGAATCGGATGCTATTCCTCTTTCGCTTTTGCCGTGGCACAGGATGACCGTTGACACCAGCAAGCTGATGCTTATTAACCAGAAAGATATTGAATCGAAAATGCCGGCGCAGGAGGCGAGTTCGGCTCTGTTGCCCGAGATCAATTCCGCCATGCTGGTTCCAATTATGCTGAATAATAAGGTCCGCGGAATAATCTCGATCGGGGAAGCGCGAAACTGGAATCGACGTTCATTCGGAGCAGGCGATCTGATTTTCGCCAAGGATATTGGGGCCAAATGCTCAGTCGCCATCAGGTTGAAAAAGATGAAACTCGATTTCGAGCGAAGGCAGGAGCTGGTCACGACGGTATCAGGCGATGAAAGCGACCGCCGGACAGTTATCAGAACCCGAATGAACACCCCGCTCTCTTCAATAATCGGAGCCGTTGAACTTTTGAAAAGGAATGCCGAAGCGGACGATTTTACGGCCAAATATCATGATGTGATTCTGAAGTCGGCCGACCGTGTTAAGGAACTAATAGAGGAATATCCCTCGGCTAAGCAACCGGTTGGGGAAATGGAACCGGAAAAGGTCTTGGGTTAACAGACCGGCGAGGTTTTTCTGCAACGGCGATTATAAAAAACCGATTCAAAGATGTCGATGCAGATTGGAAACTGGACAAAAGCGGGAAGCCACCCTTATTCATCGGTTGATTGCGGTCAATAACCGCCGCGATAGATATGGTTTTCCCCTACAGGGTCTTGTCTAATGACGGAAAAACAAGAAAATCGGCTAAACGTCCTGATTGTTGAGGACGACAAAAGTGTCCGGAAAATCCTGCAGGATCTCCTCATTATGAAAGAGAACGATGTTGTTTCGGCAGGGAACGGCGAAGCCGCTCTCAAGCTTCTGCAATCAAAAAGATTTGATGTTATGATTACCGACCTGGGCCTGCCGGGAATGACGGGATGGGACCTGTCCCGGGCGGCGCGAAGGCATCAACCTGATATATATATCATCACCATTTCGAGCTGGCAGGGTCAGGAGAGGGAAAACAAAACTTCCGAATGCGGCGTCGATGCAGCCATCTGGAAACCTTTTCGTTTCGATCAGATAATAAAAGCTATCAATAACGTCAGGTTACGTCCGTCTGCTAAAAGCCACGCTGATAAAAGCTGATTTCCTGTTGACATTTTCGGGCGGGCTTGTATATTCCGATCAGATATATCTTTGGGGTGAGGCGAAATTCCTCAACCGGCGGTCACAGCCCGCGAGCGGAGAACAAACTCTGCTGAACCGGTGAAATTCCGGCGCCGACGGTAATAGTCCGGATGGGAGAAGATGAATAGGCCAAGCGGTATTTAGCCCGCACGCAGATTCGCTATCCCCGGGATATACGGGGATTTTTTTATGGCCGACGATAAACTCTTTGAAGCAATGATGAAAAAGGCTCTGCGGCTGGCTCGGAAGGGAGAAGGGTATACTTCCCCCAATCCGATGGTAGGAGCCGTGATTTTCAACCGGGATGGGGTAATTGCCGCCGGTTACCATAAGCGGGCGGGAGAGCCTCACGCCGAAATTGTCGCTCTGCGCAAAGCCGGTGATCGGGCCCGGGGAGCTTCTCTGGCCGTTAATCTTGAACCGTGCTGTCACTTCGGTCGGACCCCTCCCTGCACCAAAGCAATTATTAAAGCCGGCATAAACGAAGTAATTTGTTCCATTAAAGACCCGCATAAGGGTATTAATGGGCGCGGATGCCGGCAACTGTCGGACAACGGTATCAGGATTATTCCTGGGGTATGCGAGAAAGAAGCCGCTCGACTGAACGAGGTATATCTCAGATATATCGTTACCGGTCGGCCTTTTGTCGTGCTGAAAATGGCGCAGTCGCTTAATGCCCGAATTACGATTGGTACCGGCGTTTCCCAACGGATATCGTGTCCTGAAGCGCTGTCCTTTGTCCATAAATTGCGCGCCCGCTACGACGCCATAGCGGTTGGAGCGGGAACGGCAAAAGCCGATAACCCGAAGCTTACCGTTCGCCATGTCAAAGGTTACAATCCTCTGCGTATAATCATAACCTCATCCGATGATCTTCCAGGTAAACTGAACCTTTTCGTCAAGAATCATGACAACAAAACAATCGTTGCCACCAGCCGAGATGTCATATCGCGAAAGGTATACAGCACGGTAATTACATGGCCGGTTCGAAAAAGGAAAAGCGGTCTTGACCTTCATGACCTTCTTGATCAGGCGGGCAAACGCGGGGTAACTTCCATTCTTTTCGAAGGCGGACAGCGTCTGGCTACGTCTCTTATAAGGCAGAACCTGGTGGATAAATTATATTTAATTATCGCCCCGACAATCATCGGCCGCGGGATTGAGACTATTGCTGATTTGGGGATTACCCGGGCCGCCAAAGCCGTACGGTTTGACGACTGTGGTTTTGAAAAGCTCGGAACAGACATTCTTTTTTGGGGGTATCCTAAAAGGTAATTATGTTTACCGGCTTGATTGAAAATATCGGAACGATAGAAAAGGTTACTTTAAGGGGTAATTATCTTGAGCTGACCATCGTCCCCGACCAAATGTTCGAAAAGCTTGAAAAAGGAGAATCGATAGCGGTTTCCGGCCCCTGCCTGACCATTGTTAATCTTGATGACAAATCATTTACCGTTGAAGCGTCGCAGGAAACGATTCGTCTGACGACGCTTAAAAATCTGCGTCGGGGCGATCGCGTTAATCTGGAACGGGCGCTTCGGGCCGACGCCCGCCTGGGTGGCCATTTTGTTAACGGTCATATTGACTGTTTCCTGAGAATAAGAAAAACGCAAAAAGTTGGGCAGAGCCGGCAGATCGAGGTTGACCTTCCGAGGGAATACGCCGGCTATGTTATCGATAAAGGCTCGGTGGCTCTTGACGGCGTCAGCCTGACGGTTATGGATGTCGGCCGTGGCAGTTTCACGGTTAACCTGATTCCTGAGACCCGGAGCCGGACGACGCTGGCTGATCTGAAGACCGGTGGTTATCTGAATGTCGAATTTGATTTAATTGGAAAATATATTCTGCGTTTCCTTGAAATAAAAAAAAAGGGGACGCAACTTACGCTCACCTCCATGCGTGAAATGGGATATTGAGAAAGAGGTTTTATATGGACGGATTCAACCGGATTGAAGATGCTGTTGCGGACATAAAAGCAGGGGAAATTGTGATCGTCGTTGATGACGAGGATCGTGAAAACGAAGGCGATCTTATCATGGCGGCCGAAAAGGTTACCCCGGAAAGGGTCAATTTCCTCTCCAAACACGGCCGCGGGCTGATTTGCGTGCCGCTGACACCGGATCGCCTGGAGGAGTTGGAAATTGAAGCTATGGTGCGTCGCAATACCGCCCTGCACGGAACGAGATTTACCGTTTCGGTTGACGCTATCGAAGGGACGACCACGGGAATATCCGCCTATGACCGATCGGTGACCATCAGGAAATTGATCGACAAGGATACCAGTCCGAGCGACCTTGGCCGCCCGGGACATATCTTTCCCCTACAGGCGCTGGACGGAGGCGTGCTCGCCCGCGCCGGTCATACCGAGGCGGCTGTCGATCTGGCCCGATTGGCCGGGTTGCGTCCCGCCGGAGTGCTTTGCGAAATAATGGACGATGACGGGGAAATGGCCCGTGTGCCGCGCCTGACTGAGTTGGCCGGGGAGTTCGGGCTGAAAATTATCACCGTTAAGGACCTGATAGAATACCGACGGGGTCATGAAAAACTGGTGGAACGGGTACTGGAGACCGGTCTTCCCACGAAATGGGGAGAATTCAGACTTTACCTTTACAAGAGCGATATTGACGATCATCATCACCTGGCGCTCGTTAAAGGCGAGGTTGCCGGCAGGAATGATGTTCTGGTACGAGTCCACTCGCAATGCCTGACCGGCGACGTCTTTGGTTCGGCCCGGTGCGACTGCGGTGCTCAACTGGCGCACGCCATGGAGATGATCGAAAAAGAAGGCGTCGGAGTGCTGCTTTATATGCGCCAGGAAGGGCGCGGCATTGGCCTGGCCAATAAATTGAAGGCTTATGTCCTGCAGGATAAAGGTCGCGATACGGTGGAGGCCAATGAGGAGTTGGGGTTTAAGGCAGACCTGAGAGATTATGGCATTGGCGCTCAGATTCTGAGAGATCTTGGCCTGACCACCATCCGGATCATTACGAATAACCCGCGTAAAGTGATCGGACTGGCGGGTCATGGTTTGAAGATTACCGATCGGGTGCCGACCCAGGTCGAACCCGGTAAATATAACAAGCGTTATTTGGAAACTAAACGGGATAAGCTGGGCCACCTTTTGTCCATGCTTTAGAGGAGGTAATAGAATGCCGATTGCCGTCAATAGCGGAAATCTGAACGGACAGGGGCAAAAACATGCCATCGTCGTCAGCCGTTTTAACGAGTTGTTAACCTCGAAACTGCTGGATGGCGCCATAGATTGTTTGACGCGCCACGGGGTCGCCGAAGCTGATATTATCGTTAGCTGGGTGCCGGGATCATTCGAGATACCGTACGTTGCCCAGGAACTGGCGCTGACGAAAAAATATGACGCAATAATCTGTCTGGGCGCCCTCATCAGGGGCGATACGCCGCATTTTAATTATATTGCCGCCGAGACAACCAAGGGAATCGCCAAAATATCGCTGGATACGAGATTGCCGGTGGTTTACGGCCTGATCACGGCCGATTCGCTGGATCAAGCTATAGAACGGGCCGGCACAAAGGCTGGCAACAAGGGGTGGAACGCCGCTCTTTCGGCCATCGAAATGATCGATTTGTATCGCCGGATTGGCAATCTATGACAGCCCGCAGAAAGGCGCGTGAACTTGTACTCAAGGGGCTCTATGCCTACCGAATCCATGAACGAGACATAGGTGAGCTCTTTGACGAGCTGGCCCGGGGAAACTCATTAGAGGAAAAGTATCTCCATTTCGCCCGTCATCTGCTGGAGACAATCATCAAGAACCTGGCCTTTCTGGATGAGGAGATTGCCCGGTTGGCGGAAAACTGGGAACTGGAACGGATTGCTTTGATTGACCGCATCATTTTGCGCATGGCGCTGGCGGAAATCAATTTTATGCCGGACATACCGGAGAAGGTGGCTATCAACGAAGCGATAGACCTGGCCAAAAAATATAGCACTGCCGAATCGAGCTCTTTTGTCAATGGCATTCTCGACGCCGCTATTTCCGGGTCGGAATCATCATCCAAATAGCAACCTGGATTTTCCTCAATAACGTATTATGCGGGTATTCGTCGGGATACCCGCTTTTTTATGGCTGGACATGAACCGGGTTTTTGATATATTTAATTTTTCTTTGTAAAAGGAGATAAGCTAAGAACCAACTCTGGAATGACTTTGGAAAACCGATTAATGAACATTGTCACCGGGCCTGATAAGTTGAAAAACGGTCTGGCCGGGTTGATTTTAATCTTTACCTTCCTGGTCTATAATGCCACCAAGGCGCCGACCCTGTCATTCTGGGACTGCGGCGAATTTATCGCCTGTTCCCATATCCTTGGCATTCCTCATCCGCCCGGCTCGCCGCTTTATATACTCATCGGTCGGATATTTGCGTTCATTCCGTTCCATGTTGATATTTCCGCCAGGATAAATATGCTATCGGTCGTCACCGGCGCTTTTGCCGCCATGCTGGCTTTCTTGATTACCTTCAGATTGATCCGTGCCTGGTGGAGCGAAGCGGATTTTACCGGCTGGAAGAAGGCGGCCGCCTATATCGGCGCCGTGGTGGGGTCAATGATGTTCGCATTCGGCCGTACCCATTGGAATAACACCATGGAGGCCGAAGTTTATACGCCTGCCATGTTGCTTTTAATGATTATCTTTTACCTGACGCTGAGGTGGGTGGATAACCGCGCGAGACAGGGTTCGGATAAGTATTTGATAGTTATTACTTACTTGGCGTTTCTGTCAGTCGGTATCCATATGACGACGTTTCTTTTTATGCCGGCTTTTTTCCTGATTGTAATATTTTTCTCGGAGAGATTCAGAAAGGATTTTCGTTTTTATGTTACCGGCTTTTGCCTGTTCCTGATTTCATATAGTATTGATTATTTCCTGGTGGCCACGTCGCTCTGGTTGCTTTTTCTGTTAGTCGCCACGATAATAACGCGGCATTACCTGTGGAAGTTTTCGCTGGTTTTGCTTTTGGCAGGAATTATCGGGCTTTCATGTCAGCTCTACACGCCGATCCGCTCCAGCCGGAAGCCGGCTATAAATCAGAATAACCCTTCATCTTCATATGCTGTCTTCAAGAGGTTTCTTGAACGCAAACAATATGGCGAAAAATCGATGATAATCCGAGCCCTGACCAGGCGAGCGGAATGGAAAAGCCAATTAGGCACGCACGAGAGAATGGGTTTCTGGGGGTTTTTTTACAAACAGTACGGAATTAATTACCGGTGGTTCGCTCTTTTATTCGTTCTTGGTCTTTTGGGTCTTTTTGAATTGGCCCGGCGCAGGCCAAAGCTGGGCTGGCCGTTTTTCCTGATGATCCTTCTGGGAACGCTTTTCCTGGTATGGTATATGAATTTTGCTGATGGAACCCGTCAGCATCCGCTTACCGGTGAAGGCCACATTGAAGTTCGCGACCGCGATTATTTTTTTACGCCGGGGTTTATTTTATTTGGCATGGCCATCGGGCTGGGAGTGGCCGGGCTGATGGAGATGGCCCGCGAATCGTTAATCGGCGGATTCAAAACATTGAAAACGCCGTTAATGATATTGATGTCATGCCTTGTCTTTCTTGGGGCGATACCGGTCAAAGCCAACTATTTCTACTGTGATCGCTCGCGGAACTATATCCCTTACGATTTCGCCTTCAACCTGTTGATGTCGTGTGAACCGAACGCTATCCTTATTATCGCGGGCGACAACGATACCTTTCCGGTCTGGTGTTTGCAGCAGGTGTATGCGGTTCGGCCCGACGTCACCACGGTCAATATGTCGCTTGCCAACATCCCCTGGTACCTGAAGCAGGTGCGTGATTACAAGGGGATACCGCTTCGCTGGACAGATGCACGGATCGACGCCCTGCGCCACAGGATCAGCCCCGACGGTCGTAAAAACCTTATTCAAAACCAGGCCTTCGATGAAATCCTGAACGTAAATCGGTGGCAGCGGCCGATCAATTTTGCTCTGACGGTATCGGATGAGTCTCAGCAGTACCGCGGCCGCAGTCTGGAAAATAACCTGATCATACGAGGTTTAATCAAATGGCTTTGTCCCGGTGAACGACCGGCCTCCATCGATATGAAAGAAACCCACGATCTTTTCTGGAACGGCTATCGGTATCGCTCGCTGGGTGACAGCACTATTTGCAAGGATGAACGCTCGCTGGCCCTGACCAGCAACTACGCCTCGGTGATAGTAATAATGGCCGATTCTCTTCGCCGGGCCGGCAAATATGACGAAGCCATTGCTGAGACCGGGAAAGCACTTGAGATTGTGCCTTATGAATATAGCACGTACGATTTTTTGACCCAGCTTTATGTCGAAACGGGAAACGATGCCCTTATTCCGGCGATTGTCGATCGGGTGCCGCTTGAACGAAAAGCCAGAATATATTATGTGTGGGCGTCGGTCAGCCGATATAGAGGTGAAAGAGACAAGGCCAAACAGGTATTGAAAATGACGATTGATTCGTTTCCCCATTATAAAGAAGCCTATGATGAATATTCGCGTCTTTTGTTTGAAGATAAGGAGATTGAACAGCTATATGATCTTACTCAAAGATGGCTTTTGGACAATCCCGATGATGAAAGGGCCCGGATGTTAATGGAGGAACTGCCCAAGCGGATGACAGTCCCTGCGTCTCTTCAACCGTCTTCGAAAGATTCTTAGGAAAACCGCGTTGAAAATACTGGCGCTTAACTGGCAGGATTTGAAAAACCCGATGTCGGGCGGGGCGGAAGTGCACCTCGAAGAGCTGCTGCGCCGCATCGCCGCCAAGGGACATTCGGTTACCTTGTTTTGTTCCAACTACAAGGGCGGAGCCCGTGAAGAGACAATCGAGGGGGTTCGAATTATTCGCTCCGGCAACCGCTATAATTTCAATCTGGTGGCGCCTTTTCATATCAGGAAGATTTTGCGGCGGGAAAGATTTGACCTGTTCCTCGAAGATATAAATAAGATTCCTTTCTATTCGCCGTTATACGTCCGGCTGCCTTCCGTTATTATCATTCCCCACCTGTTTTCAACGGCTGTGTTTCAGGAGATCAATTTCGTATTGGGCAGCTATATCTATCTTGCTGAACGGCCCATCGCCGGAATTTATGGCCGCAAAAGATTTTGCGTAATCTCGGAATCGACCGCCGGCGATATAATTTCCCGTGGCGTTCCCAAAGATCAGGTTTCGGTTATCCATTGCGGTATTGATCGGACGTTGTATAATAACGGCGACGAGTACGGAAAATTCGAGTATCCTTCCGTTCTTTACCTGGGGCGGATAAAGAAATACAAGTCGGTGCAGCATCTGATCTCCGCTTTTGAAATAGTCAAAGATAAACTTCCCGAGGCCCGGTTGACGATCGTCGGCGCCGGGGATTTTCTGCCGGAGCTTAAAAAACAGGCTCAAAATCTTGATCTCAACGATATGATTGATTTCCCCGGTTTCGTTTCCGTGGAAAAGAAAGTTGAATACCTCTGTCGATCACATGTAATGGTCTATCCTTCCCTTCGGGAGGGATGGGGTCTGACCAATATCGAGGCCAACAGTTGCGGCACGGCTGTGGTGGCCGCAGACTCGCCCGGACTGCGTGATTCGGTGCGCGACAACTTCAGCGGTTTGCTGTATGAATTTGGCAACATAGACCAACTGGCTGAAAAGATTATTGCCGTCTTGAGCGATTCCGTTCTGCGCGAAAAGCTGGAGAAGGGAGCCTTGGAATGGGCGGCTCGCTTCGACTGGGATCGGGCGGCGGACAAGTTTTTGGATTTGTGCCTTGAAACGGCCGAGAGGAAATGACCCGAAAAAGTAAAAAGATTATCACCCAGTTGGCCGGCATCCTGATATCGGTGGCGTTTCTGGTTTACCTGTTCTATAAGGTTGACTTTAAGGAACTGGCCGACGCGCTGAAAGGAGCCAATTATCTCTGGTTGATACCGAATGTTATACTGATTATGGTCACCATGATATTTCGCGCATATCGCTGGAAGCATATGATCGAGCCGATCAAACAGATTGCTGTTTCCCGCCTGTTTTCGATCACGATGATCGGCTTTATGGCCAACAACGTGCTGCCGTTTCGATTGGGCGAATTCGTTCGAGCCTATTCACTGTCAAGCAAAGAACAGGTTTCCAAGTCGGCTTCGCTGGCGACCATTTTCGTCGAGCGGCTGGTGTTTGATCTTTTAATGCTTCTTTTGATTTTTGCCGTGGTGCTGGTTGTTTCGCCGCTGATAGTCGTCGAGGAACTGAAGGTCGGGGCCATAGTTACCATCGGTACGGGTCTGGCCGGACTGCTGGTCGCGGTTTATCTCAGCACTCGAAGCCGACGCGAAAGCCACGTTCTTAGAAAAATTATCGGCCTTTTCCCGGAAAAGATTCGGCCGTATCTGGAAAGCACGGTGGCCAAATTCTCCACCGGCTTGGAGTTTCTGCAAAGCAGACGTCGTATTTTCTGGGTTGTTTTTCATACCTTTATGATCTGGGTGGTGATGGGGCTTTCGAACTATTTTATCTTTCTGGCTTTTGGTTTCCGTCTTCCGGTGGCGGCGTCGTTTGTGCTTTTGGTCGTGGTTTCGATTCTGATAATGGTGCCGTCCTCGCCTGGTTTCGTCGGCGTCTATCATTACGGAGCGGTTTTATCGCTCGGTTTTTACGATGTGCCCCATTCGGCCGCTATCTCCTGTGCGATAGTAATGCATGCTACCCAGTATCTTGTTATTACCCTGGTTGGCTTTTATTACCTACGCCGCGAACATCTATCCCTGAAGCAGATCGAGGCCGAGGCGGAGCGGCATGAGTGATCGTCTCACGGTCTTGTGTATTCTTCCCGCCTTCAATGAAGAAGGCAAGATCGGTCGAGTGGTTGAAAAGGTGGCGGCGACCGGTAAGGTAAATCGAATCGTTGTAGTCGACGATTGCTCCGCCGATAATACCAGAAACGAGGCGCTGGCCGCCGGGGCGCAGGTTCTTCATCATGATTTTAATAAGGGAGTGGGCGCCGCTATTCGAACCGGCCTGAAATACGGCCGAAAGAACGGTTTCGATATCGCCGTTATCATGTCGGGAGACGATCAGCATGAGCCGAAGGAGTTGTCATCGGTGCTGGAGCCGTTGCGGAAGGGCGAAGCGGATTTTGTCCAGGGATCGCGCCATCTGAAAGGAGGACAGACAGTTAATGCTCCGGTATTTCGGCAATTGATGACCGGCTTTTTTTCAATGGTCTTTACCCTCCTGACGGGCCAAAAAATAACTGATGCCACCAACGGTTTCCGGGCCTTTTTCCTGTCGATTCCGGACGACGACAATATCAATCTCGATCAGGAATGGCTCGATTCTTACGAGTTGGAGCCGTATCTGCTTTACAAGGCCATCCGGTCGCGGAAATTCAAAGTTGTGGAAGTGCCGATTACGGTATATTATAGGGGAGAGGCCCGGCAGTATTCAAAGATGAGACCGTTCCGCGACTGGTGGCGGCTGGCCCGGCCGTTGTTTTTCTTAAGGCTGGGATTACGGAGATAAAAGTATGACCGAGATCGATTTTTCCGGGAAAAAGGTTCTTATAACCGGCGGCGCCGGTTTTGTCGGTTCCAATCTAACCGCCCGGGTGGCGGCCTGCGGCGGAAAAGCAATTGTGCTTGATGACCTTTTCACCGGCTCTCTGGATAATATTGATTCCGGTGTTGATTTTGAATTTGTTAAGGGATCGGTGACCGATGAAGAACTGGTTTCCAGACTCGTCAAAGAGACCGATTATATCGTCCATATGGCGGCGCGCAATATTATCATCTCGACCAAAAATCCTCGCATCGATTATGCCGTTAACATCGGCGGAACGCTGAATATCCTGATGGCGGCTCGGGAACACGGTATCGAACGGATGGTTTATACTTCTTCGGCTTCGGTTTACGGAAATCCGCGTCTTATCCCGATTCCGGAAGACGAGAGAACCCACACTTTCTCGCCCTATTCGGTTTCCAAGCTGGCCGGTGAAAACTACTGCAATGCTTTTTATGAAACGTACGGTGTGCCGGTCAGCTCGGTGCGCTATTCCAATATTTATGGTCCCCGGCAGGACCCCGATAATCCTTACTGCGGAGTCATCGCCAAGTTCATGGAGGCGATTGAAAACGGCCGGTCGCCGCAGGTCCACGGCGATGGCCAGCAGACGCGCGATTTCACTTATGTCGACGACGCCGTCGACGCCACCCTGACGGCGGTTCTGTCACCCAGGTCGGAGGGCATGATTTTCAATATCGGCACCGGCACTGAAACCAGGATAATGGACGTGATATCGGTTCTCTCCGGTCTTTACGGCCGCGAAGTGACAACGAAACATATTGATCGGCGCGACATAGACAATATAAGGCGCCGGGCGCTGAATATCGAACGGATTCGAACACGCCTGCGCTGGCAGCCCCAGGTCAGCCTTGACGAGGGATTGAAAAGGACCTATGAATGGTTCTGCAACCGGAAAAAGTAAGCCCCCGGGTTCTTCTCACCAGGTCAAATCTTATACTCTGGCTGGCCATTTTCCTGATCGCCCTTTTCAGCCGGTTGGCTTTCGTGACGTTTGCCAAACAATTGCCCGTTTTCTGGGATGCCAGACTATACGCTTCAGCCGCCATTGGACTACTGGGTTATGTCGATCGCGATGAACCGTTTGGCAAAGGCGAAAACAGCGATCAGGATTTCGGACGCTACTATGTAAAGCACCTCGACGGGGAAGATATACGCTGGCTTTATTATAAAGTCCCAACGCTGGCCGAATCTCAAAAGTATATTTTCTATTCCGGGCCGGTTTATCCCGCTATTCTGGCAGCGATATTTGCTCTTCCGTGGGACAACGATTTTCAAGCAGCCCGATGGCTAAACGCCTTTCTTGATTCGCTCTCAATTATTCTTATTTCAATGCTGGTATTTATGTTATGGGGAAGAATATCGGCCCTGGCAGCCGCTCTTATTCAGCTTATCTATCCGCCTTTGATAATTGCCTGCGGAGTCCTGACGCTGGAGACGATTACGTCGTTTTTCATTTCGGTGTTTTTGTTTCTAATTTATCTGTATTATCTGGCCGAAAACCGCTGGGCGATATTATCTGCCGGTCTGGTGGGAGGAATACTGTTTTTAACCAAACCGACCGCGTCGCTTTTAACCCTGCCGCTTTTTGGATTTTTGATTATCTGTTATTTCAAACGGAAGCGGTTTCTGTTAAAATCACTGGTTTTATATTTAATTCCGTTTTTGCTGGCGGCCATACCATGGGTAATTTTTGTTTCAAGCTATTACGGCAAACCGGCTATTCGCGCACCGGAATATTCAACGGCCAATATTCGCTCTTCATCGTCGATAGATTATGAAGGGTATGACCTGGATTATGCCGACGCCGATTTCTGGACGTATTCGATTGGGGATCATATCACGGGAGACCCGATCGGGTATGGCAACCTTCTTTTGAAAAAGATTATTCGTATGTGGTGGACGCCTCACGATGAATTCCGGCAGGGACCGCAATGGTTTGAAATCTCTTACCATCGATTAATTATTATCCTTACTTTACTTGCCATGGCGGCGGCGCCGATGATACCCGGTCGTTTCTTGTTGTTGCCGGTATTTATTGCGCTCTATTACACAGGCATTCATACTATTCTGCATTCTCTCCCGCGTTATAATTTCAACGCCCTGCCGGCGGTTTTTATCCTGATTCCGGCGTACTTGAAGTTCGCGGTGGAAAGATTCAAAAGTCGGGACCGATTGCCGAAAAAGGTTCTTTTCGGAATTGTCATGGTAATACTTCTTCTGGTCATTAATTCGGGCACGGTAACTGATATCCTGCTTGCGTATCTCGGGCCGGTTATCCCGATGTTTATAACGGTTATTATTATTCTTGCCGTCGGGTATATTTATATCCGTCTTTTCCCGATGCAATCTGCAGCGACCACGCGGCGACTGCTTCTATGGACGCCGTTTATCCTGCTGTCACTGACTTCAATGACCGGCTGGACGCGTCCTCATCTGATGGAGTGGTACACCCCCTTGAAAGATCCCGAAATAAAACTGGTTACAGAAATCCAACTACCTCTCGGTACGAAGCTGGCTCACAACGACGCCGTTAAGCTGGTAATTGATCTAACCTCCGATACCACCTGCGCAGCGCCGATTTCAGTCAGTATTAACGGTCTTTTGGTCGGTTTCAAAGACGGCGAACCGCCCATTACTCAGGCGTACTACATCAAAGGCAGCTACCGGGCCTTTGACGAGGTTATGAATCTCGATACCCGGCAATTGCGGTGGTATCGCGCGATCAGTTTTCAGCCGGATGATCTGAATTCGGTATTGAGACCTGACGGACGGCTGGCGGTAATTATCTCTTTCGCCGACAGCGCGGGCATCAGGGAAGGAATTCGGCTTTATGGTGATGCGATAGATGCGAATAAAAATACGGTTACGATTCCCAGCTTCTCGCACCGGTCGATTGAACGTTTTAAGGAATGGGGCGAACGTCGCATTTACGAGGATTGTCGGCTGACCTCGGTGAACAGTCGCTCATACCTGTTTCGCGACGGCGCGATAATCGCCGATGACCTGTCACCTCGACCGGGAATACAGCAGGGCCGGTTCCGGGTTTATCTGCTTGTCAGAAGCGCTGATTTTTCGACAAAGTATTATTAGGATAAGATGACGCAATCAAACGGTTCAGGATATTCTCTTCAACCATTGTTATTGCCTTCAAGTAAGATTCATGTCTTGACATAGGTTTTGACAGGGGATATTTTAAAAACGGATCGAATTATGAAGGTCAGCAAGTATCTTATTATAGTTGCCCTGGCGCTGGTCTTAATCGGTATCGCCTACGTTCGCGCTTTGTTCTCGCATCAGGAAGAGAATAAAGCGACCGGACAGGATATCGACCGGGCGTCATCAACCGAGATTTTGGAAGATTATATCGGCAAAGAAGACGTATCACATCTAATCGATTCGGTCCGTCAGTTCTACGTTGATTCCCTGGGACAATTCTATTCCGACTCACTTCTCAGGCTTAAATCTTACACGTTAGATAATGCCTCCGGTGAGGCGATGGTAAACACGGATTCGCTGGTGAAGGAAATCGGACAATTAGACAGTAAACTGAGTGAAGCTGAGCAAGAAGTCGTGGAATTCAAGCAGAACCAGCAAAAGCAATTTGAAAAGATGATCTATGGCTTCTATTCCAGCGAGATTGCATCTCTTCCGTCCGACCTGTCAAATTACGAACGAGCTGTCTCCATAAAAGAGATAAAAGGCAAAGCCAAGAAGTATTTTGGCGTATCCGCCGACTCGTTGAATAAGATAATAAAGAAGCACAAAAATTAGATTTGCTCTTAGCTTAACAGTTGAGCCTGATTCGGTCGCCGGCAGGAAGCGCGGGCGGAATAAAGGTGTGTTATGCAGAAAAAGCGCGAGTCGGATTTCGCCGAGATCGCCGTCGAGAAGTTCCTCATCGAATCTTTTGCAAATGAGGATTCCCCTTACTTCAAAGATATCGGGGAGCACGTACGAAGTGAACATCTGGATCGATATCGCTCCCGGCTTAAATGGCATGTGGCTCGATCGCTTTCGAAACGCCAGAAACAGGTGATAAGACTCTATCTTTCGGGGAAAAAGCAACGGGAAATAGCAGCCATTCTGGGTGTTAAACAACAGGTGGTCAGTATTTATAAGAAGCGTGCAATTAACAAGTTACGAGCACTAATCTTGTAAAAAGTGTATGTAATATTCCTATATTATGGAACGTATAGGCAAGAAGTAGAATACCCATCTCTCTACTGCTGAGTCTAAAAATATACTCCTCACCCCGCAATGCGGACGGCTAACAGCATTAAGGAGGAACCTGACTGCGATATTCCCCACTATTCACCGCTTGAAGGCGGCAATTAAATTAGGGGAAGGTGTCATGCCTAAGAGAAAAAGGGCTGTCAAGTACGCTGTCAGGGGGGAGAAAGATCTTTGGCATCCATACGGCTTACAGGGATTGACAACCGACAGGTTTGCGCTGGTTGTAAATGGCATCCTGGGAGGACGCTTTGACCTGCTCAAACTCAAGTATCAAACACCGATTAGGAGCCGGGGTATCAAGATCGGGGATGTAATCGAAGCGTAACGGCACAACGATCGAGGGGTAAAACACAAATGGCGGGATCCGGTTTTGGCCGGAGCCCGACATGATGTATATTTCTATTTCGTCCCGGTTACGTCATTAACGGCGTTCGTTAATACTCCAATTCGTCAGATTTATTTCCGACAATCTTGATACTGTAAAAACGGTTTTATATACGATTGTTAAAATATCAAGTTATGCAGATTTCTATTGACGATGCCGCGATTTTTTTGTATCAAGACCGATAATTTGGTTGCCGATATTCCGATTTTTACGGCATATCGGCTGGAGTAACTGCCATGACTGACCGATATTTGAGACGATGAGAGCAAAGGAAGGCAACGGTTAACTTTTCCAATTACCACCAATAAATACGGAAACCTATAAAGCTGGCACGGGTAAAAACGTTTTAATATGAAAAACTGGTTTCTGCAGGTTATTGTGATTCTAATTTTTTCTGCGGTGGCCGCGCTGGTATTGAATGCCTCCCGCCCGGGAGGTATTGCCATTAAAGGCAACTGGCCGTCACGAACCGCCAGCGGCGAAGAGCCGATAAAACCGCCGTCGGCGCAGGAAGGTGATCCTCCTTTTGTCACATTGGACGACGCCGTAGCCAAATACCAATCACCGGATATGATATTTATCGATTCCCGTGACCCCGAAGACTATAAGTATGGTCATATCGTCAAGGCGATCAATATCCCGTTTGATTACCTTGACGAAACCTGGGAAGCGGTGATTGATATCCTCAACCGCGACCGGGGATACGTGATCTACTGCAGCGGCGATGAATGCGAGTCGTCGTTGTTTCTTGGTCGGTATCTTTACGACCTCGGTTTTCAACATGTCTTCATTTTTTTTGGCGGCTGGCAGGAATGGGGAGACAACAATCTCCCCGTGACAGGTGAAAGCGTCGAACGGGAAGAGCCGTAAAGATGAATAAAATCTTATCCAATGATTACCTGACATTTATCTGCCGCGTCATTTTTGGAGTAATTTTTATTTACGCCTCGCTGGACAAGATGGCCAACCCGGAACAGTTTGCCCGCATTGTTTATAATTATCACCTGTTGCCGGGATCGCTGATAAATATTTTTTCTTTGATATTGCCGATTTCAGAGTTTTTGGCGGGTATATTTCTTATTACCGGTTTCTTCTACAATGGCAGCCGCAATTACCTGATTTTTCTGATTCTGGTTTTCATGGTGGCCACCGGTATCAACGTGATACGCGGGATAGACCTTGAGTGCGGTTGTTTTACGGTAAGCTCAAAAGCCAAATCAGCCGGATATAAACTTATCCTTCGTGACTTGGTCTATCTGGTGCCGGGTCTTGTGCTTCTAATCTCCCAGAGCTACCGCTGGATGCTGGACAACCTGTTTTTTGGAAAAGCTTTTAGTCCAAAATCCGGGGCGTAATCAATATTAACAGATCGATGGTTTTTTTTCTCGGTTACCATATGGGTGAATAATTCCCATATAACCGGGTTATGACCGAGGAGCGGCATTTTCTGTTTATTCTCGATGGTCGTTTCCTTGAGTAGTCCTCCCGGGACAACGGTTTCGTTGTTTTTTGCGCTAACGCAGGTGTTGATCGGTCTCTCTGGAGTAATCGGTTTCCGGTTGTCGGCCGGGGCGGAATAACCGACCGAAGAGCGATTGATGGTCTGAATCGAAATTACTGTCTGAACCTCAATGGCGGCTGTTTTTACCCTCCATAGTAGTCAGGCGGGGAATAATAATTATTGGCGAACTCGACCCAGGTGAAACCTTAACCGGCAGACCAACGACCGCTCATGATTTTACCAGTTATTCTCACCTGCCGTACTTGTGTTGGGCCAGATTTCTCCGGTTGAGGCATTGTAGGCCCAGCCTCCACGATTGCCGACAGTCGCTCCTTTGGTAACGCCTGTGACAATACTGTCAGGAGCATTACTGTCCGAGCAATAGGGGTTTTTCGGAATTTCGATTTCCGTAACGATTCCGAGAGTGGCTACGCTATCGCGTGCAGGCCAGATGGCAGTTCCTGTTTTGACCGCCTGATTGGCATAGTATATCGTTATGCCTGAGCGCAGGCCGCCCAGAGCGCCGCGGCAGGAGGCCTCCCTGGCGTCCGATGAAATATCCTTGTATTTCGGAATCGCAATGGCCGCCAGAATTCCGAGTATCACGATAATAATTACCAGCTCAATCAACGTGAATCCGGAGTTACTACGATTTCTCAAGGCTGGCCTCCTTTTTCCAAGGTTTTTATGAAATCACACTACGTATGTAGTTTTTATCGGTTTTTTTTAATGCCGTTTTAGGGTGATTAGCGGAATACCTGGATTAAGTTCCACATTGGCAGAAAGATATCCGTAGTCAGGATCAGAATAATACCATCTGACGGCTACCGTGAGAATCGGTTCCAGCATGGCGGCAAAACGGGCGATATTAGCCCTGATGACCAGATCGCCAAGATTATTTTAGGAGCTTCGGCGGGTATGATTAATTATAAATGTTAAGGTTTCTTTGATAGTATCGTTAATGGGCCGATATACTTGACGTGATGGATGCCGGCCATATGGAGCGGTGAGTTAAGTGAGTGACCTCTGATTATGAAGTTGTTGGGAAATCAAATACTTCTTGCCATCGGTTTATTTCCGGCGATAATGTGCTGTGCCGCCGGAGCCGAAACGGCTCATACCTTTGAAACAAGGCCGGCGCCGATTATCGATTCGGTGGAGATAATCACTGAAAACGTGTTTGACTTTTCCGACCCGCGATATGATAACTTCATTTTTCGACTGGCCAACAACATGCATATCGTAACCCGGGCGTCGATTATAAGACGTGAATTATTACTAAGCCGGGGGGATATTTATGATACAGCCCTGATAAACGAGTCAATCCGAAACCTGCACAGGTTACCGTATCTTTTCAAGACGGATATTCTCTTGAAAAAGGACGAATCCGGCAAAAACATAATGGTTGTCAATACTTCCGATAGATGGTCGACTATAACCGGCGTCTCGTTTCATCGCGGCGGAAAGCGTGATGATCTGCAAATCGGGATGGAAGAAAATAATCTTCTCGGTCGCGGAATCTTCATGAGTCATGATTATTTCATCCTTGAGGATGATCGTAATTACTATCAAATGGAGATTCAGGATGATCGTTTTGCAGGCCAAAAAACATCACTGGGGCTGGTCTATTCCGACAACCCCAGGGCGGGACGCCTGGCGCTGTCGGCAGGGAAACCATATTACTCTCTTGGCCAGAAGTGGGCGGGCAATGTTTGTTATTCAAGGGTCAACAAAAGGATTGACTACTATATCAATGAGATCCTTGCGGGCCGAGACAGGCTGAATAACAAGGGGTTACAATTGACTAATAATTATAGGATTGGGCCCGGTCATATGAAGTATTACTTTATGGTATTATATAGCTATAATGATATCAATTGGCGGGGCCGCAGCTTTTATAATACTGAAATGTATGCGCCGGAAATGACTCGGTCGATATTGCCGAAGGAAGGCCGGGATTCAATCATTCATTATGTACAAGCCGGTTTCAGGCTGCAACAGATTCACTTCGCCGAATATACGCGCCTAAACAGGTTTTGCAAGCCGGAAGATGTGAACCATGGCCTGGATGTGACCGTTTCAGCGGGGGCGGGTTTTCCGAGGCGCCGGGAAGATTACCAGTATTACGCCTTGGCGCCGCAATTGACGACATCATACAAGTCGTCGCTTTTGATCTTTGGCATCTTTGGCCAACAATGGCGGGCGGGCGACCGTGTCCTTCGGAGGATGATAAATTACTACTTTAAAGGTTATAGCCAATACCATAGCAATCATACACTTGTAATGGGAATATCATACCTGTCCGACAGGTTATGTGAGTCGGGGCTGACTCTCTATTTGGACGAAGACAACGGCCTACGAGGGTATCCAGCCTATTATTCAAGCGGTGAAGATCGGCTGATCATTAATCTGGAGCACCGCTATTTTTCCAATATTGAGGTTATGTCGGTCGGTTTAGGGGGGGTAGCTTTTGTCGATATAGGTAATGTGTGGACGAGAGAAGGCAATTTTTCGATCGGCGATATGCGGACCTCTTTCGGATTCGGTATTCGTTTCGGAATCACCCGGAGTACGCAGGCGGAAATTA
Source organism: uncultured Ignavibacteriales bacterium (assembly GCA_964611355.1). Taxonomy (GTDB): domain Bacteria; phylum Zixibacteria; class MSB-5A5; order GN15; family JAAZOE01; genus CAZSYD01. The sequence continues at coordinate 19,126 of CAZSYD010000004.1, read as the reverse complement.
TTCGGATTGACTTTGCGTATGCTCCAAGACTTGAAAACTGGCAAATTTCAGTAGGAACCGGCCAATTTTTCTAATACAGTGTAGAAGCTGCCCGGATTGCAAAAGTACGGCTATATCGGGATATATGAATAACAAACTTGACTAAACGGCAAACGGTGGTATCCTGTCTATAGGAATTCGTCCGCCTTTTATATCAATTACCACCATACGGCTTTGAAGGACGACGATGGCTGTTGGAAATTCTTCAAAATCTCGGATATTAATTTGTTTGGCGCTCTTATTCTGGCTGGTAACCGCCTGCGCCTTCGGAATGGATGAGCCGGATAATTATCTTGACGCTGAAAAGGCTTATCTCTTGGGGCAAATTGACCTGGCCGAGAAACTCACCTGCCAGGCAAGGCTCTTTTTTACACCGCTTTCTTTGACTGCCGGTCAGGTTGATCAATCGTCAATAATTAAATCGGGCACTGGCCTTGCACTGGAGATCTTTGAAAACCGGCATATTTTCACGCCGGAGCAGCAATTTTTGATTTCGGGATACCTTGCCCGTCCTTCGGCTCAGTATTCGTATGATTCACCGGCCGGTCTTTTCAGGATTCATTACAATACCTCGGGGCCGGAAGCGGTGCCGCCTCAGGATGACAATCTGAACTCCATTCCCGACTACGTGGAACGGATAGCTTTATACGGCGATAGCGCTTATACAACCTACGTCGCCAATTTCGGATATTATCCCCCGCCGTCGGATAACGGTCAAGGGGGCGACGATAAGTACGATATTTATCTTCTGGCAATCAGCGGGTACGGCGTTACATTCCCTGACGCTGCAGGCGACAGCGCCTGGAATGATTACAGCAGCTATATCGGGATTCACCATAATTTCTATGGTTTTCCGCCCAATGATGATCCGGAAGGGGATACCATCGGGGCGCAGAAAGTGACGTGCGCCCACGAGATTTATCACGCCGTTCAACTGGCGTACGACGTCCATGAGGATTTATGGTGGATGGAGGCCGGCGCCGTCTGGATGGAGGAGGTCGTCTTTCCGGAGGTCAACGATAATTATAACTATTTGTGGCTTTTCTACACGAAACCGGAACTGGCTCTGACCACCGATACCGGTTACCATATGTACGGTACATTTATCTGGCCGGCTTTCCTGCAGAACAAGTACGATATCTTTATCTTTCGTCCGATATGGGAAGCCTGTCGCTATAATGATGCTCTGGCTGCTATTGATTCGGCGCTGGTTTCCTATGGAACCGACGTTAGGCAGATATTTCCCGAATTTACCCTCTGGAATTACTATACCGGCGAAAGAACTGTGCCGGGCTTGTATTTTCCGGACGCCGCCGATTATCCCCCGGTTGATATCGATCTGTCATTTTCAACTTTGCCCCATGATTCAATCATGCCGGTAAATCGCCCGGATGGATTAGCCGGGAATTATATAAACCTGAACGTTGGTAATGCTAAAGGGATACTTGAAATAAGACTTGATGGGGCCGTTCCTGTCCAATGGGTGGCGACCGGTATAATTGCCGATGGCGAGTCGGATACGATTCTGACCGACACCGCTTCAGGCGGTAGTCATATCAGCCTTTACTTGCCATACATCGAAGATTACAATTCGGTAGCGGTGATCCCTGCGGTAATATCGCCGTACACATCGGAAAATGATTATTACCTGAGCAGTATTGTTCTTCCTTACGGAGATGCAAATTACGACAGATCGGTCAATATCGGCGATGTAAATTATATATTAAACTATATTTTCAATAAAGGTCAAATCCCGCAGCCGAGATGGCAGAGCGGCGACACCAATTGCGACGGCTCAATTAATATAGCCGACGCCGTCTATCTTCTTTGTCATATTTTCCATAACGGTCCCGAGCCCTGCGCCGACAGATAACGGTTTGCCAAATCAAGGTTAATTCGATTGATTTTTGGCCTGTATTTCTTCGTAATAGCCCCATAGTTTTTGTTGACAAATTTTTTAACAATGGCGAGCATTGCTATTTAAGGATAGAAGTTACTACCCGATACTGCCGAAACAGAAAGTCTTGGGTATTACAGGGATGTAATTAATCGGCCTAAGAGGGGTATCATGGATTCTGGTTTCGAAACTAAGATCCTGATATGTGCCGACTGCGGAGAGGAATTTGTGTTCACCATACAGGCACAGCAGTATTTCGCCGAAAAGGGTTATACTGACGATCCGAAATTATGCAAGTCGTGCTACATGAAAAGGAAAAGAGAGAAAAAATTACAGGGTCGTGGAGTTCCCGAAGAAGTGGACATCGGCGCTCAACAACACGATCAGTAATAATCAAAAAGCCCCCGCCGATTGGCAGGGGCTTCCAATAAGGCATACCGTCTTGTTTCCGTGGGGGAGGCAGAAACATGCAAGCCGATATGCCTGAATAGTGCGTGGTATCCGGCTTACTTCAGCATAAGCATTTTTCGCACAAGGTTACTTTCGTCCGTGGCCAGTTCATAGAGATATACGCCGCTTGGCGCGCGCTGACCGTCACCATCCGTCCCATTCCAGCGGGTTGTATAGGTTCCCGGTGAATGATAGCCGTACACGATCTGCGAAACAAACTCACCGAGGATGTTGTAGATATTTATTTCGATATTACCGGCAGTCTCGATGGAATACCTTATGCTGGTTGACGGATTGAACGGGTTGGGATAATTCTGCTCCAGAGTCAATTGGGGAAGAGCATCAGTTTCCTGGTCTTCGTTGCCGGAGGAGAGGGTTACGGCGAAATCAGCCGTCATGGTCGAGGCTGAAGGCGAGATATTTGTAATAGAAACATAACTGCTGGATGCGCTGTAACCGTTGGAATTGGGACTTGATGTCGGTGTGAAACTTGTATTCGAGGCACTCCCCGGATAAGGATCACCGCCGTTTCCCGGAGATGTATTCTTTTCCAGTTGGTAGAGATTATCGGCCTGTTCCAGGGCGACCATATAATGTCCGTATTCGGTATGTCCCGGATACCATTCGTGATCGTTGTCGGTGGTAATGCTTTCGTCAATATGCCATATCAGCACCCCTGGTCCGGGGAGAGTCGAGTCGTAGCCGACCTTTTGACGATTTTCCACCAGGAAATATTCATCGCCGGCGGATCCTGACGTCCAGAGCCGGTAGGCGACGGCATTGTACTCGGAATTCGGAATGTAGACACCGGTTTGATTGCTGGTAATGTTGGTCGGGTTAATCCAGCCGACCTCTTTTTTGCACCAGGCGTCAAGATGAGCCGGGCTGTCGCCAAGGTATCCGTTCCAACTGCCTCCGGCCATGAGCGACCAGCGGCCGATTCCCTGGGAAGCGGTTCCCGAGGGTGGTTGCTCCGTGTCGTACAGATCCGGCAGTCCGAAAACATGCCCAAGTTCATGGCAATATACGCCTATGGTCATATCGCCGGCTGAATTCCAGTACTCCGGCATGACGGTGTAGTTGGAAACGTACACGCCATCTTTGTAGCGTGGGCTGATACCCCACTTGTGCGACCAGATATCTGAGGTTGACCCGGTTTTTTCGGCGCCGGGCCCGGCATGCACGATCATGACGACGTCCACAGAGCCGTTGCCATCGTTATCGTAATCAGCGAAATTGACCACTGGATCAACCAGGTCAACCAGGTCTTCGCAGAGCTTCTGAGTGTTTTGCGGATACGACCCGGTTCCATAATTGCTATTGACGTAGTAGGTGTATGTTTGGGGCGCGCGCTGCCAGCCCAGCGATGACGGCAGATCAACGGCGACGATGTCAATCTGGCCATAGGAAACTTCGCTATAATAGTGCCGAACCGTTCCCGTCCCGTTGTTGAAGATCAACGTGTCGAATTCGTGAGCGTTGGCCGAAGAAGTATTATCGGAGAAATCAACCAGAATGCAGAGGGCTCGAAATGTGCCCGTTACAGAAACGGCGTTTTTTATAGATGGGGCATTAATCTTCAAATATGCCGGCATCTCGTAAAACGTTTCTTTGAGAAACGGTTGCGGTATGGCGCCTTGGTCAATTTTGGTCTGCACATCCGGATAAGGCGGCATTGCCGAGCTGTATCCGGCCATGAGCAACAGAGCGGTCAGACATAGCGAAGTCAACATCGGCCGGAGATCAATTGGTGCAGCAAATAATTTAACCTTCATGATCTACTCCTTAGAATCGAAAGCCGCTGTTGACGGCGAAATTAAGGCCCTTGCCTGCGGAACCGCTGATGGCATTGTAATTGGCCGCCGCCAGATCGAGATAAAAGGGCGAGATGTCCAGTCCGAAACCGCCGGCGTACGTGGTTCCCTGTTTGCCTCCGATGGCAAAACCGGCCCTGAGGGGAAGGAAACCTAACGGGCGATATTCTCCGCCGGTCGATATTCTGGGCGTGGCGCTGCTGCCGGCGGCTCTTTTGAATCCCTGCTCCCAGTCAACCGCCCACAGGAATGATCCGGTTGTTTTAGCCAGACCGGCTCTGATGCTTGACGGCAGATGCGACGAGAAAGAACTGATCTCGATAGTGGTGTCGGTTGAAGTAATGATTGAATCGCTGCCCATGTTGCCTGCATTCAGCGTGTCGAATTCGAAGGTGAAACGGTGTTCCTTTGTGTTTTTGTTCCATTTGATGACGCTGAGGAAATTGTTAAAGTTGACGCCGACCGTATAGTCTTTGTTGATCTTCAGGGCCGCGCCAAGGTCGAGGGCAATGCCGGAACCGCCGGTGGCGGTGCGAGCCACCAGACTGCCCTCGCCCTCGAACCCTGTAGACATCGTGACCGCCTTGCCGTTCAATTCAATGACTTCTTCGTAACCGAAACCGCGGAGGTAACGGAAGGTGCCGCCGACGGAAAGCTGGCGGTCGACGTTTTTATAGACAAGGCGTCCGTACGAAAAATTGAGCGAGGCCAGACCGTAACCTTCGCCGTACATGTCGTTGACGTCAACCGTGTCGGCCAGGGTATTACCCTGCAGAAGCAGTTCCATCGGCGCGCGGCCAAGATTGATTTCTGCCGCCCCGATACCGGATATTGAAATCGCAAAGCTCCCCATTCCGACCGCAAGAGCGCTGGCTTCAGCATTGGCGGTAACCTTGAGTCCCTCGGCGGGAATCTTGGAAAGGAGGTTTTCCTTATCGTCTTCGCTCAAAACGGCGCCGGTGTAGGAGTTGTAATCGTCCAGCGAAAAACTGTTGTTCGAAATCGATACTCCCAAACCGAACAATTGAAAGCCGCTTAAGCGATGCGATTCAAAACCAAGGTTGGCAGGATTGAAGCTGGGGCAGTCATACCCCTTGGCCAGAGAAGTGTATGCTCCGGCCATGCCGATCGCCCGGGCGTTGGCCAGTCCGGATGCCGAAGCGGTCGAAATCCCGATCAGCAGCATACCGGCCACAGCGAGGGCGACAAATATCTTGCGTTTCATAATTTCCCCCGGATCTATTTTCAAAACTTCGATCTTCATGGTCATCAATCCTCAAAGAGGTCATCGCTGAAGTTGTACTCAACCTCGATGTAACCGGTTATGGTCAGTGAATCGCTGTAGGTCATCTTTACCGATGCTCCGCCGGTTGAATCGAGTTTGATCCATTCTCCCACCCAGAGAGTGTCATTGTACAGCACCTTTATCATATCAGCGTCCATAATGATTTCGTTGGTGGAAGCGCGGGCGGAATCGACCGTACCGGTGGCCGGATTAACGTAACCGGCGGCAACCGATATCGGACCCAGCGTTACATCGGGATTGCCATACAGCGAAGCGGAGTCGCCGCCAAGCAGAATTTCCGCGGTTACGCCGACCGGAAGACGATTGGTAAAGGTGGCGTAGAAATGAGCTGTTTCGAAACCGTCAACGACCGAACTGTCGATGTCCATATTGATATCTTCCCACTCACCTTCAATTGAATCGTTGGGGTTGATAATCATCTCCAGCGGAGAACTGATGGTGATTTTCGCAATCACATAGTCGTTTGGAGTGACCGATCCGGCGCCGCCGAAGGTGGCGCTGCCGTTGACTGTGATGGTTTCCGGTATCGGATCCATAAAGTCGCCCAAAGCAATATCATTGACGGTAGTGACGGGATTATCGGGCGTGCCCGGATCGACATTGCCGGCCACTTCTTTGACCCGGCCGTTGTTGTGAACGATATTTATTGAATAACTTCCCGGGATGTTAACGCTGTTGGTGATTTCAAGAATAAGCATCGCCGAGGGAAGCTGCATGGCGTCAAACCCGGTGGGTATATCGATCTCTTCCTCGATGTCGTCGAAATTGGCCGAGGTATTGGCGATCGTTCCTTCGACGCTGGCCAGAGCAATATTTGAGACATTGACATCGATTGACATGTCGTCGGTTGAATTAACGGTAACGAATGAACCGGAGGAGTTGACGACCGCGTCGACGGTGAAGACCAACTCCTGGTTGCCGTTCGGTTCAAGATAATAGCCGTCAAGGTTACGGCTGATCTGAACCGAGCTATTTGGGTCAATGGTAGTATCGATTACCAGGGAATCGGGACCGTTCCTTAGGCCAGGAATAGTGATACTCAGCGTATCGGGCAGCGCGGTGTTGTTTCGGATATCGATCGCCAGTTGCCCGTCTTCAAGTTCAGCTCTGGTAACCTCGTGATCGCTGACGATTTCAACCGTATCACCGAATGATTTCGAAATTGCGGGTATTACCGCAGTTGCGGAGGATACGTTCAGACCGGTCGGCATGCCGACTCCGGCTGACAGCGTTTTGTCGGCGGTCGTAAAACCGGTCGGCGCTCCGGGAGTATGGCAGTGAATAAGCGCGCTTAGCTTATTGGAGATGGTTTTGCCGGCCAGATCGATGGTATCAACTGACGTTTCGCCGGCGGGTATCCCTCCGGGTATTGAATAATGTGTTACCTGCCAGCCAAGAGAATCATCATTGATCGTCACTATGACGGTGTCGAGATCAATGCCGAAATCGTTGATGATTGTCGCCACCATGTTGCCGCTTGAAACAGTGACGGCCGCAAAATCTCCCATGGGCGGCAGCGGCTGGGAAATATCAAAAGACGTATCCGGAAAACTTCCCGGCGGGAGGTCGGGGAATTCGTCACCGAGATTGATCTCAAAGCCGGTTTCTTCAATCGGATCGAGTTCAACGATACCGAGAGATTCGGCAAAAGTCTTGGCGACGTCGTCCACGGCAAAAGAGGCGTCGATCGTTACCGTATCCAGCACATTTTCGTAAAAGAATAGCGGGTTGCCGCTGGAGTCGGTAGTAAGGTTTTCCTGATTGAGCTTTTCAATCAGTTCCTCCATGTCCCAGGTTTTATTGGCCAAGGGAATGACCAGGTTGGTTTTCCATGAAGGCGCCTCGGGTTTCTTGATAGTGCACTGCACAAGGGTCAAAAACAGGACTATGGCGAAACCTGCACACAACAGGTGACTCGCCAGATACAGGAGCCTTCTGCCGAGGCTTTTCTTCTTGGGGCGTTTTCTTCTTGTGGTCATATTTCCCCCAGGTAAATAGTTGGCGATTTCCGGGAAGCAGATTCGCAAAGGGTGTGCCGATGAAAGGCCGGCTCCGCAACGGGCGAAGTTGCAGCAGGTTGGGGCGATGGTATGGGAATTGCCCCATAGACGAAACTATGGGGAAACGACAATACCTGATCGGTGAAGCACGATACTACCGATTTTAGAAAACCAATTTGACTTTGACGGCTTGTATCGTTATAACTATTATTGACGGGGAGGATATTCTGATGCAAAAGTATGAACGTCTTCTATATGTCATCAATCTGATCCAGGCCAATAAGAATCTAAAGGCCGGAGATATAGCCGAAAGGTGCGGGGTTTCCCGAAGAACAATTTACCGGGATATTATTACCCTTTCGGCGGCCAATATTCCGATCTACTACGACGACGGGTATAAATTTCTGCGGAGCGATGTCCTGCCGCCGATTTCTCTGACCGGCCGGGAAGTGTTGCTTCTAAACCTGGCCGTCAAATCAACTCCGATGGCTTCATTCGAGCCGTTGAAAAAGGAAATGGAAAAGGTGCTGGCCAAGATCAACAGCCGGGTCGGACGTCTGCCCGATGAGGATGCCGTTGAAGGAGAATCCTGGCTGAAGGTGGACAGATCCACAACGGTTGGCGACGGCATATATCCCGGGCTGTATGATCTGATTGAAGACTCCATAATGGATCGCCGGATATGCACCATGACCTATACCAACAGGGTCGGAAAGAAATCGGTTCGAAAAGTCCGACCATACAATCTGGTCTTCCGGGGTCGGGCTTTCTACCTGCTGGCTTATTGCAATATGAGACAAGAGTATCGGCTTTTTCGGCTTGAAAGGATACGGGAATATTGCGTCGAGGAAGAGACCTTTGAACGGGACAAGGAATTCGATCCGGAAAAGTTTTTCCAATATAGTTGGGGCGTGGCCGGCGGAATACCGCACGATATCAAGATCAGGTTTTCCCCGGGAATTGCTTATATGATCTCTTCCGGTAAAAGGCATTGCTCGGAGAATATCAAAAAGCTTAAAAACGGCTCGGTAGAATATACCGTGAGGGCCAGCGGCCTGGAAGAGATAGCCCGCTGGGTCCTTGGTTTTGGCGGCGATGCCAGGGTGATATATCCGAAAGAACTGGCTGATATGGTTCTCAGTCTGGCTAAGGGGGCGTGCGACCGATACGGCGGCAGCCAGTCGGCTGAGGGTTCTCGCAAACTTACGCTTCGAAAAAGCCGCCAACGGAAAAAGCAGGTTTCCTGAGCCGAACAGGCGACCATATCAGATTTGCTTTTCAACCTGAATTGATATATCTTCCCAATTAAATTTAATATTTATGAATTCATGAAGGGTCGGCCTGAAAGTGCAGGTTTCGGGAAACCCGGTTGAACGAGGAGAATAAGATGGCGCCAAAAGAAGCTTACGACGAACTGATAAAGCGAATTAAAGAAATAAGCGTTCTTGCTTCCTGTGAGGGCGTCCTGGGATGGGATCACCAGGTTTATATGCCTTTTGGGGGAGCCGCATTTCGCGCGGAGCAGTTGAGCCTGCTGGCCGGAATGGTGCACGAGAGGTTTACCGACCCGAAAATCGGCGAGCTTTTATCAGCGGTGGAAGATTCTGATCTGGTCAAGGATTCCGATTCGATCGAAACTGCCAACGTTCGGGAAATCCGCCACAGCTACGACAAGGAAACCAAACTTCCCAAAGAACTGGTCGAGGAATTCAACAAGACGACGGCGTTGGCTCATAACGAATGGGCCGAAGCGCGGAGAAAAGCGGATTTCAGGAAATTCCAGCCCTGGCTTGAAAAGATTGTCGATCTTTGCCGAAAGAAAGCAGAGGCGTACGGCTACAAAGGCGAGCCTTACAATGCCCTGATAGACAACTATGAACCGGGAGCTACGGTCGAAGAAATCTCCGGGGTTTTTGAAAAACTCAGGACGGACCTTGTCGGCCTTTTAGGGCGAATCAAGGATTCATCCAAAAGGCCGGATGTTTCGATAGTTGAGCGGCCTTTCGACGTTGAACGGCAGAAGATGTTCGGCGAGATGGTGGCCTCTGCGCTCGGCTACGATTTCAACAACGGTCGGCTCGATATCGCCACGCATCCTTTTACTACCGGTCTCGGCCCGGGTGATACACGCATCACCACTCGCTATAATCCAAGGCGTATAAACGACGCTCTCTTCGGTACCATCCATGAAACCGGCCATGCCCTATACGAGATGGGAATCGACAAGAAGAGCCATTTCGGTACGCCGGTCGGTGAGGCGGCCTCGCTCGGTATCCACGAATCGCAATCGCGGATGTGGGAAAATATGGTCGGCCGATCAAGGCCGTTCTGGAAATATTTTTTCCCGATTGCCCAACGGATGTTCCGCGAGTCACTGGAAGGCGTCTCTCTGGAAGATTTCTACGCCGCCATCAATTATGTTACCCCGTCATATATCAGGGTTGAAGCTGACGAAGTTACCTACAACCTGCATATTCTGCTTCGCTTCGAAATGGAGCGGGCGATGCTAAGCGGCGATATTAAACCGGCCGATGTGCCGGGCGAATGGAACGAACGGTTTGTTAAATACTTCGGCATCGAGGTTGACAACGACGCCAACGGCTGTCTTCAGGACGTGCACTGGTCTTCGGGGCTTTTTGGATATTTCCCGACATATACGCTTGGTAATATTTATTCGGCGCAGTTCTATGCCAAAGCCAACGAAGATATCCCGGATCTGGAAAAGCGTTTCGAGTCGGGCGATTTCCTGACGCTGCGCGAATGGCTGCGGGAAAATATCCATAAACACGGATTGCGTTACCGCGCCAATAAATTATGCCAACGGGTCACCGGCTCGCCTCTGTCGCACAAACCGCTGATGGATTACATGAATAAAAAGTTTGGGGAGATATATCGTATTTAAATAGTATAAGTTAACTCAATTATTTAAAAAAAGTCTTCCGTTCCCGGCAGATACTCACATTTGGCAACGGAAATATACTTTCTCGGCAAATGTGGGTATGTGCCGCGCACAGATTTAGTATGAGGCATTTGCCATTTGACATATGGTAAATATCTTATTAATCTTCCACCATGAAATACAACGCCAAGCAGATATCAATAGCCGGGGCGATAGCGGCGGTTTATTTCGTTATTACCATCACACCGGGGATCAACGCTATCAGTTACGGGCTGGTACAGTTTCGTATTGCCGAGGCGCTGACGGTTCTGCCGTTTATTTATCCTGGCGCTATTGGGGGCGTTTTCGTCGGCTGCCTGCTGGCCAATCTTTTCGGGCCGGTCGGAATTCAGGACGTTGTCTTCGGGTCGCTTCTGACGCTTATTGCGGCTTATCTGACGTTTCTTCTGAGAAAAACCGGCAAACCGATACTGGCGCCGATTCCGCCGATTGTCATCAACGCATTCGGCGTTTCGGCTTATCTTCATCTTTTTTTCAAAGAACCTTACTGGTTGTTCGTCATCAGTATTGCCTTCGGGCAGGCGGTTGTTTGCTATGTTCTTGGTTACCCGCTTCTGAAGTACCTCCTGAGAAAGGGAAAACAATTTTAATTGACACCGGTTCCCGCCGCTTATAGGTTATTCGGCAACTTAAAAGCCTGAATCTCCGACGGAGTCATCCGTATTCATAAATGAAGAGGATTAATCGGAAACCGGGCAGGATAATATGGCTGACAAATTGATCATTTTCGAAGACGGCAGGTACCGTGATTTTTACCCGTTGACTCTCAGCCGTCCCGTATTTGAGCTGCGCTGCGGCGCGGGAACGCTTCGGGAAAAGATCACCCGCCAATTCCCCGGCTACGAAGTATCCCTTGCCTGCCGGTCCGAACTGGCTGAACTGGTCGAGGCCCGCACCGGCAAGAAGGTAAACCAAATCGATTACCGCGAAGGCGATCGGTTGGTTTTTGTCAACGGCAGATTACGCCTGAGTGAGCAATTAACAAGGGAGCTAAAAACAACAACCGACAATCGCATGTATCATCATGGTAAAGTAACGGCTGCATTTGTGATCGCCGAGCCGCTTCAGAAAGCTCCGCCGCCATCGATGCAATTCACGGGTGAGGATGCTTCCGCGAATCTCGGGGTAAAGGCCGATATCGTCGAAAGCGAATTTGATTTCTATGATTATCTCTGGGATCTGGTTGACCTGAACGGAAAAGAGATAACGGCTGATTACTCTGCTCTTATCGATGGCGTCGATTTGAACAGGATGATCGAGCAGTCTCGGATCGATTCGTCGGTTCGGATATTGTCGGAGAGTAACCTGTATATTGCTCCGGGCGCCGAAATTGGCGCGGGGGCTGTTATCGATAACCGTCACGGCCCGGTGGTGATCGATAAGGACGCCATAATCGGGCCTCTGTCATATATTGAAGGGCCCTGTTATATAGGAGAGAATACCAGGATATTCCGGGGCAATATCCGTGAAGGTTGCTCATTCGGGCCGTACTGCCGGGTTGGCGGCGAGGTTGAGCAGTCGATTTTCCAGGAATATACCAACAAATATCACGACGGTTTCATGGGACACGCTTATCTCGGCAGCTGGGTAAATCTCGGGGCCATGACGACCAATTCGGACCTCAAGAATAACTACAATAATATCGAAGTTTGCTTGAACGGCGAGATAATTAATACCGGATTGATGAAGGTTGGTTCGTTTATCGGCGATCATTCCAAGACCGGCATAGGAACGTTGATTAATACAGGGGTGTCTATCGGCTTTTCGTGTAATATCTTCGGCGGAACGCTGATTACCTCGCGTGAAGTCCCATCGTTCAGTTGGGGAGACGAAACCGGCTATGATGTCTATCGTCTGGATAAAGCCATGGAGGTGGCGCAAGTAACGATGTCGCGCCGTAAGGTGGAATTTACGGAATATGACGAGCGGCTTTTTGCAATGATTTTCAATCAAGCCGGCAGGAGTGACTAAAAAAGCCGGGACGCTGTGGAATACCACGTAAAGCCTTTTGCGCCGGATGCCGATAGCGTGGATGTAGGGGGTAATTCCTTGACGGCGGATAGGTTAGACTATATTTTAGACGCGGGTTTGACACCATGAGAGATAATTACATGCCTGAGTTGCGTAAGGACCCCATTATTGGCCGGTGGGTAATAATCTCAACCGAACGAGGAAAACGACCCTCCGACTTTGGACGGACGGAAAAAAGAATTTCTCCCAAAGTCTGCCCCTTTTGTCCCGGCAATGAATCAGCCACGCCCAAAGAAATAATCGCCTACCGGCCGGATGGTTCGGAACCGAATACCCCAGGGTGGACGCTGCGGGTGGTCTCCAATAAGTATCCGGCTCTTATAATCGAGGGTGACTTGACGCGGGAGCCAATGGGGATTTATGACCGGATGAACGGAATCGGCGCTCACGAGGTAATCATCGAATCGCCGAGCCACGATCTTGATCTGCCTGATCTGCCCGTGAAGGAGGTCAGGAATGTGCTGTGGGCCTATCGGGAACGCTGTCTTGACTTGCAGCGCGATCACCGTTTTAAGTATATTCTGCTATTCAAAAATCATGGCAAAGCGGCCGGAGCGTCGGTGGAACACACCCATAGTCAGCTTATTGCCACGCCGATTATTCCCAAGCGCGTAGCCGAGGAACTCTTGGGCGCCAGGAAATACCATGATTATAAGGAGCGGTGCATATTTTGCGATATCATCCGGCAGGAAATCAGCGATCAGGACCGAATCGTTTCCGAATCGGAATCATTTATTGCCTTTGAACCGTATGCCAGCCGGTTTCCGTTTGAAACCTGGCTCATGCCCAAAGCGCACATCAGCAATTATATTGAAACCGATATTGAAATGTATGAGGAAATGGCCGCCATTTTGAAGGATGTGCTGACGAGGCTGAAAATTGGATTGGCCAACCCGTCTTATAATTATGTCATCCATACGGCTCCGGTAGGTGAGGAGTATCGGGAATTTTATCACTGGCATATAGAGATAATACCGAAACTTACCAGGGTGGCGGGGTTCGAATGGGGAACCGGTTTTTATATCAATCCCACTCGACCAGAAGATGCCGCCCAATTCCTAAGGGAACTGATCATTTCCCGGGAAAAGATATCAGTTTAGGTAAGGGAGTACCTGCTGATGGAAAAACTGAAGGTGCTTTTCGCGTCACCTGAGGTTGTTCCTTACGCCAAAACCGGCGGACTGGCCGACGTGTCCGGCATTCTTCCCCGTGTGCTGGCTGAAATGGGGCACGAGGTCAAAGTGATTATGCCGAAGTACGCTGGTATTTCTCCATTACTGCTGGAAGACGTAACCGACGGCCCTTCCATCGAAACTACTACCGGCGGAAAAACTGAAACGGCGAATATCGTCCGCCTGAGAGATCCGGAAATCTCTTATGAAATTTTATTTGTGGATTATGCTCCCTATTTCGATCGTCCCGGACTTTATGTCGATCCTGACACCGGTCTTGACTATACCGACAATGACGACCGTTTTATATTTTTTTGCCGCGTTGCCCTGGAAGCAATGAAGACTCTTGAATGGATGCCGGATATTGTCCATGCCAATGACTGGCAGACAGGCCTTTTGCCTGCTTTCTTATCGGCGGGTAAAAAGGATGATCCTTTCTTTGCCGCCAGCCATACGGTTTTTACCATTCACAACATGGGATACCAGGGGATATTTCCGGCTGAATCGTTTGACAAACTTGAGCTGCCGAAGGCTCTTTTTTACCCAACGGGGCCGTTTGAGTTCTGGGGTAAGGTGAATTTTATGAAATCCGCAATCGGCTATTCCGATGTCATCAATACTGTCTCGGAACGATACGCGGTGGAGATTCAATCATCGGATGAATTCGGCTGCGGTTTGGAAGGTGTCCTGCGCTCGCGCAATAACGACCTTTATGGAATTGTCAACGGAGTTGATTACAATATCTGGTCTCCTTCGAAGGATAAACTCATTCCTTACAAGTACAGCCTGTCTAACCTGTCGGGCAAGAGAAAGAATAAGGTCGAACTTGTCGGCAGGCTTGGTTTACCGTACCGGGAGCAAGCACCGCTGATCGGTATGATTACCCGGTTGGTTGATCAAAAAGGGCTTGATATCATAGCGTCGGCAGCCGACGATATTCTGAGCCTTGATTTGCAGATGATAGTCCTCGGCACCGGTGATAAAAAATATCACGATTTATTCACCAGTCTTCGGGCCAAATATCCGGATAAGCTAAGGCCGCTTTTGATCTATGACAACAATATGGCCCACTGGATTGAGGCCGGGGCCGATGCCTTTCTGATGCCGTCCAGATATGAGCCGTGCGGATTGAACCAGATGTACAGCCTGAAATACGGCACTGTCCCGATTGTCCGCGCCACCGGCGGCCTGGCTGATACTGTCGCTGACGTTGACCCCGCCGCCGACTCCGGAACCGGTTTTGTCTTCAATGATTATGATCCTGAAGATTTATTACGTGCGATAGAACGAGCGGTAAATCTGTATGGCAAAAAGCGCTTATGGCGGGCGGTGATGAAAGAAGGGATGCGGCAGGATTTTTCCTGGGCAAGTTCGGCCCGGAAATATGTTGAACTTTACCGGAAAGCGATGGTCAAAGCCAGACCGGTTTATGTCCCTTAAAATAAAAAAGCGCCGCCAGGCCGTATCCGGTCTGAAATATACCGGTCTTCTCCTGCTGGCATTGGCCTTGGTCGTTTATTTCTATCTGATCTTTCACTTCAATTTCACGCAGGATGATGCTTATATCACTTTCCGATACGCTGCCAATTATCTCAATGGTCACGGGCTGGTGTATGACATCGGCGAAAGAGTGGAAGGATATACTAATTTCCTCTGGACGATTTTCATGACCGTCGGCGGTCGGGCCGGAATCGATTTCGTTCTTTTTTCAAAAATACTCGGCGTCCTGTTCGGGCTGGCTACAATCATTATGCTTTATTTTCTGGCCATTGAAGTCTTTGCCGGCGTGTCAAAGTCAACTCGGTCGATACTGGCAGGGACGTGTTGTCTTTTGGTGGGTTCGATTTATTCATTTGCCTACTGGGCGGTGGCGGGATTGGAGACGGCAGCTTTCGGCTTTATGGTATTGGCTTCTATTTTCTTTTATCTGCGGCGTTCGCTATTGGTAATTCCTTCTGTGGTGTTGTCGCTGCTTTTTCGTCCCGAAGGCGGGCTGGTGTTTTTGTTTCTTTTCATCTATGAGATAATACGGCATCGTTCGCTGACCCGGTATGCAATGATAACAGGAGTTTTATTTGTTATCTTTTTATTGCCTTTCGGCGTTTTCAAGCTGTTCTATTACAAATCTCTTTTGCCGAATCCGTTTTACGCCAAGACGAGTTTTGATCTTCAGCAGGCGGTCAACGGTCTTGAATACACAGGACAGTTTTTTTGGCATTATTTGGGGGCGGGTTTGTTTGTTGTACCGGCGCTTCTGACTTTTCGGAAGTCATCGTCGGGGCAGAAGCTGAGTATGATTTTTCTGCTGGTTTATACTTTATATATTATTCTGATTGGTGGCGACGTGTTGAAGGTGCACCGGTTTTTTGTACCGCTTTTACCTTTTGCAGTTCTTTCCGTATTATTTGGCTTTTATGCCGTTTCGAAACGTGGGTTGGTAATTGCACCCTGTCTGGTGGTTTTACTCTGCTGGCAGTTGTATTTTCCATACCATTACGTAACCACATTCCATAACAAAGAAAACGCGTTGGCGTGGAAGATGAACAGGTTAATGGATAACCTTCTGGCCGTCGATCAATCAAACTTTTCCATTGCGGTCAGCACGATCGGCGTGGTCGGGTATCGCCTGATGGATCATACGGTAATTGATCTTTTGGGATTGACCGATTCGACTATTGCCCGTCATCCGGAACCGCCGGTCAAGGGTATGGAGACTACCTGGCGTGAATCGCATTTCAACAGCCGATACGTTCTTTCCCGTCAGCCGGATTATATCCTATTCTCCACCGGGTTCAAACCATCGGCTCCGGCGGAAAGGGCCCTTTTTCTTTACAGTGGTTTTATCAATTACTATCGGATAATCGACTTTACTTTCTACTACGGGGGGGATTTGAACGGGATTTATAAACGTTACTACCCGATTGAGGAAGAAATCAGGCGTGACGTGGATGTGAATTTCGTTCAGGGTTACAACCGGGCCATTAACCTGTTCTCGAGAGACGAATATGAAGAGGCGCTGGCTGTACTGGATTCGACTCTTAGGTATTCACCCAAGCTTGAATATCCTTACATATATTATTTCATTGCAGAAATCAACCGGAGAATGGGGAATTACGATGTTAGCTACGGCATGCTTCGGAAACTTGTCGAGATCGATACGCTGATTTATGAAGCTTACAAGGATCTTTATGTGTTTGAATATATGATGAACAATTCCGAGGCCGCGGCCTATTATAGGGCCAAAATGGCGGGACTGGTTCCGTGGCACGTGGACGAGGTCGATTACCTCTTGTCAAAGGTCGTGGAATAACGCCTGTAAACAGGATTGAGGCGTTCATAGGGATTAACCGGTTGCGGATTATGAAATAAGCACTTGATTATAGTCTATGACTCCAAAGCAAAAAAGGCCAGGCAAGGCCAAAACGAATCTGAAGCCGATTGGGATTGTCCTTTTGATATTGGCCTTGGTCGTTTATTTCTATCTGATCTTTCACTTCAATTTCACGCAGGATGATGCTTATATCACTTTCCGATACGCTGCCAATTATCTCAATGGTCACGGGCTGGTGTATGACATCGGCGAAAGAGTGGAAGGATATACTAATTTCCTCTGGACGATTTTCATGACCGTCGGCGGTCGGGCCGGAATCGATTTCGTTCTTTTTTCAAAAATACTCGGCGTCCTGTTCGGGCTGGCTACAATCATTATGCTTTATTTTCTGGCCATTGAAGTCTTTGCCGGCGTGTCAAAGTCAACTCGGTCGATACTGGCAGGGACGTGTTGTCTTTTGGTGGGTTCGATTTATTCATTTGCCTACTGGGCGGTGGCGGGATTGGAGACGGCAGCTTTCGGCTTTATGGTATTGGCTTCTATTTTCTTTTATCTGCGGCGTTCGCTATTGGTAATTCCTTCTGTGGTGTTGTCGCTGCTTTTTCGTCCCGAAGGCGGGCTGGTGTTTTTGTTTCTTTTCATCTATGAGATAATACGGCATCGTTCGCTGACCCGGTATGCAATGATAACAGGAGTTTTATTTGTTATCTTTTTATTGCCTTTCGGCGTTTTCAAGCTGTTCTATTACAAATCTCTTTTGCCGAATCCGTTTTACGCCAAGACGAGTTTTGATCTTCAGCAGGCGGTCAACGGTCTTGAATACACAGGACAGTTTTTTTGGCATTATTTGGGGGCGGGTTTGTTTGTTGTACCGGCGCTTCTGACTTTTCGGAAGTCATCGTCGGGGCAGAAGCTGAGTATGATTTTTCTGCTGGTTTATACTTTATATATTATTCTGATTGGTGGCGACGTGTTGAAGGTGCACCGGTTTTTTGTACCGCTTTTACCTTTTGCAGTTCTTTCCGTATTATTTGGCTTTTATGCCGTTTCGAAACGTGGGTTGGTAATTGCACCCTGTCTGGTGGTTTTACTCTGCTGGCAGTTGTATTTTCCATACCATTACGTAACCACATTCCATAACAAAGAAAACGCGTTGGCGTGGAAGATGAACAGGTTAATGGATAACCTTCTGGCCGTCGATCAATCAAACTTTTCCATTGCGGTCAGCACGATCGGCGTGGTCGGGTATCGCCTGATGGATCATACGGTAATTGATCTTTTGGGATTGACCGATTCGACTATTGCCCGTCATCCGGAACCGCCGGTCAAGGGTATGGAGACTACCTGGCGTGAATCGCATTTCAACAGCCGATACGTTCTTTCCCGTCAGCCGGATTATATCCTATTTTCGACCGGAATGAGGGCCTCGGCGCCCGCAGAAAGGGCGCTTTTTCTATATAGCGGGTTTCTTAATAACTATAGAACGATACCTTTTCTTTTTGGAGGGTATCTTAACCAGGTTTACAAGAGATACTATGCCATAAGCTTGCCGGTGGAAAGAGATGTAAGCCCGGAGTTTGAAAAGCAATACAACCTCGGACTTACCCTTTGGGTCAAAGGCGATTATAGAAACGCACTGAAGGCGCTTGATCGAGCTATTGGGTTTTCGCCGGCTCCGGTCTATCCATATATATATTATTGTATTGCATTAAGTTACAAAGAGTTAAAAGATCCTACCCGCGGCTATTTAGCGCTTCAACGACTGGTTCGGGATGACACGCTGGTTGTCGAGGCGTATTGTAATCTCCATTTGTTCGAAGAATACATGGGACATACAAAGGCGGCCCTTGCATGTAGGTCGCGGGTAGCCTCTTTAGCGCCATGGTATCTGCCCATCCTCGACGCCGAGAAAAATATCAGGTAATTCCCCAAGATCATGATTGATATACGGCTATAACCGGTTAAATGAAAAGACGGTAAAGCATAATAATGGGAAAGCCGATTATGACAGTGGAAGGGCGCAAAAATTATTGACAATATTATCGTATGTGATGTATATTCGAATTGTAAAGGCGGGAATAGCTCAGTTGGTAGAGCACCACCTTGCCAAGGTGGCTGTCGCGAGTT
>CAZSYD010000003.1:84704-93088 GCA_964611355.1 uncultured Ignavibacteriales bacterium | reverse complement strand
CAGCATGATACATGAAATTTCCGTGAGCGGGTATCTAATCAAAAAACCGGTCGCGTAGGGCGGATCAAAATAGGCGCGATTGACCCGCGCCTCGGACAACGGGCCTCTCCTGATATGGATTTGATGGAATTTACTTTTGAAAATGCGATTTTTATAAAATTTTATATTTCCCACTGACAGGATCTGTCAGGGGGGTGGATTATATTATCCGTGGCTGGTAGAGGGGTCGATAGGGAGGGTTGGGTTTTCACCCGTAGGGACGGCTACCGCTATCCCTACCGGGGGGTGTTTGAACAAAGGAGACCGATTCGGCCTCCTTTGTTTGCAAATGAATCTTACAATTGCATTAAGAGTTTTCTTGCCTCTTCTCTCTGCGGTGACGGCAGATTATTTTTCAGGGCTTTATTGATATGTTTTTTCGCTTCCGCATTTCTGCCCAATATTACGCACGTTTTTCCAAGAAGAAAATTCAGTTCCGCATCCTCCGGGGCGAACTTCAAGCCTTTGAAAAACTGCGACCGGGCCAGTTTATACTTTTTCTGCGTCAAATAGACTCGGCCAAGGAGATGATATCCGCGGGGGTCACGGTCAAAATACCGCACGGCAGCCATTCCCAGGCCGGCGGCGCGGTTCAGACTGTCTCTTTGCTGCAGGAGATATTCCCCAAGGTAATAATATGGCAGCGGCGTAGGCCATTTAAGCATCACCGTCCGACGGAAATAGTAAATGGCTGAATCGACATTTCCCTTTTCCCTGAAATATAGTCCTTTCAGTTCATAGGCCGAGCCGTAGGCGCTGTCTATTGACAGGGACCGTTCGCTGCATTGCAGGACTGATTGGTACCTGCCGTTATCCAGCGCGTAACCGCCCAACCGATAATGACCTTCGGGGTCGTCAGGATAAGTCCGCACATATCGGTCAATAAGCGCAAGGCCGTCTTCGTACCTGTTCTGCGCGGCATACAGCTCGGCAAGAGTCGTCACGTACGGCAGATACCCGGGTGATTTACGATACAGCTTTTCGGCGTAAAAAACAGCCTTCTCATTTTGGCCGAAAGCGTCGTATAGATCGTAAAAGCGTTTGGCCAGTTCGCGGCTTTCTTCGAAGCGCAAAGGTAATATCTCCGCAAGGCTGTCGGCCGCCGCGATATTTTTTTCTCGCTTGTACAGCTCCAGCAGGCCGGCGAAGTATTCTTGTTTGGGATACGGCAAATCAAGGAGCAGGTAATAGATTTCGACTGCCTTTTCGATCCGGCGGGTTCGTGAGTAATATCTGGCGGCCAGTTCCAGCCACGCGCGATTACCTGAGTTTTCCGTCAACCGATCATCCACCAGGATTCGGGCGGAATCTCGTACCTCCGGAAATCTCAGCATCAGTTCCGCCTTGATAAAATCGGGCTCAAGCCCTTCAGGATCGAGTCGATAGTCTTCCTTTAACAATTCCATGGCCACATCGATATCACTCTTTTCCAGGCAGCAATTTTGCACTTTGTAACAGAGGGGACGAAGATACTCGGCGGGATATCCTAAATTGACCGCCGAGCTGTAAGCTCTGTCATACTCTGTTATGGCCATATATTTATTCTGAAAAAGAAAGAAGTAGTCAGCCTGCGCTTCTATTCCGATAGGGGAAAACTTCTTGAAATTAATGAAATTCGAAATATACTCCAGGCCGTCATACGGTTTATTTATGACCCCCTTTATATTGGCGGCCAGAATATAGGCCGGGCCGAACTGCCCGGCCTCGGCGATCAGCTTTTCAGTAATATCCCATGCTTCCTTCAGGAACATGTCGTCATACAGGTATCGAGCCAGTTGAAGCTTAAGCCGGATGTTTTCCTTATCCAGTTCAAGAGCCTTTCTTACATAAAAAGCGGCGGAGTCGCCCATATTCAGATAGGCAAAAAGTCGCGCCAGGTGAGAAAAGTGATCAGGTTTGGTGTATTCTGTCTCGGAAAGGCGGTCAAGCGTCGCGCGGATGGCCGTGGAATCATATGAATGTAAATCAAGTTCCGCCTTGTACAGCCGGATCGTTGGATCGTCATCGCTGAAGGAAGCTGCTTTGTCAACGGCCGCGCGAGCGCTGTCAAGCTGATTCTCCAGCATGTCGATCTCGGCCAGATACAAGTATCCGTCGGGATCCTGCTCGCATCGTGAGATTAGCATACCGGTTGCCTGGCGCGCCGCATCGAGAGAACCAAGTTCGATTCCAAGACGAATATATTTTTTCAGGGCGGGGACAAACTCCTTGTCCGGTTTTACCGCTTCAAAACAGGAAATATAGGCGTCCCATACGTAGCCGTGGTATTCATCGAGAAGCGCCCTGCCGTAAAAAGCGCCGGTAGAGAGGGAATCGGTTGCGGCAATTTTATCTATTTCCTGCTCGGCTTCCGAAAACCGGCCAACATCAAGAAGTCTCTGAATATCTCGCCACTTGTCTTCAACCGATCTTCCGCAACCGGCAATAATCAAAAGAAGCGGTATTATCAGACAAAAAGATAATCGTCTCATGGTTTTCTCCCAAAGAATCCTGTCATATATACATTAAGTTTGTGCAACCTGTCCCAAGCATGGTTGGAATTTAAGGATTTTTTGAAGGAATGCAAATATTATGCTAAAACGAGGATTTATGTTGGAAAAACAGGTCAATCCCTTATATTTTTTATATGGTGGTCCTCAGAGCTGAAAACCTGGTCAAGATTTACAGCCATAGAAAGGTAGTGGCCGGGGTTTCAATCGATGTAAAACCGGGCGAAGTAGTAGGGCTTCTCGGGCCGAACGGAGCGGGGAAAACTACTACCTTTTACATGATTATGGGTTTT
Organism: uncultured Ignavibacteriales bacterium; assembly: GCA_964611355.1. Taxonomy (GTDB): domain Bacteria; phylum Zixibacteria; class MSB-5A5; order GN15; family JAAZOE01; genus CAZSYD01. The sequence continues at coordinate 90,267 of CAZSYD010000003.1, read as the reverse complement.
ATTAAACCTGTTTTCGGCGAAGTTTACCTTGGGGAGGAAAGGCTGACCGGGCTTCCCATGTATCGTCGGGCTCGAAAAGGAATCGGGTATTTGTCTCAGGAGAACTCGGTCTTTCGCAAGCTATCCGTAGAAGACAATGTATTATCGATTCTGGAACTTCAAAGACTAAACCGCAATGAAACCAAAAGGCGGCTCAAAGACCTCCTGAATGAACTGGACATTTGGCATTTGCGCAAGTCCAAGGCTTATACGCTGTCGGGCGGCGAACGCAGGCGACTGGAAATAACCCGGGCTTTGGCGACAGAACCGTCATATATGCTTCTGGATGAGCCGTTTGCCGGAATCGACCCAATTGCCGTTGAGGATATCCAGAGAATTATTACCGGACTGACGGAAAAGGGCCTGGGAATCCTGATAACGGATCACAACGTCCGGGAAATATTATCTATATGTAACCGGGCATATATTATATGCGAGGGGAAGATCCTGACCTCCGGCACATCGGAATTTCTGGTCAATAACCCGGAAGCCAGGAAAATATACCTGGGGGAAAAGTTCCGGCTCGATTGACCGGGACCGGAGTGTGCATAATTTGAAATAGGGATGAGCTTGGACGAAAATAAGCCGATATAGAATACAGAGGAACCTCTGAGTTATGATAAGTCTGTATATTGCAACAGGATAAACAATGAGACTGGAACTTCAGTTAAAGCTTAAGCAGACTCTGGCGCCGCAGTTGATTCAGTCTTTGAAGATGCTCCAGATGCCGATTCTGAAGCTGGAGCAGACACTGCGTCACGAGTTGGCCACCAACCCTCTGCTGGAGGAAGCCGAGGATCCGGAAAACGATCAGCTTGATGAGGAACCTGAATTCGACGTGGCCGCCAGTGAGGGCAGCGAATCCGAAAGTATCGATCCCAAGCTCGACAAGATCGACTGGGAAGATTATCTAAACAATTATGATGATTCAGAATATAAAGTACGCCAAGCAAAGGAAAAACGGGATGATTCCTTTCTGGCTACCGCTGCGCCGGAAAAAACACTCTACGATTATCTTAACGAACAGCTTTCCTTTCTCCGTCTTACGGATGATGAGCATCAGATCGGCGAATACATTCTGGGGAATATCAATTCCTCCGGGTATCTGGTGGTGTCGCCGGGCGAAATGGCCGAGGAGTTGAAAGTCCCGGTTGAAAAAATTGAAAAAATCCTGGAAAAGATCAGGAAATTCGACCCGATCGGTGTCGGTTCGCGCGATTTGAGGGAATCGCTTCTAATCCAGTTGAGAGAACGCGGCCTTGATGATACGCTGGCTTACCGGATAGTCGATGAACACCTTTATGAACTGGAAAAGAAATCGATTCTTCAGATTTCCAAAATTATGCGTGTGCCGTTTGAGAAAGCTCAGGCGGCTTTGGATGTGATCAAGGGTCTTTCCCCCACCCCGACTCACGGACGTTTCGACAGCGGCGCGGCCATAATCGTTCCGGATTTGATCGTGGAGCGGGTCGGAGATGATTTCGTAATTTTCCACAACGACCGTAACCTGCCCCATTTAAGGATTAATCCATCGTACCGATCGCTGGTTAAAAAGGGAAAAGCCTCATCCAAAGATACCAAGAACTATATCCGCCAAAAACTGGAGCAGGCCCGCTGGTTGATTAACTCCATCAATCAGCGTCGTAACACAATGATTCGGGTGATGCAGGTAATTGTTGAGCAGCAGCGGGAATTCTTTGAAAAAGGAACCGAATATCTAAAGCCGCTTATCATGGAAGATGTAGCTCGGATCGTCGAGATGAACGTGGCCACTATTTCCCGGGTTTCCAACAGCAAATACGTACAGACGCCCCATGGCGTCTTTGAGATCAAGTATTTCTTCAATACCGGCATTTCCCGAAACGACGGCGGAGAAATCTCGAAGCGCCATGTCAAAAAACGGATCGAGGAAATCATAAACGACGAAAATCCGGAAAAGCCGCTTTCCGACCAGGAAATATACAGGCGTTTGCAGGAAGAAGGGATCAAGCTGGCCCGCCGGACCGTTACGAAGTACCGTGAGGAAGTCAAGATTCTGCCGGCCCGTTTCCGCCGCCGATCAGTATAAATGCCTGTGGCGACAAAAATATTATTTGAAAACTATCCTGTCTCAGTGTATAATAATTAGTGGTCGAAAACCCGCAAAATATCGTATGGCACTCGAGGCTGTGCAATCAGGAGGGAAAAAGCGAAACGATAGAGTTGTATTCTGAGGTAATTCTGATGCTTTTCGGATGTATAAGCCGTTTGTAGCGAGGGAGATCAAAGCCATATTTTACGCTACCGCCAAGCCCTTCGTCGGCGCCGTCGACGACGCTAAGACTCAATACTTTTCTGATTATAGGTCGAAATGCCGCCGCTTTGCGGCGTAGAAGAAATAGGAGGTCGTATATGAACACAAAAGTTACCGCTCGCCACTTTGAACTTACCGACGAGATCAAATCTCTTGCGGAAGAAAACTTCGCCTCCCTTCAAAGATTTTATGAAAATATTGTCTCGTGCCATTTGATCCTGGATGTGGAAAGGCACCGGAAACTGGCCGAATTACAGATAGAGGTTTATGGCCAGACGCTAAAATCAACCGAGGAAACTGATGAAATGTACGCCTCGATCGAATCGGTCTTTGACAAGGCGCGTGCGCAACTCATAAAATACAAAGGCAAGCTCAAGCATAAAGATCCCCGGCGGATCAGCGGCTTCCGATCCGAGGCCTCCAAACCAAAAACCGATGAGGATTCGGTCGATTTCTAAGGAGGTTCTAATTGCCCGAAATCATGGTTGAAACCGCCTTTCGCGAACGGAAAGATTACCTGATGCTGGCCCTTCTCAACTCCGAGGAAGGGCTCAGAAAAAAAATCTATAGTGCTGAAATCCACCGTCCGGGGCTGGCTCTTGGCGGTTTCCTGGAGCGTTTCCCTCACAAGCGGACGCAGGTCCTCGGCCAGACCGAAATGGCCTTTATCCAGAGTCTCCCCAAGGAAAAACTGATCCCCGTCTTAGAAAAAATATTTGCCTTTGACATATCCTGGATAATTATTTCCAAGGGCATCATGCCTCCTTCGGAACTTCTGGCCATGGCCGACCGGAAGAAAACGGCCGTTTTTTCTTCAAGCCTCTCCACGACCGAATTGATCAGCCGCCTTGGGTCGTTTCTCGACAACCAGTTCGCTCCGACCATAACTGTCCATGGCACGCTGGTTGACGTTTACGGCGTCGGCCTGCTTTACACCGGCAAATCGGGAGTCGGCAAATCGGAATGCGCTCTCGACCTGATCGAACGCGGCCACCGGCTGGTTGCAGACGACGTCATTAAAATCACCCGCAAATCAGTCAATTATATCGTCGGCACATCGTCGGAGCTTCTCGGCCAGCATATGGAGGTTCGCGGCATCGGAATCATCGATATCGAAGCCCTCTTTGGCATCCGGGCGGTTCGCTTGCAAAAGCGGATCGAGGTCGAGGTACGCCTGCAATACTGGGAAGATACCGCCAACTACGAACGGCTTGGCATCGAGGATAAATATACGAGTATTCTGGGTGTGGAAATCCCGCTGGTGGTTATTCCGGTTTCCCCGGGGAAAAATATTACGGTTATCTCTGAGGTGATCGCCATGAATAGTATATTGAAGATTTACGGCGAGCATTCGGCACAGGATTTCTCTCGCCGCCTAACCGAGCGCCTTGCCCGCGCCAGCACGGTTCAAGATTACCTCGAATCGGACTACGAGTAAAACAAAATATCGCCCGGACAAATTGCCTTAACTCACAAACAATCTCCCGGTCAATCGGCCGGCAGATACTCCATGCCGCCTTGCCATTCGAGTACATTTATATTACATTCCCGCCGCATAATCCGGAAACCGATGCGCCAAAAACAGTATGAAAATGGAACTTCTAATAGATTCTAAGGCCTTCTGGGAGCGGTTTAAGAAAGATATCGCTTCCGCAACCGGGCGTATCTATCTCCAGACGCTCACCTTTGAAGGCGACAGCGTCGGCCGGGAACTGACTGATCGGATTATCGCTTCACGTGCGACCGACAAAAGAATTATAATCGATTATTATACCAAATATGTCCTGAGCGACAAATTTATCTACTCGCCGAAAAACCTGTTCGATTTTGATCTCAGGCGCGAGAAAAAGGCGACCGCCAAAATGATCGCCGACATGATCGCCGGGGGGACAAAAGTCAAATTCGTCAATCCGGTCGGCCCATTTATGGTGCGCTTTGCCGGACGCAATCATAAGAAGATCATCGTCATCGACGACAAGATCAGCTATATCGGCGGGATAAATTTCAGCGAGCATAATTTCCACTGGCACGACATGATGATTCGCATAGAAAACGAAGAGATCGCTGATTATCTGGCAAGTGATTTCCTGATTACCTGGAAAGGCAGCCAGTTTGGCGGACGTAAGAGTTTCGGGCCGATTGAGATTTATTCACTCGACGGCAAAAGCAACCCTACCGCCTACGAGCCGATTCTGCGCCTTATCGATGAGGCCCGCTTATCGATATATGTTCAAAGCCCTTATTTGTCTTTTCCTTTCAGCGACCGCCTGCGCCGGGCCTCCCGCCGGGGCGTCCATGTAACGGTGGTTACGCCGGTACACAACAATAAGAAGCCGATGCGGTCGTATATCCGCTGGGAAGCGGCCCGCTCCGGGTTCGATCTCCGGCTCTATCCCGATCGGATGACTCACCTGAAAGCGATGCTGATAGATGAAAAGCACCTGATAGCAGGATCGTCCAATTTCGACTGCTTCAGCAGTCGCTTCTTTCAGGAAACGGTGGCGGTTATTACTGAGCGCAATCTAATTACGGATTTTATTGAAAAAGTGATTAAGGCCGACCATGCGATTTGCAGGAAAATGGAAAATCCCGGCGCCAGGGTGCGTGGTTTTCTGCGGAATATTCAGATCAGATCAGTCGGCCGGTTTTTGTCGCTTTTGAATGGCCGCTAAGATTTTACGGTTCGTATTCTATCCAACACGAAATCTATGAAGGAAGTGGGAAGAGAGTTAATCCCCTCTATTCTATTTTGGTGATTTTATATCTGAGAGTTCCGGCGGGGACACTGATTTCGACTTCATCGCCGACGGATTTACCCAGAAGCCCTTTACCGATGGGTGATTTAATGGAGATATGATTCTTTTCCGGGTCGGTTTCCTCAGCCGATGCCAGCGTATAGATTTCTTCCTCGTCGTCGTCCAGATCGACTACCGTCACCCTGGCAAACAGGTAGGCTTTATCTTTGGCGACATCGTCCTTGTTGACTATTACAACCCGCGACAGCTTGAATTCCAGTTCGGCGATCTGGCGCTCCAGATGAGTTTGCGCCTCCCTGGCGGCATGATACTCTGCGTTTTCCGCGAGGTCGCCCATTTCCCGGGCTCGTTTGATTTCGGCCACTATGGCTGGACGATCGACATACTTGAGCTTATGCAGTTCCGCTTTGAGTTTCCCGTATCCTTCTTCGGATATATGAATCGGGCCGGATTCTTCCATCAACTCTCCCGTGCA
>CAZSYD010000003.1:0-84604 GCA_964611355.1 uncultured Ignavibacteriales bacterium | reverse complement strand
CCGTCGCCCCGCCGACCGCTTCCTCCAGCACAATGCGATGATACAGTTTGCAATAGAGACCTTCCTGCAGAATCAGTTCGACGTGGCGGCCACTTTCGACAATTCTTCCTTCGTCAAGAACGATGACTTTATCCGACCGCTCCAGCGTCGCCGGACGATGGGTAATGATAAAGCAGGTCAAATCCGGCATCACATCATACAGTCTCTCCCACAAAGCGGCTTCGGTATCGGCGTCAAGGGCCGAAGTGCAATCGTCGAGGATCAGTATCTTCGGCCGGCCGACCAACGCCCGCGCCAGGGCCAGACGCTGTTTCTGTCCCCCCGATATCGACACGCCCCGGACGCCGATCCTGGTCTGAAGGCCTTTGGGAAACGAATCGAGCTCTTCGCGCAACTGCGAAACGTCGATGGCCCAGTTCAGGGTTTCATCGGTGACGCCGCGTCGATTGAACCGGACGTTATTCTCGACAGTGTCGGAAAACAGAATCGGTTCCTGCGGCACATACCCGATATGTCGGCGCAGTTCTCCAATATCGTATTTCCGGAGGTCAACGCTATCAAGAAGAACTCTTCCTGAAGTCGGGTTAACCAGCCTTGGTATCAACCGCACCGCCCAACTTTTGCCGCAACCGACTTTGCCCACCAGGGCCGCGCGCTCGCCCGGTTCGACCGCGAAAGAAATATCCGAAAGGATCTCCCGCCCCTGACCCGAGAAGCGGAACGATACCCGGTCGAATTCGACCCGAATGCGCGGTTTTTCGGAAAAGCGTTGATCGCCATCGCTTTGATCGACCATAGGCGGATGTTCCTCCAGTTCCATCAGCCGCTTGACCGATACTCCGGCGCGTAATCCTTTAACAAGGAAGTTACCTACGTCAAACATCGGGTAGATCAAAAACAGCACGTACGAATCGAAGGCGATAAATTCGCCGATCGACAGGCTGCCATTGATGACATAATATCCGCCGGCCAGAAGAACGATCACGATCCCCAACTGCCAGATATACATCCAGAGCGACTCTATAATGGTATGCGTCTTGACCGCCGATATTTCCGCCTTTAGTCGATTCCGGGCCACGTTGGCGAAACGTTCTTTATGGTCTTTCTCCCGGTTGTACGCCTTAATCACCCGGATACCGGAGAAGCAGGTTTCCATAGTATCGTTGACGGCCGATATTTTTTTCTGCAGAAAATCAAACCGCCGATCCAGAAGCGTCGAACTCTTCATATAAACCAGAACCAGAATCGGCAGGGGCCCGACCGTCCAGAGCGTCAACATCGGATGAATCGAGAGCATCATTATCAGGCTGAACAAAATCATCGTCAACGCCTCGTAAAAGCGGAAAATGCCGCTGCAGGCAAACCACGACAGCTTTTCCGAAACATCGTCGGTCATGCGAGTTACCAGGTCGCCGGTGCTGAACCGGTTGAAGAAATCAGGCCCTTTCGCCGTGATATCGGTAAAGGCGTGTTGCCGGAACTCCCATTCCAGTTTGATATTCATGTATGCCCTATGTCCGACCAGAAAGGTATGGACGGCAAACGCAGCCAGTCCGAAGATTATCATCATGATAACGTAATTGCTGATCTGACCGGCGCCCAGATGTTCAATCCATTCTGTTAAAAACGGCAGACTGGTCGTGCGGATGTTTCCCGACTGCAGCAGGTCGAAAACGTTCTTCAGCAGAATCGGCTGGACCACAAACAAGGCGCTGGAGAGAAAGGAAAAAGTAAGGAAAACCGTTAAGGCTCGTTTGTGATAGCGGTAATACCGCCAGAACCATTTTATGTATTTGGCTAACATGCTTTTTTCACTCCATTGGCGTTGTTCTGCACGAACTGCAGCTTAAACAGCTTGGAATAATATCCGTCCTGAGCCAGAAGTTCGTTGTGCGTGCCCTGCTCGATGATGCCGCCTTCGCGGATGACCAGAATCCGGTCGACGTTCAGGATGGTGGACAACCGATGGGCGACGATAATCGAAGTCCGTCCCTTCATGAGCGTCGTCAGCCCTTCCTGTATTAAACGCTCCGTTTCCGGATCGACCGAACTGGTGGCTTCATCCAGAATCAGTATCTGCGGATCAAAAATCAGCGCCCGCGCAAACGACAGAAGCTGTCTCTCGCCGCGGCTCAGGTTACCGCCCCGTTCGGATAATTCCGTTTCATACTGATCCGGCATCCGCTCGATAAACCGGTCGGCGGCGACCATCCGGCAGGCGTCGATCACCTGTCGGCGATCCGAGCCGTCGGCCGAAAGCGATACATTGGCGGCCACGTTGCCGGGAAAAAGAAATATATCCTGAAGCACCAGGCCGATCTTATCGCGCAGATCCTCGATTTCGATATCGCGAATGTCGATTCCGTCGACAATAATGCGCCCCTTCTGCACATCGTAAAAACGAAGCAGAAGATTTACAATGGTCGTTTTGCCGCCGCCGGTCACCCCGGCCAATGCGAAACGTTTGCCCTTCGGTATGTGTAAAGACACGTCCCGCAGAGCGTAATTGTCATCGCCGGTATATGAAAACCAGACGTTTTCGAAGGTGATCCCCTCTTTCAGCCCGGACCATACAACCGGATGCATCGGTTCGGGAATCGTTTCGTCAGTATCAATCAATCCGAAAATACGCTTGGCGCCGGCTATCGCCTTCTGCACTACGGCGATCTCTTCGGCGGCCATGTGGATCGGCTCGAAGAGCATCCGGACGTAACTGATAAACATCACCAGAACGCCGATAGTAAGTCCGCTCACTCCGGCCCAGTGCGCCCCGGCATAAAGGACCAATGCGATGATCAACGTCTCCATGAAGAAGACGAAGTTGAACATGGCCACCACGAAAAGCTCTGCCTTCAATTCGGGTAGATATTTCCTGCGGTTGACCTCATTCATGCGCCGGCGCACCTCGCGAGCCCGGTCGAAAATCTGGATAATCTGCATTCCCTGGATGAACTCGGTCAGCGAAGCGGTTACGTCGGCCATCCGTTTGCGTATCTCCAGCCATTTGGGAGTGGTAAGGCGGTGGTAGAAATAGAGCACCGCCATGATAACCGGAATGAAAACCGCCACAACCAGCGTCAACCGGGGCGAAACGATAAACATCCAGAAAAACATCCCAACGACCAGAAGGATCGAACCGATCATAGCCACCACGGTGTTGGTGAACATCATCCGCAGCGCTTCGGTGTCCGATTCAACCCGGGCCATCAACCGACCGGCCGGGTTGCGGTCGAAAAACGAGACCGCCATCCGCAGAATATGGCCGAACAGCCTTTTGCGCAGGCCGATCATCACCTGCTGGCCGATAATCTCCATCCTGATCCGAAAGATATAATTGATAACCAGAAACGCTCCCTGGGTTATGACATAGAGCGCCACCGTTACCAGCAAGCCGCGATAATCGGAAGCCGTAATATCTACATCAATGGCGCGCCGGACCAAATTCGGCCCGATCAGGTAAATTACCTTGGAGGCCGCCAGCAGTAAAAGGCATATCACCAACCATTTGCGGTGCGGCTTCAAAAGCGGCAACAGCCGCCCGAACGCCCTGCGGGAACTGATATCGTCCCGCCGGTCATCTTCGTAGTAAGCTAAATCCATGGCTTTCTCCGTTTGCCGACCCCGGACTTTGCCGGGGTTCGCTTAAGCGTTCGGTCCGGATCATAGTAATAAAAAAACCCGCCGGACCATCTGGTGATCCGGCGGGTTGAGACTTTCCCGTATATAGACTAAACTGCCCTCATGTACGGAAACCTCCGCAACCGCCGGACCACTCCCCCGGAGTAATCACACCAACAATTACAAATATAACTTGATTAGTCATATTAGGTGCTGTACTCCTCTGGGGTTGTTACCCGTTAAGAAGTCCGATATGGTTGGCTTTAATCATCAAAAGCATCCCGGTTGCGGAAAATGTATTTCTACCGCTCGCTAAGTCTTCTACAATTTACATTAGTTTCGACCGGTGTCAAGAAAATTTTAGAGCAACGGCAAAAAAAATGCCTGTTCTATTGATATCCGGCCGCCGCAAATATATGGCGACGGCCGATACTATTGTCTAAAAAGGCGATATTTACCTGTTTTTTTGTCGGCTTCTTAAGCGTCGCTGACCGGCGTATCTTACGCCTTGATCACCTTGGTTCCCGCGATCAGATCATGGATGCAGCGCTGGTCATTCCTGAAGATAAAAAGAATGTCGACCAGGGCGTAGAACGGGACAATGGCTATGATCGAATTGAGAACCGTCCGCAATAATACGTTGGTGACGAAACCGCCGTTGGCTTCTCGATCATTGGTCACAATCCTGATATTCATTGCCTTTTTCCCTATCGTCTGACCGAAGACCGAAAGGAGATAAATCTGATAGGCGGCCAGAGCCAGCAACCCAACAATTAGAATTTCCGGTATATTGGCTGCAATGGCCACCAGATAAATAACCATAGCGATTGCCGAATCGATAAGAGCCGCCGCCAGCCGGGACCCTCTTGGCGCCAGCCAGGTGGAAGGCGTCCTCACCTGAGTATCCGGTCTGGGAATTGCGGTAGTTTCCACGGTTTACTCCTTTCTTGAAGGTGGAATTAGCCGTTATACACCCTAAGGTTTTCGGCCTGACAGCAGTTAAGATCAAGCCCCTCAGCCGAGTTTTCGTCTATTTAATCAAAACTGGTTAAGTTTTGACCTTTGTTTGCTTATCTCGCAAATATCGGATTTATCAGTCAGAGTGAACAAATAGTATCACGGCTGGTTTTGGAAGGCTGCCTGGAAATTATCTGTTGATATTGCGCTCCCTTTACTTATCTTGTTTTTTTAAGGATAATTGATGATTCGGAATTTCCTGCAACTGCTCAGGCCCTGGCAATGGGTTAAAAACGGCGTGGTTCTGACCGGGTTGGTCTTTTCCGGCAGCGCCACCGACGCCGACAAGGTTTTAACCGCTCTGGCAGCGACCGGCCTGTTTTGCCTTCTGTCATCAACCGTCTATATCATCAATGACCTGGCCGACGCCGACGCCGACCGGAAACATCCGGTTAAGGCCAAAAGGCCGATTGCTTCAGGCCGAGTGGCTCCGTCAACGGCAGTGGTTCTGGCGGTCATTCTTGGACTAATCACTCTGGTTGCTTCCTATTTTCTTGGCCTGGATTTTTTTATAACCGTGCTGGCCTATTTTGTCCTGAACATGCTTTATTCGTTTTTTCTGAAACATGTCGTTATCATTGACGTCATGTGCATCGCCGCCGGATTCGTCCTGCGAGCGCTGGCCGGAGCGGTTGTAATCAATGTGGAATTCTCCGGATGGTTGTTAATTTCAACCTTTTTGCTGGCACTGTTCATCGGGTTCGGCAAACGCCGTCACGAACTGATTCTTCTGGAAGAAAGCGGACGGGAACATCGCCGCATCCTGGCCAAATATTCCAGTTATTTTCTCGACCAGTTAATCGGGGTGGTCACTCCGGCGGTGCTTGTATGCTACCTGTTGTACGTTATTTCGCCGGAAGTCAAAGAAAAGCTGGGAACCGAATACCTGTATTTGACCACTCCGTTTGTAATTTACGGAATCTTCCGCTATTTATATTTAATCCATCTGGAAGAGCAGGGCGGTTCGCCGACCAGGCTGCTTTTGACCGACCGTCCGATTATGCTGACGGTTCTTCTCTGGCTGATAACCGCCGCTTTTCTTCTTTACTGCCTTTAGGTTATTTGGATACGAGGTTTTTCGATCCGAGCCGTGTAACTATTTTTGTTGCCTGTCAATTAATCTGACGATAATCTACTTATGGTTTGCAAATCGAAGCTTCCAAAGGAGGGAGTCAATGTTTAAGAAGCTGTTTGTAGTTTTGGCGGCGGTTGTTATCGTCATGCCGGCGGCGTTTGCCCAGGAAGGCGCCGACACGGCTCAGGTAAAGAAAACGGCGCAGGAAGGGATTGAAAAGACAGCCGTAACAACCACCCAGGAAGAGACCGATAAGGCGCCAGCCGTAGCTCTTACGGTCGAGGCCGAAGTCTGCACCGGAATCGAAGAGCGGATGCCGGTCGGCACTGCTGATTCTTTTTCTCCCGACGTTGAGCGGCTATATCTTTGGAGTAAAATTATGGGGGCCGAGGACAGCATCTTGGTTCAGCACATCTGGTCGTACAACGGCGAGGAAAAGCTGAACCTGGAACTTCCGGTCAAAAGCGCATCGTGGCGAACCTGGAGCTATAAGACGATTCTGCCGGAATGGACCGGTAAATGGGAAGTCAGGATAATCGGCCCCGACGGAACCGTCATGGCGACCATCCCGTTTACCATCGAAGAGAAAGCGGAAGAAAAGTAAAACTTCGGTTGTGTTTACTTTTCGGGCGGGCTGAGGTTATGGTCTCGGCCCGCCTTTTTGCCTTTTTCATGTTAAGAAAGGCATTTACTTGCCGTCGATTTTCTCTCATGCCATAGTCGGCTTTTCGGGCACGGGGGTTTTTTTCATTCCATACCGTCGAGTAAAACGCCGCAGAAAATTCTGAGACGCATTCTCACAGTTAAAGCGGATAGCCGGTTGGTGATTTTTCTCATTGCCAGCGACTCCGGCATTGCCTACTTTTATCAAAATAATATACCCACTATCCCGGAGGAGGAAAAAATGTTAAAGCTAATAGCAACAATTATCGCCGTGATATCGATATGCACCTTGCCCGCCCTCGCCTGCACCAACCTGCTGGTGACAAAAGGGGCCTCGGCGGACGGCTCGGTGATGATAACTTACACCTGCGACGGTGAGTTCCATCCCCACATGGAATACACTCCGGCGGCCGACTTCCCGCCGGGCGATTCGCTGGCTATCGAAGACTGGCACGGCAACGTGCGCGGCTGGATCGATCAGGTCGAACATACTTACGCCGTCGTTGACATGATAAACGAACATCAACTGGTTATTGGCGAAACGACTTTCGGGGGCCGCGAGGAACTGAGCAACAAGGAAGGCCTGTTGCACTACTGGGACCTGATGATACTGGCCCTGCAAAGAACCAAAACCGCCCGCGAAGCGATTAAAGTTATGACCGACCTTGTGGATGAATACGGCTACCGTTCGGGGGGAGAATCTTTCTCGATCGCCGATACAAGAGAAGCCTGGATAATGGAGATGATAGGCCCCGGCGAAGGCGGCAAGGGCGCCGTCTGGGTGGCGGTCAAAGTTCCCGACGGATATGTATCATGCCACGCCAACAAGGCCCGCATCGGCGAGTTCCAGCTTGATGATCCCGATAACTGCCTCTATTCAAAAAATGTAGTATCATTTGCCAAAAAGAAAGGCTACTACGATCCTAAAAAAGACGGCCCGTTCAGGTTCTGCGAAGCCTACTGCCCGGCCACGCCGCAAAACCAGAGATATGCCGACACGCGGGTCTGGAGCATTTTCCGGCGTGCCGCACCGTCGCATAACTTTCCGCCCGATTATCACCGCGCCGTCGAAGGAGCCGAACCTTACCCGTTATGGATAAAGCCTGACAAAAAACTGACGCTGGCGGACGTTTTCAGCCTTATGCGCGACCATTACGAAGGCACGCAGTATGACATGACCAAAGGGATCGACGCCGGGCCGTACAATACGCCAAATCGATGGCGGCCGATCAAATGGACACTTGACGATTCGACGGTCGAATACACCTGGGAACGGCCGATCTCGACCCAGCAGACCGGCTTTTCGTTTGTTTCCCAGTCGCGCGACTGGCTGCCCGATCCTATCGGCGGCATCCTGTGGTACGGTGTCGACGATACCTACATGACCTGTTACACCCCGTTTTACTGCGGCATCAATGAACTGCCCGAAGCGTATATGATCGGCAGTCTGCAAAAATTCTCGTGGGAATCGGTCTGGTGGGTATTCAACTTCGTGTCCAACTATGCCAATCTGAAATACTCGCACATGGCGCCGGATATCCTGACAGTGCAGAAAGAGATCGAAGAAACCTTTTTCGCCCTGCAACCGGCGATCGAAAAAACAGCCGTCGAACTGCATGAATCCGATCCCGAACTTCTGACCCGTTACCTGACCGATTATTCGGTCGTGCACGCCGAGCTGGTAGTCAAACGCTGGAAAGAATTGGCAAACTACCTTCTGGTAAAATATAACGATGGGTACGTTAAGGACGAAGAGGGTCGCCCGCAAGAGATGGGATATCCCGCAAGCTGGTTGCGTAAGGTAATAGATGCTCGTCCCGACCGGTTCCTCCTGCCGAAGAAACCGGAAGAGGTCCCGGAATCGAAATTGGTTGATTAAAATGAACATCTCGGCGCGGGTCGCCGGAGGTCGCTTCAGAATTTCAGAAGGCAGGAAACAACCGCTTTATATTATTCGTAACAGTAGCCATGCAATTACGTTGCGCGGAACAGCCTGTCAGATTGGCTTCGATAAATTATGGTAATAAAAAAAGCTCAAACATGGAGATAATACCATGCCGGAAAATAACCAGGCCACGGGTCCACCGAATAAATTCGGCCCGGTAGATGTCGCCGAGAGAATTTCATCCGTTGACGTTCTGCGGGGGTTTGCTCTGTTCGGAATACTGATGATTAACATCGGTGCTTATGCCCTGCCGAATATGGCGTTGTTCAACCCTCTTATTGCGGGTGGTTTCACCGGCCTGAATCAACTGACCTGGCAATTCAGCTATGTGGTTTTCTTCCAGAAGATGATGGCTATCTTTTCGATGCTTTTCGGGGCCGGACTGGTTCTGATGAGCGGCCGGGCGGAAGCGGCCGGGAAAAAATTCGGCCTGGTATATTATCGCCGCATCTTCTGGCTGGCTGTCTTCGGCATGATTCATGCTTATTTCATCTGGTTCGGCGATATCCTCTTTGCATATGCCGTCTGCGGGCTGTTACTCTATCCTCTGCGAAAACTGTCCGGCAGATGGCTCATTACTCTCGGTATGGTCGTGCTTCTAATCGGCGCAGCCTTATCAATAGGAAGCGGGGCCTTTTTCGAATATACCCGCAGCCAGCACGAGGCGGCAGAAGCCGCTCGGCAGGCGGGCGAAAAGCCGACGGCAGAGCAGGAGGGATTCGCTCAAGTCTGGGAAGAAATCAGCGTCGAATTCAACCCGTCGCCGGAAAAACTGGCCGAAGAAATAAACGCCCGCCGGGGCGGATACTGGGCGATGACCAAATACATGGTGCCGATAGCTCTGGGGATGCAAACCCAGTCGCTTTTCTTCTATGTTTTCTGGCGGGCGCTGGGGCTTATGCTTATCGGCATGGGTTTGATGAAGCTGGGCGTTTTCTCAGCCGAACGGTCGTTCAAATTCTATGCCATCCTGGTGGTCATCGGGTACGGCGTGGCCATGCCGGTCAGCGGCTACGGAGCTTCGCTTCAGATTGAGCGCAATTTTGACTTCGCTTACTTTTTCCGCGCCGGCGGCATTTACGATTACATTTCAAGTGTCTTTGTCGGTCTGGGGCATGTCGGGTTGATTATGATAATCTGCAAAGCCGGCCTGCTGAAACGGCTTACCGAAAGGCTGGCCGCAGTGGGCCGGATGGCTCTAACCAATTACCTGATGCACTCGGTGGTGATGGCGATAATTTTCTTCGGTTTCGGCCTGGGATTATTCGGGAAGGTGGATCGGTTTGCTCTCCTCGGATTTGTGCTGGGAATGTGGATCCTGCAACTGATTATCAGCCCGATATGGCTGAAGTATTTTCGTTTCGGGCCGATGGAATGGCTCTGGCGAACGCTGACCTATCTCAAGCGCCAGCCGATGAGAGTATAAGAAGCCTGCCCCAGGAGGTTTATGCCGGGCGCGGAACTAACCGTTGATATGATAAGATTCAGCTTGTAGCAGAATTCTTGTTTTATTCCGGTCGTTATTTCCTATATTATAATTGCATTGGCGTTTGGACGGAAATGTTTGGCATCCGCGCCATCTCCAATGTGCTGAAATCAGACAACGTGTGCTGTCAAGATACCGAAATACGTGGGGAGGTGCCTTGTGAAAACCTATGTGATGGTAACCAAGATCGCGTCTCGCGATGCCGGGATGGTTGAGGTCGGTTCCGGGCTGCGGGATCGGGCCAGAAACATCCGTGCCTGGCTTGAAGAAATCAAGCAGAAATGTCCGGAAGTACGCTTTAAGGCGCATTACGCTTTACTGGGCCAATGGGACTTCATGGATATTTACGAAGCCCCTGACGAAGAAGCCGTGGCCAAGGTATCGATGATAACCCGCGATTACGGGGCTCGTGAAATCGAAAGCTGGTGCGCCATCCCATCCGATCGGCTTCAAAAACTGACCGAGGAACTCGACATGCTCGACAAGGGCAAGGGTGAGTAAAAATCTCAGGCTCCATAGCCGGCCCGGCCAATTTACCGGCTACCGGCCGGTAAACTCGGAATAATCTATTCCGTTCCGTCAGTACTCGGAAGTCGAAGGCCGCATTTGGCCAACCGCTCAAGAATACCTTTGGATGATTTGTGCCACTGCCCCCACTTACGCGAAATATGTTCCGTCCAACTGTAATTATCGTAAGTGAACGTTTCCTTGCGATCTCCTTCCATAGGAATCTTTGCCTTTAGATTCAGATAATAATCCTGCGCCAGATACCCTTCATCCATTTCAGCTATCGCTGCTTTAACCGTTTCTTCATCGAATATCGGATACTCGTCTTCAAAAAGGCAAAAGCTCATCGGATAGCGCGGCCGCGCCGGAGGATCTTCGGCCGGATACCCCATGGCCAGCTGCACCAGCGGAAACACGCGTTTTGGCAACTTGTATTCCTTAATGATGTTTTCCGCCCCGTATGGCGCGTCCCCCAGAAAGCAACTGCCCAAACCAAAAGATTCACCAGCAATTACCATATTCTCCGCCATCAGTGAGGCATCTTGAATCCCAAATAGCAGCATCGATAAGTCGTTGGTAACCATTTTCCAGTTTCTTCCGGCCATAATGACTTCCATCTTGTGCAGATCAACGCAAATGGTGAACAACAAAGGCGCCCCAAAAGGTAAATTCCGTTTATTACGCGAGAGCAACAGACTATATAATTGTGCCGCGAACGGGGCCTGTTGACCCGCCCGGATAATCGATTCGACCAACTCATCGGACGGCTCCCGGTTTTTGTACTTGCGGATCGATTTACGATTCACCATTGCTTCAATTACCGGATTTGTAAGCATATACGTACTCCCTATTAGTAAAATTTTGCCGGAATCCCTGCATATATACTGTGAATCTTTCATGGCCGATTTTACTCGGCAGCTTCTAATAATGGATTATGTTCCAAGTTCTGCAAGGCTTTTTCACCCGGATTTGCCTTCCCCTGACAATATATCAACTTTTAAACATTCTTTTAATTTCAGGCAGGGGCGACGGTTTCAGTCAATAAAGATTTCCCCGACCTGCCCGATAAGTCAATCGACAGCCAAAAATCAACTCTTACTACTTTGGGGGAATTATGCCAACCAAACGTATTTACGCCCTTTTTTTTGCGGCCCTGGCGATATCACTGTTTATCGCTCTCGGTTGTAGCGACGACGATTCATCGACCAACTCAGGCTCCGGCGGTTCCGAATGGTCGTCAGTCAACTTTGCCAACTATGACTCCCTGATCGAGGAAATCGCTCCGCCGGTCTATACTACGCCTTCTCAGGCCCCCGGCATCATCGATTCAATGTGGAATACGGGCGAGTGTCCACTTTTAGGGAAAGTCTTTAGCGAAAGCGAGCCGATGTCGCTTTATTCCAATCTTGAATGGTTCGACATGATCGTCGCCGAGATTGAGGAGTTTCTGCTGGCCAACGATAGCGGCGATATAATCGTTGACAGCTCGCTCTCGGAAGGAGACGCCAATATCTATGATTACGTGACTGTCACCGAGCTGACGGACGCAACCTCGATCCCGGCCGATATGCAGGCGGCTTTCGGCACCGAGATTGCGCTCGACAAGCTGGTCACGATCGATTTCCCCGACATGGGAGAGGACGGTGTTCTGCAGATCGGTTTGACGCTCAATGATGAAGAGCAGACAATTTTGGTGTTCGATTCCCGGTCCGAAGGCGGCACCATTACTTCGTCATCGGCCTATTACTTCCATTATGAACCGGTTTATGACGCTATTGCCATGAAGGGCGTATTCTACAAGGATTACGGCACCACGCCTGCCACCAGCGCCCGCTGGGTTTACGATATTCATTCGGTCGGCGAATCCGATTTTGCCTACCGGATGAGTTGGTATTCCGATCCCCAGGGCGAACTTACCGAGACCATGCTCGGCTGCATTATCGGCGGCGGAGACAAGGGTGTTGAGTTTGCTTTAAGCTACCGCGAGTACAAGCCGGCCGATTCGACCGATTATCGCGCGGATGGGTCGCTACAACAGGTATTCGGCCCGAATTTCACTCAAGGAAGCGGGCTGCTCAGTTCGTATGCGGATTACCTTGACGAGTCGCTTTTCTTCACTTATGACGATATGCCGAGCGCCTTTTTGACCAGTCCATGGGCGCTTTCAAAATAAGATAATAAATAACCCGTTCGGAAAGCCTGAATCATCGTCAAAAGCCCGGCCACAAGGCCGGGTTTTTGGTTATTGCGGGCAAATAATAATCGAGACCTGGCCGATTGCGGCCCGTGACTATATCAATAAGAATGAATCTCTGTCTTTTCTACCTGTCAACTAAACCGGGGCGACTTCACAAGTGGTTGCTATACGGTAAGGTCTCCCGACCCGTAAGTAATTGTCGTACAGCGCATAGTTGCCGGCCGATTAACGCTACATTTATCTTGCGGTTTTTCCGATAACTATTATATTGTATCGCTCTGGCCCGTCGGGGTCGGCAGGCCGTAGTGGTAGTATGCGTAAAAGAGATGATTCGCCTGTTTCCGGGACTTTCCCCCGGCCGGATGAACTGAGACGGATTGACCGTTGGAACTGGAACTGAAACCGACATGTTTGACAGCCTGACCGAAAAGCTGGAAGTTACCTTCAAAAAGCTGCGCGGAAGGGGAACGCTCACCGAAGACAACATCCGGGATGCTCTAAAAGAGGTCCGCCGCGCCCTTCTGGAAGCCGACGTCAACTACAAAGTCACCCGCGATTTTATTAATGATATCCAGCAGGAAGCGACCGGTGCGACGACCTTGCGCTCGGTTGAACCGGGTCAGCAGATAATTAAGATCGTCCACAACAAGCTGGTAAAACTTCTTGGCGAAAAAACGGCCGAGGTGCATGTTTCGGAGCATCCTCCGTCGATAATAATGGTGGTCGGCCTGCAGGGTTCCGGCAAGACGACCCTGGCCGCCAAACTTGGGCTTCATTATAAGAAGAAGAATAAAAGGGTCCTGTTGGTTGCCGCCGACCCGTATCGCCCGGCCGCCATCAAGCAGTTGCAGACGCTGGGAAAACAGATTGACGTGGCCGTTTTCGAGATGGGTCAGGTCAGGCCGCAGGATATTTGTCGGGAAGCCATAAATAAGGCTAAAAACGAATTCGTCGATCTGATCATCTTTGATACCGCCGGGCGGCTCCATATCGACGACGAGCTTATGACCGAACTGGCCGAGATCAAGCAGTTGTCTCAGCCTCAGGAAATACTCCTGGTGGCCGACGCCATGACCGGCCAGGATGCGGTCAATGTCGCCCGGGAATTCAATGAACGCTTGAACATTACCGGTGTCGTGCTTTCCAAACTTGACGGCGATGCTCGCGGCGGTGCGGCCCTCTCGATCAGGTCGGTTACCGGTTGTCCGATCAAGCTGGCCGGTATCGGCGAAAAACTTTCGGATATCGAGGAGTTTCACCCCGACCGGATGGCCTCGCGAATCCTGGGTATGGGCGATATTGTCACTCTGGTCGAGAAAGCCCAGGAGACGGTCGATATCAAAGAGGCCGAAAAGCTCGAGAAGAAACTGCGTAAAGAGCAGTTCACTCTCGAGGATTTCTACGTCCAGATGCAGCAACTCAAGAAGATGGGGCCGCTGGAATCATTGCTGGAGATGAT
This sequence comes from uncultured Ignavibacteriales bacterium, assembly GCA_964611355.1. GTDB lineage: Bacteria > Zixibacteria > MSB-5A5 > GN15 > JAAZOE01 > CAZSYD01. The sequence continues at coordinate 70,637 of CAZSYD010000003.1, read as the reverse complement.
TCCGGGCCTCGGCAAAGCGCTCAAAGGCGCTACTATTGATCCCAAAGCAATGCCGCGGGTGGAGGCGATGATTCTGTCTATGACTCCGGAAGAAAGGCAAAATCCGCATATTATTAATGGCTCGCGTCGCAAGCGTATCTCGCGGGGTTCCGGGACATCGATACAGGACCTCAACCGGATGCTCAAGCAGTTCGTCCAGATGAAAAAAATGCTTAAAAACGTAAACAAGATCGGATTCAGGGGCTTGCCGAAAGGCATGATGCCCTTTTAGATTTAGAGTAGAGGAAGGATAGATTGGCCACAGTAATCAGATTGAAACGAATGGGAGCGAAAAAGCGCCCATTTTATCGAATCATTGTGATTGATTCGCGCAAATCGGTCGGTGGGCCGTACCTTGAAAACCTGGGTTATTACAACCCAATCGAGAAACCGGCCCGGGTGGTAACGCACGAAGAGGAAATCTTCAAGTGGCTTGACCAGGGCGTGCAGCTTTCGGAGACCGTCGCGTCCCTTTTCAACCGGATTGGATTAGTACAGAAATACAGAGCTAAAAAGGCCGGTCAGGACGTTTCCGAAATGGAGATAAAAACCACCATTATCGAACATCCCAAGAAAAGGAAAAAGGAGAAAAAGGCGGAATAACCGTATAAACAATTGTTGCTGCGATTGCGTAGTTATTACTGATCTGTTCTACTGAAAGGGAGTACCGAATGAAGGAATTCATTGAGACTATCGTGAAGGCGCTGGTTGATCACCCCGATCAGGTTAACCTGACCGAAGTACAAGGTGAACGTACCACGGTTTACGAACTGCACGTAGGCGAAGGCGACCTCGGAAAGGTTATTGGAAAACACGGCCAGACAGCCAAATCGATACGTACACTGATTGCCGCCATTTCGGCAAAGAAGGGTAAACGAGCCGTTCTCGAGATTCTGGAATAAGTGGCCAAACATCCGGAATATATTATCGTGGGTTGCTTTGGGCGGCCCCGTAATGTATTCGGGGAAATATACATAACCCCGGCGACCGATGATCCGGCTCGATTCCTGGAACTGGATGAAATATTCGTTGTTGATGGAAGCGAGCGAAAAAAGCTGCTTCTTGAAAAGGTAACCCTGGTTGGCGGCCGACCGGTGGCAAAAATAGAAGGATACCAAAGCCGCGAAGAAGCGGCCCGGCTGACCAACCTGTCGATTGAGATTCCGCGCGGCAAAGCTCGGCCCCTTGGCGAAGGACGCTATTACCAGTTTGACCTGATCGGGTGCAAAGTTATGGGTGCGGATGGAACCGATTACGGGATCGTTGAGGATGTGTTGTTCTATCCGGCCGGCGATCTTTACCGGATAAGATCAAAACGATTCGGCGACGTTCTTCTCCCGGCTGTTGACCGCTTTATTATCAGGATCGATATTGATAAAAAAGAAATTACAATCGATCCTCCAAACGGGCTATTTAAGCCGGATGAGGACAACTCCTCGTAGCGGGTCATGCTTAAAATAGACATTATTACTCTTTTCCCCGAAGCGCTGGAGCCCCCGTTGTCATCCTCGGTGCTGGGACGGGGAAAAGAGAACAGGCTCTTTGACATAAATTTAATCAACCTGCGGGATTTCGCAACCGATAAGCATCGCACAGTTGATGACACCCCTTTCGGCGGCGGCGGCGGGATGGTCTTTAAACCGGAACCGCTGGCATCGGTGCTTGACAGCTTGGAAATCGACTATGACAGCTTCGATCGCGAGAAAACGCGCCTTATTCTGACGGCCGCGTCGGGAAGGGTTTTCGATCAGGAAACGGCCGTGAAATTTTCGCTCCTTGATAAACTGGTAATAATCTGCGGTCATTACAAGGGAATCGACGAGCGAATCCTGGAGTTGTACCCGATAGACGAGATTTCGATCGGCGATTTTGTCCTGACCGGCGGCGAGCCGGCGGCGTGGGTGATGATCGACGCCACGCTTCGGCTTATTCCCGGCGTGATGGGCAACTTTGAATCGGCTGTCGAGGATTCGTTTACCGAGGAACACCTTCCGGGTGCGCCGGTTTATACGCGTCCGGCCGAATTTCGCGGTTTGAAAGTCCCGGAAGAGCTTCTTTCGGGGAACCATGAGCAGATACGCGGGTTTCGCCGGTTGACGGCGTTGAAAAAGACTTTTGAGAATCGGCCGAAGCTCCTGGAGACGGCTGAGTTGTCGGACGAAGAAATTGAGTTTTTGGAGAAGATAGAGAAATCAAAATAGAAGAGAGTACAAGCCATGAAAAGAATAGCCCAGATTGAGAACCAGTATATAAAAAAGATGGTTCCTTTTGGAGCGGGAGACACGGTCAAGGTGCACTACAAGATTAAAGAGGGCGACAAGGAACGGATCCAGATTTTCCAGGGAACGGTCATCAGCCGTCGCGGTTCCGGCACGGGCAAAACCTTTACCGTTCGCAAAATCTCCTCCGGTATCGGGGTCGAGAGAGTCTTTTCGCTATATTCACCCAACATTGATAAGATCGAGCGGACGGCGATTGGCAAAGTCCGCCGGGCCAAGCTATATTACCTGCGCCAATTGAAAGGCAAATCCGCTCGCATCAAAGAGAAGCTGACAGACAAAACCGAAAGCTCAATCGGCGAAAAGCCGACCAAAGGAAGAAAAGCAAGAAAGGCCAGGAAAGCCGCAAAGGCCAAAGAAGCTGCCCGGCCCGAGGAAACAACAGTGGCTAAAGAAACACCGGCAGCGGAAGAGATGGCAAAATCCGAAAACACGGAAACGGCCGATACCGCCGAATAATCTTATATCAGTTAGGTGCGACGCATCAAAAAAAGCCGCCTGTCAAAGGGCGGTTTTTTTGTTGCCTGATTTCTCGTTTGATCGGGTTTTGCGCCGCCTTTGGCGCGGTGTAACCCGATGGACAATTGTTGCAGGGTCAACAAATCCCGCTACGCGTAATTCAAGACCATGCGTAGCTGCAGTGGATTTAGAAATGACAAAACAAACCGATTGCCCGCTAATTGCATGAGGAACAAGATGATATGCGGTTTTTTCACAAATTAAGAGTGGATTTCGTGTGCGGCGGATGTCCGGAGGTTATGCCAACAAGATAGTTTTTAATAACGTCGGCTTCCAAGGGTGTCATTGCGAGGAGTGAAGCCCCAAAAGGGGCGCAGCGACGGGTACGTTGCGTGCGTGATAATAAGATGACCGGTGACCCGCTGATTCAGGCAGCAGGTTGCGGATGGAATAATTTATCAGTGAATTTGAAACTTATAAAACGATGGCTTTTGCGGCACTCAATTCAGCTTTATCCCGCCGATAGGGGTGCTGTCGGCGAAGACCTTCGTGAACCAATTGATCGTTTCTTTCAAGCCGGTTTTGAAATCGTATTCAATAGTGTATCCCAGATCGGTTTTGGCTGCCTCGATATCGGCCAGCGAATGCATGATATCGCCCGGTCGCGGATTGACATGCCTGGCTTTGGCTTCTTTGCCGATTATTTCACATATAAATTCCAGCGTCTGGTTGAGAGTGTACCTCTGGCCGCAGGCGATGTTGTAATGTCTGCCTGCGGCATTCGGCGCGGTGCAGGCCTTGAGGTTGGCCGATACGGCGTTGCCGATATAAGTGAAATCGCGTGATTGTTCGCCATCGCCGAATATGACCGGCTGTTTGCCTCGCAGAACAGCCTTGATAAAAAGCGGAATAACCGCCGAATACTGGCTGTCGGGATCCTGGCGCGGCCCGAAAATGTTGAAATAACGCAGGGCGACGGTTTCAAGCCCGTACAGGCGATAATAAACCTTGCAATACTCTTCCGCCGCCAGCTTTGTAACGGCGTATGGGGAAAGCGGCTCCGATTTCATCGTTTCAACCTTCGGCAATACCTCCGATTCGCCGTAGACAGATGAAGAGCAGGCATAAACCACCCGTTTGACTTCGGCCTGCCGGGCGGCTTCGAGCAGGTTGAGCGTTCCATCGATATTGACGGCATTGGAAGTCAGGGGATTGTTAACGGAACGGGTTACCGACGGCAAAGCAGCTTGGTGCAGAATATAATCGACGCCTTCCACGGCCCCGGCGACGGTCCAGTAGTCGCGAATATCACCGTCAATCAGTTCCACCTGATCAAGGATCGGTTCGATATTAACTTTGCGGCCGGTGGCGAAACTATCGAGGATTCGAACCTTGTCGCCGCGTTTGAGGATTTCAAAGGCGATATTGCTTCCGATAAATCCGGCTCCGCCGGTAATCAGGTACTTCATAGACTTTTTTCCCGATCCTTCCTGACGCCAAGACAGGTTTTTAATACGTTGCGCTTTTACAAGTTATCGGCCTGTGTCGGCTTATCGTTAATCGGCAATTCCTGAAATCCGGAACCCTCCTGAATACCGAGTATGGTATAGAGCCAATGGTAAAAAAATACGAAAAGAAGTAATGTTTTCCAAGCGAATAAAGAAAAAAGCCCGGACTCAAACCGGGCTTTTGGAAGTTTTACGCTATGCCGTCAGGCCGGGGTTTCTTCTATCTGGTTCGACATAACATGGGCGGTGTCGCCGATCAGGCGGGACAGATCAAGGAGGATAAGCAGACGGTCGTCCAGTCGAGCCACGCCGGTAATATAATCGGCCCCGGACTCCACTGTGACGTTCGGCGGAGGTTCTACAATTGAATTGGGGATGCGCAGCACTTCGCTGACGGCGTCAACTACAAGGCCAATTACTTCGCCGTTGATGTCCACGACTACAATACGCGTATCCTTGTCGTTTTCCCTTTCTTCAATGTTGAACTTTCGGCGGGTGTTGATGATCGGAATAACTTTGCCCCGCAGATTTATGACGCCGTCGACAAAATGCGGGGCCTGAGGTACCCTGGTGATTTCAGGCATCCGATTTATTTCCTGGACTTTCAAGATATCTATGCCATACTCCTCGGATCCTATTTTGAAACCAACCAACTGGAGTAGCTCCGCTGAGGCAGTGTTTCTTGCAGTCTTGATTTCTTCGGCCATTTTATCCCCCCGGATCATTAAAGGTATATAAACAGCGTATTAATCTCTTATCAATTATTTAATTCTTCGGAAACTGAAACGGATACTTTACGGGATAGGTATAGAATGCTCTAAAAATGAGCATTGTGGCTTCCGGAACAAATGGGAGTATTATGGTTGGGTATTTAGGTAGTCCTCCTGCATGAGAAAGCGGAATATTTCCGTGGCGGCCAGATTATGGCCGCGGCTGTTGTAGTGGAAAGGGTCCTTTTCGACATCGTCAAAAAGGTTGTCGTACCTGTCAAAAATGGCAGCCAGATCGATAAGACCGACCGAATTGACGGCGGCGGTTTCGCGGACGGCATTATTGTAAAAGTGATGGTTCTCGTGCAGGAATGATCGGCCCCTGGTTCCGTAGTAGGTCAGCAGGGAGGGTATTGGCGAGGTGAGAAGGATTACGCGGGGGCCGTCTGACCGGGCCGTGTCGATAATTTCGGTCAGGTTTGCTTTGAAATCATCGATGCTGACTCTGGCCAGATGGTTATTACCGTCCTTTGAAGCAGATCCCGGCATGATCGAAAAGACGATGTTTTTGTAAAGCCGGTAGAATCTGAAACGGGCCAGAATATTCTGCAGGGCAATAATCGGCGCCGTCGGCATCCTTTGCTCCCTGTCAGGCCGGGCATTGGCCGCAAGCCATTGATCATTCCAGCCAAAGGCCACAATCAAAATATCAGGCCCGTAGTCTCGAACATATTTGCGGTAATTCCGTTTTCCCTGAAAAGAGCTGTAACCCGGTACGGCGAAATTATAGACTTGCGCGTTTTCTATGCCGGCCCCGATAAGTTTTTGCCTGAGAATATCGGCAAAGGTCTCCTTGTACGTTACGCTCCAGCCGAAAGCGCAGGAATTTCCCAGGACCGCTACGCGAAGCCCTTTTTTCTCGATTTCAAAATCGCCGCCGCGAAATCCCTGCCGATTTATCCGGTAGGTTTTTCCCTTGAAAAATTCCGACGTAATCGTCTGATCGGGGCGGAGACGCCAGAAAAGGTCTTTATCTTTCAGGAAAACCTCGGGATAATCGGGCGCTCGGTTGACGGTGAAATCGCGTCCTTTTGGATAGGGATTAATTCCGACCAGCAGCAGTATCAGTTCAATGATTACCAAAAAGCCGGCAATGGAAGCCAGCGGCCAGAGTATATATTTTTTAATGCTGTCAAACATGGGTGTTTATGCTATTAGGGTCGACATACACAAGGCTAAAAAATGGAATAGATAAAGGGAGCCACCGCCGATCCTTCGGCGAAAACTATAAAAAGCGACAAGAGAAACAGGAATATCAAAATCGGCAACAGCCAGTACCGCTTCCGATACCGGACGAAAAACCACAATTCCCCCAGGATGGTTAATCGCCCGGCAAAATCTTTCCAGAGTCCCATAGGAATAATATAATAAATTTCGCGTTTTTGTTTAATGTAAATTGCCTGCCATTATAGTTAATCTTCCAAGGGCTTGATAGTCAGTTCCACGGGGTATGGTCTTGGGATCATTTTCTTATCCAGTAGTATATTTTCAACCAGCAGGATATCGATCCCCGACGAAAAAAAGGTTTGAAGCGTCTGCCGGGCGGTGGCGGAGATCGGGAAACCCCGAAGGTTATAGGATGTATTCAAAAGCGCCGGAAGACTGGTCAGGTTTTCGAACTGTTGCAATATCCCGTATAACAATGGATTGGTTTTTCGTGAGACCGTCTGGATACGGGAAGTGCCGTCAACATGCGTGACGGCCGGTATCTTTTTTTTCTTTTCTTCACGGACGTTAAAAAGAAATGTCATATATGGCGAGTTGCCACGGGTATCGAAATACTCGTCCGCTTTTTCTTCTATAACTGCCGGTGCAAACGGCCGGAACGGCTCGCGGAATTTTACGGCGGCGTTTATTTTTTCTTTCATTGCCGGATCAGCCGGGTTGGCCAGAATTGATCGATGCCCCAGCGCGCGAGGGCCGTACTCGCTACGGCCGCTGACCAGGCCGATAATCTTACCTTGAGCCAGGGCTAAGGCAAGTATCCTGGCGCTTTCGTCGGCATCGGCGATTGTGCGGTGCGGAATTCGATGCTTCCGGCAAATCTCCCTTATATCTTCGATATCCACGGCCGGGCCGAGGGAAATGATATTATCATGGTGATCTCTTTGATGACCCAGAATATGATGATAAAGAAAGAAGGCTGCGCCAGCAGCGCCGCCGTCGTCTCCGGCGGCAGGTTGTACGAAGATATCCCGGAACATCCCGGATTGCCTTAAAAGTCCGGCGGCACGGCAATTAAGCGCAACGCCGCCTGACATTACCAGATTATCCAGTCCGGTTTGCTTTTTGGCCTCTTCGGCCATTTTGAAGATAATCTCTTCGGTTATCTCTTGAATCGAGGCGGCGATGTCGCGATGAATATCTTCAAGCAGCTTGCCGGGCTGACGTCTTGCCGTCCCGAACAGTTTTTCGAAACGGCTCGAAGTCATAGTCATGCCGCGAGGGAAATTAAACATTTTCAGATTCAATCTGATTGAACCGTCGTCGAATATTTTCACCAGCCGATCGCGAATAAGGTCGGCGTATCGAGGCAGACCGTAAGGCGCCAGTCCCATCACTTTGTATTCGCCGGAGTTAACCCGGAAACCCAGAAAATAGGTGAAGGCGGAATAAAGCAGACCGACCGAGTCGGGATAGCTCATCTCCATGAGCAATTCAATCCGGTTGTCTTCGCCCCGCCCGATCGAGGCCGTCGTTTTCTCACCGACGCCGTCGATAGTCAAAATTGCCGCCTTGTCGAACGGCGATAGGAAAAAAGCGCCGGCGGCGTGGGAAAGATGATGCTCCGAAAACCACAGGTTTTTTAACTTGCCCGGATGATTTTTAATTCTCTGCTCCACCCAGAGTTTCTGTCTTAACCAGAGCGGTAAGGCGGAGATATACTGGCGGTAGTTGAAGGGAGCGTTCTTAATCAGTGAACACAGGATTCTGTCGAATTTCAAAAGCGGGCGATCATAGAAGATAACATGGTCAAGTTCAGAAGGCTCGATTCCCGCTTCTTTCAGGCAGTATCTGATAGCATTTTCGGGAAAGCCGGAATCATGCTTTTGCCCCGAAAGCCGCTCTTCGGCGCAGGCGGCGATAATCCGGCCGTCCCGTAAAAGCGCAGCAGCCGAATCATGGTAATAACAGGAAATACCAAGGATATACATAGTCTATCCCTGCCGCCGAAAATATTCACGTGGATTTGAAATCGTTCTGTAGGGCCGCCAGGTACTTTTGATCCGCCTGTTCGGGAATAGACTGGCCAAATGACAAACCAGACCGAGCGGCACGAAGACGACTGAATAAAAAAGTGTCAGGATGATCGCGAGTTGAACTCTTCCCAGCAGGCGGGCAAACCGCTTCCAGTCCGCATATGTCTTTTTGAAAAATGGCTTCACCTTGGCAATATACAAAAAATTTGTCCCCTCGGCATTAATGTATGCCGATGTTGCCTTAGCAGGGGGAAATCGGTATAATCCCGGTCAAAAGGAGTAGCTATAGTAACTGACCAAAACTGCGAGGGAAGCTGATGGGCAAATGGATATCGAACCGACTGTCAATACCGGTACTGATATTACTGGCGGTGCTTTTGCCTGCTGACATGTTGATGGCGCAGGCTGTCACGCCGTTCACCAACGAGGTGTCGTTTTTCAAAAATATGGATGATCTGGGGCGTTCGAGGGGAACGACGCTTCAGATTATTTCGATCAATGGTTTCAAACTGGGAACTGCTTTCGTTTTCGAATTTACCGGAGATTTCAACTGGGAACTTGACCTGTACGAGGATCATGACTACTACATCGAACTTTCACTGGTAAAGCCGGTCTATAAAGCGCTTTCGGTGAATTATCAGCGGATATACGGTACCTTTTATGACGAACCGGTCAACCAGTTCGGCATCAGGCTTTCGCTGTTTGCCAATTAGCGGAAGTTATCCGTTTATGATTTCCTGCTGAGATAGAAGTTGTCCGCGGATAGTATGGGCGTGCTGCGGAATTGTTTATTTATCGGCACCCGTTTTTCTCGCCGCGGCGATATGGCTGTCGATATCATCTTCAATAATCGGGCCGAGTTGAAGGCATAGCCTGTCAGGGGAAAGACGTTCGATTTTATTAAGCGCGTGCATCAGAGCTTTTTTGGAACGTCGCGCGTCGGCATTTACGGGCGCCGGCGATTCCCAGGCATTGGCCGGGGCGAACAGGTTCCATTCGCCGGGAATATTGCCGAATATGTTTCCCGAAAATATTGTCCTTGTTTTTGCGTCGTGCAAAAATCCTGAACCGATAGAAGGCAGGCCGGGAGTGGAATAATAGTCGATAGCCCTTCCCGACTTGAGAATAATACTGTCGCCGTCGTCGAGGCCAACGACCGGATGTTTGCAGCCGTAGTGCTTGATTGAATTAGCGACCCCTGAGGGAGCGTATATTCTGACATCCCGATGAGCCGCCTTTTCAAAAAGCGTAATGGCGGCGCATCGATCGGGATCGTGATGCAGGACGACGATATGTTGAATCCGGGAGAGATCGATTATTGAACCTACCTTGTCGTTGACAATCCTGTGGTGTTTCTCGGCGCGGGAGCCGGGGTTGATCAGGACCGCTTCGTCCTGATCGACCAGCAGGTAGGGATTGTGAGAATCGCTTGATTCGGCGTCGAGAAACCCCACCCACCAGATTCCCTCCGCTATCTGGTGAGCCGACTTGTCGTCATATTTTTTTCTTTCCACCAGCGAAAAACCGGCGGTTGTCGAATCCATTGCATCTCCCTTATGAAAAGCCATGTTTTGATTATCGGATGAAAGAGAAGGAAATTTAACTTCCGCCTTAGACGTCCACAAACCGCTGAAAAGTATTTTAGAAAAATGCTAAAGTTTTAGATAAGGTGAATGCAGACAGAATTGGTTCCGCCCCGCGTCCTGATTGTTGCCGTCGCTTTAAGATTTTCGTCGGATGATGACGAAGTCCCTATTCCCAGGGATAGATAATAACTGCGTCCGGTTCGTCGTCGCGGACAATATTGACGTGAGCGCCTTCTTCGAGATGTTCCATTATCAACGAGAAAAGCTGTTTGATATTTCGCGGCGCGGCGCCGTCGATGTTGCGGATCAGATCGTCTTTTCTCAGGCCCGATACAAAGGCCAGCTTCAGAGTATCGATATCGACCACCTTGAAAAACCCGGAGCGGTCCCTGGCTACCGAAAGGCCGAGAATACCACCCGGCGGCGGCTGCAGTTGATGATTCCCCCAGCCGCTTGCCCTGCGTTTTCGTTTGACCGGCGGGCGGGTCAGCGCCACCAGTTTGGAACTATACGGCTCTGATGCGATCAGGTAAGCCAGGGTGGTATCGCCCGACAGGTTCCATTTGTCCATGAAGTAATTAAATAGCACCTCCTGCCCGGGTTCGCGTTTTTTCCAGTGGGCTGATTTGAAAATCGACAGGACAGTATCTATATCGGTGAAATCGGCGATGGTACGCAGGGCCAGCAGGTTGGCCAAATTGTCGAAACGGCGCTTGGTCTTTTCCATGAGCGGATGGCCGGCGACGTAATATGGCGTGCTTCCCGGAAGAGCCGTCTGCTCCAGAAGTCTTTTGGATAGTTGCTGAAAAAGGGTGATATAATGCGACAGCCCCTGCGGCAGGGCGATAATCCGGCCGCCGGTTTTCCTGCCGGTCAGGGGAATCGTTATCGGATTATGGCAGGCATAGTCAGGATAATATTTGACGATGTGGATTTTGAACTCCGGCTCGATCCAGTCAATTCCGGCGTAATACGAGAGGTAATAAAGGACGGCGTTACCCTGTTCGTCCCAGAAGACCTTCAGTGATTCCGCCTCGGCCGTGATGGTGGAGCAGGCTCTTATGGCCTTTCGCCTGTTGGGGTAGTCATCCGGGAAGAGCGAAATCATGTAGTCGTAATTGTCGATGACCATCTCGACGTCGGGCAGGTCACCGGCCCGGCCCGGGGCGACGATAAATAGTCCGCCGATCAATAAGGCAAAAGTTGCCCGGCCAAGAAAATAAACAACCGGCCTTTTCATGATACCCTCAGATGGAATCAGGCGGGGGCGGAGGTGAAGGAGTAATAACCGGTTCACTGTTGGCGACCTGCGGCGCCAAACCTTCACTCCGACCGACCAACTGAAAATAAAATTCCGTGGTCATAAGGTGCATGGCCGAGCCGGTGAATCCATTGATTACCAGAAGAACCAACAACGCCACCGGAATACCGAGCATCAGAGCCAAAAGCAGGTTGACGAAGCCGATAGCGATAAAGGGCATGGCCACGAACATGAAGATCACCAGCGTTCCAAGACCAACGCCGATACTTATGCCTAAGTATATCAAAGAATACAGGACGGTCGGACCGAGGTTGGAAGTCCAGAGAGTGAATCCATCGGCGATGCTGTCAAAGACCTGTCGGTTTTTCAGGACGATATATCTTTCGGCCATGGCGCTTGTGGCAATCACCCAAAATGCCCCGATTATAAACACCGGGATCAATATTATCAATGAGAGCAGGCCAACTGCGACGTGAGCCATAAAAGCGGCTACCCCGAACAGAATAAGCATGATAACAAAGGCGGCCATAATTATCATAACCAGAATCATAATCCCCAAAAGCCGCCAGAAGTACGAGACTCCGACTTTAAAAACTTCGCCAAATCGATAAGCCTCGTTTTGCTTAAAACGACGGGCGGCCTCTATCATGCCTCCGATGGAGATAGTTCCCAGGATAATAAAGATAATGATAACTGCAAGAACAGCCGCCACAAGGGCAAGAATAATCAGGGGGTTCTCAAGAATCCTTTCAACAATTCCGGGGACGCTAATACCGCCAAAGTCTCCCGAGTCCGATTTGGAGCCAATATTGAAAATATTGCCACCACCACCACCACCGGAAATAAAAAAGCCGAGTATCCAGAGTGATTTGTGTTTCCATGCGCGGGAAAAACCAAAGGAAATGATCCGGCCGTAATTCATGACCTTTATCTATAATAAACGGTACCATAATGTCAATTAAATATTTCCACAAAAAAACGTTGATTATACGGAATTAACAGAACCCAGGGTACCGGGCTTCAGTTTTTATTCCGTGTTCCTTCCTCCGGCGCCGATTATAAAAGCTCCGGCCAGAATCAAGCCGCCGCTAAGCCATTCTATCGGGGTCGGCAGAGAATGAAGTATGACAAATCCCGCCAGAGCGGCAAACATGGGCTGGGTTTGATTTATTAGGACGGTTCGGGAAAGTGAATTTCGTTTGATGGCCATAATATAAGTTGTCCGGCCAATGACCGGCGCCAGAAGCGAGGTCAGAGCAATCAGACCGGCAACTCGAAGATCCGGCAGGGCAAAAGATACTCCCCGCATCCAGATGATTACCGCAAAGCAGGGAATCATCAGTAAATTGCGAAAAAAGAGGAAGAGCGTCGGATGTATATCCTTGATTTTGGCTTTGAGCATTATTTCGGCCGATGAAAAAAGCAGGGCGGAAATTAACATCAGCGTAATACCGCTTGAAACGGCGCTACCGGCCTTGAATTTCAGCAGAACGATTCCGGCAACGGCCAACAGGGCGCCGATTATCTCGGCTCGGTATAACTTTTCCTTGAGAATGACTATAGCCAGCAGAACGGTGATGAATACCTTGATACGGGATAAAAACGACTGGGTCGCCGGTTCCAGGTGGACCAGGGCCGTCCACGAGAAGAAAATGGCCGCCGAATAAAGCACGGCCAATCTGATGATTAATAGCAACTGCTCCTTTCTGACGGCGCCGATGATTTCCCTCTGGCCCTTTACTCCAAGAGGAAACAGGGAAATGATAAAAGCGAAAACAAACAGGTAGAATACCAGGGTTTCCGGTGCAATAACCGCCACGACCGCCTTGGCCGGGATAATACCCAGACCGGTTGAGACAGCGCATAATAGCGCCAACAGATCGCCTTTGGCGGTTTGTTTCATGGAGCCCAATATAGGCAAAATATCCGGCCCCGCCAAATTGTGATAAAATGACGGCTGACAATTTCGGGTTCGTATGGCGTTTTATAAAGGCAGGATGTTTAACAATGATGGAATACCGAGTTGGTTTTTCGCATCAGGATGAAATTCTATACGGCGGGCGTGTAAAAAGAGAGACGGCTGCCGATATAATGAATATAAGACATGCGGCGATATCATTAGGCGGTATTATCGGTTATTTACCGGCGCCGTCTTTGATTTCGCGATAATGGCGGGAGTCGAAGGGTTAATAGTAGTCACAGGCATAAGTATTTAGCAATTTTAGCTTGACATATTCGGAAAAATCCGTTTTTTGGATATAGTAGTTATCAGCAAATCAGTCATAGTACGAAACCGCTTTCGTTGACTGGTTCGTGAACGCCATCGGTCTTTTGACCGCGGCAGATGTTTTACATGCAGAGGTGGTAATGGCGATTTCGGGAAGCGGGGGAATCGCCGGATTACGAGTCAGGTTTTCATAGGCAGTTCAAGGCAGCGGTCGGTATCCCGACCCCAGTTTTCCGTCAGTTAATCTTGCCAGTCTTCTTCCGGAAATGTGTTGGCGCCTGTCCTGTAAACGCTTTGTTCGCCAACGAGCGTAAATCGGATTATAGACTGAAACTGGCCTTTTAAGGTTAACTGTTTGATAATGTTTTCGTGCGAGAATCTTTGACAGGCTATCTTGCCCGAGTCTCCCGGGAAACATTATTGGACGCAACGCAATTGTTCTTTTAAGTGTAGGAGTCAAAGATGCAAGGTAGCAAACTGTATGTCGGCAATCTTACTTATTCCGTCAACGAAGACATGTTGAAGGAATTGTTTGGCCAACACGGTGAGGTCGTAAGCTGCACCGTAATCGAAGGCAAAGGCTTCGGCTTTGTCGAAATGTCCAGTTCGGACGAAGCCGAAACGGCCAAGGAAGCCTTAAACGGCGCCGATTTTTCCGGCCGGACATTGAGAGTCGATGAGGCCAGGCCGCGTCGCGAAAGGGATAATCGTTTCAGAGGAGGAGGCCGCGGAAGATTCTAAATGAACGTGGAATACTACAAGTTACAATAAAGGATCTCGTAAATTTTGGGGCCGGGTTCAACCGGCCCTTTTTTATAAGGTTTCTCTCTACCGGAATTATCCCCCTTGAGCCCCCGACCCTGCTAACCTTACGTCCGGGTTATATTTGAAATGTGATTCCCAAACGGCTTATTAAAGGCCAGCTTATATTTAGCAAATATCTTTTGCCCGGAGGGTGATTCCGGCGTATATTTCCCGGTTGCCTGATTAATGGGCTGATATTTTCGTCCGTGGCATGAAGGTAAATAAGAATGGCCGAATCCCGGTATCTTTATATAAAGGGCGCCCGCGAGCATAATCTGAAAAACATCTCGGTCAAAATACCGCGTAATAAAATGACCGTAATTACCGGCCTGTCGGGGTCGGGGAAATCCTCTCTGGCTTTTGATACCATTTACGCTGAAGGCCAGAGGCGGTATGTCGAATCGCTGTCAGCCTATGCCCGGCAGTTTCTCGGTCTTATGGAGAAACCTGACGTCGATTTTATCGAAGGATTGTCTCCGGCAATTTCAATCGGACAGCGGAGCGCAGCCAAAAATCCCCGTTCCACGGTCGGCACCGTAACCGAAATATATGACTACCTGCGGCTTCTTTACGCCCGGATAGGCGTGCCTTATTGTTTTGTCTGCGGTAAGCCGATCACGCAGCAATCGGCCAGCCAGATTGTCGACTCGGTAATGGTTCTGGGCGAGGGGACGAGAATCATTATCCTGGCCCCCCTGGTCAGAGGCCGCAAAGGAGAACACCATGAGATTATCGACGGGGCGCGCAAAGAGGGTTTTATCCGGCTGCGGGTTGACGGTGAAATATATGAAGTTGAAAATGAAATCGTTCTCGACAAAAAGAAAAAACATACTATCGAAGCTGTTGTTGATCGTTTGGTGGTCCGCCGTCGATCTCAGCGCCGCCTGACCGATTCGATTGAGACGGCGCTCAAAATCGCCCAGGGAACGGTCATTATTGAAGCCGACGGTAAAGAATACCTGTTCTCCGAGCAGTTCGCCTGTCTGAACTGCAATATTTCATATGAGGAACCGACTCCGCGCTTGTTTTCATTCAACTCGCCTTTTGGCGCCTGCCCGCAATGCGGCGGGTTGGGAAGCGAGATGAAAGTCGATCTCGATCTTGTGGTGCCGGACAGGTCAAAGTCGATACTCGAAGGCGCCGTTGTTCCCTGGGCGTCGGATAGCGCCAACTGGTACCGTTACATGCTGCGGGGGTTGGCCGATCGTTACAGCTTCAAACTCTCGACCCCTTTTAGGAAGCTGTCTCCGAAAGTGCAGGAGATTATCCTGCTCGGGTCGGGTCGGGAAAAGATCCGTTTTCAGTACGAGCACGCCAACGGCCGCGGGTCGGGCGAGTATGAAGCAAGGTTCGAGGGAGTGGTGCCGCACCTGATGCGGCGTTACCGCCAGACCGAGTCGGATGGTGTCCGGTCGTGGATAGAAAACTTCATGTCGATTTCTCCCTGCCCGGAATGCAACGGCACGCGCCTCAAAAAGGAAGCTCTCTCTGTTCTGGTCGGTGGAGTCAATATCCATGAACTAACGGAGATGTCGATTAAAGAAGCCAAACGGTTTTTCGACCGGTTGAAACTGACCAGAACGCAGGAGATGATTGCCCGGCAGATACTCAAGGAAGTGCGGGAACGGCTCGGGTTTCTGGTCAATGTCGGTCTTGATTATCTGACCCTATCGCGGGCGGCGGCGACCCTGTCCGGCGGCGAAGCCCAGCGTATACGCCTGGCGACCCAGATCGGTTCGCGCCTCGTAGGAGTGCTTTATATTCTTGACGAACCGTCAATCGGTCTCCACCAGCGCGATAATCACCGGTTACTGTCAACCCTGAGCGAACTTCGCGATCTCGGCAACACCGTCCTGGTGGTCGAACATGACCGTGATACGATTATGTCAGCTGATTATGTTATTGATCTCGGCCCCGGTGCGGGCAAGCAGGGAGGCGAGGTCGTGGCGATTGGGCGGCCGATCCAGATCAAGCGTAATGCGGCATCACTGACCGGTATGTATCTGGCGGGAAAAAAGGCGATAGACGTTCCCGGTACTCGTCGCAACGGCAACGGCAAAGCGATCGTGATAACCGGCGCGGCCGGGAATAATCTCAAGAAGATAAGCGTTGATATTCCTCTCGGACTGTTTATATGCATTACCGGCGTTTCCGGCTCCGGCAAGTCAACGTTAATCAACGAGACGTTGTACCGCATTCTGGCAAGAAGATTTTACAACTCCCGTCAGGCGCCGCTGCCTTACGGTTTCATCAAGGGACTGGATCATATCGACAAGGTGATTGATATTGACCAGTCGCCGATCGGCCGCACGCCCCGCTCCAACCCGGCTACCTATACCGGGGTTTTTACTCCTATCCGGGAGCTTTTTGCCAGCTTGCCGGAATCAAAGGCGCGCGGTTATTTGCCGGGACGGTTTTCGTTCAACGTCAAAGGCGGACGATGCGAAGCCTGCCATGGCGACGGAATTATAAAAATCGAAATGCACTTCCTCCCGGACGTTTACGTTCCGTGCGAGGTCTGCAAGGGAAAACGATATAATCGCGAAACGATGGAAATCACCTACAAGGGGAAAAATATCTCCGATGTTCTGGAGATGACGGTCGATGAAGCTTTCGAATTTTTTGCCAACATTCCTATCATCAAGCGGAAACTGGCCACCGTCAAAAATGTCGGCCTGGGATATATCTGCCTCGGCCAGCAGGCGACGACGCTTTCCGGCGGCGAGGCCCAGCGGGTCAAACTTTCCACCGAGCTTTCAAAAATCGCTACCGGCAGGACGCTGTATATTCTCGACGAGCCGACCACCGGGCTACATTTTGACGATATCCGAATGCTTTTGAATGTTCTGCAGAAGCTGGTCGGTCGGGGCAATACCGTGCTGGTCATCGAGCATAATATGGATGTCATCAAGACCGCCGATTATATCATCGACCTCGGCCCGGAGGGTGGCGACGACGGCGGCAAAGTAGTCGCCGCCGGCACTCCCGAAGAGGTGGCGAAAGTAACCAAATCATACACCGGCCGGTTTTTGAAGAAGGAACTGGGGGTATGATAGGCAACTCAATTGAAAGGGAAACCGTATTACTTCTCATTAATCTTATCCTTCACGTCAACATCATGCTGCGCAATGCCGGAGAAATAATTCGGTAAAAGTGTCTTGTATTATCTCTATCGATTGGCTTGATCCTGCCGTTGGATATCGCTATAATTGTCTTCCCTGAAAACAGACGCTGAGATTGGCGTCCGTTAACGATGATTTATGATCAGGTAAATAATGTTGTCCTCCGGGGCGAAGCGAAGTTCGGCCGTTTTTGGTGGATTATCTTTGTTTCTGTGGCCCTGATGATATTGGCTTCCATATACGTCCGCCCCGGCACGGATTACATCGGCCACGGGAAGGCGTTTGAATCCCTCACGAATAACCCTTTCGGCACGGAGGAGAATTTCGCCGGATACAGGATAATGACTCCTCTTATCAGCTATCTTGTCGGTCTGCGGGGAAGGCCTTTTATTCTGGTAAATCTGTTTTTTGCCGCCGTTACTATCGGCTTTGTTTATTCTTTTTTCCGGAAACGGGCCGTTCAGGCGGGGGATAGTTTGGTTGCGACGGCCTGTCTTACCTTTTCGACCGTCATCCTGGTTACGATCTTTTATGCCGGTTTCTGCGACGCGTTGACCTACTTGGCTATTTTTCTTATGTGGCGGGCGCGGTCAAAACCGGTCGTATTTTATCTTTTATTTGTCATGGGAATTTTGAACCACGAGTCGGTTGTTTTTCTGATTCCCTGGTTTGCTTATCTCAGGTTGCAGGAATCGCCGCGAAAATCAACCTGTCTGTTGGAACTTTTGCTTGGATTCGGCCTGACGCTTACGGGTTATATGTTTTTTCGCGAGTGGATTGCATCACGGCGAGGTATATCTTTGTCGGCTGATTATTATCTGATACCTCTCGCCGAAAATCCGCTGTACTGGATCAAGAAAGCTTATCTGTTTTACGGGGTGGGGTTATTCTCGGTTTTCAAGGCACTCTGGGTTTTTCCGCTGGCGGCCGGAATTTCAATGTGGCGTAACGGCTGTCGGAATCAAATCATTGGGTTGCTTCTTCCCATGGTCTGTGCCGCATCGCAGTTGATTATTGCTTATGATACGACTCGGATGCTGACGGTTGGATTTATGACTATGGTGATAGCCCTTATTTATTTATTCAAAACCGACGCCTTCGGTTTCCGGAAATGGGCGGTTTGGGTGATATTGTCTAATTTTCTGATACCGCAGTTATTTACGGCGTCCAATATAATCGAGATCATGCGTTCAACGCCGGTTAATATCTTGAGAATGATTATTGAAAACAGGCCGTGGTGGTAACGGAAGAAGCCGCATCTCGCAAAAAATGTATACAATCAATGAAATAAACGCCCCAAAGAATTTTTGCGATATTGACGTCGCGGAGCGTAAATAGTAAATTGTTTTTGAGTAAGGAACCCGGGCTTGAAGAGTTTATTTTTTTTCATCTGATTTCAGCAGGTGATGACATAGATTAAAATCTTTCTTACCGGATGGAACAGTCTCTGCCTTGAAAGGAGAACGCAATGGCTGACGAATACCGCATTGAAGTTGACAGTATGGGCGAGGTTAAAGTCCCCACCGACCGTTACTGGGGAGCGCAAACGCAACGCTCGCTGGAAAATTTCAAAATCGGCAACGACCATTTCCCGCGCGAGATTGTTCGGGCAATGGGATTGATCAAGAAGGCGTCGGCTTTGGCTAACGCCGAATTGGAGATTTTGCCCAAAGAAAAGGCCGACCTGATCTGCAAGGCGGCCGACGAGATAATCGAAGGCAAATTGGATGATCATTTCCCGCTGGTGGTCTGGCAGACCGGATCGGGCACGCAGACGAACATGAATGCCAACGAAGTGATCTCCAACCGGGCTATTGAAATGGCCGGCGGCGAAATCGGCTCCAAGAAACCGATTCATCCCAACGATGACGTCAACAAGGGCCAGTCGTCAAACGACGTTTTCCCGACAGCCATGCATATCGCCGCCACGGAAGAGGTAACCCATCGGCTTCTTCCGGCCATGAAGAAGCTGCACAAAACGCTGAAGGAAAAAGAAAAACAGTTTGCCCGAATCATCAAGGTCGGGCGGACGCATTTGATGGATGCCACGCCGCTGACGCTGGGACAGGAATTTTCCGGGTATCGCCAGCAGGTTGAAAACGCTATCGACCGGGTGGAAACGTCGCTCAAATACCTGAAAGAGCTGGCTCAGGGCGGCACCGCCGTAGGTACGGGCCTTAATACACATCCGGAATTTGCCGTCAGGTTTGCGGAAAAAGTATCAGATCTGACCGGCCTTGATTTTGTTACGGCGCCGAATAAGTTCGAGGCGCTGGCGGCGCACGACGCCATCGTGTACGCTCACGGCGCGCTGAAAACCCTGGCCTGTTCGCTGATGAAACTGGCCAACGACATGCGCTGGCTTGGCTCCGGGCCGCGCTGCGGTATCGGCGAATTGATTCTTCCAGCCAACGAGCCGGGCTCGTCGATCATGCCCGGCAAGGTTAACCCGACCCAGTCGGAGGCGATGACGATGGTCTGCGCCCAGGTACTCGGCAACGACGTGGCGGTCAATATCGGCGGGATTTCGGGGAATTTCGAATTGAACGTTTTCAAGCCGGTGATGATTCACAATTTCCTGCATTCGGTAAGGATTCTAACCGGAACGATTCACTGCTTCGTTGACAAGCTCCTGGCCGGCCTGGAAGCCAACGAAGATGTCATTGCCAAATATAAAGAGAATACCCTGATGCTGGTGACGGCGCTCAACCCGCACATCGGGTACGACAACGCCGGGAAGATCGCCAAGAAGGCATACGCCGAAGGAAAAACACTCAAGCAGGCTGCAGTGGAACTAAATCTACTGACGGCTAAAGAGTTTGACGAGAAAGTCCGGCCGGAGAAGATGATCGGCCCCAAGGCGAATTGATTGTTGAATGAATAGTTGCAGGCGGCGGACTTTCATCCGCCGTTTGCATTTTATTTGAGTTTTACTAAAGCATCTTGCTCATTATGACGCTGCGATAATTGGTCTCGTCCCAATCGGCATATTCGATAAAACGATAGCCGAGCCTTTTGTACCAGTCAATCAAATGTGTTGCCTTTTCCGAAGTATCCAGCGCCAGTTCAACGACGCCTTTTTTGCGGGCATAGTCTTCGATGAATTTCATAATCCGGGCGCCGATTCCATGCCGCTGGAATTTCGGCTCGACCGCGAACTGCTGAAAATGAGCGACTTCAGGACGGTCATACCAGGGCGCGCCGCCGGTTTTGTCAGGCATATTGAAAGTAATTGTCGCGATAATTTTTCCTTTATATTCGGCGACAAAACACTCGGCGTTTTCTATACGTTGGCGGGTGGTATCGGCATCCTGATGGGTCGCCAGGTAGCGGAGGCCCATGTCGGCCAAAACCTTGTAACCCCGACGTAAAAGGTCGGTAAGTTCTTCGATGGAATCATCAGGCTCCAAAGGGCGGATGATAAGCTCAGTCAAATTCATTCTTCTAATTTACAATAGGTTTCAGTCGAGGTCAAATCGTAGGCGGTTTTGATTTATTTCATTTATCTTTGTTTTTCATTCAGCCGTACAATTAACGGCGGTAGTATCGTAAGACAGGTTAATCGGCAAGGTTAATATCCACAAACCCCAGCCAGCTCAGACTGATATCAATCCAGCCGGCGGTTTTTGATCGGCCGTCGACGTTTTGGTAATTTTCGATTTCTCCCCAACCGGCGTCAAGGGATATGAAAAGGTGTTCCCGGGTATATCGCATAAACGGGAGATAGCCCTTGGCGCGGAAGGCTACAAGGGTTGATTTTTCAACTATGCCGGTCGGAAACGATTCGTCGTAGTCGCCTTCGATCTCTTCCCACGGTTCGTCCCACGGCTTATAAATAGAACCTTCGCCATGTCGCCGATAAGCCAGCTCGATTTCGGCAAAAAATCTTTCGTGCGGCCAGAACCGTGCTTTTATCGAAACCGAATCCGCGTCGGGGCCGAGCGGATGACCGGTCAGTTTGTTGCGATATAGATACCTGTTTCTCGGATCGCGCTGGTGGTAAGTGCGGTTGGTGATGCGGACGTATTCCGCTTTAAGATCGGGTATAATGGAAGCGATCTTTCCGGCTTTGAAAAGGCCGATCATAAGACCGATCTCGTCCGGTTCCTGGTCGCCCTGAGATTTTTTATCAAATTGGAAGTCGTCAACAAGGAGTTGGCCGTAAGCGGCAATGCCTGCGCCCGGCAGACAGGTAAAGTCGATTCCGAGAATGGTATTATCGTCAATATCCTCGTTTAGCTGGGCGGAATGAAAGAATTGCAGCGGATTGAGATAACTCAATTCCGGCGGACGTCCCTCGCCGCCAAAAATGACCGTTTCAAAAAGTCCCAGCCTGAATTTTCGATGCAGGCGGATATCGACTCGATGACCGGCCAGGTAGCGGTTGTCGTTGAATGACCGATCAGGGAAACGGATAAAATCGACCGAATCGGGGCGGCTCTGGTCGAGTCGGGCAAACAGGAAATTGGCCGAAAGCCTTCCGGTTTCAAATGATGCCGATAAAAGATCAAGCGGTTCGGTCGTCTCGGAAAGCAGAAGATTTATACGCTGCGGGCCCCAGAAAGCGCGCAGACGTCCATAGGTTACGGTAATTCTGTCCCTTTTGTAAAAAAGCGCCGCCGTTTCGATTTCACCGGCCAGACCGCGATATTTTTTGCCAATATAGTCTGGATCGATTGCCCTGACGCGATCAAGATTGAAGAAGCCAAGCGCTCCGAAATATTTCGCGGGCCGGCAGACAAAACCGCCAATTATAGACGGCAGATCATTCGAATGCAGGTTTTTCTCCGCCTTAAATCTTTCGGCTCCAATGGCATACAAACGCAGGAGTTGATCTGATTCTGCCGGACTGTCAATGCCAAGAAGTCTCGACGCGGGAGAATGTTCTCCGTTAAGGATTGTTTTCGTCTTTTCGAGAAAGAATGGTCCCGCCGGAGGGAGAAGGGATAAATCCTGCCTGATGACAGCGTTCCGGTACATCAGTTCGTAATCGAAGTAAAACGGATTCTGATGCAGGGGATATATTACGTCGGCGATAGATATGACCGGAGATATCAGCAGAAGTGCGGCAAACGCGGTTTTTGAAAACGAGAGTCCCATTCTCGGTTTTTTTATCCTGTCGGGCGCCAAACCTCAAATGGAGTCGGCGTCCCGAAAACTATGATGCCCCGCTCCCCTTCATGACAGCCGGGACGGTTTTAACCAGTATCTTTGTGTCGAGCCAGATCGACCAGTTATCAATGTATTCGATATCAAGTTTCATCCAGTCATCGAAATCGACGTGGTTGCGGCCGTTAACCTGCCAGAGGCAGGTCAAACCGGGCTTGACGGATAGTTTTCTACGTTGCCAAAGATTATACCGAGCCACCTCGGCTGGTAATGGCGGTCGCGGTCCGACCAGAGACATTTCGCCTCGCAGAACGTTAACAAACTGCGGCAGTTCGTCAATGGAGGTTTTACGGAGCCGCGCGCCGATTTTCGTAATTCGAGGATCTTTTCTTATCTTGAAAACCGGGCCGGACATCTCGTTTTTGCTCAACAGTTTTTTCTTAAGCTTATCGGCGTTGGCCACCATGGTGCGGAATTTATATATGGTAAACGGCTTGCCGTTTTTACCTGCCCGGACCTGCTTGAAAAAGATCGGCCCGCCGTCTTCCAGCTTGATGGCTGCCGCGACCAGGATACCGATCGGCATTGCAAGAATCAAACCGATAAGCCCGCCGATGCGGTCCATACAGTTTTTGACGGTTAACTGAAAGCGGTCATCCGGCTCGGAAGAATAGACAACCGCTGGGAAATCCATAAAGCTGGTCGAATGCGCCCTTGATATCGGATGGACATAAAAATCGGAAAGAAAACAGACCGTAACCCCCATCTCCTCGCCGACGGCAAAGGCATGACGGGTCATCGGCAGGTCGCCGTTTTCCACGGCAATGATAATAAAGTCAACCTGGTTTTTGGAGATCAACTCACTAAGGCCGTCGGGATGCCCGAGAAGCGGAATGTCCCGGTATCGCCATAAGCCGGAGTGGTGATAATCGAGAAAACCGAGGATATGAACGCCCCAGCTTTTGTTGTCGCAGATGCGAACGGCCGCCTGTTTGGCTTTGACTCCCGTACCGATAATGATGACATTGCGGTTGGAACGACCTCTGGTTCGGTAATAATTGAGGATCGCCACCAGGCTGAATCGGAATGCGGTTAAGAGTACGGCATTGGCGGCAAAGAAGGTCAGCGCCGGCTGGGACGAAAAAGGAATTTGCAGGAAAAACAATATGGCCGCAAATGCCAGAAACGATTTCGCCAGCGCCAGGTAAAGCTCTCTCAGGATCCGGCCCGGCGGCTTCATCCGGTAGAAATAGGAGCCGGTCGGACCATAAAGAAACACGCCCCATACCGACATGGTAATAATAAATAGAAGCGCGATGGTTTGAGACGATAGCTGAATTCCATAAATGAGGATGGTTCCGCCAAGCGCTGCATAGGTTAATAGCAAATCGCCAAGCAGATTTAATCGGCGCCAGAAAGTCTGTCTGTCACGCAGCATCAGAGACAGCCTCCGGATGTATCGTCTCTGGTCGATTTCGGCGATTCGGCCGTGTTGCTTAATCCGGGGAAATCGATATTATCGTCAACCGAAACTGCCATGGAAGATTGCCCCCTTGCCTTTTTCAGTACTATGTTCAGATTTAATTTCTGTTCCTTGGTTAGCTTTGAAGCGTTATCGGTCATTTGAGTCTCTTTTTTAACCGTTAAAATCCTCAATTCAGGCCTTCTATATCATTAATTGAGCGAAAGAACGATTCGAACGTCTCTATTATGTGTTGCAGGTCGAGGATGCTCAGGTGATAATGACAGGGTGCGCAGAATATACTGTCATCTCTGCCTTTAGTGAAAATATCCATCCGGTCGGTTGCCGGGCCGCAATAAGGGGCCTGTAGATCGGCCATAAAGCTGAACTTTGGCCTGGTTTCAATACCGGCCCCCGCCAGCCACTTCCTGAACTCGCGCGTTTCAAAGGGAGCATCCGGGCGGACTTTTAGGGTATAGGCCAGGTAAAGGACATTGTCGATTTCCGGCGGTAGTTGCAGGTATTTTTCAAACCGTTTCAGGTGACGATTGAGGAAGCGAATATTTTCCAGGCAGGAGGCAACTATCTTTTCGGCGGTTTTGGTGGCCGGTGTGGGTCGGTCGGGTTCGGATATGGCAAGTCTAATGGGCCGCGTCATTTTCGGGCGGTTGGTTGCCCGGGTATTGATTTTCATATCCAGCGGGATCATTTCGTTTTCATTCCCTGCCGCGACAGGCTCCAGCGTTGCTTTTCTTCCCGTTCCAGATCGGCGCGCAGCCGGTTGGTGAAGGAGTGCCGGGCCATGTCGGCTTCCACCATCATCTTTACTGTCTCTTCGAAGGAGATTTCCGGTTCCCAGAGCAATTTCCGGCGCGCCCGCGAGGTGTCGCCTCTTAAGGGATATGCCTTGATTGGACGGTTAAACGGGTTTTCGATAACGACATAATCGCGCCAGTCGAGATTGGCGGCGGCGAATGCCGTCCGGCAGAAATCCTCGAGCGAATGCGTCTTCCCTGAGGCGATTGCATAATCATCCGGTATCGGCTGTTGCAACATCATCCAGAATGCCCGGACATAATCTCCCGCAAATCCCCAGTCACGATTGATATCAAGGGTATCCAGAACCAGCTTTTCCTGGAGGCCTAATTTTATGCGGGCGACTGCATGGGTGATACGGCGAGTGACAAACTCCAGGCTCCGCCGGGGTGATTCGTGGTCGAAAAGAATGCCGCTACAGGTTTTAATTCCGTACCTGTTCCGATAATTGACCGTCGTCCAGTGGGCATACAGCTTGGCGGCCCCGTATGGTGAATCGGGATAAAACGGCGTCTGTTCATTTTGCGGGGATTCGGCCGGCTGTCCGAACATCGCCGCCGTCGAGGCCTGGAAGAAACGGATTTTGAGATCGATCATCCTGATCGCTTCGAGTATCCTTATTACGACCTGGGCGTTGAGCAGACTGCAGGTGATCGGCTGATGCCAGCCGCCCGCGGGCGATGAATAAGCGGCCAGGTTATAAACCTCGTCCGGTTTGATCTCTTCTATAAGGTGAATGATTGATAACTGGTCGAGCAGATCGGCCTGATGAATATGCAGGCGGTCGATAATGTGGCTTATTCGTTCAAACTGGTCTCCCGATGAGTGCCGGACGGTTCCGTGAACTTCATATCCGCGAGAGAGCAGAAATTCGGCCAGATAAGAGCCGTCCTGACCTGTGATGCCGGTAATGATCGCTTTCATCGTTTCCTCCTTCGCCCGTTCCGGTAGTCGTTTCGGTCTTTCCGCTGCGGATGCAAGCGATCGATTTCGCATTCGAAGCGGTGTGTGTGATCTGTTCAATAGTTAAGCAACGATGATGCCGGGGAGACGGATGTCCGGCGGGAATCGTAACATCTTACCGACCCGTCAATTACAAGAATTTCGTTTGTGTGAGGAATTGCCGCTTTATCGCTTGGTAATCAAAAACGGCGTTTTTTTCCAATGCGCTGGGAATTGTTTTCCTGATAAGTAGATAGTAAGGATTGGACTTGCTACGCGTTTATCTTTTCCCTGGCCAGGCGACCGATTCTATTTACAACCTTATCGGTTCGTGGAAAAGCCTGCGAAAAACTATTGCGCAGGTATTTGTAGGATTCTTTATCCGGCCCGCGTCTCTTTTTGCCGAGAGCTTCAAACAGCAGGATGACAAAGGCCGTGCCAAGGAAAGCAATCATGCCGGAGAGAAAAACAATAATCCTGCGATGCGGTCCTGATTTGAGAGTCGGCAGGGACGGTTCATCGAGGACGCAAACGATGGGGATATCCTTTTGAATGTTCAGCCTGGCGATTTCATGTTCCTGCATAAGGAACAGTTGGGTCTGCGATTTGACTTCGACCTCGCGTTGAAGGCGGCCAAGTTCTTTGATAATGGTCGGATCCATGCCGGCTGCCCAGTCGCTGTTGACAAGCTGAAACTGCTCAAGTTTATCTTCAGCCAGAGCCAAATCCTTTTTGGTATTATCCAATTGGCGGCTCAAATATGCGGCGTTTTCTTTGGCCCGGGACCGACGTTTATGCATGTTGTAATTTTCCAGTTGAGTCAGGTACTCTTTTACCACCGCCTGCGACAATTCGGGATACGTCGTGGTTGCGGCAAGTTTTATGATGCCGTTATTATCCGTGGCCATTGATGTCATATCGCGCAACTGAGTGCGCAGTGCGTCCGGATTATCGAGGCCAAGATAATCTTTCAACGTCATGGTCAGCTTTTCGTCCTTGTGTGTGAACGAATAGGTTTTGCTCAGCACGGCGTCTCTTATCAACCGGGAGCGAAGGATAACGGGAAACAGTTCGGATGAATTTTCGCCTTCAGCCTGCGAACCGCCCAATCCGGCCAGCCGTTTCAACTGGGACAGTTTGTCAGCTTTGCCCGAAGGGAGTATGGTAGCGCGCGATTGATAGACGTTGGCCGTCAATAAAACCTTCACGGTGGCCGCCAGCATAATCAGAAGCACCGCCGCGGCGATAATCTTTTTGTATCTGAAAAGGTGTCCGATCATATCCAGCAGGTTAACGTCGTTTCCGGTAATTCCCGTCTCGGAATCGGCGTGATTATTCATCAAACCGCTTTCATCCTCGGCATCGCAGCAACCGTCTCTTATCGTGATCTTTTTGCGCATATACTGTTCCCGTCATTTTCCCACCATGTGAGTAACAAGAAGCATGCCGGTTACGGCGTCTTTGCGGAACGCCGTATCAGGTTGCGCGATATAGCATTACGGGCAACATATAAAGGCGAAAGCAGGACACTTATTATCCGGTGGAAAAATAATCCGGCATTATTCTGAAAAATGTTCCCTTGTCGGGGGGAACGGGATATGTGCTTATTGATTTTTCAGCGCTTCATTGTCAATAATACGATTGCGTACTTCCGGTTTGCCTTTCAGACGCAATCGCTGTGGAGCAGGCGCGGCCTGGCGGGCATAATGCAAATCGATTGTTTTTTTCATAAACTGCCTGAATTCACTTTCGAATCGCTTTATTGAAAAACGCTGAGTGTTTGATTGGATTTCGCGCGGATCAAAGCGGCTTCTTATTTTCTCAAATCGATTGATGGCATCAATGATGCAGTCAGGATTCTGCTCCTTGAAAAATATCCCGGTTTTTCCTTCTACGACCGTTTCAAGCGCCCCGCCCCTGCCGTAAGCAATCACCGGCGTGCCGCACGATTGCGCTTCGACCGGAACGATCCCGAAATCTTCCAGGGCGGCGAAAACGAAAGCGCAGGCGCGCTGCATATAGTCCCGAACCGTTTCAAGCTCCCGGAAACCGAGCAGCTCGACGTTGGGCCCGGCTTTTTGCCTGATTTTCCTGAAATCGGGGCCGTCGCCGATGACGACAAGTTTTTTATCCGGCATGCGGCTGAAGGCCTCGACAATCAGGTCAACGCGTTTATAGGGCACCATTCGCGAGACAGTCAGATAAAAATTCTCTTTCTCGGTTTTCAGTTCGAACGCATCGGTATCAACCGGCGGATAAATAACCTTCGATGGTCGTCGGTAAGTTTTCTTGATCCGCCGTGCAATATAATTTGATATAGCGATAAATTCATCAACGCCGTTGGCCGTGCGGCAGTCCCACATTCTGATCCGGTGCAGGATAATTTTGGCTAGCCACCCTTTCAGGCCTTTCGTCAGACCGGATTCCCGGAGGTATTGATGGGTCAAATCCCAGGCGTAGCGAATCGGGGAATAGCACATGCAGACGTGAAGCTGATCGGGCCCGGTAATGACGCCCTTGGCTACGGCATGGTTGCTTGAGATCACAAGGTCATAATCGGACAGGTCGAACTGCTCCACCGCCAGCGGCATCAGCGGCAGATATGCCCGGTATTTGGTTCGAGCTTTGGGTAGTTTTTGAATAAACGAGGTGACAACTTTTTTGTTCCGGATAAAACCGCGAAGCTTGTCGGGAAGAAATTCCACCTGCGCGTACAGGTCAGCCTGCGGAAAAACGTTGAGCATCTGTTCCACGACGCGTTCGGAACCGGAGTAATCAACAAGCCATTCGTGGACGATGGCTACCCTGAGAGAGGCGAAGTCGGTCGAAGGGGCCGTCTCGGCGGTCATTCGGCGACTTCCTCCTTTTCCTCGACTGCCGCTGTTTTCGGCTTATTTGCCGGCGCGGGCGCGGGCATGTCTTCCCGGCCACGCCCTATTTTTATCCTGGCCCGTACGGGCTGGGTTGTCTTTCCGTTTCGTGGTCCGAAATCTTCCGGCGCGATCATCTCCCAATGGGTAAGCGAATATTCGAAGTCGTATTTGAACCTGAATCCCATATCTGTCAGGACCCGGGGTATGATATGCGTCGCCGTAGCCGCCTTTCGGACCCGAACCGGGTGAATCGGCGTTTTGTTTTTCAATATTGCGTGGACGATTTTGGCGAACGGGAACAGTATCCATAACGGTATATGCACCACCACGGCCCGCGTTTCAAAATAACTCTTGATGATCTCGACCAGTTCCGCAAGCGTTTGCGTCGGGTATTCCACGTAATTGTAGCAGCAAAAGTCAACGTCGCTGTCCATGACAAAGTCGATACTGTCGAGCAGGCCGTAGATGTAACCGTACGATTTGTGGATATGCGGCGATCCGGGATACGCGAAATAGCCTCTCTTGACGGCGTTAATCATGCGCAGGATGTTGCCTGGATCACCCGGGCCGTACAGCACGCCCGGCCGGGAAATAATCAGTCGCCGACCTGAGTCGGCGCGTCGCCATCCTTCATGAATCAGTTCGGCGGGGTACTTGGAGCCACCGTACGGTGTTGACGGCTGAATGGGTGAATTTTCATCGGTCGGGCCGTCGGTGGGGCCGTAAACCGAGATGCTGCTGGTGAAATATATGTTGTTGCAACCAACCTCTTCCGCATAGGCGCATACGTTACGCGCGCCCTTGAGATTGGTTTCGTAATATTCTTCGCGAATGTGTCCCGGCTCGCGGTGCACGGCAGCGAGATTGAAAATCCATTCCGGACGTTCCCCGACCAGGTCGGCGGGTATGGGCAATCGCACATCGGTAAACGAAGTGGTGATGCCCTCCTGTCCCGCTATGCGGCTCGGCCTGATATCGGCCAGATGAACGTGTGTGAATCGGCCGGTTTTCAGTAAATGCCGGGTCAGGTAGGTTCCTACAAAACCGGCCCCGCCGAATATAATACAGGTGCTCATACTTTAATCAACCCTTCTCAGGGAACCGGCCGGTTTCATGATTGAGATAATTCCTTCAATACCTTAAGCATAGCTCTGGCTGACTTTTCCCAGCCGAACATCTTTATCCGTTCCCGACCACGCTTAATAAGTCCGGTTCGCAGTTCGTTATCAACAAACATTTTTAATATATTATCGGCAATATCTTCGATACTATAAGGGTCGCAGTAGAGAGCGGCGCTGCCACACACCTCGGGAAGAGATGCAGCCGAGGCTACCACACAGGGACAATCGCACGCCATCGCCTCAAGTGGCGGCAGGCCGAACCCTTCATATAGGGACGCGAAGATAAAAAACTTCGCGTGCCGATACAGACTGACAAGCTCTTCGTCGGCGACATAGCCGGTCAGAGTGATCCGATCATCTTTTTGGATCAGATCTTTAAGATAAGGACTGGCGAATATTTTCTTTTCCGCACCGACAATGACAAGTCTAATACCGCCCTTGTTTAGTTTCCTGAAGGCGAGAATGGTTCTTTCAAGATTTTTTCTGGGATCCAGAGAAGAGACGGTCAAAATATAATCGCCGAACCTGTTTTCTCCCGTTTCGCCGGGCCGGTTTTGAAACACGTTCGATGGCGCACAATACACCACCGATACTTTACTTTCCGGTATTTTCAGCGTTTCGATTATCTCCTCCCTGGCGAATTCGCTGTCGGTGATAATTTTCAGGGAATTTTTGGCAATGCGTGGGATTAGAAACCTGTATAAATAATAGAAATATTTTGAATACCACTCGGGATTTCTCAAAAAGCCGGTGTCGTGAATTGTGATAATTTTTTGTTTATAGTAAAGCGGAGCGGTGTTGGCCAGGTTGACAAGCAGTCCTCCGCCGTGTTTTTTCAGGTAAAGCGGCAGTTCAACCTGCTCCCAGAAGTGGCCCGTGCCTTTACCCGTGATTTCCACGGACAGCTCTTTGGCTGTATCTTTATGAATAACGTTTTGAGGCGCGATAAAACGGATTGCCGGGGAAAGTCTTTTCAGGCGTTTCGATAATTCAATCGCATGACGCTGGACTCCCGTTATATCCTGGGTGAGAAATCTGGCGTTGACGAAGATTGGCATACTTGAGTCAAACAGAATCAGGTTGATTTATTTTTCCGAGTATATCCAAAATTATTCCAGAACAAAAGCATGCAAAACCAGAAGAACGGGTCAAGGGTAAGCTGGTAAAACAGGTTGAACGACGCGATTCCCAGGATAAGCGGAAGATAACTTTTCCTCCGGAAGATCGGGTAGAAATATAAAAACAGAAATAACCCCAGCGATAAAATGCCCGACTCCACCATCACCGAAATATAGCCGCAGTGAAAGTTGGCGTACTTGTTGCCGGGGAAAAAGTCGTCCAACACTACGTGGGAAGCGCCGAAACCGATGCCGATCAGCAGGTTTTTCATGCTTGAAAACGCCACCTCGAATCCCCGCGTCAGAAGAGCCAGGTGAATGCCGCCTGATGTTTCCTCCGATATAGCCAGCCGCTCCGTGACGGCCTCCTCCAGATTGAAGGGCGCGTCGGCTCCGCCGATATCGACAAAATGGAAAATCAGGAACGAAAAGATCGCCAGCCCCATGGCGAGATTGAATATCGTCCTTTTGTTTCGAACCGCCCAGCCCGGATTCTGAAAAGAGAGAACCAGAAGCATCACCACGGCTGCGATCAGGGCCGTTTTTGAAAGGGTTAAAAGCAGCATAACCGCCGCGAGGCAGAAACATATAGTCCGTATTTTTGAACGCCCGGCAAACCTGATGATTATGAATGTGTAAACAACTATCAGCATCCCCCCACGATTGGGGTCAAGCGACATGCCCGATACTCTTGGAGCAAAAGGCCCGATGGTGGCCGGCACGAGATTGATAATCGGCATATTCGTAAACATGCCGGTCAGCCAATTGACAAGTTCGGCCACACTGAAAAGAAAATAGACGGCAAGACCGGCGTAGGCGCCGTGAATCAGCGCCCGCGTCGGATTGACGGATTTGCCTAAAAGCAGTAATATGGCCGACGAATAGATGAGGATTAGCATCAGCAGAATAAATCGCCTGGCACCCAGAGTTACGTCCAGGCCGAAAATAGTCGCCGCCAGGTTCAAAATCAAAAAGGCCAGTATGGACAGGACAAAGGGAATAATTGCCGCCCGCAGGTTAAAAGACCAGCGCGAGTCGGAATCTCTGTAAATTACCCATACCAGCCCGGCCAGGATAATCAAGGGTGAAAGGACCAGAAAAGGCGTCAGGACAAACGATCCGCCGCCATCGAAAAAATCAATTCTTTCTGCTCCAATCAGAGCCACCCAAACTGATATGAGAAAACCAATCATAATCCAAGAGTAATCTTAATTATCATCAGTACACGGTCCCATTGTTTTCGACGAATCCTGTTTATGATTGCTCCCAGCATACTCATGTAAACCGTCGGCAGCGCATATGGATAAAATTTGCGGGTAAACAGGATTCGGTTTTTGATCCAGTAATAATCGGCCAGTTTACTTTTATGCGCGGCCCCGGGACTGACGCCGATGGAACTGCCCTCTTTGTGATAGACGATGCTGCGCGGCGCATAGGCCATGGCAAAACGGCTTCCGGCTCGAACGCTCCAGTCCAGTTCGTCAAAATAGAAAAAGTAATCCTCGCACATCAACCCGACCCGTTCTATAAACTCGCTGGAAAAGAGAACCGATGCGCCAATGATGTAGGATAACTTACTTTCAATCTCTTTCTTGTCTACCGGAGTGTCGGCGTCCCGCCAAACGCCGATATGCCTGGAGACGGCCAGCCATTTATTGTAAGTGGCGCCGGCCAGGGCCTGGACTTTTTTCGGGTCATGGTAATAAAGAAGCGTCGAGCCGCAAAGACCGGCTTCAGGTTTCTGTTGCATCCGCTCAATAAGCCTTGTCAAGGCGTCAGGGTCAACCACGGTATCATTGTTAACCAGCCAGATATGTTGACAGCTTTTGTCTTTTGTGGCGTAACGGATACCGATGTTGTTCCCTCCGGCAAAACCGAGATTCCCGCCTGAGTTGATCAAAACGATTGATGCAGGTGTATCTTCACCGGAGTATAGCTCTTTTTCCATCCCCGCATCACCGCCGCTTTCGGTCTCTTCGCGGTTGTACTCAATGATCCGAATCGGCTTGGTCACCGGCGGATAAGTCATACTCCTTAATATGTTCCTGACATTTCTCCAGATATCGAGTTTCCCTGCCGCCCAGAGTTTAATCTTCTCCACCGAACCGTCAGTCGAATCGTTATCGACAAGTATAACCCGGAAGTTGCCGTAGTGAAGCCTTATAACGCTTTCCAGGCATTCGATAGTATCCGACCAGCCGTTGTAGTTGAGGATGATAACATATACTTTGGGATCTTTGCCCGGCAACACCATCAGCCTTCCTCTGGCGAAGAATCGATTCCTTTCTAAATTATTAAGACAAAAAGGTGGTTTAGGCAACTATATTTATCAGGCATTCGACGATGCGGGAGAAACTGATCAGGCCACTGTTTTTCCAGCAAGCTGATTGATAACTCCGGCCAGCTTTTCAATCTGGCGGGAGCTTGAGTATTTTTCAATTTTACCTGCATCGCCGGATGCGGACCCGTAGAAATCCGCATCAGTGATAATTTTATGCAACGTCCGGTTGATCGCCGGCTTGTCGTGCGGAGGCACAACCCAGCCGACGCCGGTCTCTTCAATAATCCGGCCGCAGGCGCTGTTGTGCGTCAGCGCCAGTACGGGTTTTCCGGCACAGAGATATTCAAAAAGTTTTCCCGTTATTACGCTGCGCCGGTTGATCGACGTCACCAGAAGCAGCAGATCGGCCGTTTTCTGACAGGCCAGGGCCTCATCTTTTTCGACGATATCTCGGATTATGAGCACGTCGCTGGTTATTAGTTTTTTCATCATGGTAATTTCCCGGCGGGTGAACCGTCCGATCATATGCAGGCGGACCTTCCGACGAATATCATCATCTTTGGAAATCAGTTCGTGAAACGCGTCAAAGAACGATGACGCATCGCATCCGGCGTCGGATAAACTCAACCGTCCGGTATAGACGATATTGAATTTGGAGCGGTCGACGCCGGTTGTCTCGGGCAGGTTGTCGAAATCGTCCGGATCGAACCCGTTGCCGATAGTTAGGACATTTTTACGGTTGTAGCGCTCGCGGAAATATTGTGATATCGGTTCCGAGACGGTGGTGATTGCGCCGGAATTGTTGACTACTTCATTTTCGAGTTTTTCATAATAAGCCCTGACATGCCTGCGGACGCGACCCGGGCCGGCCGGTTCAAACAGAAGTCCGTCACGAAAGTCAGCTATAAGCGGCAGATTGGCGCGCTTTGAAAAAGATATACCGATCTCCAGCGCGGCGGCCGGGGGAAAAGTGGCCATAATCAGGTCGGGCCGAACGCGGGAAAGGATGTCATCGGCCAACCGGATTGCTTTATTACGCCACATGTTGTAGGATGAAAAGTAGATACCCAGCAGGCGCGAGAGTTTCCTGACGGCGCGACACTGGAGATGTATCCGGGCATCTTCGCCGTGGAGACAGCTATCCGGCACGCGGATTACGCCGTTTTGATTTTCCGGGTTTGTTTCCGAATAGGAGCGCGTCAGCACGACCACATTGATACCGTGTTGAGGCAGGAACTTAACAAACTTCAATGACCGTTGGACGCCGCCGTTATTAAGGGGAGGATAATTATAGGCAATCAACAAGGCTTTTTTCAAACCGGCATCCTTTGTCAATTGTCGATGGTTACATCGAATACCTTCAGCCATCTTCCGAAGGCGATAAACCGCCAGATGGTGAAGTCAAAAGGCCTTTTTCCCTGAGTGACGGCGTCCAGGATACCAAGGATATTGCTGTTGATGAGCCCGTTGGAAGATCGGATGGTGTCCTCCAGTTCCTTTCTGAAAGAAGTTCCGTTTTGTTTTAGCCACACTTCTTCCGGGGTGACAAAGCCCATTTTGTCGTGGCGATTAATGACGCTCTCAGGGACTTTCTCCCGCAATGATTCCCTGAGAATATACTTGGCGGCGGCGTTTTTAGTCTTGTACTCATCAGGCAAACTGAGAGCAAATTCCACCAGACGATAATCAAGGAAAGGAACTCGCGATTCGATCGAATGAGCCATCGAATTTCTGTCTTCGTAGTGAAGCAGAATCGGCAGGTGCGTGAATTCAATCTCGGCCAGCGATTCTTCGCGCATAGTCCGGGTCGGCGCCTGCCAGAGTTCCGAAGAACCAGATATCCCGTCCCGGCGAACGGCGTGTGAGATTTCATTGGAGTTGGTCTTTCTGGCCGTTTTTCTCAGGAAATTCGGCGGCAGGTTACCCAGCATCGAACGGACAATCTGCCGAATCGAGTAATCCTGGAGTTCCCTGAGCCGTTCCATTTCCCTTTTCAGCCTGAATATTTTCCCACGGCTCAAAAGGCCGGCCAGATATTTCCCGTAAAAGATATGATATCCCCCCAGCAGTTCATCGGCGCCCTGACCGTCGAGCATCACGGTAATGCGATTTTCACCGGCCGCCCTGAAGACTTCCCATTGCGCAAAGATACTGGTCGACACAAACGGTTCGTCCTGGTGCCAGGTAATCTTATCCAGCTTTGAAAACAGTTCGTCGAATCGAGGGAAAACCCGGTGCGACACGACCTTGGTTTTGGCAGCCACGGCATTAATATACTTCTGTTCATCATATCGGCTGATATCAAAGCAGGAGGATACGGTTTCCTGTTTGCCGTGAGCGTTTTGTTCCCTGAGCAGATGGTTGACAACGCAGACGATCGATGAACTGTCCAACCCGCCCGACAGACAGGAACCGACTTTGACATCGGAGCGCAGCCGCAATCTCACCGCGTCGGTGAACAGGTC
Organism: uncultured Ignavibacteriales bacterium; assembly: GCA_964611355.1. GTDB lineage: Bacteria > Zixibacteria > MSB-5A5 > GN15 > JAAZOE01 > CAZSYD01. The sequence continues at coordinate 35,195 of CAZSYD010000003.1, read as the reverse complement.
GGCAAACTCCCGTCTGGCTGTTTTAAAGTCCGTTTTTTTTCTATTCCCTTTGTTTTTCAGGTCGTACCATTTCCGGATTGAATAATTATGAGTCCTGAGATTATAAGCCAGATTGTGGCCCGCGGGCAACTGCCTGACGATGTCAAAGAGAGTTTCATCGGAATGATTTCTAATTCCGTAAATTAGAAATTCATAAGCTCGCCTTTTATTCAAGCGCGCCCGCCACCCGTCAATCGCGGTAAACTGTTTGATCTCGGAGGCGAACAGCATCGTCTCGCCGATTTCGGAGTAATAAAACGGCTTGATGCCAAACCTGTCCCGGGAACAAAAGATAGTCTCTTTTTCCTTGTCGTAGATCGCAAAAGCCCACATACCGTTGAAACGGCTGACGCATTCTTCTCCCCATTGGTCATAGGCGGCCAGCGTTACTTCCGTATCGGATTGTGACCTGAAATGGTAGCCGTAGCGGCGTAGTTCATCACGAAGCTCCAGGTAATTATATATCTCTCCGTTGGCAACAATCGTGTAACGATCGAGATAATGCATCGGTTGATGGCCGAGCGGGCTAAGGTCGATAATCGCCAGCCGGCGGTGTCCGAAGGCGAAATTGCGTCCGAAATAATATCCGCTGTCGTCCGGGCCGCGGTGGGCGATAATATCGGTCATCGCTTCAATATGCGCTCTGTCAATCGAATTATTCGATCGATTAATGATTACTGAAATACCGCACATCGGCAGGCCTGCTTCCCTTCAACGGTGTGTGTACCGGTAGAGAAAATTCCCTTTTCTCAAAAACGGGTATATTATAGCCAAATCTCAAGTACCGCAATCGTAAACTTATACGGCATAGGGCAAAAAGACAATTAAATTTCGGCTTAACGCCACCCGTTTGGCCTTTTGGGGAAATATCTTAACAGGGACGGATATTATAAATTTTGGCCGGGCAGAGAATTGTAAATCCTTTGTTCCCGGGCCGTCCACCACTTGTAAAGTTGTTTTATTGAGCACCCCCAGGCGTTGCGCCGGGCGGCTTCTTCAAGCAGGGTCTTATAGACGTTCCACCATTTGTCGTCGTTGAGATAGTTCGGATGCCAGTTGAGGGTCAGGCAGCCGCCGACCTTTTCCACCGTATCCATAATCTGCAGGCTGTGGCGAGTAGCGGTTTCTTCATCATATTCCAGGCTGTTCGGCTGGAATAGCGCGCCGTCCATTATCATTTGCGGAATCTCCAGTACGGGAAGAATACGGCCTGATCTATGGTCCCAGCACCAGTACGGAAAGGAAGTGCCTGCGCGGAAACCGACGCAGCGATTGAAACCCTGCGTAGAGTCAGCCCTCAGTCCGGCGTCCGCCTGCAGTCGGGGGGTCGTGCCGATGTCGTAATGCAGATAATGCTGGCGGATGCTTATAATTCGATGTCCGAGCGCTTCTTCAACCTGCCTGAGCTCGTCCTTCAACAATTCCGGTTCCGTGGCCGAATGGTAACTGCCGTGCAGGCCGATTTCCCAACCGGCCCGGTCAATCTCGCGCAACATCTCGGCTACCGATATTTTACCGTTTTTAGATTGGATTTTATCGCTGAAACGATAAGTGCAATCCCAGATATGCGGGCGGCCGGGATGCGATGGGAAAAAGAAAAAGGTAGATTTGAAACCGTGCTCGTCTTCCAGTTTCTGCCAGTCTTCATACTGCCTTTCAGAGGAAGAAGAAGGCGGGCGCCGTTGAGTGAGCGAATCATAGGCGAAGGCTGTTGCCTGCTTAATTACTCCGGGCCATTTCTGCCCGGCCCGAACGGCAAGCTGAATCGAGCGCGCTCTTGTATGTAAAGCGCTGCGATGAGACACTTCGTCCACGTCGTGAGTGAGACATAAGGCGAATGATTTACCGTCCGGCCAGAGCGGTTCGGCGGCGACTTTGGCCTGCTGCTTTCCAATCTGGTTGCGAAGCGATGTTAGCGGTATATCCAGCCAGGGAATATACAGTTCGCCGCGCCGCTGGGCGTCGCAAAAGGGCCAGTCCCAGTTGCCCCATTGGTCACGTATGGGCGAATCCAATTCCTCCTGCCGGGTTAGAGCATAAAAGCAGGACTCGGCCAGCGCCGGCTCGATGTTGTCAAATGAAATGGCCTTTCCCAGCAGGTTGCCGACGAAACGTTGAACGTATTCGCGTGTTTTTTCCGATTCCTGAAAGGAAGTCGTCATCCGGTCGCCCCTCTCTGTCGGCCGGAAATCATCCTGCGAACGACAGAAAAGGCCTTTTGGACAGGCGATTGTGGAGCCGAGACCTGGAAGTAATGGATCAGCTTCCCGCCGAATTCGCTCTTGAACCTGGCGATCGTTTCAAAATCGGCCCCGCACAGATCCAAGAACCGGTACCCTTCGTCGCGCGCTTTCTCGGCGATTTGCATCATCAGCCAGGGGTTAACCCCGGAGCTTAGGGATTCCGGCAGGCTTCCCGCCACCCAGTCGAATATCCCCGATGTTCCAGGGATGGCAAGCTCGATACGGGAGGCGGCTGTCTCGCCTTCCGGCGAAACTGCACATGCCGTCCATGCCAGGTTATTATCGTGCATGGCATTAGCCAGCGTAAAAAACGATTCCTTACTCATCCCAATGCCAAAAACCTGCCTTTGCTGAGTAACCTGATAGATGTTCCAGAACTTTTCCAAATCCCAATCAAATGATATACTGAAGCCCGCCTTATCACACTTCTTCATATGTTTGCGGATAGCGTGACTTACCTGCAAATCCTTATCCAGTTCCAGATGATATGTATAGCGAGTTACTGTGCTCCATCCGGCCCAACTCCAGGGCCTGATATCGTCGACAGTGGGAAAAAGTAAATGCGATAATCGGGAATAATGCTTTATCATGGCGCCCGACAGAGACCGCGTTACGGCAATATGCTCCGAGGTAGTTTTTGAAGGATAACTTCCGGTTGCCGGACGATATAAGTATGAATTATACGGGGTCAGCGGCGTCAGAACGGCTGCCTTTCGCCCAAAACGCCGGCGGTAATATATCGGTACGCCCGCCAGCCATTCCTCCCCTCTGGCTGTTACCCATAAATCAGTATTTATATCCAGGGCGTGCGACATGGCCTTCAGCCAATGAGAAGTCGCAAACGGGTTGGATTGGGGAGAATCGGCAACGAAACGGTCCCAGCGTTCAAAGTCGGCTTCGTCATTGATTACAAAAGCGACCATGTCTTTTTTGTCCAGGTCAATCCTCTTCATACTGCCACCCCGACACGCGATCGCGCCCATTCATTGGCGCAGTCGATAATGTACTCAATTTCGTTCTGCCTGAGATGCGGGGAAGTCGGAAACAGGAAATGTCGTTTCATCGTATCGATGGCGGCCTGATGCCGGGGCCTGTCTTCTTCGGGAATGAAATCCCACCGGTCTTCGAGATAAATACCTTCGATACCGTTTAGGGCAAGCGAGCGTATAAGGGTGTCCCGGTCGTTGACCAGCGTCGGGAAGCCAAACATACCGTGCTGTCCCTCGCCTGATTCGGGAAATCGTTCAAAAATGTCGGGGTTTAGCCCTTTCCGGTACAACTGCGTGTATCTGCGCCGCCGCCGGACGATTGCGGGGAAGTCAGTCCGGTTGACAATAAATCTTGAAATCCGGGACATGCGATGAGGTTTTTCAAAATATCTCATCAAGGTCGAATAAGGATCGGCCAGCCGCCCGGCCAGATGACGACCGAGACGACAATATCGCGCTGTCGGAATCTTACGCGATAGCGTATTTGCCGTCAGAACGACCATCTGTTGCAAAAGATACAACGTATGCAACCGGCTTGATTTGAAAGTTAATTCATCGATGTTGAATTGCTCGGCGCGAATTACCAGAGGCGCGCCGTCGGGTACGCCGAGCATTTTGGGAAGGGAATAGAGAACAAAATCGCCGGTAGAACCCATAGACCCGTCCGCATCCTGAATCACATGGGCCATATCTTCAATGACGAGAGTCCCATAACGGCGGCATAATTCGCAGAACCGATTGATTGGCTTTTGCAGTCCGAAATAATGGATCATGACCGCCAGTTTTGGAGAACTGTCCCTCAGCATTTTTTCCAACTGTTCCCAATCGGGGTCAAGATAGCGGGTGAGGGGATAAAAGCCGACCTTCCAACCACAACGCAGGAAGGGAGCGATGACTCCTTCCGGTACATATGCGGGCAGCAGAACGCTGCTTTCGGGCGGCGGATTCGGCGCTTTGATAAGAGCTGTCAGGGCTTCTCGACCGGATGCGAAATAACGGGTTTGACCGTCGGGCCAGGGGAGTGTGGCTTGCCGTCGTATTGAAAAATCTATGCAGCGTTCGTTATGGATATCATATCTCATTGCGGTTTCCCGAAAGTATCTCCGGCGGCTGCGACACTTGATGCCAGAAACTGTGACTGACGGTTCCTCTCAGAAAACTGACGGCAGTACTGGAGCGAATATATACAAAACCGGCTCGCATGATTCCTTTGATCGAACCGACGTTACTTTGACGACAAGCAATTAGCGCTTCACTAAGGTCGAGTTCATCGAACGAGTGCATAAGAATAGCCCGCATCATGTTGGAATACAAACCCATGCCGGAGCACGAAGTCACCGTCTCACACCAATGAATATAGATTTGACCATTGCGCAATGAGATAGCCTTGGGATCGCCTTCCATAGCGGCGATTCCGGCTGTTTGAACAAGTGAACGGTGAACCACTTTATTGCCGGCAATAACAACGCCCAACCTATCTCCCGACTCTGCGCGCGAACAAATCCCGAGATATTCCTGTTTTCCTCCCTCAAACATGTCCGGGGATAAAAGTTCAAAATTATACGGGTAATATAAATCATATTCCGACGATAGACCGGGCAATGGAATGTCAAGCGGCATTGAGGGCTTATAGTGAAAGAGGTGGTTTCTCCTCACAACAATCGGCTTTTCAATAATTTTCCTAATTATGCGCACCTATGTCCTCTTTCGGTAATGCTTTTCCATAGCAAAGAATAAAACACCTATCAACAAAAGAATAACGGCCTTGACAACAACTCCCGGTATCGTGATTTGCTTCGGCAGGAATATAATTATCACCGAGGCGGCCAAGGCCATCATGACAGGCGCCAGAACGGGTACGATTTTATAATCTATCGGGTAAGCTTTCTGCGAGAGAGCATACAAGACCAAAACGCAGACGGCGTATCCCATCAAAGTGGCAATGGCGGCGCCGGGCAGGCCCCAAAGATCGATAAGTACCATGTTTCCGACCAGGTTGACAATCAGTCCGGCCGCGCCGGAGATCGGTATATTGATTGTCTTTTTGGTAATAACCGAACCGATACAGACCTGGTTGTACATGCCGTTGATGAACTGAGCCATGCATAAAAAGCCGATTATGCCCGCGGCCGGATAAAATTCGGGTGTGGCCAAAAGGACCAACCCCTCGAAACTAAACAGGGTGATTGCTATACTCAAGAATCCGAATCCTATCGAATAGAGCGTCAGAACCCGGGAATACGTTACCCGGGCCTCGGGGTGATCCTTGATGGACAGACCGAATACCCCCCAGGCCAGTTGATAGCTGCCGACGGCGAAGGCCACAATCAGCGCCAGCTTGTTTCCGACGGCGTAAAGCCCGGCCGACGACAGTCCCAGTTTCCCAAGGATGAAAAACCGATCGGTGGAAGCCATGGCATAGAACATGAAGGAGGTCGGCAGGATCGGCAGGCCGTAAACCAGGAGCCGTTTAAGTAGAGCGGTATCAACGTGAGGCCGGAGCCTGCGTCGTAGAATGGCCAGAAATAATAAACCGGTAAGCGCTTCGGCGGCCAGGGCGGCTTCGAAGACGCCCAGAACGCCTCGTCTCAGGACAATGACCAGCAGTATCGGGAAAAGAACCGCCAGCAGAGAATAAATGAGAGTTGTCCAGAAAAAAGGCCAGACCCGGTTTTCCAGCCGCATCGTATCCCGACAGAAGTTCTGCAGGGTCATAAAAGGAATCCGAAGCAGACCGAGAATCACGAACGGTATGGCCGCGTGGGATTCGACGCTGCGTTGAGCCAAAAAAATCCAGAAGGCCGGAAAGACCAAAACAGGCAGAATAATCGACGCCGCCGACCTGAAGAGCAGTCCGTTGAAAAGGACGGTTCGTTTTTCATTATCGGTTTTGACGTCGAAATAGTAAAAGCCGGCAGCGGAATCGAGACCGGCCACGGTAATGATAAACAGGAAAGAAATGGCAACACTGATCGTATCGACGAAACCGTAACCTTCACTTCCGAGAAGCCGGGTATAGATCGGCACGAAAAAGATGGCGATAGCCGAACTGACCGCCTTCCCGAAACCGTAAATGACGGTCTCTTTGCCGAGTCGGCGGATCAGGCTCATTGCGAGGCGACCTCGGCCCGCCGGTTGATTTCGAGAACGACCCAGCTATTTTCCCGGTGGATTTCCCTGACGTTTCCAAGATCGAGTTCGCCCGGTTTGACGTAACGTTCGTCAAGAACTATGTAGTTGACGTTATATTCATTATAGAAAGAGGGGATGGGGCGTTGGATTTGAGGAAACCAGTCTCTGGCCTGCCGGAATCCTTTCGCCCCGAGGAAATGAAGGATTTTTTTATCGGCCAGCCAGGCGAAGCCGTAAGTTTTCTGGATCGGAAAAACAATAAATCGATCCCAGCTTTTCTGCCTGACAAACGCGACCAGTTTTTCAAAATCAGGGTCGAGTAGATTGACGATATTTTTGGCCATGCCGCGAAGTATTTTTATATCCAGATACAAGGCGCCCAAACCCCAGAAAACAAGAAAGGCAAGCATTAACAATTTTATGGCTGAGCCTGCAGCCAGGCAGATCGGCCATATCGCCATTACCGCCGGAAAAGCGGCATACTGGAGGTAGCGATTGCCCTCCCCGATAAATTTCAACCGGCGGATGTTTTGGGTGATAAGCGCGGTGGCGAAGATGGTTACAAAAAGATACCCGTATATATAAAATCCGTTTCCTGTTGGGCCGGCCGTTTGGCTAAACAAAATCAGGATAAGCGCACCCGTGTACAAAACGAAATCCCAGTTGGCAGTCACCAACCGGATAAGGCTTATAGCTGACTTATTAGTTGGTGCGGATGGGCCGTTCTTTCTTAGAAATAAGAGTTGATCCTGACCGTATCCGCCCGGTCCTTTGGGAAAAAGATATTTCCAGCCAAACCGCAAAAGCTGGAAATGTGATTTGTGCACTTCCCACGAATAACCGCGGGTTATCGCAAAAGTTAGCAGTTCGCCTGATACGACCACGAGCATAAATGTATGTGTCCAATACACGATGCTTAACACCACGTAGGCGATTAAAAGCATCTGAAAGGAATGCTTATGACTCAGAATCAGCAGGCCGTAGCTGATTATGGCGACGATAAGAAAGATCGTGTCTCCGTTGAATATATAATTGCCGAGACTCCAGAAGTTGACCCACAAAACGGTTGTTGCCCAGAGTCGATCGGTGTAGTAGAGTGTGTCCTTAAATACCAGGGGAGATAAATTAAAGACAACCACGGCAATTACCGCCGGAATGATGGAATATTCGTACAGGACAATAGAAAAAAGCGCGACCTGGGCCAGCCAGTCAAAAAAGGATTGGACTATTAGAGGCGAGAGTTTTGTTCTCGAAATTACATACTTGTAGAGGGTAGGGTAAAATGGCGGCGAGGAGGCGGTATTGGCTCGGGCGGCGACATCGAAGAGGAGAGAGTCGACTGATTTGCGTGTCCAGACAGTAGTGCCGGCAAACGCGTAATTAAAGGTATCGTCTATATAAAATCTGGTTTTAAGGCGGTGTTTTAATACCAGGCCGGCAGTGAGGATAAAAAGAGCGGTAATTGTCGCCATAAGTCACTCGGTTTCTATTCCTTATTGCCGCTCTTCTGGTGTTTGCCTTGAGGACGTCGTTCGTTTATGATTAGCATCAAAGCGCTTATGCCTGGACAAATCCCGTCTCCTCCTGGTAATCAGGTCTTCTTTTTGAGCTCTTTGGCGGGATTGCCGACTACAATTGCATTGTCCGGCACATCATGAAGGACTACTGCGCCAAGTCCGATAAGGGCTTTCTCGCCGATCGATATCCTGTCCATGATGGTTGCCGACGGCGCAAGCCAGGCTTTGTCGCCGATATTGACGCTGCCGCCGACCATGGCATTGGCGATAACTGCGGCATCCCTGCCTACGATTATGTTATGCGCGATATGAACGAGATTATCAATCTTGGCGCCTTCCCTGATGATGGTGTCCCCCAGCGTACCCCGATCAATACAGGTGTTAGCTCCAATGTCAACATTATCTTCAATTACAACGCCGCCGATATGCGGAAATCTTTCCAGTTTTCCTTCGTCATTTCTTTCGTAGCCAAACCCCTCGGACCCGATTACTGTCCCGGCGTGTACTATAACGTTTTTGCCGATATGCACCTTGTCGTAAATATGGCAATGTCCGTAAATAACGGTTCCCTCTTCTATTATAGATATGCCGACATACGTGAACGGTCCGATATATGATCTGGGATGAATTTCTGCTTCCGGGTGAACCCATGCCGTATCGTGAATTCCGTATTCGATCTGCTCTGTAAAACAGGCCTGTACCACGCGCAGAAAAACAAGCTTCGGCTTGTCAACTACCACGAAACATTTTTTCTTGGCTATATCATCGCTTATCGGCAACGTGGGATCACATATTACGATCCCGGCCCTGGTCTGTTGAGCAAGTTCTCTCTTATCCTCGCGCGCGGGGCTGATCCAGACCAGCGTATCCGGCTCCGCTTCAAGAACCGGCCGGGCGTGCGTAAAAAACCGCCCTCCCGGGTTGCCGACGACCGAAATCCCGTCGCTGGTTAACCTTTTGATATCTTCAACGGTATATTGTCGCATGACAGATAACTCCCTGATAGAATGCCGGTCTCCGGCCTAAACAACCGATCCTTCCAGTTCTATATGTTTGTCGAACCACCACACCGGATGCACCAGCAGGAAAAGTCTTTGCCATTTATTTATGTGTTGACAGAAACATCCCTCCACCCAGATGCCGGAACTATCTGACAGGTATTTCCAATCTTTATCATTCAGGATTTCATAGACGTTTTTATATCCGAGCCTCTCGATCTGATCATAAAATCCGACGCGGTCCTCAAAGGTGCTCGAGTTGTGCGTGCGATGCGGCGCGTAGTATTTTACTTCAACATCAAAGATGGTTGTGAAGATTTCGATTTCTTTTCTAAACAGCTCCATAGGGTCAAGTTTGAATATCCTGCTAAAATCAAACGCCTCGGAGTGAAGCGACAGGTCGTGTCCCAGATCTCTGATCTGCCTTATGAAATTGTAACCTTCATAACCAAATGGATTATAGTAATTGGAATGTACTCTGACAAAATATGTTGACCTGATGCCAAGTTCGTTTTCTATCCGGGCCAGATCAAGCGCTTTGTTGGGGCATTTGTCGATGTCGTGCCGCATAAGGACAGACTTGCCGTCGAAGTTCTTCTCAAAGTAATCGTCAAGCCGGATGAATGAATACCCGTCGGCGAGATATTTATTTAGAGTTTCCCTGTAATGTCCGTATGACGTATCGCATTCCATTGCCGAATACTCCGATAATCGCGTATTTAGACCATCGATAGTTTCCCATATATCTGTTTTATGATAAGCCCGATCATTTATCACCTCCGGAAATAGTCTCCTGAGTTACTTTGCCGTCGCGTTCGTCGTCCCATAGGTATTTCAGGTTATCGTCTTCGGCCTGTTTTTTATCCCCGCCGGAAAAAAGCTGATTAAGAACCGAGATGTAATCGTAACCCCAGCGAATCACTTTCCAGTCTGTGCAAGCGGCGCAGGTGGGATGAGTGAAAGTCCCTTCGAGGTGGCTGCTACGCAGTTGTTGATATTCCTTTGACTGCCAGACAGCCCGGAGCGAGCCGGCTTCATTCAGTGAGGGTAGGCGGGTGGTTTTTTGCCAGTCGTCCGGGCAGAAACGAACGGTGCCGTCGTAGGTCACCACCAGCCGGGTAAAAACCACCGGGCAGGGCCAACGCTTTTCGACCACTCGCGCATTAACCATTTTCTTTGGCGTCAATCCCTTGGTATCGACATAATTGCGGACAATTACTTTATCGACAATCTGCGACCAGAAACGATCAAACAACTCCAGCTCACCATCGGGCAGTTCCGGCTGCTGGACAATACTGACCATAACCTTGACATTATCCAGCTTGCGCCGGTTGCGCTCCAGAATGAAATTCATAATGTTGCGCGTGACTTTCATATAGTTTGCCTTAACCCGGATTCTTTCGTAAGTGTCGCGGAAAAAACCGTCGAGGCTGACTTCAAGAGCGATGCGGGTGCTTGTTGGCCGGAGCAGGACTTCGGCCTTTTCGCCTTCCAGAAACATGCCGTTGGCGTTTAACGTGAATATGTGTACTCCCTTATCCTGCGCATACCTGACCTGCTCCGCGAATTCCCCGGGAAGCATCGGTTCGCCGTCCGGCGTCAGCCGCAGAGCGGCGGGATACTGCGAAACCTCGTCCACGATTTTACGCCAGAGGTCCATGCTGATCGACTGCGGCTTGTAATTGGGGATGATTTTCAAAATATCGTGATGCGGGCAGTGGATGCAGCGAAGATTACAGACGTTGGTGTTTTCAACGTGGACGATAGGCGGAAAGATTTCATCTTCCGGTCTCAAAAATCCATATTCCATACTCAAACCTCTCCGAGTTCACAAGCCTGCAGCTTCTCGTATGGCATAACATAATGCCACCGGTAACGCTCTTTAATCTCTTCCAGTGGCATACTCTCGATCCGGGAAATATCTCCTGTGATTTTGGTTATATAACAATGTTGCCCCTCGTGCGAACCCCAGCTCTGTTTGAATTTGTAGACGCCTGACTCTCGGGAACTGCACGATTGCCAGTTGAGATATTTGAAACCTTTGTCTCTGGCGTATTCAATGACTTTCAATACCATGATGTTGTTGGGTTGTTTTTTCATATAATCCGAGTCGGAACTCATCAGGAAAACATCGAGGACTTCATTCAGTCCGACAAACAGCGCCCCTCCGATTACCTCCGAGCCGTCGAGTACATAAGCGAAAAAACCCATATCTTGGGGAAACAACCACTGTCGCGCGCCCTCGAACAGCTTTTTCGGGAGGGGCTCCGCGCCCAGTTCCGTCATTCGGCTGCACTGGATAGAGTACCACTTTTCGAACCGGTCGTCGGTGTCCTCGAAAGTAACCCGCAGTCCATAATTTTGCGCTTTTTGGATGCTTCTTCTGATATTTCCTCTTTGCCTGGATGATGCGTCGGTCAGGGTATCTGTCTTTAGATTCAGGAATTGGTAGAAATTTTCGCGTTCGAAATCCGGCGCGAAATAGCGGCGATAAAGCTCATAATCGCCAAAAAACGGCTGAGTCGAGATTGTGGCCAGCGCGCAGTTCTGCCCTTTGGCTTCGGTGATAAACGCATCAAGCAAAGCCGCATATATTTCTTCTTTGCGGGATAAATTCCCGACAACGACCCCTCCATATCCGCCTGCCTGCGGAACTGATATCATCAAGGAACCCTGCTCGCACTCGAACATATACGCGGGCAGGGCCCCGATCGGTCGGTCGTTTTCGTCCCGGACCAGAAAAAAGAATGGTCGATCCTGACCCACGCCGCAGATGACCTGTCCCCATTCCCAGGTTTGTTGAACCAGCGCCTGCGGGCAGCTTTTTATGAAATGCCGGTACTCGTCTGCGTTTTCTTCTCTGATTCGCTCAACCCGGACTGACATTTTTCCTCTTTTGCCGACACGGTTTTGGCAGCGATCTATATACCCGCCTAACCGGCGACGACATTTGCTCCTTTGGTTGCTTCGGCAAGCGCCCGGCTGACGCGGATTACGTCATCTTCCGTCATGAAGGAATGAAGCGGCAGAGCCAGGCCTTTATCATGCAGTCGATGCGATACTGGAAGATCGGAATCGGAATAATGAAACTTTTCCTGATATACCTTGAGACAGTGCCCCGACATTGTGCCGGGGCCGGTTTCGATATCTTCGGCAGCCATTCTTTCAATAACCTCGGCGCGGTCGAAATGATCGCCCAGAACCACCATGAAAGTCTGCCAGGTATGCTCCGGAATGTTTTCCGGTAAATCATATTCCGTGGCAGGCGAAAGATGTTCGAAATACCAGCCGGCGATCTTTTTTCGCTTAGCCAGAATCTCCGGGAATTTTTCCAACTGCACCTTTCCGATGGCGGCCTGGATTTCGGTCAGCCGATAGTTAAGGCCGGCGACCTCAAAATCCCGTTTACCGTCGATCACGGCCTGCCCATGATTTCGCCACAGGCGGCATTTTTCGGCCAGGTTATCGTCATTGGTCACGATGGCGCCGCCTTCGCCGACGGTTATCGCTTTACGGGGGTGAAAACTGAAAATGCCGATTTTCCCAAAGGTTCCCACAGGCGTATCGTGAAGAGTTGCGCCGAGAGCGCAAGCGGCGTCCTCGATGACAATCAGGTCATATTCCCGTGCGACGGCGAGTGCTGATTTCATTTCGGCGGCCAGTCCGAATTCATGTACGGGAACCACGGCGCGAGGAGTTCCCCAATTGCGCTTCAAACATTCACGGACGCGCATCTTCAGGTCGGCCGGATCCATGTTGTAAGTTCCGGGGAGCACATCGACAAACACCGGCCGGGCACCGACCTGCATGGCCGTATTGGCCGCTGAAGGCCAGGCAAAGCTTGGGATAAAGACCGCATCGCCGGGACCGATTCCGAGGGCGAGATAACATGTATGCAAAGCAGCCGTCCCGGAAGAGACGGCGATACAGCGCCGTACCTGAAGCATTGCGGCCAGGGTGTCTTCGAACGCCTTTACCTCCGGGCCCTGGACAACCCGGCCGCTCGCGAGCACGCGTCGAACCGCGTCGATTTCGCGCTCATCGAAGGATGGTTTGGCAAGTTGAATCTTATGTGGTCTCATCTTGCTGTTTCACCAAATCTTCTTGCGTTTCCGGAATAACTCTTTTTGATACCCACCGGCGTCTTAAGACCGAGGTATTCTCCGGCGACGGTTCCATAACGTAAGACTGCGCCGCCAGACGGATGCCTTCTTCGAGATCGACCTTTGATTCAAATCCAATCAGTTCTTTGGCCTTGTTCACGTTAGGAACCCGCAATTCCACGTCGGCGTGGTTCTTATCCATAAATCGAATCGGAGAATTGGAGTTAAGCACCCGTACTACCGTCTGGGCAAGCCCGTAGATCGTAACCACGGCCCGGGCATTACCGATATTAAAGGATTCTCCAATGGCGTTGGGGTTAGTCATGGCCAGAAGCAGGCCGTTTACGAAATCGTCCACGTAACACCAGGCGCGAATCTGGTTGCCGTCGCCGTAAATGAGTATCTCTTCGTCCCGCATAGCGCGTTCAATAAAGATTTTTAAGGCTCCTTCGCCTATCTGTCCCGGTCCGTAAATATTGAACGGCCTGACCGTTACCGTCGGCAGGCCGAACTCATGGTGATACGCTCTGGTCAGGTGCTCACCGGCCAGCTTGCTGACGGCGTAAGTCCAGCGTGCTTCGCCGACGGCGCCAATATGCGTCGTCTGGTTTTCGTCGGCGCGAAAGGCTGACTGCCCGAAAACTTCGCTGGTTGAAAAATCAACCAGCCGTTCGAGTCCGTTTAGATAGCGCGCGGCCTCCAGAACGTGAGCCGTACCGATCAGATTAACGCGCATCGTTTCGGTGGGCTTTTTTATGACCGTATCGATGCCGGCGATGGCGGCGCAATGAATGACGATATGCGAATCGGCCATAGCGACCTTGAGAACCGGATAGTCGAGAACGTCCCCCTTGATAATTCTCAGGTTCGGGTGAGAACCGATCGGTTTGCTGCTCAAGGCGTCGCGTCGGAAATCATCGTATACGGTTATCTGATTATCGTTAATCAAACGCTCGACGAGAGTGGAACCGATAAACCCCGCCCCGCCGGTAATAAATATTTTTTTGCCTTTTACTTCAGGTTGCTGCATATTGTTACCCCAAAGATGTTCGTTTCCCGCAATCCTTTATGCTTCGGCCGTTGTCGATGACACAGGCCAATTTCATCGTCACTCTAATCCTTTGTCCCGGTATTGGCAATATAAAAACCGGGCAATTTCCCCGGTACGCAGTGTTGCGGTTCGATATATCTTTCTGCGGCGCCCGTATCAGACCGGCCGGCTGTCGACTTCTTTCTTCACCTCGATCAGGTATTGCCGGTAGGTGTTGTCGGCCATCGATTCGATTAAAGTATTCATCTTCTGCCGGTCGATAAAGCGCATACGGTAGGCGATCTCTTCGACGCAGGCGATTTTCTGTCCCTGCCGTTTTTCGATGGTGGCGATAAAATTGCTGGCGTCGAGCATACTTTCGTTCGTGCCGGTGTCAAGCCAGGCGATACCGCGTCCCAGTCGCACAACCCGCAATCGCCCTTTTTCGAGATAAGCCCGATTTACATCGGTGATTTCCAACTCGCCGCGTGCGGACGGTTTGAGAGATTTGGCAATGGCGACCACTTCGGAATCGTAAAGGTACAAGCCGGTCACGGCATGGTTCGACCTGGGGCGGGTCGGTTTTTCTTCAATCGAGATCGCTTTGCCTTCGGCGTCAAACTCGACCACGCCGTACCGTTGCGGGTCTTTCACGGAATAACCGAAAACCATCGCTCCTTCGCGAAACGAGCGAGCCGCGCGCAAAAAATCGTAGACGCCGTAAAAAATATTATCGCCGAGAATCAAAACCACAGGGTCGTTTCCTACAAACTTTTCTGCGACGATAAAAGCATGAGCAATACCTCTCGGCCTGTCCTGAACAGAATAGGAGATATTCAAACCAAGCGAACTGCCGTTACCCAGCAGCGTCTGGAATCGCGGCGTGTCAGACGGCGTCGAGATCAGCAGTATCTCGGTGACGCCGAAAAGCATCAGCGTCGACAGGGGATAATAGATCATCGGTTTGTCATAGATCGGCAGAAGCTGTTTGCAGGCTACTTCCGTAACCGGGTATAAACGCGTGCCGCTTCCGCCGGCCAGAATTATCCCTTTGCTGAGTTGCCCGGTGGTCATGATTTCACCGCCATGACCGGATAACCTTTGACTTTCAAATACTCTTTCAAGGCCTTTCGCCAATGAGGCATTTTATATATTTCCCCGACTTTACCATTATTCATTACGCTGTACCGGGGACGAGTCGCCCTGGTTTTGTATTCGGCGTAGGTGGTCTTGGAAAGGTCGGCGTCGATGCCGCACAGGTCGAATATTTCGGCGGCGAACTCGTACCAACTGCAACTGCCGCTGTTGCAGCAGTGGTAAGTACCGTAAGCATTGACGTCGGACCTGATAAACTCCATAATCAACCGGGCCACGTCCAGCGTGTGTGTCGGCGACATATACTGGTCGCTGATTACTTTCAGCGGTTTTTTCTCTTTGCCCAGGCGCAGCATCGTCTCGATAAAATTGCCGCCCTTGCCGCTGGCGCCGGCCACCCCGAAAAGCGAGGAAACGCGGAAAATGAAGTGCCGGTGAAGGTAGTTGCGAACCATAAACTCGCCGACCGCCTTGGCGGCTCCGTAAACGTTAAGAGGGTTAACCGGGTCATTTTCCGCGTACGGTTCATTTTTTTCGCCGTCGAAAACATAGTCAGTGCTTATCTGGAATAGGGTAATGTTGTTTTCCGCGCAAAAGCGGGCCAGATACAGGACAAACAGGCTGTTGACCTGAAAAGTTTTTTCAGGGTAATCTTCGCATTCATCGGTCTTGTGATACGAGATGCAATTTATAACCGCGTCGCAGTCCTGATATATCGCCAGTTTGTCGGCCACGTCGTCCTTTTCGGCGTCAATGTCGGCCCGGGTAAGAGGGTGCAGATTGATATCTTCAATGCCTTTTGAAACCTTGACGATATCGCTGCCCAACTGGCCGTTGGAACCCAGCAGTAAAACCTTTTTCATCCGTTCGCTTTCTTAATAGATTTCGAGAATACCGCCGTATTTTTCGACGCCTTTAATTATCCGGTGCCATTCGACCAAATTGCGGTACCATTCCAGCGTGATGGTTTGCGGCGTCCTGTCCAGCTTACCGGCGTTGAGGGCTTCGACCAGTTCCAGCACCCCGTCTTCTCCGCTTCGCACGGCTTTCCAGTTAAGCGTCTTTTCGATTTTATCAAAACCAACCCGGTAGCTGCGGTGATCCGGGTCGCCATACCATTCGATCTCCACTTTCTCGTCGATCTTTTCCGAAACCACGCGAGCGACCGTCCGGCCAAGCTCGCCGATCCGGAAGTTGCACCTGTCGCTGCCGACGTTGAATATCTGCCCGTTGATCGGCCCCGGATCAAACTCAAGCAGAAGCAGCATAACGTCGGTCGTGTCCTGTACGTGGACCATTGGCCGGTATTGCGTGCCGTCGCGCATAAGCGGCAGCCGTTTGGTCTTCCAGGCGCCGTAAGTCATGCCGTTGATGGCCAGATCGAAACGTATCCGGGGACTGTACCCGAACACCGTCGCCTGCCGCATGACCGTTACGACAAAATCATCATCAGCCAGGGCAAGGACGCCCTGTTCGGCTTTTTCGTTGGCCTTGGCATAGACGGTCAACGGATTCGTTTTGGAGGTTTCATCGACGATCTCCTCGGTAAAACCGTAAATGCTGCAACTGGAAGGAAGAATATATCGCCCGACACCCATTTTTTTGGATCGCCCGGCCGTGGCTACCCGGCTCTCGTGATTGATTTCCCAGGTTGACTTACTGAAGGTTTCGCCGGCCGGGTCGTTGGAAATGGCGACCAGGTCAATAACGGCATAAACGTCCCTGAAAAGTCCGTCAGTCAACCGGCGCGAATCGTCCTGGATGATTTCCAGATTATCGGCCTGGGCGAGCTTGTCGTGGCCGAAGAAGAACCGGTCAACAGCCTTCACGCGATAGCCGTGACGCAAGAGTTTCGGCACTAAAACACTGCCTATGTATCCGCCGGCGCCGGTAACCAGGATGGTCTTCATCTAAGCTTCCTCATAGGTGAAATTTATTTCCGCTTCCTTAAAGAACGGGGCGTTACCGTCTTTCTCAGATAAAACGGGGTTGCTGTACGGCCAGTCAATCGCCAGTTCGGGGTCGTCCCACCTGATAGCCCGGTCGCATTCAGGCGCATAAGACTCGTCAACTTTATAATATATCTCGGTGTCGGCGGTTAGGGTACAGATGCCGTGCGCAAATCCTCTCGGTACGATAAACTGCCGCATGTTTTCGGCGGTGAGGATGACGCTTATCCACTGGCCGAAGGTGGGGCTTCCCTTGCGGATATCAACTGCGATGTCCATCACCGCTCCTCGAAGGGCCCTGACGATCTTGGTTTGAGCCTTTGGGTTTATCTGATAATGAAGCCCCCGAATGGTTCCTTCCAGGATGCTCAATGAGTGATTATCCTGCACGATATTATAATAAAGACCGTTTTCTTCGAAGGTGCGTTTCGAATAGCTCTCGGTAAAAAAGCCGCGCTCATCCCGAAACACCTTCGGTTCAATAATGACGGGGCCGTTAAGCCTGGTTTTGGTTATATTCATTAGTTTCCTCTCCGAAGATAATTTTCCGCGGCGGGTATATAGTCATGTATGCCTATCCGACAATTTTTCCCGACGCCGAACAATTGAACAGCGTCCACCACCAAGCAGATCGTTTGTTGTTTCATCAAAATACTCGCCCCGCGGGCTTATTTTTCGCTAAGGAATGATCTCGATTGCTAAATGGCAACAAATATTTTGATAGAATCTATTGCGTTTAAGCCGGTATGCGTGACTGGAAGATAAGAATCGCCTGATTGTGTACTTAAACCCGACGATCAGGCGGGCTTTGACTCAGTAAGGTTGTCTGGTCGTCTGATCCGGCGAGAACAGATGCTGTTCCCGACCGGTTAAGGCGCAGGTCAACTGTTCCACCACTCGTTGAATATCTTCGTCTGTCAGATCGGGGTACATGGGCAAACTCAGCGCCCCGGCATAATATTTTTCCGCACCCGGCAGATCAGCCGGCGCGAAAAGTGGCTGGTTGCGATAATATGGCTGGAGATGCAGGGGAACGTAATGAACCTGGGCGCCGATTCCGTTAACTCGCATGCGGTTCATGGCGACCGCCCGGGAAACCCCGAAATGGTCAAAATCAATACGAACGACAAAAAGGTGATAGGCATGTTTAACGCCCGGTCTTACCTCAAGTGGTCGAACTTTGCCGCCGGGAATAACTTCAGCAATAAGGCGACGGTAACGATCGGCGATTTCGCGACGACGCTCGAGCGACGACGGTAAACGTTTCATCTGTGACAGACCCAGAGCCGCCTGGATATCGGTCAGGCGAAAATTATACCCCGTCTCGCTTATTTCGTAATACCACGGGTTAGGAACGCCGTCAGGCGAACGAGACAATTCACCGTTTACGAATTGATTCCGCCGCAGGCCGTGATTGCGCAACAGCCGTATCCTTCCGGCCGGTTCGGTATGATTTGTCGCCACGGCCCCGCCTTCGCCCATAGCAATGTGCATATTGGCATGGAAGGAGAACACCGTGAGATCGCTGTGAGGGTTTCCACCCGGGCGATAGGTATTGCCGTTGTGATCGTATGAAGCTCCGATGGCGTGACCGGCGTCATCGATAACCCAGGCGCCGTGCCTTTTGGCCATATCGTAGATAACCGGCAAATCAACCGGCTGCCCGGCAAAATGAAACGGGATGACGGCCTTGATCTTTCGATCCGCGTCTTCCTCAAGCAGACGGGCCACGTTTTTCGGATCTATAAGACCTGTTTCGGGATCGATATCGGCGAAGCGGACGGAGGCTCCGACAAAGCGGGCGCAATTGGTCGCGGCCACGAAAGAATTGGAAGGTATGATAACGACATCGCCTTTGCCCAATCCCAGCGCCAGCATGGCCAAGTGCAATGCCGCGGTGCCGCTGGAGCAGGTTATTATCTCTTTTGCGCCTGTAAAGTCAGCCAGTGCGTCTTCAAAATCCGTTACCGCCGGACCCTGTGTTAGCCAGTCGGAGCGCAATACGTCTGAAACGGCGTCTATGTCTTCTTCGGTAATCTGATGTTTGCCGTATGGCAGGAAAGTCAGGTCAGCCATAATCTTGCACCCCGTTATATGTTATGCGACCGATCACAGGCGGTCGAAGATCAGAAACGTCGTGGCCACGCCGGTCAGGATCGAGGCGCCCGTCGTAAAATACTTGAGCCAGTCTCTCTCTTTCTTTATTTCGGTTGGAACAATAATCACGTCACCCAGCTCAGCCTTTTTACTCGGGGCCGTTCCGGAGGCATAGACGCGGCCATTGGCCTTGACCAGCCGCGTTTGTCCCTTATCGGCCCGCCTGGTAAAACCGCCGGCCTGCTCCAGATAATGTTTGACCTTTTCCCCCGGTTCATAGGTAATCGTGCCGCTGGCGCATACTTCCCCCATAACGGTGACGCCGGTGGGCATCTCCGGAACGAAAATATAGTCGCCGGCTTGTAATTTGAAATCGCCTTCGGCTCCACCGGTGGCGATAAGCTGCTCCATATCGACGATGATACGATCCATGCTTTCGGGCTCGAAGCTGATAGTCTTCACCGGTTTAAGAATGCCGGTCGAATCCGCCAGAAGAGGAAGGGAGCTTTCAATAATGCCGGCGATGTTTTTCCGTTTCAAGTCTTCGATAATCGCCCTACGCTTAAATACGACCCCAATCGGAAAGGCTTTTCGGGTAAAGCCGCCTGCCCGACCAAGAAGTTCCCAGAGGGTTTCATTCTTTTGCGTAAGAGAGTATCGCCCCGGGAAAAGAATCTCTCCTTCTACGGTTACCGTCCGGTGCAGTTGATAACCCGGAATTTTCCTCACAAAAAGCTGATCGTTTTCTGTCAGGATCATGTTGTTGCGGTTATTAAGTGGAACATATAGAACATTGGTATTTCCATTGCTGTCAATGCGTGCCAACTCTGCTTGAAGCATATAGGCGCTTTCATTGAAATTGCCCGCCAGAAATATCAGGTCGGACACGGTCATATTATCATAAAGCTGGTATCTCCCCGGGTTTTTCACCATGCCGTCGATATAAACGTGTTTTTCTCGCGCCACGCTGTCGGTGCAATAGATTTGCAACGAATCAAGATCGGCCAGCGGGATGTTATCCTTATTATTCCCTTCGAGGATGCTTTTTAGACTAACAGCCCTGATTTCGATGCGGCCGTTTGAAAGACGGCGATACAGATCGGCCCTTTCCTTGTACACGTTATTGGGAAGAAGCTGTGCATTTTCGAGCAAATCGGAAATCCGCATATTTTCGGTTCTTTCAAACGTTCCCGGATGTTTGACTTCGCCGGTAATCCAGACAATGTTTTGCCGCATCTGGTAGATGGAGAAAATTGAAAGATCATCGCCATCGGCCAGAAGCAAGTCCTGTTTCTCTTCGGCGGCAAAATCGAGATCTATTACCTTCCTGGAATCATCCTCCGAGATACGATCCAGCATCAACCGCCCGAGGTGGGCGTCGGCGGTGGGACCGCCGGCCAGAGCGATCAGATCGGAGATATTTCCCACGCCGGTCAGTTCATAGATGGCCGGCCGCTTGACTTCGCCCCTGATTGTTGCCTGGGCCCCGACCAGCGGAACAAATATGACGTCGCCGGAAACAAGAGGGAGATCGCAATGCCTGTCTCCTTTTATAAGAAAATCGTACAGATCGACCAGGATGGTTTTATTGTTTCGGATCAGCCTAATTTGCCTGAAAGAGCCGTTTTCGTTAGGGCCGCCGGCCATATATAGAGCGTTAAATAAAGTCGAAAGGGCGGAAACGGCATAACCGCCCGGTTCGCGCACCTCACCATATACAAAGACCCTGATGGTCCGGATTTTACCGAGGGTAATTTTTCGTTTATAACCGGTGTAAGCCTTTGAAAGCTGGGCGTCAAGACGTTCTTCGAATTCGGGCAGAGTCATCCCCCAGGCGGTGATTTCTCCCACTTTGGGTATAAAAATTCCCCCCTGCCGGTCAACCGTGACGTTCCATTCCTGCTGAACCCGCCCCCACAGGCTGATGATAATATTGTCCCCCGGCCCGAGAAGATAATCGTCGGGTATCTGCGAAGTGTTGACCTCGCCGACGTGCCGATTTTTAAACAGGTTTGTCCCGAAACGTTCGACTTCGCTTCTTTTGGGAAGAATCAATTGATGTGGTTCTTCGGTATCGGCTGAATCGGCCGCCAATAGGTGAAGCCGCCGATAGCGTTCATCCTCCGGTTGGAAAAGCCGGGTCGTATCAGTGCCCTTCTGACGGTGAAGCGTCAGGAGTGAATCGTTTACCAGTTCGCCGTCCTCATCATATATCGGGGGAGACTGATACGGTTGCATCGGACTGTAATCGGGTTGCTGCCCGCGGAGTTTGAGCTGTTCTTCGGTTGTCTGGGCAAAGCCGTCAACGAACCAATTGATAAAAACCAAGATTATAATCAGCGCGCCAAATATAATTGATTTTTTCATACGTCAACCTTCCCTGGTTTTCCGTCAAGCATTGCATTCCAAGTGCCAAATCGGCAAAAAACATCGTAATTAATTGATAGTTAAATAGTTAAGTGGGATATTCGCGGGTTCCTGCGCGTATTTCTCTGACAGGGCCGGAATGATTTGACGCCTGGAATGGAAAAAATTTCCAGGTCATTGGAAAAAAAACGACTCTGGTTCGTCTATTGGTTGACATATAATGGCCTGGCTAAAAAAATAAGGCGCAGACTTGACAAAATACGGTTGATATAGTAATATTTCAGTTCATATTTTGCGTTTTTTCACACGGACTATGTATGAAAGATGCAAGGGTACAATTGGCTGATGAATGGAAGATAGTCAGCATACAATAGAGTTGGAGTTGAGGATGAGAAAAGCTACGGTTGCTTTATTATGCCTGTTTCTCATGATGTGCCTGGTTCCGTCAGCCCGGGGCGGAGGCATGAGTATCTGGGCGGTCGGGGCCAAAGCCAAAGGTATGGGTGGCGCCTTCCATGCTATTGCCAATGACTGGTCGGCGGCATACTACAACCCGGCAGGCCTGTTTTATGTAACGAAAAACCAGGTAACCTTTAATGAGGTTATAACTCATAATTGTTTCTCTTATACCCCGTCGGTTAATCTGGGCGATTATCAGATCGGTTTTTACGAGGGCAAAATCTATAACCGCCATAAAATCCTGACAACTCCGACTCTGGGCGGGTTTTTTAGAATACCGGTGAGCGGCAATGATTTTGTGACCGGCGTGGCCCTCTTTCAGCCGTTTGATATGAATGTTTCCTGGCAGGTTTTCCAGCCGCTGAATAACGAGTTTCAGCTTCCCGGGCAGCAGATGGAGCATAACTTCGATGCCATCGCCGTCAACTGGGTCGGCGCTCTAGAGTTGATGGAAGATCGTCTCAGCGTCGGCTGGTCGGCCGGGTTACTCAAGGCTGATCTGGCTTACGGCGGCTTTTTCCTCCGTCCCAATCCCGCCAATCCTGATGAACCTTATTATGACCTGATCGCGGGCCGGCCCAATGAACTGATTACCGAATGGCAGCATTCAAGCGGCGATGGTCTGGCTCCCAATTTCCGCGCGGGGTTGTTGTTTAAGGCTACTCCGGATCTAAACTTCGGCGCCTCTTTCGCCTACAAGACGAAAGTGACTCTGGAGGGCAATTCTTACTTCTACTTCCACATGCCTGATATCTTTGATTATCACACTCGGGAAGATGTTCGTACATATCCGGGTGCCATGAATTACATTCTGTCCTCCGGCGCCAGATATATGGGATACGCCAATTTCAAAACGGAGATTACCCTTCCCGGGCAGTTGGCTGGCGGTGTTGCCTACAAGGTTACCGACCGGCTGCTTGTCGCCGGTGCTCTGGAATACACTTTCTGGTCCCAGTTCAAAGGGTACTATTTTGACTATACTTTCCTTGATGAGAATATCACACGTAATGATACGCTCAACGTGTGGATGGCCGAGGATATGAACGTTCCGGTCGACTGGTCAAACACCTTCAGGGGCTCGATTGGCCTGCAGTACGCCTACAGCGATGTAGTCCAGCTTCGTGCCGGTTATTCAGCCGACCAGTCGCCGGCCTCGCAGGAGCTTGATGAGGCGTTTATCCTTCATCCGGCCTTTTTTGACCCCGGTCTGAAGCACAGCTTCAGCGCAGGGCTGGGCCTTGTGTTCGAAGACGTCATGCTTGATTTCGCAACTCAGTACATCAGTTATCCCGAAACGGTTCAGGGCGGGAATATGTATCTGGAAAGCAACGGGGAAGTTGATGAGATTATGGATAACATGGCCGGAACCTATGACGGTTCGGCCTGGGAATCGATAGTGCAATTTACGGTCCGGTTTTAGCGGAGGGTGACAATGAATCCAAGAAATATATTAATTGCGATCGCTATACTGCTGATTGCCGCCGGTCTCGTCGGCTGCACCGACAAAACCAAGGATAATCCCATTCGATCGATGATCCCGGAGGGAGTGGAGATGCAGGCAAACGATCGATTCTATGCCATTACCATGTCCACCGTCCCTGATCTTGGACATCGGGGGGTGAGGTTTTATCTTCCGCCAGGTTATGGCTTGGATGGCGGTAGACACTACCCGACTCTTTACCTTCTGTCGCCGTTTCGCGCCGACGAGCGGTACTTTTTTGAGCATGGTTTGAAGACTGTGGCGGATCGTTTGATCGCCGAAGGCAAAATTCAACCGATGATTATTGTTACTTTTGACGGTCGTTCCTATTTGGGCGGGTCGTTCTACGTCAATTCGCCGCGTCAGGGGAATTTCTTCGATGCCCTTTTCTACGATTTTTATGGATTTGAAACCTGGGGTATTATAGGCCGGGCGTTGATAACCAAGATTGAAGGAAGTGAAGCGAATGCAACCCCCTGGGTTCGAGCCATCAGGGATAGGGAACATCGCGCCATCGGCGGCGTGGGTATAGGCGGCTATGGCGCCTTCAGGGCCGCCATCAAGACCGATTTATTCGGTTCGGTGTCGGCCGTAAATGCCCCGCTCGATTTTGACGGCGCCGGTTCGGGAGGGTTTCTTTCGCTGTTTCAGGAAGTATTTCCTGCCGGAACACAGTGGATATATCTCGATTCGCTTCTGCAAATAGACACTACTTTTGCCGTCGATCCCCCCGATTCGATAATTAGTATTGACACTACGATCGTTGAGTTGGACACGCTTGGCTTCGGCGTTGATACGGTCTTACTCAATCAGAATATGGAACCGATTATAGCTGCGGATCCGGAAATGGTATTAACCGTCTCTGCGGCGGCGGCTTTTTCTTCACACCACACGGCTTTTGATGTCGATTCGGTTTATTACGACGCGTTTGACGTGCAGGTGATATCGACTACGGTGACTGACACCCTTACCGATGATTTTAAGAGTTATCTGCCTGATCACGACGTTCATGTGCCGTTTGACTCCACCGGAGCGCGCGACGATTTCATCTGGCAGTTATGGATGGATAATAATATCGAATCGCTTTATGGCAACGCCGACCCTGGCAATGCGATCTATTTTGATAATATGCCAAAACTGCTGATTAGATCGGACGGTGCCCGGTTTCACTATGATGAACAGATGGACGGCTTTGTGCAGTTTTTAAACGCTAATGCGATGAATTATCAATTGACGGCTTTCGTGGGAAATGAGTTGCTTTCCGGAACGGCGGATCATTGTATTTATGATCTGCTGGAGGATATTTTGATCTTCCACTCTAATAATTTCGGGGAGTAAGAAATAAGGATTGAATGATTTGCTTGAAAGGCCTGAGCCGGGAAGTTCAGTTTCCCGGCTTTTTTAATGTGTGAAGTAAGATATGATTTTTGTCGGCAGACCACGGACGACGCGGGAATAGGATTCGGCCCTCGGCGGGGAGAAGTCATTCCGGGAAAGTTATACCCGCAGGCCGGGATTTAATCGATAAATGAATCCTTTCGAGGGAACAAAATCAGGGCCGCAGCATTTAAGCGGTATAAAACGTATCACAAAGAAGCAGCGCTTGGGAAATGTGATCCATGCCGCATGACTTTGGCTCGGTAAACCGTACCGATGTCTTGTAAATACCCGTAAGCTGATATGTCGCAACGGATACACGGGATAGAAAGTGCTTGACAGGGACAAACTTATGCAGTAGTTTTATAGGCTATGATGCTTGATTTGAGAGATTTTGGGGAATTGCAGACCCATGTTTTGCTTGAGGAAGAGGCTGAGCGACTGGAAATTTCCGTTGACGGCGTTTCATTCCAAGGCAAAGCAAGGGTGGAACTTGACGTTTTGCAAAGCGATCATATCTATTATTGCACCGGCGAGGTTAATTGCAACGTCCTCTTGCAGTGTTCCCGTTGTCTGAAAAAGTACCCCCTGACGCTTCAGGGCCGGATTGACTTCTCGATTCATGAAGCTGGTGAAATGCGGTATCCCGACGGGGTTGAAGGACCGGATAGCCGGATTATTATTCCCGCCAACTCGTCGCGGGTTGACATCAGCGATCAGGTACGGGAAACTCTCATTCTGGAAATACCTCTCAAACCGCTCTGTGACCCGGATTGCCGCGGGCTTTGTCCCCGTTGCGGCGTCAACCTGAACGAACAGGAATGCAACTGCAAAGTGGAAACGACCGACGCTCGCTGGGACGGGCTTCGCGGACTATCGTGATAACGAGTCCTGCCCGAACAAGTTTGACAAGGAGATACCATGGCTGTACAGAAAAGAAGACATTCCCGCGCCAGGGGGCGTAAGCGCCGCACGCATTGGAAGTTGCAGCCGCCCGCGGTCGTTGAGTGCAGCAACTGCCATCAGCCGAAATTGGCGCATCACATCTGCCCCAATTGCGGTTATTATAAGGATTCCGAGGTTGTACCCGTAAAGTAACCGGGCGTTTATAAGACCGTTGACGTAATGGCAGATAAAAATATAACAAAACTGGCTCTTGATGTGATGGGGACTGACAACGGCCCCGGTACTATTATCAGCGGCGGCGTGCAGGCCGCAAGGGACTTCGGTCCCGACACAAGGATCGTTCTCGTCGGCCGCCGGGATCTGATTGAGGCGAAACTGAAAAAATATCGGCAGCTTCCCCAGAACGTTGATGTGTACCACGCCGACGAACAGGTCGCCATGGCCGATATCCCGGCCGAGGCATTCCGCCGGAAAGATACGTCCATCGCCGTGGCTATCCGGCTGCATAGAGAGAACAAGGTGGATGCGCTGGTTTCACCGGGGAATACCGGTGCCGTGATGGGAACGGCGATGCTTAACCTCGGCCGCCTGCGCGGAGTAAAGCGGCCGGCTATCGCCTCATTTTTCCCGACCATTAAAAGGACTACGACAGTAGTCCTTGACGTTGGAGCCAATTCGGAATGCAAACCGATTAATCTGCACCAGTTCGCCATAATGGGTTCGGTGATGTCGACCCGTATGTGCCGGATCAAACGGCCCCGGATCGGACTTTTATCGATCGGTGAAGAAAAAAGCAAAGGGAACGACCTGATACTGGAAACTTATCCACTATTGGAAAAGGATAAAAGGCTTAATTTTATCGGCAACATTGAGGGTCGGGATATCTTGAAAGGCGGGGCCGACGTGGTCGTCACCGACGGTTTTGTCGGCAACATAGTCCTTAAATTGGCCGAGTCTGTGGAGGGTTTTCTGACCGCTTCGATACGGCGACAGGTATCGTCGAATCCGTTTTCGCGCGCCGGCGCCATACTGATGTCGCCGTTTCTACGCAGATTGCGCAACACCTTTGACTATTCCGAATATGGCGGCGTTCCTCTTTTGGGCGTCAACGGTATATGCATCATCTGCCACGGTGGGTCGTCAAGCAAGGCTATCCGGAAGGCCCTGACGGTGGCGCGCGAGATGGTTCACCATCAGGTAAACCGGCAAATCGAGTTGGAGCTTTTATCGGATCGGACAAAAGCGGCCGCGTCGGTTGGCTGCATCGCCGAGGATGCGATCGACGACAACCGCTTGCAAGGAGAAGACAACGCGTGAACCCAAAAATGATCAGAGCAAAGATTATCGGCATCGGATCATATGTTCCCGAAAAGGTACTGACGAATGCCGACTTTGAGAAAATGGTTAATACGTCGGATGAATGGATTATCACGCGGACCGGAATATCAGAGCGGCGGGTCTGCGCTGATGGCGAGGATACTTCCGATATGTGCGTGCGGGGGGCGGAAAGGGCGCTGGAATCGGCCGGCCTGAAACCGGCTGATATCGACCTGGTGGTCGCTGCCACGGTAACTCCAGACTTTCGTCTGCCGTCGCTGGCCTGCGTGATTCAGAAGAAAATGGGCTTAATAAATGCAGCCGCTATGGATGTGGCCGCCGCCTGTGCCGGGTTTATCTATGGCTTGTCAATGGCCCAGGCATTTATCAATGCAGGCACCTTCAAAAGGATAATGGTTATCGGCGCCGAAAGACTCAGTTCCATTACCGATTATTCGGATCGCAACACCTGTGTCCTGTTTGGCGACGGCGCCGGGGTTGCCATCCTGGCCGCCTCTGATGATGACAGCGGGATACTGGCAACATATCTGAAGTCGGACGGCACACTTGATTCGTTGCTCAATATTCCCGGGGGAGGCACTCACCTTCCTTTCGGACGAAACGGCAACTTCGATCATCGTCTGACCTGCCTCCACATGAACGGTAATGAAATTTTCAAACACGCCGTTCGGTTTATGGGGGATGCCGCTTTGAAAGTGGTGGATGACGCCGGTTTGACACCGGATCAGGTCGATCTCCTGGTGCCTCATCAGGCCAATATTCGCATAATCAAAGCCACTGCCAGAAGGCTGGGCATACCCATGGAAAGGGTTTACGTTAATATCGATAAATTCGGAAACACCTCGTCGGCGTCCGTGCCGCTGGCTCTTGATCATGCCGTGCGGGAGGGACGTATTAAAAAAGGCGACAATATCGTCAGCGTCGCCTTCGGCGGAGGTTTGACGTGGGGCGCGGTGGCTATCCGCTGGTGAGATTTGAATAAAATCGCTTACATATTTCCGGGACAGGCTTCGCAGTATGTCGGGATGGGGCAGGAGCTTTTCGACAAGTCTGACAGGGTCAGAAGCCTTTACGATCAGGCTTCGGAGCTTCTGGGCGAGGATCTGGCCAAGATTTCGTTTAAGGGACCGGCAGAAAAGCTCAAACAGACAAAATTCACTCAGCCGGCCATACTAATCCATTCGCTGGCCCTGTTGGAGATTCTGGGTGATAATCTGCCCAGGCCTGTTTTCGCGGCCGGGCATAGTTTGGGTGAATATACTGCCCTGGTATGCTGCGGGTCTTTAAGCTTTGAGGATGCGGTAACAGCCATTTGCACCCGCGCAAGATTAATGGAAGAAGCGTGCGTCAATAACCCGGGCGCAATGGCAGCCATTCTGGCATTATCCGACGAAAAGCTGGATGAGGTCTGCCGGGCCGCTTCGGCCAAAGGCGTAATAACGGTGGCTAATCTAAACTCATCTATACAGGCGGTCGTATCCGGCGAACTGGCGGCTGTCGAAGAAGCTTGCCGCCTGGCCAGGGAAGCTGGCGCCAAAAGAGCCGTTTTACTTGAAGTTGGCGGCGCCTTCCATTCACCGCTTATGGCCTCGGCCACCGGCGGTATGGCGGCCTGTCTGGATAAAATTAGTATTAAAGATGCTAAGCCACCGATAATACCAAATGTTACGGGTGAACCGGTCTGGAAGGCAGATGAAATACGCCGTTTGCTGGTTGAGCAGATAACTTCTCCCGTACGATGGCGGGATACCATGGAATTCTTTAGGAATGCCGGGGTGGAAAGCTTGATTGAATTGGGACCCGGCAGGGTGCTTTCCGGGCTGGCCAGGCGCGATATGCCGGGAATCGCCATAGAAAATATTGATCTCCTTGCCGACCTGGAAAAGGTTGTGGCATAGGTATCATAAGGCTGGACTATTATGAAACCATTAGAAGGGAAAACGGCTATTGTCACCGGTTCCGCACGCGGCATCGGTAAAGCGATAGTCGAAAAGCTCGGTTCTCTCGGCGCCCGAATGGTTATCTCCGATATACTGGCCGATCAGGCCGAAGAAACGGCCGCAGAGATGGCTGCGAAAGGTTACCAGGCCCTTGCCGTCGGCTGCGACGTTACAAAGTCGGATGATATCGACCGTATGGTGAAAACCGCCCTGGATGAGTTTAGATCGCTTGACATACTCGTCAACAACGCCGGGATAACGCGTGATGGTCTTTTGATTCGGCAAACCTCCGAAAGTTGGGATCAGGTGATGGAGATTAATCTTAAAGGGGCGTTTTTGACTACTCAGGCGGTTTCAAGAATCATGATGAAAGCCAGACACGGGAAAATTATAAATATATCTTCCGTGGTTGGCCTGATGGGCAACGCCGGTCAGAGCAATTATGCCGCCTCCAAGGCGGGTCTTATCGGGCTGACGAAATCACTGGCCAAAGAACTGGGCGGACGGGGAATCACGGTTAATGCCGTCGCCCCGGGATACATAGCAACCCAGATGACGGAGGATTTGCCGGAAGCGGCAAGGGAGGCATTTTTAAAGGCCATTCCGCTTAGGCGGGTCGGCGCTGCAGAGGATGTCGCCGCGGCGGTAGCCTTTCTGGCTTCCCCGGAGGCCGATTATATCACCGGGCAGGTTTTGCAGGTGGACGGCGGTTTGTTAATGTGATAAATGGAAAACCAATTGAATATATAGAAGGAGAAGCGAATGTCAGTTGAAGAGAAAGTCAAAGGAATCGTGATGGACAAACTGAATGTGACTGCTGATCAGATTACCATTGAAGCGTCGTTTGTTGAGGATCTTGGCGCTGATTCACTCGATCAGGCGGAACTTGTTCTGGCGCTGGAAGATGAATTCAATCTGCAGATTTCGGACAAGGATTCGGAAAATATTACCACGGTAGGTCAGGCTGTTAACTATATAAAGGCGAATTTCAAGGAATAGTAACCAGGGAAACAATTACAGATGGGAATTAGGGTTGTTATCACAGGTATGGGCGTAGTTACGCCATTGGGGAATAATCTCGCCGATACTTGGAAAAACCTATTGGCCGGGAAGTCCGGTGTTGATACCATATCGGCTTTTCCAACCGATGGCTTGTCGACAACTATCGCCGCCGAGGTAAAGGGATTTGCCCCGGAGCAATATATAGATCCAAAAACCCTGCGGCGGATGGACCGAAATGAACAATTGGGTCTATCGGCGGCACAAATGGCGTACGATGATGCCGGTTTGGGGCAAAACAACCTGAATCGGGACCGGTGCGGGGTTATCATTGGGTCGGGTATAGGCGGTATAAGAACGTTTGAAGATCAGCATAAGACCATGCTTGATCGAGGAGCAAAACGGGTTTCGCCGTTTTTCATTCCGATGATGATTATCGATATGTGCGCCGGAATGACGGCCATGCGATTCGATTTCAAGGGGCCTAACTATGCGACTGTTTCCGCATGTGCTTCATCGGCCAATGCCATTGCCGACTCTTTCCGGATAATTCAGCGCGGCGAAGCGGATATAATGATGACGGGAGGCGCCGAGGCGGCTATTACGCCGCTGTCGATGGCCGGTTTCTGTTCCGCGCGGGCGATTTCGCGCCGCAACGATGAACCGCAGAAGGCCAGCCGGCCGTTTGACAGGGATCGCGACGGTTTTGTTATGGGCGAGGGGGCGGGGATTCTTGTTCTGGAATCCCTGGAATCGGCCAGAGCACGCGGCTCCCGAATTTACGCTGAAATCATCGGTTGTGGTATGACCTGCGACGCGCATCATATCACGGCGCCTCTTCCGGATGGCCGCGGCGCCGCTCTTGCCATGCAGGCGGCCATAAATGATGCCGGCATTAAGCCGGAGGATCTGGATTACGTCAACAGCCATGGCACGGCCACAGGACTGGGTGATATTGCTGAGACCAGGGCGCTCAAGACCGTCTTTGGCGATTATGCATATAAATTGGCTATTAATTCAACCAAGTCGATGACCGGACATCTTTTGGGCGCCGCCGGTGCGGTGGAGTCAATCGTGACCATCAAATCGATTCAGGAGAGTGTCCTGCATCCGACGATCAACCTGGACAACCCCGACCCGGATTGCGATCTGGACTATCTGGCCAACACCACCCGGAAAATGAAGATCAACCGCGCCATCAGCAATTCGTTCGGGTTCGGCGGGCACAATGCCAGCCTGGTATTTGCAGACGTCAATTCATCCTGATCCGATATGGGAATCTGGCATAAGGTTAAATCTTTTTTGGGGGTTGGCGTATCCAAAAAATCAGACAGGCTTTTTCAGGAGTTCCAGGCAAAGTTAGGTTATCATTTCGAAAATCCCACACTGCTTTTGGTTGCCCTTACACACCGGTCGTACGCCAAATCGCAGAAAAAGGAATGGCTGCCGTCGAACGAGCGGCTGGAATTTTTGGGCGATTCGGTGCTGGGGCTGGTGACGGCTGATTTTCTCTATGGCCGTTATCCGGACAAACTCGAAGGCGGACTTACCAAGAAGAAATCTCTGCTGGTCAATGAGGCCGCTCTTCATCGCGTCGCCGATGAGCTGAAACTGGGGAAATATATTCTGCTTTCCCCGGATGAGGATCGCGCCGGAGGACGGAAACTGGCTTCAATAAATGCCGACGCTTTTGAGGCGGTAATCGGCGGCATATATCTCGACGGCGGGCTTGAGGCGGTCAGGCAGTTGATTAGTCGTGTCCTTCTCTCAAAAATGGACCGAATTGCCTCCGACAGCGCGGTCTATAATTATAAAGGCGACCTGCTCGAATTCTTGCAGGCCGCGGCTAAGAGTATGCCACGGTATGAGGTCACCAGCGAAAGCGGTCCAGATCACGATAAGATCTTTACCGTGGCGGTTTATTCCAATGGAATCCGGATCGGCAGCGGCACCGGATTGACCAAAAAGGACGCCGAACAGAAGGCAGCCGCCGAAGCCCTGGCAAAACTTAAAGCCCCGTAAAAAGTCGGCCTTCTTAATTTGACATGATGCCCCTCTTTAATTAGATTCCGGTCGTTACTAAAAGCGGAATAAAACAAAGGTTTTTCCAACAGGACCGAAGGCAAGGAGAAAAAATGAATATAGTTGCCATCATAAAGCAGGTTCCGGAAATAGAACTGATCCGCGTTGATGAAGCGGTGGGTAAGGTTACGCTTCCATCCGGCCCCGGAGTCGTCAACCCCTTTGATGAATATGCAATCGAAGAAGGGCTCAGGATAAGGGAAAAGGTCGGTGGCAAAGTCACGGCGCTGACTGTCGGCAGTGAAAGGGCCCAGTCAGCCCTGCGTCAGGCGCTCTCGGTCGGCGTTGATGAGGCGATCCTGGTTGCCGATCCCGGCTTTGAGGATAGCGACCCACAGGCGGTAGCCCTGATACTGGCGGCAGCAATTAAAAAGATTGGCGACGTATACCTGGTTTTGGCCGGCAAACAGGCGATCGATGATGATTCGGCACAGGTACCGGCGGCGCTGGCGGCCCGTCTGGATTGGCCGCAGATACTTTTCGTACGCAGGACGGCCGATATCTCCGAGTTGGAAGCCGTCTTTGAACGCACCACCGAAGAAGGGCATGATGTCGTAAGTACATCGCTGCCGGCGGTGGTCTCGGTCGTCAAGGAAATAAATGAGCCGCGGCTTCCTTCCCTCAAGGGTAAAATGGCGGCCAGGAAAGCGCCGATTATAACCTGGACGGCCGATGATCTGGAGATTTCTCCCGACGCGGTTGGCCGGAATTCTCCGTCTAAACTGGTAGCCGCCGTGTCCCCTCCGCCGCGCCAGAAAGGCGAAATAATCGAGGGCGAGACGCCGGAGGAAATCGCCGAAAAACTGTTTAAGAAGCTCCGGGATGACCAGGTGATATAGCCGAATTTATTACGCGTTTCTTTCGTCAAAAAGTGCTTGCATTTAGATAAACCTTTTGTTTATTCCGGCCGAATAATCGGTTGGAGTTGTTTCTTAAATAGCTCGGGGTTTGTTTATGCG
Source organism: uncultured Ignavibacteriales bacterium (assembly GCA_964611355.1). Classification (GTDB taxonomy): domain Bacteria; phylum Zixibacteria; class MSB-5A5; order GN15; family JAAZOE01; genus CAZSYD01. The sequence continues at coordinate 2,096 of CAZSYD010000003.1, read as the reverse complement.
GTGCGATTTTTGCGGAGAAGAAATTGAGGGTCACCCATTCTATAAGGACGGCATGTGCTTTTGCTCGTTGGAATGTTCGGATGCCATGGAGGAGGGCGAGACGATGCCACTGGGCGAAGATATCCTTGACGATCCCGAAGAAGTTGGTGAAGAGGAAGACGAAGAAGTAGAGGACAAGGATAGCGGCTTATCCCTCGCCGATGATATTGAAAACAGCGCCCTCGACGACGATGAACGCCGGTATTAATTTGACCTTCCGTGCGATCACTGCTAAAATCAATGCTCACATCCGGGTTACGTGACCGCTGCGTTAGCCCGATATAATAAATGGCCGGTTTCCGTTCAAACCGTCCGATAAATACCGACGGTGGTCATGACGATTGTACTGATTATTGTAGCTTTGGCGGTCGCGGTTGCCGCGATACTGATTGTCACCACGCGGCTGGTTCTTTATGCGTCCCACCGTGAAGGCGATTCGACCGTTTCGCTGACTATTATCGGTTGCGGCTTACTGTATGATCCCGGACAAGGCAGATTGGGAATTGTTTGCGGACGATTTAAATGCTTTTTCAAATCACGCTCTGGGAAAATTACTGCGGGAAAAACCGAAAAGAAAAAAGCCGGGCCCAAACCAGCGGCTAAAACCTGGTGGAAGAAACTTCCTCTTTCCAGTCGCGTAAAGATTTGTAAAGCGGCGTTGCTTTTTGCCGCCCGCTTTCTTTCGCGTCTGCATTATGACGAAGGGAAACTTGAAACCCGGCCGGTCTTTGCCGACCCGGCCCTGGCCGGCATGCTTTACGGTTTTGGTCAGGCGTTTTATGGTATTTTCCCTGGCGCCCGCCGGACGGTCAACCTGGTTCCGGACTTTGGCGCGGAAAAAAGCGAATGGACGGGTCATCTGACCCTTTCGATAAAAAACCGGCAGGTTATCCGTATTGGCTACCGGCTGTTTGGCGACCTGCCGATAAGAAAAATAGTAAAGTCAAGCATATTAAGAAGAGGTGGATGATGACCAATAATGTCATGGAAGTCATTAGCGGAATCGTCGGTCAGCTTAAAAATATAGCCTCGGCCGAGTCGGTAATAGGAGAAGCGGTTACCGTTGGCGATAAAACCGTGGTGCCGATCGTTAAGATAACGGTCGGTTTCGGCGCCGGCGGCGGCGAAGGCGAAAAGGAAAAAAGCTCTGGCGGATACGGGGCCGGCGGCGGCGGGGGGTGCATCGTCGAACCGGCCGCGTTCATCATAATGGACAAAACCGGCATATCGCTTCTTCCTGCCAAACCGGGCAAAATCGATTCGCTGGTGGAGGCGATTCCCGGCGTCGTCAAAAAGATCATGAATCTCAAAGGCAAAATAAAAAAGTCCGACGACGGCGATAAATCGGACAAAACGCAGGAGAAATCCGAAGAAGCATCCGAATAAATTTTGCTGCGACTACCGGCAGGTCGGTGTTCCGATCCGCCACAGGCGGAGAGAAACCCGACTCCCTAATTGTATTTATCCGGTGACCGGCATATGTACTTATCTGCCGGTTTGATTGTTATTGATATGCACGAGAACAACCGGGAACCGATAGAATATCCGATCGACGGCGTCCTTGACCTTCATCAGTTTCAACCGAACGAAGTCAAAGATGTTGTCCTCGATTATATCGATTGCTGTCTGGAAAAAGGGATTTACCGGATTCGCATCATTCACGGCAAAGGAATCGGCGTCCAGCGCGAGATTGTACGTTCCATCCTGAAAAAACACCCGGCCGTTTTGTCATATCGTCACGAGGGCGGCACAGGCGGCGGATGGGGCGCTACGGTTGTTGAGTTAAAGAAACTATAAGTAGCCAAGCCCCCCTTTTTTCTGTATGTGACTTATGAACCATATATAATTGCTTACTTTAAGCGATGACCGTCTATTTGATTATTGACAATAAATCTAATATGATTAATATTTAAAAATTAGATACCGGGTACGTTAAGCCGTAAGTATGTTATTTTAACTGCCTTTGAGCTTATAGCGGGGAACATAATATGGAACTATCAACGCAAATATTTAAGGCTGGCAGCTGAGTTTGATAACTACCGTAAAAGAACCTTAAA
>CAZSYD010000002.1:0-109031 GCA_964611355.1 uncultured Ignavibacteriales bacterium | reverse complement strand
GAGGGGGCGTTTGCCATTTCTCCCGCCCGGCGGATTGAAAAGGCCGGCAATTTGCAAATCAGAAATCTTTTAATTGCACTACATCCTTAGTAATAAGGTTTAGTTCTGTCCGTCCGTACCTGCAGACAGATATCGAACCTGCCTCCATAAGCAAAAGCAAAAATGAGAGGGAGAATATTTCTCCCTCTCACACGCTTTAACGTGGTACATTGCGCAGTATGTTCTTGTCGAAGATTTGGCAATTCTTGAGCCTGAAAGGAAGAGAGTGCGATCTTCCGGGCAGGTTATCGTTTCGGCCATCTGGATTTCTTGTATTTATCTATATCCTGCCTCCATATTTCATAGGAGATACACCGGTCAAGGCCATTATCGGATTCGCCATAGTCTTGTCTTTTATCGTCCGCGCCGCGTTCTGCCGGTCGGAAAATGAACTCGGTCTGAGCCTGCGGCTTAACCGGTCTGCCAAACGCGCCCTCCTTGTTGTTCTGATTCTGACCCTGTTTATCGCTCCGTTAGCGCTTACCGGGCTATACTGTCTTGGAGAAGTCGCGAAGCCTTTAATTATATTTGACCTTGAGTCGGACTCTGAATTTTCGGAGCAAATCTCCTATGATCTACTGACCCCATCCGGATCCTGCAAGCCTGACGAGTCGATATACGAAGCTCTTGCAAACCGTGATTTAAAAGGGGTGTTTTCTGCATCGGTAAAACCGATTCTTGGCATCATGGTTTTTGTGCCGATTTTTGAGACTATCATATTGTTCGGGTTTATCGTCCCGATTGTCTGGAAAAAGCGCAGCGCCGGGAAAACCTTGTGGATTGTGCCCCTGATATTTTCAATTCTTCATCCCGATGCTTTCCTTAGACCATTCGCTTTAATTGGCGTATTTACATCAGGATATGTCATGACATATCTTTATATGCGGACACGGTCGATGTATCCATCCATTATTTTCCATTTTCATAATAATGCATTTGCATTCCTCTGGATTACTATCCTCAACTGGGGCCTGCCCCCGCCGCTGAAGTAGACGATTGGCGGAATCAACCGGTAATGTCAAAAATGCGTATAATAATCGGTATTGGAAAATGCTTGCCATTGGCCATGAAAGAACATTATATCTTACATTTCGTTGTATTAAAAATGGCTCTTTAACGTAGGAGGAATGCCATATTATAGATAAAATCGTAAAAATCATCAAAAATCTATTCCATATAAAAAACAGGGAGTACAATCTACCGGCGAAGTTTCAGTACCGCACGGCCATTATTATTACTGTCATTTTTTCACTTCTTCCGGATTTCCCCAAATTACCGCTTGGCCAGATATTTGCCGCGGGTGTTATCATCTATTTCCTGTTTCAATCGGATGGCGAAAACGAGCTTGGCCTCAATCTTAAGATTTCACGCGGTGCAAAAAAGGCGATAGTGATAATAATCGCTGCTATAATGGTATTAGACGTCGGAATGTACATTTTATTTAAATACGCGAAACCTGACTACACGGCGATACCGGAGATAGGCCCCCATCAATTCGAGCAATATCCTTATAAAGATTATTACGGCTGGGAGCCGAACGAAGAAATCTACGAAGCCCTGGCCGACAGGGATATGAAGTTGGTTATTCCTTATTTAGTAAAGCCGCTTCTGATAGCGGTTGTCATGGCGCCGATTTCTGAAACCGTGATTTTTTTCGGCATGCTGTTTCCCGTTGTTTGGAGGCGTTATAGTTATCGTCGAGCGATCTGGGTAACCCCCTTGATATTCATGTTAATTCACTTTGAACCATCGGATTTTGATGTTACTTACTACCCCTTTTATTTCCTAAGCGGCGTGATATTGACATGGCCTTATGCTAAAACAAGATCGCTATATCCCTCAATCATTCTTCATGGCTGTTGGAATACAAGTTGCTACGTAATGCTTACTATTTTCAACTGGGGCCTGCCCCCGCCGTTGAAGTAGACAATTGGCGTTTCCGCATTGAAAACCAATCACGGAACTTACCGTACGCTCGAAAATAAAAGATAATGTATATATAAATGTAAGGCTAATCCGACAGGGAAAATGCTTGCCATTGGCTGTAAAATGCCGTTATAATCTAATGTTAAGCGGATTCAAGCTCCAAGAGCGATATGAAAAACATTATAGAAAAAATATTCGGCACCAAGCACGAACGGGACGTCAAGAAACTCCAGCCGCTCGTCCGGGAAATAAACGGGCGTTTTGACGAGTACGACTCGCTTTCAGACGAACAATTAAAGCAAAAAACGGACGAGTTTATCTCCCGTCTCGAAGCCGGCGAAACGGTCGATGATATCCTTCCCGAGGCGTTTGCCGTCGTCAAACAGACCTGTAAGCGTCTTATCGGCCAGTCGTGGAATGTGGCCGGTATCGAGACCACATGGGATATGGTGCCTTATGATGTTCAACTTGTTGGCGCCGTTGTTCTGCACCAGGGGAAAATCGCCGAAATGGCCACCGGCGAGGGGAAAACGCTGGCGGCGACCATGCCGATTTATCTGAATGCTCTGACCAAAAAAGGCGTGCATATCGTTACCGTCAACGACTACCTGGCTCTTCGCGACAGCCGGTGGATGGGTAAAATCTACGAATTTCTGGGTCTGACGATCGGCTGTATCCAGCACGACATGGATCCACAGGAACGGAAAGCTCAATACAACTGCGATATTACCTACGGCACCAACAACGAATTCGGTTTTGATTACCTGCGCGATAACATGGTGCAAACCGCGGAAGACCGCGTTCAGCGAGCTTTCCATTACGCCATCGTCGATGAGGTCGATTCGGTTCTGGTCGATGAGGCCCGCACGCCGCTTATTATTTCCGGTGCCGTAGCTAACACTGATACCGGTCGCTACGACGAGATGCGGCCGTACGTTCATGAGCTGGTGCGCAGGCAAAATCAGCTGGTCGGCGAGAAAATCGCGGAAGCGGAAAAGATATTGAACAGCGACAACGGCGACGAATTCCAGGCCGGTCTTTATCTGCTGATGGCCAGCCGCGGGACGCCGAAACACAAAAAGTTTATGAAACTGCTCAAGGAAACCGGCGTCAAAAAGCTCATTTCACAAGTCGAAGCGTCGTTGATGCGCGATAAGAAAATGTACGAGCTGGATGAGCAGCTATATTACGTTATCGATGAGCGCGAACATTCCATCAATTTGACCGACAACGGCAACGCCCAGTTTCCCAAAGACGTCCAGGAACTGTTTATAATTCCCGACATCTCCACCGAGCTTTCGGCTATTGAGGGCGACGAAAATCTGTCGCCGGAGGAAAAAGCCCGCCGCAGCGACGAGATTTACAAGGTGCACGGCCTCCGTTCCGAAAAAGTACATAACATAAGCCAACTGCTCAGGGCCTACTCCCTCTATGAAAAAAACGTCGAATACGTCGTCCAGGACGGCAAGGTGCTTATCGTCGATGAATTCACCGGGCGCCTTATGCCGGGTCGCCGCTACAGCGACGGGCTTCACGAGGCGATTGAGGCCAGGGAAGGCGTCAGGGTCGAAGCGCAAACCCAGACGCTGGCCACAATCACCATCCAGAATTATTTCCGCATGTACGAAAAGCTGGCGGGCATGACGGGTACGGCGGAAACCGAGGCGTCCGAGTTCTGGGACATCTACAAGCTCGACGTGGTCGTTATCCCGACTCACGAACCGGTGTGGCGGGCCGACATGGACGATCATATTTATCGCACGCGCCGTGAAAAATACAAGGCAATTATCGATGAAATCGTTCGGCTTCATAATCAGGGCCGCCCGGTGCTGGTCGGCACCGTGTCGGTTGAAGTCTCGGAAATCCTCTCGAAAATGCTCAAACGGGTCGGTCTCGCGCACAACGTCCTCAACGCCAAGCGCCACCAGCAGGAAGCGGAAATTGTCGTCGAAGCCGGCCAATCCGGGGCGGTAACCATTGCCACCAACATGGCCGGGCGAGGAACCGATATTAAGCTCGGTTCGGGTGTCGTGGACAAAGGCGGCCTGCATATTCTGGGCACCGAACGGCACGAGGCGCGCCGTATCGACCGTCAGTTGCGCGGACGATCCGGGCGTCAGGGCGACCCGGGCTCTTCGCAGTTCTTTCTCTCTTTGGAAGACGACCTGATGCGGCTGTTCGGTTCCGACCGTATCGCCTCGGTAATGGATAAACTGGGCGTTCAGGAGGGCGAAGTAATCACGCATAAAATGATAACCCGCGCTATCGAACGAGCCCAGAAACGGGTCGAAGCGCAAAATTTCGCCATCCGGAAGCACACTCTCAAATATGACGACGTCATGAATCAGCAGCGGCAGGTCATTTACAGCCGCCGACTGGATGCGCTCGAAAACCCGGATATCAAAGCCACTATACTGGAGTTTATCGACAACACCATCGAATCACTGGTGGAGGCCACCTGTCCTGAAAATGAATATCCCGAGAAATGGAATATCGAGGAACTTCAAAAACAGCTTCGCCACATTTTCCTGCTTGACCTCCGGGTTAAGAAGGAGGACATTCCCGAGCTCAGCCGCAAAAAACTTTTCGACGACATCAGGAAAGCGGTTCTTCATATATATGAAAGCAAGGAAACCGCCTACGGCATCGATCTGATACGGCGTCTGGAAAAATATGCCGCCCTGGTTACCGTTGACCAGTTCTGGCGCGATCATCTCAACGATGTCGATGAACTCCGCGCCGGCATCGGCCTTCGCGCCTACGGCCAGCGCGACCCGCTCCTGGAATATAAAAAAGAAGCCTTCGGGATGTTTGCCGAGTTGATCGACGAGATCGATCGCGAAATCGTCGGTAAGGTTTTTCGTCTGCAGGTCAATATCCCCGAACCTTCACGCGAGGAAAGACGCCGCCGGTCAGAAATGATCGCCAGCCATAGCGATGCTACCGGTATGGGTTTCGCCACTGCCGCTCAGCAAGCCGGTTCCGAGGGAATAATCGAAACCAGCCCGATGGCCGAAGCCGCCCAGCGGGGAAAGAAAAAACCGGTCAGGCGGGCCGTCCCCAAAGTCGGTCGCAATGACCCCTGCCCCTGCGGTTCCGGCAAGAAATACAAGAAATGCTGCGGTCGCGAAGCATAACTCCGGCCCGGTAGCGGATGTCAAGATACAAAAAAGAACCGTTCCTGATTGCTTTAGCCCTGATTTTAGCTGTCCCGGTTCCGTATCACGGTCTGCCCCTGTATTTCTTCATGCCCGATATTCAATTCGTTAAAGCCAAAATTCTGCACGTCATGGAAGGCAGCCTCTATGCCGATCCGGCAACCGGATTCCCAACTCTTCATCCCCCCTATTATCATCTGCTCCTGTCTTTTTTCGCCGTGTTATCTTTTTTTGAGATGAAATGCTACAGGATTGATGACATAGAAAGACATTGTCGCAAATACAACATAAATACGGCTGTGGTTCCCCGGTATAAAGAGATGGAGATGCCGGTTTTCAAGGCGATCGCCAATCACTGGCGATTGGTTTATCACGATCCGTATTTCTTGGTTTACAGGAGAGCGTCATGAATTCCCCCAGATTTCAATATAATTCACGGTCGCTTTCTTGGTCAATAGAAACCACAGTTGCAAGGAGCATCAATATGCTTAATAAAACCTGCCTGTTTATTATTTTATCGTTTGGCCTATTGATTAATCTATCGTGTGACGATGAAAAGGATCCCGTCACCGCTGAACCGCCGGTTTTTTCAGCGACGCCGGTTGACATTTCCGGCCCGTACGATTCTTCCGATTCCACCTTCGGCGATATCAAGATGGTCGAGCCGGTAATCGTTCCGTTTGGAGCTTTACTTGACCTGCACAGGCGATCTCCTGCTATTGAGTATTACACCCGGCCGGGCGCGGCGGTTCTGGCCGTTACAAAAGGGGTGGTGGAAAAAATCACGGAAAATCCGCCCGAGCAGGGCGACTACAAGATACTGGTTACGGCCCTGCCCGGTTCCGATTACACTATTATTTATGATCATGTCCTTAATCTCTATGTTCTGGAAGATATCGTAGTTGAGCCGGGCGATACTCTGGGAGAAGCCGGCACCTGGTCGGAGAACATGCGGCGGACGGAACTTCAGGTCAATCTCGGGGAGGGCGCCAACGAACGTTCCTATTGCCCGTTAAACTTCGGTGATTCGGTTTTTGTGGAACAACATCGATTGTTGCTTGAGGAATACAACAACCGCGGCTTTACGCCGACTTATGATACCCTCTGCCTGGTTGAAACGGTACAGCCATAATATTTTATTCGAGATTTCGCCTTACGATATCCAGAAGCAGAGCAACGCCGCCAGATAAGCGGCCAGGTTGCCGATGGCGTAACCGATCATAGCCATCAGTATTGATACCGGCACCAGCGTCCGGTTATGGTAAGCCGCCACAATCGGAGCCGACGCAGCGCCGCCGATATTAGCCGCGGAGGCTATGGCGGCGGTATGAACGTCGACCTTGAAAACCCGTGCGGCCCCGACCAAAACGACACCGTGAATGAAAATCCAGATATACGCCCCGAGTAAAAACCACAAAACGGCCACGCTCAGATCCGACAGGTCGGCCTTGGCGCCCATGCGGGCAACAAACAGATATACCAGAGCCATCGAAAAAGGGTGCGACCCGGGAATCGTCCGCGCCCGAGTAAATGACAGCAGGACGCCAAAAATCGTTACCAGCAGGATTTTATAGGTATTTGCGGAAACAATTGTCGTCCCGGACGAGGTCTCAACAGCCGGAATCATCCCCGAAAGCCATGCCGCCAAAGCGGTAACGCCGAAGCCGATGAAAGCCAGATACAGGAAATGGCGCATCTCCATCGAGCCCTTGTCGAGGGTAATTTCTCCGGCCAGCTTTTCCATTTTGCTCAGCCGATCAGGAGGCATTTTGGTAAATCTGGCAAACCAGCCGGCCAGGTTTTTGGAACCCAGCATAATCGGCAGCCAGATCAGATAAACCGCATTATCGGCGATAACGGCATAGCCATAGGTTACCGAATGATCGTCAAGCCCGACCATTTGCGAAACCGCCAGCATATTGCCGGTGCCGCCGATCCAGCTTCCGGCCAGGGCGCCGAATCCCTGCCAGGCATTCTCCCCCAACCCGCCCCTGACAAGAAAATAGGCTATTGGCGCGCCGATGACCACGCCCAGAGTACCCAGAAGCATGACAAAAAGTCCCCGGCCCATCACCCGGACGGTGGCCATTATATCCACGTCCAGAAGCATGATAACCAGAAACATCGGCAGGATATTAACCCCCATGAAATCGTAAGCGGGGGATTTACTCGGAATGAGTCCGATATTGGAACACAGGACCGGAATGGTATAGATAAATATAAGCGGCGGGAAATAGTTAAAAAGTTTCCAGCCGGTTTTTTTCTCCAGATAGAAGAAAAACGAGGCTATCGCGGCCAGAACCGTAAGTATCCCAACCGGCGAGGTAATAAGCGGCATGTTCATGGCGGCTTTATCCTGTCGGTCTTTCAGCTTTCAATTGTATGACAGGTTACAATAAATCGGCCGGCTTGGCAACCGATTAATAGCAGCTATTAACCGCATAGACGAAAATCGCTCATTGAGCCGCCTTTAATCGCCTAAAGTTTATCATGGGCGGCTTAAATGCTTGTTTTCGTGTTTTTCGAGCTATAATTTATCGTTCACTGCTTGGAATTATCGACAGTAGGAAAGACATGAGAAAATTCGCCTCGTATCAGCTACCGCTAATTCTATACGCCGCTTTGGTTTTTATCGTATCTTCCATTTCCCGTCTTCCTGAACCCGAAATTGAATTCGAATATCTCGATAAACTGGCTCATTTTGTCGAATACTTCATTTTTATGCTTTTGACCATCCGGGCTCTGACCAACCTGCCGGTTGCGTTGAGAGGATTTTCGCTTTACCTGTCAGCCATTATTGTATCGGTCTTATTCGCGGCCCTTGATGAATATCACCAATCCTTTATTGCTAACCGCAAGGCGGATATATATGATCTGCTGGCCGATTCGGCCGGCATAATGCTTGGGGCAGTCGTTTATTTTTTCCATTTTAGGCGCAACTGCCTGTCAGCCGAAAACCAGCCATTGGAAAAAACCGGAAAATAATCAAAAATGCTCGGTTTTTGTTGGTTGACAAGATCGCAAACTATGGTATATTTCTAAGTGACAGAAGGTTAGTACCTGGTATTAGCCGGAAATATCCCCATTTACTACGCGGGGTAGTAAGGTCTTTAATTATTTGGAAACAACGAATTAACAAATCATGGTTTTAGATAACCGGTAACGAAGGAGTTCGACATGAAACTCACTGTCGCATTACTGGCAGGCCTGCTTCTGCTTTTCGGCGGTCTGGCCGACGCCCAGGCCGGAAAAATGGATATCGGCCTCACGGTGGACGGTGTTGTCGATGCCGACACCATTTGGATCAATGATTCGTGCACCTTCGATTTCTACTACGAAAACAGCGACACGCTCGGCGGCTATTCGACCGGTTTTAGAATCTGGTCTGATAACGGTGTAGAATGGGCTTACGATACGGCGATCCTGAGAATTGACTGGGTATCGGGAATGCCTCCCGACCCTATGGTATTTGACACTACCTGGGCGATTATAAGCATGGTTGAAGGGTCCCGTCAGTATCCGGTTGGCAAATATTGGGATCAGAGTTTCGACATCAACGCTGCGGATACGACCGGCGCCGACGGACTTGATAGCATCATGTGGGGCGGTACCCGTAAAAACTACGGTTTGTATCCCGGTCCGCTCGAGCGGCAGGGGCTGATTCATTTCCATGCCACATCCGGCCATGGCGGTACGCTTTGCATCGACAGCAACAAGGTCGGCGAGGCGGGCGATTTCATATTTATAGATATCGCCGGTTCGACCCACGCACCGGAAGTGCTCTGGCCTCAAGGCGGCCGTTGCTGGCCGGTTAAGGAGGAAGGGCAGCCCGTCCCGCCCACCATCGAACTCAACCCGACAGAACTCAATGTTCAGGGCGAGGTTGGATCGACCATACCCTCGGAGCAGATTTCTATCAGCAATACAGGCGGAGGAACATTAAACTGGTTGGCCGGCACCTTTCTGTGTTCAACCTGGGTGAGTGTGTATCCGCCCAGCGGTTCGGGGGACGGCGCGCTAACGGTTGTATTTGATATCGCCGGTCTCGGCGAGGGACATTATGAAGACACCATTATCGTTTCGGACCCCAACGCCACCAACAGCCCACAAAAGGCGCCGGTGCATTTAACCCTGACGACTGAACCCGTGGATGACACCGTTTATGTCGAAACGGTATCCGTTATTGCCGGCGAGCAGGCGGTAGTTGAAATCAACTATGTCAACTTCGCCCAGAACGCCGGTTTTTTTATGCCGCTGACTTTCTCCGGAACCAATATAAATTGCGATTCGGTCTCCTTTGTCGGCAGTCGGTTTGAATATATGGAAATAAATGACGCCACTATCGATAACGTCAATGATACGATTGTGATAGAAGCGGCGCCGGTATTGGATCCTTTCCTTGATCCGGGTTCCGGTCTTTTGGCCAAACTTTACTTCTCGACCGACCTGGCGGCGCCGACCCAGTTTGTACCGATTGACAGCAGCAACGGCGATTTCCATTTCTCCGATATAAACGGCGCAACCCTGCCGACGCATTATATTCCGGGCGGCATAAACATTGAAGCCGTCCAGCCGAGACTGGTCCTTTCGGAAGCATCCTTCGATTTCGGCAACGTATGCAAAGGCGATATCGTTTCCGATTCATTTAATATCACCAATGATAGTACAGGAATCCTGGAATGGACGGCTGCCGCCGACGCCGGTATTGAGTTGCCGGTCGGAAACGGCACCGCTCCATATACTATGAATTTCTCGGTCAACACTGATCAACTGGCCAGCGGGCAGCAGCATGCGCTGGAGATAACCATAACCGCCGAAGGAGCCCTGAATTCGCCGCAGACGGTAACCGTGAATCTTTTCGTGGTTGACTGCGCGGAATGCACGTTTGATATCGCCGAGGTAAACGGCCATCAGGGATTCCCAGTGCCGGTACCCATTTATGCCTATAATGACACCACCTTCGCGGCGTTGCAATTCTATATCCGCTATGATCCAAGCATTCTTCGGTACGATTCAATCGCCTCGGGCTATATGCAGGGCCCGACAATAGGTTTCCCGGGCGATACCATCGCCTATATATGGGAAGACATCCCCAATCCGGTATCGGTCCCCAGCGGCGGGACGATTATGACCATCTGGTTCACTTCCATCGGAGCCATCGGACAGGTCTCGGCATTGCAGTGGGTCGGCGAGAACGAACTTGTTGATCCTTTGGGCGATCCCATATTCGGTCTTGGCTTCTGCGACGGAAGCGTAACCGTTGTTGAGCCGGTTTACGACGTAACCGGCAAAATCGTCTATTACGATATGGCCAGGAATGTACCCGACATCACCGTTGACCTGACCGGAGACACAACGGCCACCGTCTATACGGACGATCACGGCGATTATTTTTTCGAAGACCTGCTGGCCGGAAACTATACCATCACTCCGTCGCGCGACGATGATGACCTGGGAGTTTCCATAGCCGACGCCGTCAAAATTCGCCGGCATCTGGCCTTTATCGAGATATTCGACTCGCCGTACAAGATGATTGCCGGGGATGTCAGCGGCGATGACAGGGTGAGCGTGGCGGACGTGGTCAAGATTCGATTGTACCTGGCCAAAATCGAAACCGAATTTACCGTCGGTACCTGGGCTTTTGTCGATTCCGATTTTGCCATCACCATGGAAAACTGGTTTGATGCGCCCCGGTCGATCGACATAACGATTGTCAACAGCGACGTTACCGTGCAGGATTTTATCGCGGTCCGAATCGGGGACGTTAACAATAGCTGGAGCGCCGTCAAAGACGGCTCCATGAAACCGACGGCCGGTTCTCCGGTTAAAATAGATCTGCCGGATATTTATGGAGATATCGGCGATGTTGTTACGATGCCGATTGAGATTTCCAATGCCAGCGAACTGGCCGGAATTGAACTGCACCTCGGCTATGACGCTCACGGCTTAACCGTCATTAACATTAATTCCGACGTGCTGTCGGAGATGACTGTTAATACTGTCGATGAAACCATCCATCTGGTCTGGGAAGACTTCAAAAATCCGGCCACGATACCCGGCAAGCAGACGATCGCGACCGTAAGTTTCCTGATCCCGGATAACTTCCATGCCTCCGCCGAGATCGACATTACCGGAGCCGAAGTGGTTAACGCCGTCGGATCGGCATATCCTCTGGAATTGTCAGGCGGTTATCTCTTTGAAGGAACCGACGGTAACGACGCCACGCTTCCGACCGCTTACGCTCTGGATCAGAACGTCCCCAACCCGTTCAACCCGTATACGACTATCCGGGCGACTATGAAGGAGGCCGGGGAATACTCCCTGACCATCTTCAACATCGTCGGCGAGAAGATAAAAGAGTATCGGGGTTATCAGGAAACCGGTGCGATTGAATTTGTCTGGGACGGCCGGAATGAAAACGGTAATCCGGTAGCTTCCGGTATATTCCTCTACCGTTTCAAAGCCGCTGATTTCAGCCAGACCAGGAAGATGGTTCTGATCAAGTAAATAGAAAAGCGATATTGGAGGAGTCGATTTACGGTTCGATTCCTCCTGATAAATAGGACAACCTGTCCCTCGGAGGATCTAATGAATAGGTCATGCTATTTGGCAATTGGTTTGGTGCTGGGGTTAATACTTCTTGTTCCATGTCCCGCTTCCGCGATTGAACTGACCATTCCTCATCTGTATGGCTCTCCCCTGGATGAAATCCAGGTGCCGGTAACCGTCAGGGATTTTAACGCCGTAGCCGGACTTGAATTACACATACAATATAATTTCACCATGCTGACGGCTGATTCCGCCCGTTCTGCCGTTTTGTCCGGAGCAACGATTAATGATATTTTGATTCCGGGAGAGGTTCATATCATCTGGGAAGATTTCGAAAACCCTGTCACTTTGTCCGACGACGCCGTTCTGGCTGTTCTTTATTTCAAGGTGGACGAAAACGTAACCGGTCTCGCTACGATCGAGTTTTTCGGGAACAACGAAATCGTTGATGAAGTTGCAGACGTGCTTGATCTTGTCCTCCATTCGGGAGGTATTAGCATCTCTCCGACCGATGCAAACGACGACGCCGGGCCGTTACCGAATCAATTCGAATTGATGCAGAATTATCCCAACCCCTTCAACCCGGCGACAACTATTTCATATTCGATAGGCAAGACAACCGATCTCGTATTTGAGGTATTCAATATCACCGGGCAGATGGTTGACCGGATTTATCTGGGCCGCAAGGCACCGGGAACTTACTCATTTCAATATCATGCAAAAAACATGTCGAGCGGCATATACACTTACCGCCTTTTTGGCAATGGCGCGAGCCAGTCCCGCGAGATGGTGCTTATTAAGTAAATCGGAACGTCAATCAGATAGAGTTTGAATCCCGCCCGCTTCCCCCGCCGGCGGGATTTTTTTCGGCAGTTCCGGGATTTCATCCGATCAATAACATACTACAAGCAATCACCCGATCGGGCTATCCTGTAGATTGATTCTTGATTAATTGATTCTTGACACCGACGATATATTAAATATATTCTGGAAGTTATGGCCGGGCCTGATGGTTTGGCCGCGCTCTTTTGACATTGGCATCTTTGTCTGAAGATATACTGGGAGATCGTCCAACGGCAGGACACGTGGCTCTGGACCACGGAATCGGGGTTCGAATCCCTGTCTCCCAGCTTATTTATCTCGAATTAGATTTGGTTCAAAAAAAACAGTTCTTACCACAAATTATAAAACCTGCCCGTATTTCCCATATATGAATAGTTACCCGATACCGGCTTTTCGGAGGCAGGGGGCTTGTCTCTGAAGGATGATTTTATTATCCTTTCTTGAAAATTATAACTATAGCCAAGGGGTAGAAATATTGCCCTGCACGGGAGAATCCGGCTTGAGAAAACCAGCTAAAGAAATGACTCAACGCCAATGCCTGAGACTGACTGTCTATGGCGCCGTTCAGGGCGTCGGATTTCGCCCCTTTGTTTACCGACTGGCGGTTGAGCTGGGTCTTGCGGGCTGGATCAATAATACGCCCCAGGGGGTTTTAATCGAAATAGAAGGCGAACGGCAAACGTTGGACGAGTTTTTGATTCGGCTCCGAAAAGAAAAGCCTGCTGTTTCTTCGATACACAGAGTAGAAACAATAATATCGGATGCCGTTGGAGAATATCGGGATTTCGAAATCCGCCAAAGCGCGGATGACTCCCAAAAAACGGCGCTTATTTTGCCTGATCTGGCGACCTGCCCTGAATGCCGCCGCGAGATTTTCGACCCCAATAATAGGCGCTATCTTTATCCTTTCACCAACTGCACCAATTGCGGGCCACGGTTTAGTATTATCGAGGCGTTGCCGTATGATCGTCCCAACACGACGATGAATAGCTTTGTCATGTGTGATGAGTGCCGGGCCGAATACGAGGATCCTTCCAATCGCCGTTTTCACGCCCAACCGAATGCATGCCCCAAGTGCGGGCCTCATCTGGAACTATGGGATAAACAGGGCGGGACACCGGAGACGCATCACGATGCGTTAGTTAAAACCGTAAAAGCTGTCCGGGCGGGCAAAATCGCAGCCGTCAAAGGGCTGGGAGGATTCCATCTTATCGTTGACGCTGAAAACGAAGAAGGCGTATGCCGGTTACGCGAGCGCAAAGGACGCGAAGAAAAACCGCTGGCGTTGATGTTTCCTGACCTTGATTCGATCCGTAGGTGCTGCGACGTCTCTGAGCTTGAATCAAACCTGCTTACGTCGCCCGCCTGCCCTATTGTGCTGCTGCACAGAAAATCGCCGGTTTCACCGTCAGGATTTGATATAGCGCCGTCGGTCGCGCCGGATAACCCGTACCTGGGCATAATGCTGCCTTATACTCCGCTGCATCATATCCTCATGGCCGAGTTGAATTCGCCGGTTATCGCCACCAGCGGCAACCTCTCCGACGAGCCGATCTGTATCGACGAAAGGGAGGCGATAAATCGTCTGGGCGATATCGCCGATCTTTTTCTGGTGCACAATCGCCCGATTGCAAGGCACGTTGATGATTCGATTATCCGCGTCATGGCCGGGCGCGAACTGGTTTTGAGACGGGCGCGCGGTTACGCTCCCCTTCCTGTGACCGCCGGAAAAAAGTCGCCGCCATTACTTGCCGTCGGCGCTCACCTGAAAAACACAGTCGCTCTTTCGACCGGCAATACGGTTTTTATCAGCCAGCATATCGGAGACCTTGACAACAAACAGGCATATAACGCTTTCCGTGAGGTGATCGGGCAATTTCGCCGCATCTACGATCAGCCGCCTGTGGCTATCGCCTGCGATATGCACCCGGATTATCTCTCGACCCGATTCGCCCGGGAAAACGGCGGCCGGGTGATACCGGTACAGCATCACCTGGCGCATATACTTTCCTGCATGGCGGAAAATAACATCGAAGGCAATGTTCTGGGCGTTTCCTGGGACGGTACCGGCTATGGTCCGGACGGAACGGTTTGGGGAGGTGAGTTTCTAAAAGTCCACGAGCGTAACTATCATCGTATTGCCGCGATGCGTAATTTTGCCCTTCCCGGTGGAGACAAAGCTGTCCGCGAACCGAGAAGAACGGCGTTCGGTCTGCTTTATGAAATCTTTGGTGAAGCTCTTGCGGAAATGGATAATCTCGCGCCGGTGCAGAGTTTTTCGACTGACGAGCGTCAGGTATTGATAAAAATGCTGAAGGGCAGAATAAACTCTCCTTTGACTTCCAGCGTCGGCAGGCTCTTTGATGCCGCCGCCTCGCTTGTCGGAAGACGCCAGGTTATTTCTTTCGAAGGGCAGGCGGCGATGGAGCTTGAGTTTTTGCTGGACGGCATATCAACCGATGAAGCTTATACGTTCCCGTATCCCCAAAACAATGCCGCAGATTCGAAAGAAACCGTACGATTAGACTGGTCGGATATGTTTCGCGCCATAATCGACGACTTGCGTCTTGGAGTTTCAACCGGTATTATATCCGCCAAATTCCATAACGCTCTCGTGGAAGCGATCGTGACGGTCGCCGGAACAGCGAACGAGACCAACGTTGTTCTTTCGGGCGGATGTTTTCAAAATAAATACTTGACGGAACGAGCGGTCCTGCGATTGAAGCAGGAAGGATTTCGACCCTTCCGACATCGCCTTGTGCCGCCCAATGACGGGGGTGTCTCGCTGGGACAGGTTGTGGCCGCTTCATACATTCTGGACGGAGAATAATATAATGTGCATTGCAGTTCCGGGAAATATCAAAACCATTACCGGCGATGATCCTCTAACCCGGGTGGGCAGGGTTGATTTCGGCGGCTTGCTGCGTGAGATCAATCTGGCGCTTGTCCCCGAGGTCGGTGTCAACGACTGGGTGCTGGTGCATGCCGGTTTTGCCATCGGCGTGATCGATGAGCAGGAGGCTCAAAAGGTATTCGAGGATTTAAGAAGCATCACCGAATCCGGCGCGGATGACCGGGGAGAAAATGAAGTTCATTGACGAATACCGGGACGCTTCGGCCGTCAGGACTTACGCGGATAAAATCGCCGAAATCACGACCCGCCCCTGGAACATAATGGAAATATGCGGCGGGCAGACGCATGCCATCATGCGTTTCGGCATAGATCAACTGCTGCCTCCGGAAATCACCCTGATTCACGGCCCAGGCTGTCCTGTCTGTGTGACACCGGTGGAAATACTCGACAAGGCAATCGAAATCGCCGGACGCGATGATGTTATCTTTTGCTCTTTCGGCGACATGCTGCGCGTACCGGGCTCCCGGAAAGACCTGCTGACCGTCAAAGCGGAGGGCGGCGACATTCGCACGGTATATTCGCCCATGGACACGCTGAAAATCGCAATCGAATCGCCCGATAAACAGGTCGTCTTTTTCGCCGTCGGTTTCGAAACGACCGCGCCCTCAACCGCCGCGACAATTCTTCAGGCCCATCGGCGGAAGTTAACCAACCTTTCTATGCTTGTCGCCCATGTGCTCGTCATTCCGGCCATGGAGGCGATACTTTCATCGCCGGATAATCGGGTGCAGGGCTTTCTTGCGGCGGGTCATGTTTGCACGGTTACAGGATACGCAGTGTACGAAAAGCTGGTCGACAAATACGAGATTCCAATTGTCGTTACCGGTTTCGAACCGCTCGATCTGACGCAGGGTATCTATCTTTGCGTCAGGCAACTGGAAAAAGGCGCCTCGCTGGTGGAAAACCAGTATGCCCGCGCCGTGAAACGAGACGGGAACCAGCCGGCTTTGCAAACCGTTAACCGGGTCTTCGAAGAAACCGACCGCCGGTGGCGCGGGATCGGCCTTATCCCGCAGAGCGGATTGAAGCTGCGCGGTGAGTTCGCTGAATTTGACGCTGAGAATCGATTCGAACCAGCCAATCAGGTAACTCATGAATCAACGGGATGCATCAGCGGGCAGATACTTCAGGGCGCCAAAAAGCCGTATGAATGTCCGGCCTTCGGAAAACGATGCACGCCGGAGCATCCCCTTGGAGCAACTATGGTCTCCTCCGAAGGAGCCTGCGCAGCCTACTATCTTTACCGGAAACCTTAAACAGGTGTAGTATGTCATCATCAGATAATTTTAGTCTTTCCTGTCCATTACCTTTTGAAGATTACCCAACCGTCCTTATGGCTCACGGCGGGGGCGGGAAACTGATGAACGAGCTTATCGACAAAATGTTTCTCACTGCCTTTGACAATCCCGCATTAAAAGAACGAGGAGATTCCGCCTATCTGCAGGCAACCGGGAAACGGCTTGCCTTTACCACCGATTCTCATGTCGTCTCGCCGCTGTTCTATCCCGGAGGCGATATCGGTTCGCTGGCGGTGTACGGGACGGTAAATGACCTGGCGGTATCCGGAGCCAGGCCCGTTTACCTGAGCGCCGGATTTATCCTCGAAGAAGGACTGCCGATGGAAACCCTGTGGCGCATCGTCCAATCAATGAGTAATGCGGCGCGACAGACCGGGGTAGAAATCGTAACCGGCGACACCAAGGTTGTCGATAAGGGCAAAGGCGACGGCGTATATATTAATACCTCCGGTATCGGAATCATGGAGCATAACCTTGAAATTGGAGCCAGCAAAATAACGCCGGGCGATATTCTTCTCCTTAACGGCGATATCGGACGGCACGGGATGGCTATCATGGCCGCCCGGGAAGAGCTTGGTTTTGAAAGCGCCATCGAAAGTGACTGCGCGCCGCTGGCGGAGCTTGTCCTCGATCTGATTGACGCCGGAATAGAGATTCACTGCATGCGTGATCTTACCCGCGGAGGACTGGCCGGCGCATTGAACGAACTGGCGACATCGGCAGATGTTACCGTTGAAATCGACGAAAGTCAAATCCCAGTCCACCGCGAGGTGCAGGCGCTGGGCGAACTGCTTGGTATTGATCCTTTGCATTCCCCCAACGAAGGACGACTGGTATCGTTCGTGGCGGAACGCGACGCGAATAAAGCCCGGAAGATAATGCAAAAACATGTTGTCGGCGAAGGGGCCGCTATTATCGGGCACGTATCAGGCAGGGGCGATGCCATGGTAACCCTGAAAAGCCGCATCGGCGCCAAACGGATATTGTCGATGCTAAGCGGCGAACAGCTTCCCCGTATCTGCTAACCGGCCTTATGTATTAAGGGCGGCCATCCGAATGGTCGCCCTTCATTGTCTATTATATCAGTCGATGCAAATACTCAAACGCAACCCAAAAGTATTCGCCTATAGCTTGACCAGTTCTACCCGGCGATTGTTGGCTTTTCCTTCTGCGGTATCATTGGCATCGATCGGCTTAGATTCACCCCAGCCTTTGGATTCAAGACGATCGGCGGCGATACCATAGGTTGAGATAAGATAATCCCGCACCGACTTTGCCCGGCTCTGCGAAAGGGTCAGGTTATGGTCATCGGAACCGTCGCTGTCGGTATGGCCTTCTATTGAAAGGCGAAGTTGGGCATCATCCTGCAACAGTTGCCCGATCTCTTTCAGGGTCTTATACGATTCGCCTTTAATCACGTAAGAATCCGGATCGAAAAGGATGCCGTGCGTGACGATTATGCCGTCTTCATCAAGCTGCTGCCGCATAGATTTACCGCCTTCGGCAAAGCGGAAACCCCGGAATAGGGCCGGGTTATCGGGATCGCTATAAGGATCGGCTTGTATACGAAAACCGACCGGATTGAAGTTTTCGACCCTGGGCACGTTGGCCACCCGTTCCCTGTCAACGAAGCACTTTATCGAGCGATCGGTGGCCATAATTCGCAGGGTATGGACGCCCCTTCCGGGTATTTGGGGCAGAGTTTTATCAGCCAGGATCTTCCCGAGAATTTCCAGTGAGGTCCTGCCGTTACCACGTAACCTAAGGTACCCGATATTTCGGCCATCACTATTCACCCAGTAAATGCGGAAATGATTGCCGCTTTTGTCAGGGCCATTATCGTAATACTCCAGTTCCACGGTGTATTTCAGGGGCAAAGGACCATCGGGCATTTTCGGTCGCACGGAACCAATATTGGTGCACATAATCCAGAACTCATTGCCGAACCGGACAACCTCGAAGACACCTCGGTCAAGATTCCAGCGATATGGAAACTCCGCTTCTTCTTCATTTCTCATATCATCGTAGAAAATAACCCTGTTACCGGGGACAAAATCATATTTCGTGTAAAGAGTCATATCCTCGGCAACCGGAGCCGCGGGAACGGCAGATGCGCCGGAGACAGCCGGCGACGCCGCGGCCGGTTGACCGGTTGAAGAAGCGGCCCCCGGTGTGGCGTATTCCGTTGTATATTGTCCGCCGCCCTTGTACCTGAAGTACTCGTCGGGAACTTCTTTCGATATTTTTTCAGTCGTTTTGGCCAGCAGGTTTCTGACCGCCTTTTCCATCGGTTCGTTGGAATACGTTCCCAATGCTCCAACAAGCGCAATATCCTTGGTCCATCCGCCGCCGATGCCGCCGACTTTCCAACTCGTTGATTTCCCTTCAAGGGATAAGGCCTTGATGATCCGGCGGGTGCGGATATCAACCAGTTTGATATCCAACAGTATCTTGGCGCTTTTCTTCTTTGCTCCAAAGGCGCCGAACGCTTTCTTCTTGAGACCGCCCAGTCCGCCGCCGGTGCCGCCCGCATTCGGTTCAAAACCGGTAACGGCGCCGGTAACCAGGATGTCGGCCCCTTCCATCAAACCCTTGTCCGGACCTCTTCCCTCTTCGGCGTAACCGGACTGCCCGAAATCGATTTCTTCGATCAGTTCGTCAACTTCTTCCTGACTGGCAAGGACAATAAATCGGCCGCTGTTGGTCAGGGCGGTGGAAAGCATTTCGCCGACCGCCTGGGCCATTTCCCATGAACAATCGTGGGCCTTGTCCTTGATCTTGCCGACTACTATACGAGCTTTATTCCCCTGATAAGCAACGGTCTCGTTCATGTCAGCCAGGGCGACGCTGCACAGGAATACCAAACATATTAACCCGCACAATATCCCCCGGATGACCGCAATCCTATTCATACCAACCTCCAGTTATAATACCAAAGCGTTTTATGGAGAGGACCTTACCGTTTTCCCGTCATATCGGACGTGTCCTCTTCCTCATATCCCTTCGGAGCATCGTATATACCGGCCGGCGCATCTTTTTTGCTACATTCCAAAAGCTCTGTTCTTGTCTTAACGGCGACGCCCATCATCTGAGATTCGTCATCGCTTAAAACCGCTATTCCCTTGATTTTCTTCATCTCTTTCATAACGTCCGAATAGCCGGGCATAAAAGACTTCACGGCGTTGGTCACCGAGCGAAAAAGTTCGACATCGATATTGACTTCTTCCGACGCCCACAATTCGGATTTGACGGAACCCATCTGCATCTTTATCTCGACGATATATTTCTTGGCATTCCAACCCCGGATTTTCTTCGTTTCCTCAGTTGGCGTAATAGTCACTTTGGCGGACATACTCTTCATCATGGCCGCCATGGCCTGCGCTTCTTCTTCGTCTTTGGCGCCCATCATCTGTTCGGGATTGGCCAATACCGACAGCGGTATCTTGGCATACGATTTTTTGCCATGGTCAACCATATAAACGAAGCCTTCGTCGGACCGGATAATGACGGCATGATCGTCGGGCATTATCATGCAGGCTTTGTCCTTGGCCAGCCAGATCATAGAAGTATCGTCCTTTGCCGGTTGATCCTTGCCCATAATCTTCATCGCGCCGGTATGGGTCACCTGCTTGATAAATGAATCCGCGTGGATCGGCGACACCAACCCAAAGACGGCAACAACGCCAAAAGCAAGCAGGACGCCGTACGAAATCATCCTCTTCATCTTAATCCTCCTTCTGTTATTTCCAGTACAAAAGCAACAAGGTAAAAGAGGAAGAACAGCAGGATGCTCATTCTCCCTCTTTCTATCACACATCAAACGCTATTCAAACGTTGTCCTCATGCGACACAGCCTACTTAAGCAGAATCATCTTCCGGCATTGGACAAAATCGCCGGCTGACATTCGATAGAAATATATACCGCTGGCAACCTCGCTGCCGTCATCTTCGCTGCCGTTCCATGTGACGGTATATTCACCGGCTCCCATCTCGCCGCCGACCAGTGATCTGATCCTCTGGCCGATTACGTTGTAAACCGCGAGGCTGACGTATCCGGGTTCTCTGACGGCAAAGCGTATGCTGGTTCCGGCATTGAACGGATTGGGATAGTTC
Organism: uncultured Ignavibacteriales bacterium; assembly: GCA_964611355.1. Lineage (GTDB taxonomy): Bacteria > Zixibacteria > MSB-5A5 > GN15 > JAAZOE01 > CAZSYD01. Next base: position 88,191 of record CAZSYD010000002.1, on the reverse strand, counting down.
TGGTTCAAAGCATATTCAAGGGGAAGCGTCAGATGGGCTTCATCGGACAAATATTCTTTATTGCTGATAATCAACCGCGCCGTCGTTACATTATCAGGCAATCTTACCTCATTGCCTTCGGTGAGCCGGATAGCGGCGGCGGCGTCAAGGAAAAGCCAGGTTTCCATTCCCTCCGGCACTTGATCAAGGCCGACAGCGGTAAGAGACCGCCCCGGAACCTTTGAGAACTCAATATCCCAGGTGGCGCCGTCCGCATAAGGCGGTCGATAATCCGTCCGGCGGGGATAGGTCGCCTCTCCCGGCAGTCGAAACGCCAGACGCGGCGCACCCGGCGCGGGGGGCGGTTCGGCGAAGTCATATCTATCCGCGCCGCGTAAGGCGTCTTCGCGCACGCCGATGACGTTGCCGTCATCTGTCAGGCCGTTTGCTTCCAGCCGGAGGTGGACACTCCAATTGTCAAACGAGGGGTTTTCCGCCAGCCGTTTTAGCGGTTTGACCGGTCCTTTGCTACCTTCATGGTACGGCACAAGAGCCTTGACGTTTTGTTTCTTGATTAGCACAAAAACGCCTTCCCAGGCATTTATGGTCTGAACGGTCTGATAGGCCGAACCATTATAATAGTAAGCGGAGTCATCCAGAACCAGGACAGGATGATCGGTCAATACGCTCCCGTCATCGTCAAATAATATATCCGACCACGAAACGTCAAACGGCAGCGGGTTGGCAAGCTGGTTCCAGCCAGAATCAAGAGCGAGCTCGTAATAATCGTTCCCGCCATAGGATCGGTTCGGTCGTATGGACGTTCCGGCGGAGCCGTACTTCTTACTGCCGCGCGCAATCAGCCAGTATCCCCGGCCGGGCGCAACAGAGGCGGCGTTGGGATATTCTATAACAGAATCAAGCGAAGGACTATAGCTGCCCAGCCGCCATTGCACCGGATCAGGGGAGCCAAGATCATCGGGGAAAACGGCCGTCACCGAACCGGACGAAGGATCTACCGGCAAGCCGACAATCCGGTACTGGGCATCCGGCATGGCCGACGGCCTCTGACCCTGGTTATTGTCAAGGCTGGTGACAAAAATATACGGCGAAGAAGCACTTCCTTCATTGGTCGAAGACGTGCCGCGAGTGATTACGAAGTAAAACTCCAAACCGCGCACCGTCAAAAGGCCGGATGAGAGACCGTATTCCAGGGTATCATCCGTACCGGCGGTCATGGCGGCTGATTGATATATGGTGGCTCCACCCTGACGATAATAAATCGTTCCCGAGGCCGTGCCCTCACCGCCGCTGAAGGCAACCTGCAATGTACGGTTGACGACCGTAACCGTATCGACGGCACTGCCAGCGTAAGTAGCCATGAACGCGGCGACGCCGGAATACAAAGCGGCCGCACCGCCGGCAATAGCATATGAACTGCCGGCAGATACTCCTGTTCCCATCAGAGGTACTGCGCCCGCAACGGCATAATTCGACGAAGATGACGATCCGCCGCCGCCGACCGGACCTCCGGCCGTTATGGCATTGCCGGAACCCGACATCTGTGCGGAAGCAATGCCGAAACAGAACATCAGGACCAATGCCAAAACAGGTGGAATGAATCTATTTAATATCATGCCATTACTCCTGGTTCAAATTTTCTTTGCTCATATCGACTCATAAATGACCTCTTTTCGAACGTCATAAGGCTACTGATATTCGCCTATTTGTCCTCATCAGGGCTTGCTACCCCGGTGGGCAATAGATTGTCATTCCCGCCACTGCTTTTGGTTGGCTGATCAACCGTTCCGTATGCAGTCGGAAAATAAAAAGCCGTTATCTGAAGATTAAAAAAATCATCATCGGCGTCGGCACCAGAGAACATCCTGCTATTCGCATAATATTTATAGGCCCCGGATGAACTAACATAAAAGGCCCTGTGAACATTGACCGGATAGATATAATCTCCTGTCGCAACCACGTTCGGCAAGACGACGAAGCCAAAGCCGAAATCACCATAGTCTATAATTCCGCGAACCGGCGAAACCTGAAGATGGACTTCATCCTTAATCCCATTCGTATGAGAAATCCTGAAGGTGGCGTGAGCCCAAACATAAATGTACCCGGCAGCCGGCACCGTAATCGTTATTGAGTCTATCGGTTCTGTCAATGACGGCATGTTTCGATATGTATTTCCCGGTTCGGATGCATTGAACGCCAACCCCGGCTCGTCGAGAATATCAGCGTCAGTAAGACTACCATTGGAAACCTTTGCGCCTGTAACGGCGTTGCTTGCAATATCGCTGTTGGTCACCCCGCTGGCGGCGATTTTTGAAGTTGTTACCGAATTATCTGGAATATTGTCGGCATACTCAGCGGAATAGGCATACGGCGCGGAAGTCAGAAGCTGACGGGGGCTTAAAACATCCGTTCCCACCGTCAACTGAAGATAACGCTTTGATCCATTCAGAACCGTGGAGGTGACGCCGGTCAGCTCAACCGTGAAAACGCCGTTACCATCCGGCCCGACTTTTTGGGTGATGTTGTAGATATTGCTGCCGCCGGTCAGGGCCGCGAATATTTCAAACTTGACGTCGGTCGAATCAGTGATGGCATTGCCGTCGGCATCGGTCAACCGTCCCTGGTAAATTATTGAGTTGGGCGCCTGCGCGGCGGCACTCATAGCCATCACCAGTAATATTGCCAGCGCAAACAAAAGCGTTACGTTAACACTATTTTTCATCCTAATGCTCCTTTCGGGATTTATTTTTACTTTACCTTTCATCCTGTATTTAGCCCCTGTCAAAGGCCTGTCCCGGACACCTACTTTTTCTTTGAAGGAGTGTCGGGGAAGTTCGGCAACGGTTCATTCACCGTACCGCCGCCGTCATCATCTCCGCCTCCTGCGGCAATAACCACGACACCGGCCACCAGCCCCACGCCAAGACCTATCGCCCACCATTGCTTGTACCAGGCTTTTCCTTCTTTTTCAGACGGTACTTCCTCGGCAACATAGGCAGGTTCAGGCTCCTGCTCGGCAGGTGCCTGAGGTTCGATAGCTTCTGTCTTTGCCTCTTCCTGTTCCTCCAGTTCCTTCAGTTCCCGGTCAACCTGGGCCTGAGCTTCATTCATCATGCCGATAAACTCAGTGGAGCTGATATCCAGTTCGCCGCGCCATTCGCGAAAAGCCCTGAAAGCCTGCTTGAACTGTTCGACCACGCGACTACGCTTTTCGCTCTGGTTCTTGACCTTGGCGTAATAGACCGCGGCCAGGAGCACATGAGCGTCCGCTCTCTGTTCGATACCGATTGTTTCCAGTTTGAGGAAATCTTCGATCTCCTTTTCCGCGCAGTAATAGTTGAGCGATTTGAAGCTTATCCTGGCGCTTTCCAGAGTCGGGCTGCTGCGATCATAAGTACATTCGGGCGTCTGGGCAAACGAAGTGGCCGGCAACACCGCAAACTGCATAAAACAGGTCAGCAGCATAACCGCCGCGGCCCGAAAAATGAGGTTGTTTCTTTGCATGAGACCTCCTTTACATAAATCTATTTATCCGACCAGAATATCACCACGGGAACCGAGGTTAATTTTTCTCCCCGGTCGGACTGCATTCTTATTATCCCTTTGCCACCCTTGAGCACAAAACGCGAACCCCCGCCGTACGGAAAGGTAACGCAGGAATCTACCTGAGCACTGCTCTTTGACGAAGGATCAATCGGTATCAGGTCTAACTCAACCTGCCACTCACCGGCCAATTTCTCCATACCAAAGACAGGAAAGCGGGTTATGGTCTTCTTGCGGCCATTCAGTAATAACTCAAGCATATGATTATCCGATGGCGGAGAGAGAGCCAACTGAATACCTACAGAACCGGCGGCGGCGAATTCCTTCTCAAAATCAACCCTCACGTCAGCCGGATCATCTCCTACGCTGACCTTCTTCCGATAGACCGGGTAATCTGGATGAACAATGGTCAGTTCATGCCGCCCCGGTTTGATCTTGAACGACTGACCGGATTGCCTATGGGTAGCGTCAACCCACATCGAGATATCTTTGTCGGGGATGACCTGAATCAGCATTTTTGACATTGGTGGAGGCGGCGGGGGTATCTGCTTTTCCTTCTCAGGTTGCTTTACAATTTCCTTCTTTTCTTCCGCCGGTGTCTTTTCGGCGGTTGTTATCTCTTCTTTGGCGGCCGGTTTCTGCGTTTCGACCGTCGCTTTTGGCTTTGGCTTTTCTTTTACTTTTTCCACGACAGCCTTTTCCTCGGGCGGCTCCACCTTTTCAACGGAAACGGTATCTTTCAGGGATAGTTTTTCAGGTTCCTTTGGCTTTTCGGCTTCCGACCTGACCTTGCTCGACACCTGTTTCGTGGGTAACAAATCCCGCCATAAGCCGCTCAATTGATGCCGACCTAAAAAAATCCCGACAGCCGCTATCACAATGATTACGGCCGCCACTGTCAGGGCAGGCCGTTTGCGGGCTTTACGACCGCCATAAACGCGAGTCAGGTTTTTGAATTCCCCGGCCATCTCAGCGGCCGTCTGATACCTTCTCTTTGGGTCGGGATGCGTCGCTTTCCTAAGAATCACTCTCAGTTCCGGCGAAAGCTTCTCGGCCACCTCGCCACCCCATTCCGAGACGTTCGGATTGACCGGATTGCGATAAGGCAGGGAATTGGTGGCAAAGTTAAAAAGGGTAACGCCGATTTCGTAGATGTCGCTTATGAAGGGGTTATAATCCCGTCCTCCCTGCTGCCGTTCGGGAGCCGCAATCATCGGCGTCAGCGCCTGATAACCGGTTCGAGTGGCCTCGCCGCCCATCTCCTTGGCTATGCCGAAATCGATTATATAGACGTGATCATTCTTGTCAACAATGATATTGTCCGGCTTGATATCGCGGTGGGCGATCTTCCTGCTGTGCGCATAGGCCATGGCGTCGGTTAATGATCGGGCGACATTAAGGAACATCTTCTCCACCAGCGCTCCCGATTCTTTAAGGATACGCTTGCCGTCTTTACCGTCAATAAGGGCGACGACCACAGCGCCTTCGTCGGGCAGGTAATCGATAACCCGGGAAATATTGGGGTGATCCAGCAGGCAGAGTATTTTGGCTTCTTTATCGAATTTCTCGCGCTCCTGAACGCGCTTGAAAAACTTGATTACGAGACGTTGTGCGGTGAGATTTTCGTTATACCCGGCATAGACTTCGCCAAAACCGCCTCCGCCGATATAGGAGGTAATCTTGTATTTTCCGCCGATAGACCAGCCGATTATTCCCAGCGGGTCGGGACCTTTCGGCGATTCGTATTCACCTGACGGTTTGGTATCATTGTCGTCGGGCATCAATTGCTCCACAAAAAGTTACGATATGTAATCTATGGAAACGCCGGAACATACCGCAAGTTTTTTTTAATCATAGGATTATCTTTTTTGGCGTATATAAATGTGTGTGAACTATTTATTGACTTGGCTGATATGGCGATATAATATAAGATAAGAATTATAAATCTGTTAAACCTCTGGATGAGATATGGGAAAACCTGCTGCGAGAGCGACAGACAAGGCTCTTACCTGCAATGACCCGGTCGATTTGCCGGTCGGTACGGTGATGGCGACCGGTACTGTCTTGATAAACGGCCTTCCTGCCGCCAAGCAGGGAGACAAAATTATCGCGGTTGATACGCATATTATTATGGTGCCTTCTCCGGGCGGGCCGGTGCCGACGCCGATTCCGCATCCGTTTATGGGGACAATCGACGGAGGTTTGAGTTCTTCGGTAAAAATCATGGGCCAACCGGCAGCCACGGTAAACAGCACCGCCACAAATACTCCAAGCCACATTCCACAGGGCGGCCCTTTCCAAAAACCGCCGTCAAACAAGGGCCAGATTATGATGGGCAGTCCCAATGTTCTCATCGGTAACGGCGGCGGAGGGAGCGGTTCCGGAAGCGGAGGGGAAGGCGAGGTCAAAGCTGAAACGACTTCCGTGGAAGCCAAAGAGGGGCATTACCTTGATGCGAAATTCGTGGACAAGGGAGGTAAGCCGATTACCGGATTGAAATACTCAATCAAAACGCCGGATAATAAACAGGTGGAAGGGACTCTCACCGGGCAAATTAAAAAGGGCGGCCTTGAGGAAGGCGATCACGAGATATCCTTGAGGACTATCACCAATGCGGCCTGGTCGGCGCGGGAAGCACGCAACGGCGAAAAGGTGAAAATGCAGATCGAAACGGTCGGATTCGATGACGGCGAGAAAGTAAAATTTGAAGTCTGGGAGCGAGATATCAACCAAGCTGACAAAAAAATCGCCACAAAGAGCGATATCGAACTCAGCGGCGGCAAGGCCGAAGCCGAGTGGCAATACGATTGGCCGGAGGAAGAAGCAGACGCCCGGAAGGTACAGGATAAGCTTGACCGATACTATGCGCCCAAATTCTACTTCACGGTTAAAGTCGGCCCCTGTCAGGCTCGCTCCGCCATTCTTGAATACAAAGACTACATTGAAATCACCTTCAAAGATGAATACGGCAAACCGGCCAAAAACGCCAAATACCGGGTATTTTTGCCTAACGGCGAGATCAGGGAAGGAACTCTTGACGACAACGGTTACACGAAAATCGAAAATGTCCCGCCCGGCCCGTGGGATGTCGAATTCCCAGAATCCGACAGCGATCTTAAAAGGGCTTGATTGAGTGGCCGGTCAAACACGAAAAAAAGCGGGTCGATTAAAAGCTCAGAGTCGCATAATCGAGGCTCGCCCGCCGGAGACGATCCGTCTGGTTTTTGTCGTTTTCCACAGCGATCATTATAAAGGCCGTTGCGAACTGATGAATCCGGTTCCCCAATACGAATCGGGGACCCGCTACTTTGAAACTCTTTACGAATCAGAGCCTGTCCGCAAAATGGAAGGCGAGGATTCGTGGATCTGCGGTTTTCCCCAGCGGACTATCCAGCCCGGCCAGTATGTACTCGCCGTTCCGTATGACGGCAACGAATTAGGGCAAATTTTCCACCGTGTGAACATCGATTTCCAATTTGAAAATATCGACGCCAAAAAAACCACCGAAGCCGCCAGCCCGGTTTTGCTAAAGGACGCCAAACAGCATTTCCAGTTCGAGTTTTTAATCGGCGACGCCTATACTCTCGAAGAAGCATTACTGCATAATTTCAGCCATATTTACGCCGATAATATCCTCCAGCTTCTCAAAGGAATAATTACACGGGACAGCAAAGAGCCGGTCGGCCAGTTCAAAATGATCGTCAACCAACTCAAATCGATCCATGACGGCGTTTCCGGCATGTTCAGCGCCATAAAGCTCGACAATAAATACTTCAAGGCGGTTAAAAACGTCAAAGATATCTTCGGCGATGTCTGGGGAACTTCGAATTTCAAAAAAATGCAGGATGCCATCGAAGAGGCAAAACTGGCCGACCTGCCCGATGCGCTCGAAGATGCCGCCTGCTCAAAGCTCGGCCTTAAGGAATGGCAGGAAGGATTCGACAAGGTCACCAAGCCAGTCGAGTTGGTAGGCAAGGTATTTGAGGCAATGGATTGCTTCGAAAAAGCGGGCAATCTATATAACGCTACCCAGAAAGAAAAGAAATCGCTGGAAGTTCTGACCGATTTTATGCGGGGTCACTTAAATCATATGGAAAACGGCATTTTCCGCCAGTTCGATGATCCCACCTTCAACCGTTCGGAGTTGAAACAGATGGAAATTCTCAAGCAGGCCTCCGATCAAGCAGGCGGCGACGCCCTCATGGCCGGGGTGGAGTTTACCTGGGCGGTTTCCTCGCTTCTGATCGGTTTTGCCTTTCCCGGCGGATGGCTGGCATCCCTCGGTAAAAACGCCGAGAATGTGGGTAAAGCGGTCGAAGTTGTCAAAACCGGGCTCGAAACGCTCGATGAGAGCGAGGTCGATCAGTACTGGTCGTCAACCATGCGGGAAATCAAGGAGTTCATGCATTTTACTTTTTGCAAGGTATCCAATTGGCATGAACTCAAGCATCGCCTTATCGGTCGTGATGTCGCTCACGAATGGTATCACACCCGGTACGCAGACTTTCTGCTTCGGTCCAAAGTACTATACGGTCTGTTGGAACTGATCGACGAATGCGGCTCGCCCGAAGAGCCGGAAGATAACTTCGAAAAAAACGTAACTGCCAAAGTCAAAGACGGCGGATATGACATTAAAGGATATATCGACAATCTGATTCTGCGGCCATTCTGGGTTAAGAACGAATACCTTCTGGAAAACTGGGTAACGTACTACCACCTCGAAGAGGATCAGGAAAACCGGGACCAAGTTATCAGCCTTAAGAAGCCCGATGATCTCTCCAACTGGTGGGAAGTCAATTTCCATAGATATTTCCCAATCCATCACAGCGAGCATGATGATATAGTGGAACTGGCCAAATGGCTGTCGGTCGATTACGGCGGTGTCGATGAAGATCAGATCGAGGCCGTTTTCTGGCAATTTGCGACAGCCGGCTTCTATAGAACCAAAAAGCACGGCGTCGATATCACCGATGTTTCCGATTGGAGCGATTTCGGCAACGACGACGAAATCGACACCGAGACTCCGGTCCGGGTAGTGGTAATTTTCAAAGACAATATCCGGCTTGGAGTGCCGGTTTCCTTCCAGGTTGTCAGAACCGATTACGGCGACGTCAAGGGCCCCGGCTACAGCACGACTACTCGAAAGATAAGGAAAGACGACTACATTCCCCGTAAATATCGCAAGTTCAATATCTGCGCCATCGCCGAATTGAATTATGCCCGGAAGGGTAAAGTTTACCACGGCATAAGACCTTTTGCCATCAAGGAGGAGTCGCAGGTTCGATCGTCTCTCGAGAAGGAAGAGGGCGTTCCGCACGTCGAGATTAACAGGGGGGTCATATTAAAACCGGTCGCCATGGATATGACGGTACAGATCAGTATTGGCCGGGGGGAAATTACGGGGTGCGTGCCGGAAGCGGGGAAAAAAGACGTCAAACTGGCGTGGCGGTACTGGAAAAATTACCAGTTGGTCAAACTTCAACCGTATCTCGGCGGCGATGGTTCCCGGTGGGATCGGAAATTTTTGGATCGGAAATTCCTTGAGAAATATAAATAGCAGAAAACGACAATTTTAATCAATGGAGACAGATGTCGTGTCCGGCCAAAACAGATTCAGGATAGACCTTCCCAAAGGCTGGGAGGATCAAACCGTTCATATATTCCGGGGGCCCGAAGAAGGCGGCCTCGGGCACAGCCTGATGCTGGTTGTTGACCGGCATCTGCAGCATAAGGATATCGTCAGCTTCGCAAGGGAGAAAACCAACCCGATTACGTCAAACATGGACAGCATCGAGGTTCTCAAAGACGAAGATGTTACGATCAAGGGCGGCAACGCCGCCTATGAATTCGTCTATAAATGGGCGCAGGGCGATGGGCAGGCCACATTTATGAAATACGTTTTCGTCATCAAAGATGACCTGGGATTTACTTTCTCGGCCGGTTTTTCAAAAAGGACGCTCAAAACGGTCGGGACGCAACTTGGCGACACTATCGAGGCAATCCTGCCGGGTACCTATGAGCCCCTGGAAGAAGAGTAATGCCTGAGCTGAAATTTAACAAGGGAACCGACGAAGAACACGAAATCGAACTCGATTCCTATTTAATCAGCGCCTGCTGGAACTCCGGATGCGCCTATGCCGGGCAAAAGACCCGCTTTAATATACAAACGGCGCTGGTCGGCAACGGCGCCAAAATAAAGATCAAGGGCAAAAGCGAAGAAGGCGAAAAATTAGGCAAGGTAAGCGGCGAAATATACAGCAATGTGTACGTCGGCGAGTTTGACCTTCCGGAAGATATCAAAATCGGCGATAAAATCTATTTCGAGGTCAAACTTCCAAAAAACAATCTCGAAGGGAAATCGGAAAGAATTCCGGTCCTGCCGGTTCCGAAAATCAAAAAGATCGGCTGGAACGCCCCCGAGGCTCGAAGAGGCGATATAGTTACGCTGTCGGCTGAATTGGAAGAGGTTCGCGATTATACCGAAGTAAAGCTGATTATCCACGAGTACGATCAGGACGGAGCGCACGACCGTATCAACGAACTTCCGGCGGTTGTTAAAGACGGTAAAGTCGAAGTTAAATGGGAATACGAGTATCACGAAGATACCGATGAAGTCCCGACCGAAGAAGAGCTTAAGCGGTACGGAAGACATTATAATCCGCCGGAATATTTTTTCACCATCAAATTCGACGATCTGGAGCTCGGCAGAGGTCAGGAGTCGGGACTGCTTCTATTCAAGGATTGGATTGATGTTGAATTGATTGACGGCCAAGGTAATCCGATACCCAACGAAAAATATATTCTTCGCCTCCCAGACGGCAATACCAGAAAAGGGAAACTGGATAATAATGGACAGGCCCGAGAAGAGGACATTCCTCCGGGAAAAGTCTTCGTCGAATTCCCCGACTCTGAAGACGAGGCGGATTTTTCCATAGGCGATCAGAAAGGAGACTAATGACCGGCGAATCTGCACCCCCCCCTAAAGGAACTTCGGTACCAAGTGGCCGGGCGGCCGTGGTTACCAGGACGACGCCCCATCCGGTGCGTATTCGAGCCTCCGATGGAACATCCGACCCGGATACGGTAGTACCGGTTTCCGAGAGCATAGAATTGAAAGGGATACATCGCGACAATGCTTCGGGTAGTTATCTATGGAGTACGTCCAGCACCAGAATCAGGCTGGAAAACGCAAACGCCCAGTCGGTACGGATTATCGGGCGTACGAATGTCAGCCCGGCGGCCAATGCCGAAGAAGTGCAACTAATATTTACGCCTGACGGCAGAAGCGCCCTGCCGCCGGTTACGACACGGCTCAGCGTTATTCGGGTCGTTTTTTCCGAAACATCAACCCAGAGTTATGGCTATGACAACATGGATAACGCCGCCGGCATACACCATCACACGTCAGTCAAGAAAAATGGCACGACGACAGTGCGGGTGACGATAACCGGCGGAGCCACTGGCACCGCGCTTCGTTTTACCAGCGATGATACGTCAATCGCGGAGGCGACGGCCCCAGCCGGCCCTGGAGCCGCTTTTGATCTCACGATAAACGGGAAGGCGAAAGATAAAAATGAAACAAATATCCTCGCCAGAGCCACGAGAGATACCGGGCCCGTGTGCGCCAGACTGAAGGTAAACGTGTACAAGGAAAAATCGGTCACGGCAACCGTGGCGAAAATTTACGACAGCAGGTCATCCGGGACAACGCTTACACGCCCCAACCTCGATGTCGAAGCTGCCGAGAGGGCCATCAACGCCTGGTATAAAGTACCCGTGGGGACGATTAATCTGACCGACCACAGCTCGACCGGGGTCGCCATTGATGTCCAGTACGATTTGAATGGCAACGGCAAACTGGATATCGAGCCGGGAGCCACGTCGCAGGAAGTGAGCGCTATTCGGGCCGCATTTAATCCGAGCGGTCAAAAAATCGTGATTGTCAAAGACCTGGCCTGGATATTCTATCTCAAAACTGCAGCCGCTGTCGGAGATACAACCATTCATCTGAAAACGTCCTATACCAGCTACATGCGATACATCATAACGGGTAATTCTTATAAGCTCGGCACCGGAGCCAATGAAGAGACAATTACTGTTGCCAGCAAGTCCGGAACTAATGTGACTATCAGTTCGGGGTTAACTCACGCACACACAACCAGTGAAGGTCTTATATGGCCGCTGAGCGGTCTTAGCGGCAACCCGATCTATGTGGCCGAGCAAAGTAAAACCGAGGCCAAAGTACGGCAAACCATGGGGCATGAATGCGGCCACGCGCTCATGAATTGGCTGGATGTTAACTCTTCGAATAATCTTATGCATTATTCCATCGGACGGACGGACACTAAAATCCGATACAAGGAATTGCCAAAAAAGTACGAAAGTGGAAATGAAAACCAGTGGCAGAAGGTTAGCCGATGATACGCCATTTATATGCCGCGACATATATCGGCCTTCTGTGCATCGCTCTTATTATTCTGACAGATTCAGGATGCATTAGACAGGAAAAATCAAAGGAGGAGGTACAGCGTTTGGAACAGATAGCAAAACAGCTCGAACGATTCAGGCAGGGAGAACAGTTCCGGGGTTCGGTCGATGCATACGTGGTCAACGGGCACCCCGATCCAAAAGCACTGGAGTTGCTTAAAGAAGCTTTGCACACTGAACCTGAAACAGTCAGAGAACAGCTCGTCAAAGTACTTGTTGCGATTGGAAAACAGACAGACCCGTTACACTCCAAGGGCGGCAATATCATTCGGAACCGGACGATTCTGGCGATACTGATAGATTCGGGGCTTGCCCGCCCGGGAACAGTCAGGGACTATTCCCTTGAGGCGCTGCTCCGGTCGGTTCCATCGGCTCTGCTCAAGGAGCACGGCGCCACGCTAACGGAAAATATCAAGCAATGGCCCGATGGAACCGGGTTGCTGGTTCTCGCCAAGGCAAAACCACAGGAGGCAGTGCCGTTTATTAATGAACTTATGCAATCTCCCGACTGGATTGATATAAGAGAAACGTCCATCGCCGGAGCGGCTCTCGGCGATTCCAAAATGGAGCAAAAGTTCATCACGGAGTTTCTCGGCACAACCAATCCGGAGCAGAAAGCAGCTCTGGCTCGCGATCTCGGGTTTATAGGTACCCAGCCGGCCTTATATGCGCTTGCCGGCGAGATGCGCACCAATCTCATTATAGAAATGCCAATGGTTTCACTGCGATCCGTAAGGGTAGACATCATGGCTGCGTTGAGTTATGTTTTTCCCGATAAGCCATTTCTTTATGACAATGCCGTTTCTGATGACAGTGGGTACGCCCGTGTTGAGGCTTTCTGTGAGGAGCAATTCGGGGTTACCTGGAAAACCCCCCGCCCCCCCTATCTTACCATCGAGGGATTTCCATCGGAGCCGCCGGTAGAATAGAATCGAGCTTACGGCATGAGTTATATATCGAAAACACGATTATCTTTTGCCGTAAGGCGCGCTTAAAATCGAAAAAAAAATATGAAAAAACGGCGATCAATGATGCTGACAAAAAGTGAATCGGAGAAGTCGAAAAGAGGCCAAAATAAAGCTCTTGACAATAGTAAGAAGCGGGTTTACAATAAAGAGTTATGACGACAAATAAGGACCGTGGCAGGCAAATATGGATATAGCCAGTTATTCTTCAGACTCCCGGGCGGTTATTAAAAGCGCCAGGGAAGTCGCGGCAAGTTTCAAACATTCCGAGATCGAAATCGAGCATCTTTTAATTGCCACCGTACGGCACGAGGGATCAAAAGTCGAGTCAATTCTAAACCAGCTCGGCAAAAACCCGGTTTTTATCGAGTCGGTTGTTGAAGAGTTTCTCAAGCGGCAATCCAGCCGATCCTCGGCGCGGGAAAATTTGACCGTCTCCCCGGCCATGCAGGAGGTCTTTACCCAGGCCATTGATGAGAAAGCCAAACTATATGACGCCCTGGTCGAGCCGGAACATATCTTTATCGCCATCTTCGATCCCAAGTCACAGATTTCGCCGTACCTGCGAGATAAGATCGATATCACAAAAGAAGATATATATCGCGCCATAGCCGAGAGTAAATCGGTTGAAGAGATCACCTCCCCCACGACCCGTATATCGGTTGGCGAGGAGGCTATCGAAGGCGAAAAAAAGGTGGCCGGCACCCTGCGTTACTGTATCGACCTGACCAATCAGGCGGCCGCCGGGGAGTTTGACCCGGTCATCGGCAGAGACAAGGAAATTCAGCAGGCGATTCAGATTCTTCTGCGCCGTCGGAAAAACAGCCCGGTTTTGCTGGGCGGGCCCGGCGTCGGCAAAACCGCCATTGTGGAAGGATTCGCGCAGGCGGTCGTGGACGGCCAGGTACCCAAAGCGCTCCTGGACGTTAAGGTTATGGAAGTGGATATGGGCGCAATGGTGGCCGGGGCCAAATATAAAGGCGAATTCGAAGAAAGATTTAAAAGCCTCATCAGCGAAGTCATCAAATCAGCGGGAAAGATTATCCTGTTCGTAGACGAAGTTCACACGATTGTCGGCTCCGCCGGCGGAAATGACGCCGCCAACCTGTTGAAGCCGCCGCTGGCGCGGGGCCAGGTTCGCCTGATGGGCGCCACCACCGAAGAAGAATACACCAAGCATCTCGAAAAAGACAAGGCGCTGGAAAGGCGGTTCGAAAAAATCAAGGTCGAAGAACCCAACTATGAAAACGCCGTCCGCATTGTCAAAGGCGTCATCGCCAAATACGAAGAGCATCACAAGATCACCTATACGCCGGAAGCCCTGACCGGCTCTGTCAAATTCGCCCAGAGGTATCTCAGCGAAAGAAACCTCCCCGACGTGGCTCTGGATATAATCGATGAAGCCGGGTCGGAATTCGGCGTCAAGGAAGAATTTGCCAAAAGCCTTATTCCCGAACTGGAAAAACAGATTTCGCACGTCGAGGAACTGGTTAAAGCGTGCCGGGGAAAAGACCCTGAAAAAGAGCATCAGGATTTCCAACAACTGCAAACCGCCTATGATGAATTTTCGCGCCATCTGGATATACTGCAGGGGTACTGGGGTTATCGCCTTGAGGCTACCGGAGGAAAAACGGCATGAATGACAAGACGATAAACCTCAATGATCTCAAACGGGAATTCAAAGAAAAGATCAATCGCTTCAATGAACTGAAATCAGTCGTTGATACCCTGGAACACAAGATCGACGATGCCGATATAGGCGCCGTGGTCGCCCGCCGTACCGGCATACCGGTCGCCAAAATGCTGACCGCCGAAAAAGACCGGCTGATCAACATGGAGTCTTTTCTTTCAGCCAAGATCATCGGCCAGGACAAGGCTATCAAGGCAATTGCCAACGCCATTCGCAAAGCCCGTGCGGGGCTGAAACCGGCCCACCGGCCAGTCGGATCGTTCCTGTTTTTAGGCCCCACCGGAACGGGCAAGACTTACCTGCCCAAGCTTCTGGCGGAATTCCTTTTTGACGACAAAAATGCCATGGTGCGGCTGGATATGTCGGAATACATGGAATCGCATTCGGTGGCCAAAATGATCGGCGCTCCGCCGGGATACGTCGGGTACGAGGAAGGCGGCCTCCTCACCGAAGCCGTGCGCCGCAAGCCGTTTTCGGTCGTCCTCTTCGACGAGGTGGAAAAAGCCCACCCGGATGTTTTCAATATCATGCTGCAACTTCTTGACGACGGGCGTTTGACCGACGGCCAAGGCCGCACGGTCGATTTTTCCAACTCCTTAGTGGTACTCACTTCCAACTATGCCGCCGACAAGATTCTGGATGCCGATCGCGAGGGCCGGGAAATTGACATGGAAGAGGTTCGAGGTTTTCTCTTTTCCAAATTCCGCCCCGAATTCCTAAACCGCCTGAATGATATCATCATATATCACTCATTCACCCAAGAGCAGGTGGAAAAAATTACCCGCCTCGAATTCGAGCAATTGTCCGTATTGCTTAAAGACCAAAACATCAAGGCTACTCTGAGTCCTGAAGCCGGAAAAAAACTGGCTCGGGACGGTTACACGATCGAGCTGGGCGCCCGGCCAATTCAGCGGACCATCGAAAGGGATATTATAAATAGACTTTCGGTCGATATTATCACAGGAGAGGTATCTCCTGGCGATAATTTATTGATAGACATAAAAGACGACGCTTATGTTTTCACCAAACAGGCAAGTAATTAATCTCAATAACCGGAGGATATAGATGGCGAAGTTTATTCTTGGTGCCACGGAAAAAATCAAACGCGACGACTCCATCCCGGTGGAACTGCTCCCCTCCAACAAGATTCTATATGCCGCAAGGCTGAACAGCGATGAGGAGGCGGACGTTACGCCGGTCAAATGCACCAACATGAAGGAGGTATTCGAGAAGTTTCGACCCTCGTTTTCGGTCGAGATGGAATCGACCGAAGGCGAACAGGTTAATGGCGAATTCGAAATCAGGGCGATGAAAGATTTCAGCAGCAAGGAACTGGTCGAGAAAAACGACCATCTACAGAAGATATACTACGGCAAGGAGATTCTCAACGATCTGGAGAAGCAACTCAAGAAAAACAACCCCCTGAAAAAGACTCTGGCTGATAAAGAGAAGAAGGAAGCCCTGCTGAAGCTTGCCAGGTACTACATTGATCTTCTCGGCGAAGAAGAATAGAAAAGAGGTGATATAAATGGGCGAAGAGGAAAAGGAATTACAGCCGCAAAAAGAAGAAGCCGCCGAAGCCTCAGCAAAAGAGGAGGCGGTGGTTGAAAAAATATCGGACGAGGAATTTGCATCCATCCTGGGCGAATCGTTCGGCGATTTCAAGAAGCTGTCCGCGTTGATGCCGTCGTTCAAATCTGCCGACGGCGACCTTGTCCGCGGCGTGGAATGGCTCGACCCGAAAAAAAGCTTCCAGCGCAAGGAGTTTCTTACCAAGAAGGATTTTGCGGCCCAGCGCAAACTGCTGTCGCAACGGCTCAAAGCCTGGATTGAATTCCTGGCCAAAAGCGAAAACGTCGATGGAATTCGCAAGGGTCTGACCGAGGAAGCGACCAAACTGGAAGCCAACCTTGAGAAAAACATGAAGAAGGTTCACCGGGCCAGTCGCGAAATGGAAACCACATACCGGGCCATTGATAAGTTCTTTGCCAATGCACAGCAGGAGCCGGACGAAAAAGTGAATGCCTATTTCGTCAATGCCAGCGCCGAAGAACTGGCCGATCCCGACGACAAAGAGAAGTTCGAGCAACTGTCCAAGGCTATCGCCGATCTGTACCGTGAATGGAGTATCAAAGACTGTTTCTCGATGGCGGTTGTTCCGGGTTATCTCGGCAGCGTCGAGAATATCGACAGTTTCGCCCGGCTGTTGGGCCTGCCCAACAAGGTGCATGTCATGACCGATCTTCCCGACTTTGAATCGGTCGAAGAAGTTATGGATATGCTGGATGATCCCAGCTTTGCCAGCCTGGCCGGTATCGATAATCACAAGCAATACGTTTCGCTGTTTTCAAACTACCTTCTGGCACGCAACGCCAACCAGTACGAGGATGAAGATATGTGGATTCCTCCCTCGGCGGCAGTAGCGGGCAAAATGTATCAGGGCGATATCACCGTCGGCATGCAGCAGCCGATGGCAGGTTTCAAGTTCGGCAAGATTGCCGACGCGAAATATCTTCGCTTTAAGGCCAATCAGCCGGATGCCAGCAAGATCAACGAAAAAGGCGTCAATCCGCTGGTAAATTTCGAAGGCACGGCGGTGGCGATGGGCGCGGCGACGCTGTTCAGCAAAGAGACGTTCAACGTTTATTCCATTCGCCGCACTTACGATTACGTTTACAAGACGCTGCGAAATTATCTCAACAAGCAGACCTTTACGGTAATCGACCAGAAGTTCGTCGACGCCATGCGCCGCGATATCGACAAGTTCATGAAAGCGATCTCCGGCGGCGACAATATCCTGCAGGACTACAAGGTCGATATTTTTGCCGACGAAGAGATGCGCAAGCGGCAGGAAATCGATATCAAGGTCAGTCTGAATCCGAAATATCCGGCGCGGACGTTCAATATCGAGTTTACCGCCTGGAATGACGACAATCAGACTAATGTTAAGGATAAGTAAATCAGTCCATATAAACCATTTTACTTAAGGAGAGCCAATCATGGCCAGGAGACCAATTCTTGAAGTCGATGGCGTAGCCTACAAAAATGTTTATGCTGTTTCTTATGAGTTGTACACCGCCAACGACGAAACCGGTCGTCCCACAGATCGGGCTCACGCCGGTTTGATTAAAATCACGAGAGAATCCGACGAAAACGTCGATATCGCTCGCTGGGCTATGGATTCCAGCAAAACCAACTTCAAATCCGGCTCGGTTATGTTTAAAAACCCGGACGACGCCACTATGAAAGAGCTCAAGTGGGAGGAAGGTTTTGTCACGAAGTATACGGAGACCATCCCGCACGTTAAAGAGAAAGCAGACGACCAGGTTTGTGAATACTTCGAGATTTCCTGCCACCGACTGATGATCGCTGACGCCGAAATAGACAACCGCTGGGAGGAATAGAGAGGCGTTTGATTTCTGCCGGGCAGGGCAACTGCCCGGCAGATTGTTTAATGCATCTTTATGAAGCTTATGCGTAGTGAAAAACCAAAGGGCGGTCGATCCATCAAAGCCGAAGGGGCGAAGGATAAACTGGATAAAGTGTCGCAGCGGATCGGAATACCCGCTGTTTGCGCCCTGGTCATCGAAGGCAGGGAGATCAAGTACGATATCTCGAAACTTGAACTCCATCAGTCGATTGATGACCACCATGTCTTAAAAATCACCCTTCGCGAAATCGGTCAGGCGGCCGCCGAAAGAGATTTTTCCGAGTCGGTTCCCTATACCTCGTTTCTGGGAAAATCGCTTTCGCTTACCATAACGCCGGAGGGCGAAACGGTTGACGCTTCCCGCCAGTCGGAGTTTATCGGCGTGGTCACCAAGGTTGACCTGGAAAACAGTATTGACGCTTTGAATGTCGCCACCATCACGGCCCATAGTCCCACCATCGCCATGGATGGGGCCAGGCATAACGCTTTTTACCACGACCAAAGCGCCACCGATATCATCGGGTCTATCCTCAGGCAATACCCGATCACGCTGGGAACCATCGACTCCGCCTCTGGCAGCCTGAAATTCTGCGTTCAGTATCGGGAAACCGATTTTGATTTCATCGCCCGTCTGGCCAGCGGAAGCGGGCTTTTTGCCCTGTATGACGGCAAAGAATTCCGAGTGGTAAAGGCAAGCGCAGCGGATGTCGAAGAGCTCATCTGGCGTGAAACGCTGGGCTCATTTACCATAGGCTGGGGTACGGAATCAAGCGAGTTCTCCGCACAGGCGTACAACTACGAACAGAAAAAGACTTACTCCCAGGATACCGAATCGCTGCCGCCGGAGGCCTCGCTTTCCAAGCTGTCGAAAATATCGCAGGACGCATCAAAAGAGGTCTTTACCAAATCCGGGTTTTCCACCTCGCCAAAAGCGGTCGCCGACGCCCAGTCGCTGGATAAGATTCTTCAGAGAGACAAAGGCCGGGCTCTGGGACGAATGATTACCTGTACCGGTCATTCCACCGTTCCCGCCGTTGCCGCCGGTCATTGCGTTAAAATCAGCAAGATGGGCAAGTTTAACGGCGTCTATTGGGTTGGTTCCGTCAAGCATACTTTTGATGAATCGGGAACATATCATAACAGCTTCACCTGCACCCCGCTGGATATCGCTTATCCCCAGAGCCGGTCCGCCCGGGGAGAACTGACTAATCTCCAGACGGCGGTTGTTCTCGACAACAACGACCCCGAAAGTCTGGGGAGAATTAAGGTCCAGTTCCCCTGGAACGAGTCGGACGAAACCCCCTGGGTGCGAATGATGACGCCCCACGCCGGGCAGGATCGGGGATGGTTTTGCCTCCCTGAAATAGGCGATGAGGTTCTGGTGGGATACGAGCAGGGTTGTCCCGATCTGCCGGTGGCCCTGGGGGCGCTGTACAACAAGGAAAACGCCCCGCACGCCGATACCGCCGACGATAAAAACAGCGTCAAGATGTTTTTGACCCGAAGCGGCAACAAAATTATTCTCAACGATACTGACGGCGGGGAACAAATCAGCATCATCACTAAGGACGATAAAAGCCGGATTGTTCTGGATGCCGCCGGTCCGACTATCAGCATCGAAAGCGAAGGCGATATCAGCATCAAGGGTAATAATATCAGCCTTGAAAGCCAGCAGGAGTTCAAGATAAAATCCGGGACCAATCTCCAGACGGAGGCCGGAGCCAACCTGGAGACAAAGGCTTCCGCCAAGTGCGATATCAAGGGAGCCACGGTTACCGTATCGGGTAACCCGATTCAACTGAATTAGCCTTGCCTATGGATTATCTGGCGCTACCGTTAGTACTGAAGGATGGTTACCTCGACAAGGCCAATCTGCACGAATCGCTGACATATTCGGTCGGTCTGATATTGAGTTCCCGCCCGGGCATTATGCCGTTTGAGCCCGAGTACGGATGCGCCATCTGGGAAAAGGAGTTTTCTGACCTTTACACGGTCAACAAGGCCGATGTCAGATCCACCCTGAGAAACGCCATCAACAAATATGAAAAGAGGATCTACAACGTATCCGTATCTTTTCTAAGTCTGGACGGCGTCTCCTCCCATGCCCTGGGCATAGCCATCAAGGTATCCGGAAATTACCACGATGGAGACAGGGAAGAATTATTTGAGGCTACCTATCATCTGGGTTGATAATCTGAGGAACCGGACAGGATAGACCATTGTGGAAAAATCCCGATCAAGAGAAAAAATCTTTGCCGATATGCACCGGGAGTTGCGCGCTTGGAATCCGGAAGTCCCGGCTTCGCCCGACCGGCTCGATCCGATCCTCAGAATCCTGATGCAGCTTTACGCTCATCAGTTGGAAAGAATTGACCGGCGCATCGACAATGTCTGGGAAATTGTCACCGCTTCCCTGATTCGCTCGTTATGCCCGGAAAGCATGCGCTGGCCGGTGCCCGCCTTTACCGTTATGCGCTGCGAACCGGTCGATCCGGTGGTGGAGGTCGATCCGCACACCAAGTTCTTTTACAAAGAGTCCCGCGAAGGCGGTCAGACTTTCTTTTTCTCCGCCCTTAAAAAGGAAAAACTCATAGCGGCGCAGGTCAAACATATCTTCCTGAAAACCGACGATAAGATTATAGATCTGTCACCGGTTCCGGAGGAGGAACTTCACTCGACTTCACAACAACGGGCAACCTTCGCTGCCGGCAGTTCGTATCAGGTATATATAGCCGTCGATCATACCGGTTCGGCGACTGATTTTATCGACGCAACGCTTTTCATAACGGGAATTCCGGACGTCTTAAGGCAACTGCGCTGGGCAAGGTGGTATCC
The DNA here is from genome assembly GCA_964611355.1 of uncultured Ignavibacteriales bacterium. Lineage (GTDB taxonomy): Bacteria > Zixibacteria > MSB-5A5 > GN15 > JAAZOE01 > CAZSYD01. The sequence goes on along the minus strand of CAZSYD010000002.1, from coordinate 67,241 downwards.
CGGTTCCCATTATGGGAGTTTTTACGAAGACAGCGGTTTCTGCCCGGGTCTGACCACCTCTCTTGATGATATCTTTTCCGTTGACGGAAATGTCCTCGAATGGGGCGGCCTGCGATCCGGAGCCGACCTGTTTCGCCCGTTGAATGATAATTTCGTGGTCATTCCCAGGGAGTTTGCATCCACCTGTGAAATGGGACCGATCGAGGAAAAGCTGGCCGATCAACTGGCCGCCAATGGAATCGAATTTCCCTCGGACACCGGCCACTTCTACTGGATTCGTCTGGATCTTCCTACCGGCGGCGATAAATCGAGGCTTCAATCACCCTTTGGGATTTATTTCAACTGCTTCGTCGCGGTCAATAAAAACGATCTCACTCTCTTTAAGCATACCGGCGGTAATCAGTTGGTAGACGTGGAGCTGCCGGAGGATATCAACGGGGTTCTGGAGGTCACCAGCGTGGTTGATTCAAGCGGCCGTGATTATATCCCCACTCACCTGGCCGTTCAGGACCTTTCCGGTCGATATTATTCGTTCGAGGAAAGAGACAACAAGCTGGTTCTCTGGTTTGACTTCTCTTCGCATCTGGAACTGCCGCCCGATTCATTAACGATCAATTATTCTATTACCGCAGGTACCGACGGCAATGGAATCGAAGCGGGCAAAATAAATGAATTGTACGAAAGCCATCCCGGGATATCATCAGCCGTCAGTATCATCCCAACCGCTGGCGCCATTCCGGCCAAAACCGACGAACAGATCATGACCGAAGTTTCCGCACGGCTCCGCAATCGCGACCGGGCATTGAGTTTCACCGAGATATCCCGCTGGGCGTTAACCTTCGACCCTCGAATAAAGCAAGCCGAATGTAAAAACGGCGTCGAACGTTTTTCCGGGGGCGTCAGGCGTTGCATTATCGTCCGGACGACCATAAAGAATAATGATTTCTACTCAGACGATGAGATAAAGCTTTTGCAAGCAAGGCTGGGCAGTTTTCTTAAGTCCCGCTCCCAGGTCAACACGCACTATAAAGTGGAGATTGTCAACCAATGATTTCCGACGGCCAGTTACGGATGCCCGACCTCTGCAATCGACGGAATCAACTCCACTTCGCCACCGGATTGAATCTTTTGATTAAGACAGGGGTTGATCTCAATCAGGTAGATCTGCTGCCTGTCGGTAAATTCGAAAACTACAAAGGCGAAATCCTGAAACAGGAACCGCCGCCGGGAACTCCGCTTTCACGAAACACCCGCATCGTCCTTGAAATCGGCTGTTCCGGAGCCACGGACAAACTGCCGTACCAGTTCTTCTACGGGCTTGAAGGCCGCCGATCGGTGGGGTCGGCGTGGGAAGATCGAGCCCGCCGACTAATGGCTCCTTTCGATAACCCTGAAATCAAATACGAGGCGTTTGCCCGACGCCAAACGCTCAAATTCAACTTCTCCGTTCCGGATAAGGAACAGTTATCACGTTTCCTCGACCTGTTCGATTTTGGAATCGAAAACGCCTCCGACCACAAGGCGGCGCTTCTCTGGGCAACCATCCTGCCTGACTTTCACCGGTGGGCCGGGAATCCCGATAAAGCGGCTGAGATTATGAGCAGGATGTTCGGGTATCGCTTCAGGATAATCGAAAATATCAGGTCTGACTTTGAAATCCCGGAGGAGATAAGATATAGACTGGGTTCGAAAACCGGCCGGCTTGGTAAAGAAACAGTCCTGGGCAAAACTTTTATTGAATATGATTCGGCGTACCGCATTATCGTAAGTGGCATTGCCCCCGGCGAAATCGCCGAATTCCTGCCGGGAGGGAAGAAACGCAAAAAAGTGGAGTGGGTACTGAATATCTGCATGCCGAGTAACCTGGACTACCGGATTACATTCGAAACCGACGCAGGGACAATGCATCTGGGGGATCGAGCCCGACTCGGCTATTCGACCCGCGTTTAGAGACGATGGAGCAAAGATAGCAAACAACCTGAAAACAAAGATTTTATTGATCTTGACATTAAAGATGAACGTATATAACTTCTTTATACTTTTTGAGGCAAGACAATGAGTGACTTGCAGTTATATTCCATAAACTGGCAGGATGGGATGCTGATCACCAGGCAGCATCTCCAAGACCAGGAAAAGTACTTCGAATCTCTGGCACGCTGGCATACCTTTACGGCCGGTGACCGTTATGGGCTGGTTAGAAAATCGCTCTCCGGCAAACCGGCTCTAAGTATGAACCTGTCAGTTACCAGCAGCCGTCTGCGGGTCGAGGTGGTCAGGTGCCAGGCGCTTACTCCCGACGGCAGCTATATCGAGATAAACGGATCAGGCAGTGATATCATCCGAGGCGAGATGGAAGTCAGCGAGACAACTGTGCCGGTTTTCATTGCCGTTGATCCGGCCGCCAAAAAACAGGTGGGCGATCCGGATCCGAGCGAAGACCTGCCCCGGACGCCGTATCTTACGAACAGCTATTCGGTGCATCTCGGCAAGCGGCCGAATATGCCGGAGGGGGGCTATATTCAGATAGCCGAGCTAACCATCAGCGGCAGCGAGGTAAGCATCTCCCCCGGGTACTTTCCGCCATGCCTGTCGATTAATGCGGATGAAAGGCTCTCGGAAAAGGCATTCGAATTCAGGAATCGGCTGGAAAATACGCTGTCGCTTTCGACACGCGCCTTTATGGCGATTTCAGTTTCAGGCGGCCTGGCCGGAGCCGGCACCAGCCTGCAGGTGGCGTTCAGGGAAACTGTTCATCTCCTGGTTTATCATCTGGCCTCCACTCTCGATGAATTCGTAGTCGGATCGAATGCCGGGCACCCCGTCAGGCTGGTGATCTACTTCAAGAGACTATTTAGAGTGGTCTCATCCCTGTTTAACCTCCATCCCGGCCTGAAAGACTATTTGAACGAAAAGTTCTTTACCAAAGAACTTGGCGCCGATATAGGTCAATTTCTCTCTGAAGTTGACGGCTTCGTTCTGTCCGAGTACAACCATCAGGATTTGGGCGGACAAGTCCGCATGATCGATGACATTCTCGAAAAGTTGCAAGGCATCATGACTTTCCTGGCCCGCACCAAACGGGAAGAACTCGGCGAGCAGGCCGTGGCCACCGAGACGATGACCTACGCCGGCCGCACTTATCGCCACCTGACTTATGCCGCCAGCCGGTTGGAACGGGTGGGTGAACTCTGTTATCTCATGATTAAAATATCCAAGCCGCGACCGATATCAGACCTTGTAACCCTGATGTCCAAGAATCTTTTTGACGACGCCGAATGGCGGAACATGCAGGTGCGTCTGGGATTAAACGAAGCCCGCGGACTTGGCGAAACCGATCCCATCGACGTCGACACCACGGCCTTCGGAAACAAGGTGGCTCTGCACCCGAGGGATATGCTGGAATGCTCGTCGGTAAACCAGATAACGCTTATTTTCCGGGGCGCTCACGATCCCGAAAAATTCGCCAATCTGGGCAAGATGGATTTGATAATTTATAGTATCTAAGGCAGCCGGGATTGACTTAGAAAATGGATATAAGATCATATATAGAGGACCTTTTCAGGTATTTCGGTACTTTTGAAACGAGATACACCGAGTTTGATACCGAGGCATTTCTGCAGACTTATGGCGGTCTTTATACCATGTTTAAAGCCCTGTCGCGACAGCGTGATGAAGCTGTAAACGTTGATCGGGTTTTTCTGGACAAGATCAAGAAAACTCCGTTAACCTCGTCGGACTTCCGTCAGGTAGTTATCCAGATACTGATTACCTTTTTTGAATCGGAAGCCGATATCGACGGGCAATCCAACAAGGCTTATCTCCATTGCCGTGACTTACGGCCGGTAAAACAGGATATTCCCTTTTTTGAAACTCATCTGTTGCCGATGCTTTTCAAGGGAGGAAGCCTAAACAACAACTTTCAGCTCAATGCTTTTCTATTACAGGAAATCGCCCGCTATTACAATAAATTCGGCAGAAGCATCCGGGACGATATTACTCCGGAGGATTTCGCCGCCAAAAGCGATCCGTACAAGTTTCTGGAACTACTTCGACGCAGAATGATTCTTGGCACAGACCTTGCCGACGACAGGAGCAGTCTTGAATTTCACCTTCTCCGTGTGGACGCCTTCCGTAAACTTAGCGTCAAAAACAGGCTTCATCGCCAATACCTGACTCAGTGGAACTACCTGCGCAAGACCAGCTTCTGGGCAAAACTCAAAAGTTCGCTGGTTGACGTATGGAGCCGGATTAAGGGAACCTTCAAGAGTTTCCGCTATTTCCGGCTGGTTATGACCCAGCGTGCGGGAGCCTATATATTCTACGGCGCGATAATTTTGATTTTTATCTTTCTGGCCGTATATGTTCCCTTGAAATGGGCGGATTATTCGAATAATAAGCTGGATGAGTTCAGGCAGAAGGCCACAACCGTCCAAGGCGGCGCAGGCAGATAAATGACGGCATTATCATGAAAATAAGCAAGCTGATAAAGATATTCAAAAAAGGCTCCAAGGCAGCCGCCAAACGAAAAGGGAAAAAAGGCGCTGCACCTGAAACCATCTGGCCGTCAGGCATCCGCATCGGTATATATGGCGATGCCAACTCCGGCAAGACGGTTTATTTTACCGTCTTAAACGAAGAATGCAAAATTTCCAAAAATCTCCAGATATCGGTCATCGACAATACCACCGCCGGCGAATTCCTGTCGAACTACCGCGCCATTTGGGGACTGGGAACCGCCGTTGATGCCGGGACGGTTGTCGATCTTCGAGGGGAAAAGAAGTTTCCCAACCCGACCGTAACCGGAAAACTTCTTCTTTTCAATGCCATCGTTGATCGCAGAAGAAAGTTCTCCGTTGTTTCTTATGACTATAACGGCAAAACCGTTTCGATCTCGGAACAGAGCGAGCAGGCCGACCAGGTGGACGACTTTATGTCGGGCTGCGACGGACTGCTCTTCTTCTACGATCCCAAGATCATGGGCGCCGAACTGGAAAGCCAATCGCACGTGGCCTCTTTTGTCAACATGGTCGAACGGCTGGCCCCGCTTGATTCCCGCCTGCCGATTCCGATAGGACTGGTGATAACCAAGGCCGATATTCTGCCCGGCTTTTCCGATGACAAAGACGTTGTCCTGATCAAACCGGAAGACGAATATCTCGTCTCCGAAGATTTTGAATTCTTCCTCGAAAAGGTTCTGGAAAGTAATCTGATCGCTTCCGATTCCGCCTGGGCCGGCTCGGTCAGAAATGTTCTGGTAAAGCTTAAGGACTTCCTGCGGGTGATTCTTGGCCGGACGCTCGATCTGCAGATTTTCTTCGTTTCCGCCACCGGCGTAACTCCGGAAAAAATAGGAACCGACGTCGGCCGTTCCCTCTACGTCCCGCCGGATAAAATACAGCCGGTCGGCGTCAAGGAACCGTTTTACTGGCTGCTCAACGCCATCGGTCGCAATAAAAGAATATCGCGCTTCAGAACCGTGGCCAAATACGCCGCGCTTATCAGCCTGATTTGGATTGTGCTTTTTTCACTTCCCAACTTATACCACTTCAAGCTCCTCTATCCCAAACCGCAGAGAATCGAAAACGAAATACTTACCGCTTACGGCGGCAATATGTACAGCGCCTCCGACAAGGAACGCGGCAGGATTATCAGGGCTTATCGCAACTATGAGCGCGCCTACACGGTTAAATGGTTTTTTGAGCCTTTTCAGGGACCCGCCCAGCGAATTCGCGAAGGGTATATGGGATATAACGAGAGGGAAGCGATCAAATACCTTAACGAACATATCGCCCGGTTTGCGACAATCGTCAAAGACATTACTCTCTGGCCCAGGTTGAATCCGAGTGACAGCACCGTGATCCTCACCAGCGAACACGAAAGGCTTGTGGCCACACTTGATAATTACCATAAGGGGGACGAAACCTCGATTTTATTCACGCGCAGCGGGCGCGCCCTGGCCTACTGGGATATGTTTACCAGGGCGGTCGCCAGCCCTTCCGATACGACCATCTGGAAAACCATTCAGGAACAGGTTCGCACCGACAAGAGCCTTTACAGCCAGACATTGTCCAGGGAAGAAATTCTTCTGGGGGACGCTCTCTCGGAAAGGAAAATCAAAAAGGTTAAAAAGGAAGTGGCCAAAAAGGCCGCCGTGGAGCTTGACGACCTGATCGATCAAATAAACGGCAATGATTCCCCGTCTTACCGTCTGGGCGATGCCGTCGCGGAACTGAAAAAAATCAGAAAAAGCCTCGATCCGGGCGTCGACAAGAAAAGCATTCAGATGATCGACAAGTACCTTTCGCAGGCCAAAAAGTGGGACAAGAAGAAAACGTTCAATTACAAGGTGGAAAGTATCCCCAGCGACGGCCATCTTCACATTGAAGTAGCCGAAAAAGGAAAAGACCCCGGCTGGCAGGAAGAGTCGCAGATACTGGCCGGCTTCGAATATAAACTTAAGTGGAAAGTCAGCGATATTATCCATATTGCCATTGATACCCTCATGCAGGCGGAAACTTGGGGCCGGGAATCGAGCGACAAGACAATTCTGCGGGGCAAGTATTCTCTTTTTGATATGGATGGAACCGTATCATTCGATAATATCGGCAAAAAGGTCAACATCAGGTTTATCCCTCCGCTTGTGGATCAGCTTCCGAAGTTGAAAGAATAGGGACAGAGATTTATAAAAAAGACAAGGAGCAAACCATGAGTCTTAAAATATCGGAAAAATATCTTACTCGGATTGCAATATACTTCGTTTTGATATCTCTTGTATGCGCCGTTTCCCTCCAGGCCGCAACCATTCAGCTTCCTCGAGGGACAAAAGTCAAAGTCAAATTCGCCCCCGGGATGAAAATATCTTCCGGCGAACTGGCCAAAGATATTCCGCTGCTTATCACGCTGGCCGAACCGATCATGATCGGCAGCAAAACGATTGTCGAAGAAGGAGCGCAGGGAACCGCCCGAGTTGCGGAAGCCGAAAAGGCCAAAAAGGCGGGCAAGCCGGGATATATCAAGGTTGAATTCGTTGAGTTGGAAACAAAGGGCAGTTACCAGCCCCCTGACGAATCAAAGATAAAGCTCACCGGCGACGTGGAAAACAAAGGCAAAAGCAAAAAGACTCTTTCTTATCTTTTCATCTTCGGGTTGTTTATAAAAGGCGGCCAGGGGGAAATCGCAACAAACGAAATCTATACCGCAACGGTGGCCGAGACGCTTATTCTTGAAGGCGAATAAGGGACTATCTTATAAAGCATTTAAAAAAAGGTGACTGGGGCCGGGTCACCTTTTTTTTGAAGCGAATGACACTATTTATTATCAGCGCATTTCACTTGGCACCGCCAGGCTCATAGAACAATTCTATCACACCTCTATCTGTAAATACAGATTGGGTTGAAATAATACCGCCGGAAATGTAGATAGTATCGCCGTCAGTGCTTATCATGGAATGGATTTGCAAATCCAGGACAGCGGTAGCGGTATCGTAAGCCCAATCATAATAAGATCCGAAATCAATGGTTGCCAGATGAGCATTGCCTGCCACGTCCGTCAGACTCCCAATCGGCTGATTATACCAGCTAATATCTACATAGGCCGATAAATCGTCATGCTCCTCCGATAACCGGCTATTGGCGGTATCGATATCCGTTCCCTCCGTGACTGACTGAATATAGATCGGTGCATCATTGCTGGAAACATAGAACGAAATGCTGCTGAGCTCTGGAACCATGTTTATCATTATGCCGACGGTAAAAGAGCTATCCATTTCAACTCTTTGATAATGCGGCGTGATATACAGCATGGGCGCGATCGGATAAAGGTCGATCGACAATTCCACTGTTTTACCCGGTAGTACGTCGGCAACGGTTATTCCGGAATAGAGCATATTGTCTTCTTTATCAAAAGCCTGGACAACAAAAATCCTTTCTCTGCCGGCGGGAACAATAACCTCGCCTCTCAGGTAACCGTCAATGAACTCAAGCGGCTCGATAATCGGCGGGATAAAATCCCGCGCCATGACCATAACCTGAAAATGGTCTATATACTGCGCCATTGCAGGCGTTGACAATTTGGCGCACATTGATACTTCGACGCCCTTTTCCTGTATGCTGACGATCTTCTCCGAACAACCGGCAGCCAAACAGACCGCAACAAAGACGCCAAATACAATTGCTAACGTTTTATTCAGGGTTTTATTTCGCATAGTATTCACTCTCACTTAAAGGCAGTCATAAGACTGGCCGACAGTTGATAACCGCTGAGGTCGATATCGCCGCCGTCGGAGCTGCCGGTGAAGTACTTGAGGGCGACACCAATATCAACGCCCTCGCCGATATTCCTGACGATTTCGCCTCCAAGGCCAAAGACGTTGGCGCCTTCAAGCTTATACTCATTCTCACCAATGATTCTTAACTCCACCGAAGGCGTCATACGCCAGTTTTTATTCGGTATCCATGAGAACCGACCGGCAATTAAAAACTCATTTCCGTAAGCTTTTAGTTGTTCTATTTTGGCTTGCGTGCTGTCATAGCGAGCATTACGCCCCCGAAGCAGCAATCCGATATCGGCGCCGATCTGATAAGTTTTGTTATCGAAAATACCACCCAGGAGAAGACTAAACATGGGACTCTGGCAAAATATTTTCCTGTCTTCCAATTTATCGGTAGTGTAAACCGAATAGACGGCATTGGCGGTAAGCATATACCCGTCGCCCGTCTGATCGACGCCGGAAATAACGCTGAACTGATTGCCGGGGTTATACTCATCACCGGTTTCATAAGGCTCATAGGTACCGTTATATTGGTACATAAGCGCCCCGCCGACACGCATCGACCCCAGCATTTCCGCTCCGCCGGCCATGATGTTAAGACCAAAACCTTCGCCGAGACGCCGCACGGGAAAGTCGAGGTAGTCCAAAGAGAGCACCTTCAACACCACCCATTCTTCATTAAAGCTCAGCTTTTTCTTGCCGGTCGGCAAATTAAGTCCGAGGCTTAAAAGAAACCTGTCATCGGCCAGAGACTGATTCATTTGGAGACGCAGGTCACCCAATCCTGAAAGCTCTAGGTCTTCCCCGCCGTATTCCAGTTTATTCGAGGCGCTGGCGGCGGAAAAACGCAGTTCAAGGTTGTCCTGCAGAGGAATAAAGCCGTTGATCGGGACCATTATTTGATTGACCTCAATAGTGTCGCTGATGCTCCAGTGGCTGTAAACAAATCCTGCGTTGCCCGACGGCGGCTGACCATAGATTATCTGACCAAAGGCGGCCACACAGGAAACTGCGACCACAACTCCAGCCATCCCTGCGACTTTGATAAATCCATTAATCAACATCAAGATTACCTCTGATTATGACCCTTCCCCGGTCGCTGTCCAATTGCGGCGGCGCGTCGGTCAGACTGCTTCGCCAATTGTACAGGTCCATATTATACATGAAACCGGAGCTGTTCAATGCGGCTGTATGTATTCGGTCAAGGCCGTCCGACCACATTTCCTGATCGGACTCGTCCAAAACCGTCGTTTCGAACTGTTCGGGAGAAGCGCTGCGTTCAAATTCGGCCCCCGACATGTGCGAAATCTCTTTGGCTTGAACATTGGCTTCATGAAAATTACCGTCAATCCCGGCGGCATTATTGAATTCGCGATGCGCTTCCTTTAGCATTCCCCGGCCCTTGTAGTCCAGACCGCGGCAGTAAGCCAGAAAAGCCAGGTACGATTCGGTCGGGATTTCCTCAATGGCGTTCCGTTCCTGCGCGGTAAGAGTGATACCCAGGCTGTCGATAACCCCAAATACAAAATCCTTCTGTACCTTGAATATTCCCTGCAAAGCGCCTTCGACAGGGTCGGTCAGTTCCGCCGAACTGTCTTTGGTGTTCACCACCGCACCGTCGAGCCGGATGGCATCGCCGCCGATACCCAGAACCGTACCGGTGATGATTTTCCTGCTGCCCAAAAGCCTCCCCACACGTGGAGCAACCGACCGATCGGCAAACTGCGAAGAGCTTAATTGAAGTTCGCTCAGTATTTCGCTTATTTTCAGCCTTTCGATAACACGCAGCGAATTTACCTTCGATAGATCATAGGATGTAAATTCCGCAAGCCCCCTGCTTATCGGCGCCAGCTCCGGCGACAGATGGGTATCATCAAAATCGACCACGGCCACCGTGTTTTCGGGAATAGCATCAACGTCTATTTCCCCTTCATTGCTCAGGGCCAGATCGACCTCCTGCTTGATCTTTTTCGAGATCAACCCATCCAGGTGGGCTCGAATCAGATTGTTGGTTTTCCCGCGCGGTTTAAGACTCAGGGCGGCTCGGTAGGCGTCTATTGCCGGTCGATACTCATTCTGCTTTTCGTAAGTCAGCCCGATATAAAGGTTGGTCCGCGCGTCGGGCTTAATGCCTGCGGCCTGCTTGAGTGCTTCTTCGGCCTTTTCCAGATCGCCCTTTTTATAAAAGGCCACGCCCAGTTCCCGCCAGGCGCCGCCGCTTTGGGGATTGGCCTTGATTGCATCATAAAAGACTTCTATCGCCCTGTCGTACCTGCCCTCATCGGAAAGCTTCCTGCCCTGCATATAGAGGCTTTGTGAGCAACCTGCAGTCAAAACCGCAACGATCAGGATTAATTTTCTAAGCATTACTTCCTCTTACATAACCAAATCGTACGCCGGTCATTACGATGCCAGCGGACGATAAATATCCATTTTCCTTTTCGCTTCGGCGAAAGTGTCATCCTTTTCGTAGGCCATCTTGAAGAATTCGTAGGCTTTCTTGTAGTCGTACTTATCCATGTGGCAGAGGCCCCTGGAATAAAGCGTGGCGGCATCAAGCGATTCGGTTCCGCTTTCGTCGATGAGGCTGACGGTTTCTTTGTCGAGCGTAAGGTCAAGTTTTTCGGCCAGCTCTTTGACCAGTTCTTTTTCCATCTTGAAGTAATCCGGCTTGCCTTCTTTTTCGACGGACGCGACTATCTCCGACGTTTCCACTTTGACGGCTTTGACCAGCATTTTGGCGTGCCGGTCGTCGAGCTGAGTAACGTTCCCGAATACCATGATCTGAGCGCCCAGCAGCTTACCGACCCGGATGGCGGTTGATTTCTCCACCATACCTGATTTGCTCAACTCGATTTCTTTCAGGACGTAATCCACCTTGTCCCGTTCCACCACCTTGAGAGAGCTGAGTTTGGAAAAATCGGATTCAAAGAAGTCGGCCAGGCCCCTGGTAATAAAGCCAAGTTCCTCCTGGTATTTGCCGACCGAATAGTTATCGAATTCCATTATGGCGATTGTCTTGATTTTCTGATCGCCTTCTTCGGGACAGACCAGCGATCCTTTGGCCTGAACGATTTTATACCACTGGTCGCGCAATTGTTGCGGCCAGAAATCGTATGGAAGTTGAATAGTGCACGGACCGAGCGCAGCCATCTTTTCAAGGTATGTATAAGATTTAACTATATACTCTTCTCCCTTGCCGTAAACCAGCATACTCATGACCGAATAAATCGCCATGCTGTCACGAATGTTAAGATTTTCCTGATTCAGAAGCTGTCCGGCCGTCTCCAGACCCTTGTCGAACTCCAGATCGCCGTAAAACTTGAGCGCCTGACCCAGCTTTTCTGCCACCGGGGACTCGCCCTGAGCGCAGACCGGGGCGACAAACAGGATAGACATCAGACAAACGGCGCCGACGGCTGCGATTACAAATTGGAAAAGTCTGTGTGTATTCATGGCAACTCCTTTCGCGATTAAAATGTTATCTTTCCCGCAAAGCGGGCATATATATAATGAAAAATACAACTACTTTTGGAAATTAAAAACAAGTTTTTCATCGCTGCCGCCGGAAACATTAACGGTATCAGTCATGGTCAGCATGTTTCCGCCAAGCTCAAGAGTCGCCGCTACGATGTATTGCCCGGACTTCAGCTTGAATGAATACGGGGTGCGATGCTCCTGACGCTGACCGTCAATATAAATCACGGCACCGTTGACCGGCCTGGAACCGACACCGAGCCGCCCAAAAACCTGTGCTGGCTTATCCGGTTTTTGCGAAGGAAAGCTGAATCTGAAATTGCGACTGATTCTTGCATTTTCCGCCAGATATATCGTATCGACTATCGCCTTCTGCACGCTTCCTCGATTTTCCACGCGGATAATATATGTACCGGTATCAAGAGTCAGCCGGAGGTTATTTTTATCTCGGCCGCGAAGTTCATCGTCGATATAAATATCTCCTGAAGGAGAAACCGTCAATTCCATATCTCCCCGGGGAATTGCCGATTCGGCAATGCTAATCAAAAAAGAGTAGATTTCCGAGAAATCGCTTTTTTTACCGTCCGCATTGATGGCCTTCACTCGCCAGAAATACTTCCCTTCCGGCAACGGATTAGTCCAGGTGAATTCCCCAATGGTAAGACCGGCAATCGTCCTGGGATTTGAGAATTCCGGGTCGGAGGCATAATGCAGTTCGTAAACGCCTCCCTCGCCCGCGCTTGTTTCCCATCGCAGGTTTGGCGTCCAGGTCTCCACAGTTACCCCGGCCTGGGGCGCATATAATTTTGGCGGGGTCGGCCTTCCCGGCCCGCCCCTGAGAAAAACCATATAGACAACCGCAACCCCTGCGACAACCAGAGCGGCAATTATCGGAATACGCCTGAAAATGGGACGTTTCTTCCGAGCCGGTTTTAGAACATCGGTATCGGCAGTATCAACGGAACCGGCTGCGACCGGCTTATCCGCCCTACGAAGGTTTTCGAGCGCTCCGCGCATTTGCTCGGCAGTGGTAAACCTGTCCTGCGGGTTTTTTTCCAGCGCCTTCAGGATTATATCTTCCAGCTCTTTGGAAATTTCCTTGTTGAGTCGGCGCGGCCTTACCGGATCGGAGAAAAGCTTGGCGTCCCTGAGGGCAAAGGCATTATCACCTTTGAACGGGAGTTCTCCAGTCGTCAGGTAATAAAGAGTTGTCCCGACTGCATAGATATCGGCCAAGGTATAATCGGTTGTCTCCGTCGGGTTAAACTGTTCCGGGGGCATATAGGTCGGCGTGCCGCAGGAACTGCCAGCCACCGTCAGGTTTGGATCACCTTCGGCCTTGGCTATCCCGAAGTCGATAATCTTAACCCGGCTCTGCTTGTCGATCATCAAGTTGCTTGGCTTGATATCACGATGACAAATGCCGCGTTCGTGGGCAAACTGGAGCGTGTCTAACACCTCGATGATTATCCGGATCGACTCGTTTATCGACAGCTTCCCCTGCTTTTTGATTAAATCATCAAGGGTAACGCCGTCGATATATTCCATGGCAATGGCGAAATCGTCGCCATGATTAAAAAAATGCTTTATCTGGCAGATATTGGTGTGGCCGTCAAGCAGGGCTAATTTGTCCGCTTCCTGCCGGAACCTTTCCACCATTCCCGGATCGCTGAGAAGTTTCACCACCACTCTCAGATTGGGAACATCCCGGTGGACGGCCAGATAAACGGTCGCCATGCCGCCGGAGCCGATTTTTTTCAGAATCCTGTAGCTGCCGATATTCTTTTCGCTCACATCAAAAATATACGTCAGCCAAAATCGGAGAGCAACAGCAAACTATTCCCCTCTTGATCGGCAAGAAGGCAATTTGCAGGGACTGCTTTCGTGAATCTCAATACGAAAGACATGCTATTTACCTCGCGGAAACTCCGGTTCTACTGCGTTTTGGCTAATACCGGGGTTGACAGAAACTTCCTGAGACATAATATATACCGACAAGAATCGATCTTTAACCTCGGAGTGTATACCTTGGGAAAAAACGTTTATCTCATCGGAATAATAATTCTTTTTTCGGCATTTATTACGAATGCGGCTTTATCCGACAATATCCTGTACGCCCGCTACCCGGCTCTCTCGCCTGACGGCAAAACTATCGCCTTTACTTATCGGGGCGATATCTGGACGGTTCCGTCGGAGGGCGGCGAAGCCCTGCGTTTAACCGTTCATGAAGCCGAAGACATCCGCCCCCAGTTTTCGCCTGACGGCCGTATGATTCTGTTCTCATCCTACAGATACAACAATTACGATATTTACGTCATACCGTCCGGGGGCGGTACATCCAGACAGCTCACTTTTCATTCGGGACGGGATATCGGAACCGGGTGGTTCCCCCAAAGCGACAGCATTCTCTTTACATCCAGTCGTGAAGGCTGGCGGGATATTTTCAAGGTCTCCATTGATGGTGGCACACCGATCAGGTTGACCGGTTATCCATATGAACAGGAATACAACGGCAAAATATCAACCGATGGACGCTGCCTGTTATTCAATAACGGTTCAGGATTGTCCCGCTGGTGGCGTCGCGATCTTAAGGCCTCGCGTAACACAGACATTTTTTTACAGGACAGATCGCAGGAGACGTTTACTTCGCGACGGCTGACCGATTTTTCCGGTCACGACGTTTGGCCGATTCTAAACGAAGAAAGGCGCGAAATTTATTTTGTCTCCTGCCGGGGTGAATGGGCCCAGGTCTGGAAGATACCGATTGACGGCGGGGAAACCATACAGCTAACCGATTTTACCGGCGACGGAGCGCAGTGGCTGAACTCCAATCCGCAGGGAACTATGCTGGTTTTTGAACAGGGTTTTCATATCTGGATTATGGATCCTGCCGACGGCCGGCCGCGCCGGGTGGATATTCAGATTCAAACCGACGAGCGCAAAAATCTGAGTGAGAAAAAAACGTTCAAGGGTAAGGTAGAGTGGTACTCTCTTTCGCCTGACGAAAAGAAAATTGCGGCCGTGATTCACGGTGAGATTTTTGTCATCCCGGCCAAAGAGCCGAAAGAAGGCATCCGGGTAACCTTTACTTCGGCGCGCGAACAGACGCCGGTCTGGGGCAGCGATTCAAAAACCTTATACTACAGCTCCGACCGCAACGGCAACTATGACATATACTCCGTCGACGTTACCGCGAGAGAAGAATCCCGCCTGACCGATTCGCCCGAAAACGAAGTCAAGCCGCTTGTTTCGCCGGACGGCAACTACCTTGTGTTTTACCGCGGACTGGATAAAATTATCAGACTTGATCTTGGCGCAAACAAAGAAGTGGAATGGACCGGCGGCATGTTTTTCGACCTCGGAGTCGAACCGACAATTGAATACGACTGGTCGCCCGACTCCAGATGGCTCGCTTTCACCATGGCCGGGCCGACTTATGAAACCGATATTTATGCGGTATCTCTCGACGGCAAGTCTCAAAACCTTTCCAGGTTCGCCGAATGGAACTATCGCCCGCGCTTTTCGGAAGACGGAAAAACGGTTTATTTCACCTCAACCTTCAACGATAATTACAATACCTGGAAAATCGACCTGATTCATAAGCCGCCGGAATTCTTTGAAGCTTCTTTTGACAGCCTGTTTATAGAAGAACCGGAAGAAAAAGAGCAATCTCCCAAAAAGGACGACAAGGCTGAAAAGGAAAAGCCGCCGATAACAAAAATTGATTTTGACCGCATCGAAGAGCGCCTTGGAAAAGCCTATGAATTATCAGCGTCAAGCGTGTATCCGGCGCTGACGCCGGATGGCGCCAAATACCTGTTTATTTCTTCCGTTCTTGAAAAGTCGGAAATTTGGTCGGTCAATATCAAGGACGAACCGGAACTGAAGCAAATCACCAAAAGCGGCGTGGATAAGAAATACCTGACCATTACCAAAGATTCAAAGGAAGTCCTTTATCTCGAAGAAGGTAAAATAAAACGGACAGAAATTGAGACCGGTAACACGACCGCCTTATCATTTACCGCATCGCTGGAGATTGATGTCCCGAAACTGAACCGCCAGAAATTCAACGAATCGTGGCAAATGCTCAATACCTATTTCTACGACAGCGCTTTTCACGGGGCCGACTGGGCGGGCGCTCGCGACAAATATGAACCTGTCCTCGATCACGTTCGAACGGAACCGGAATTCAGGAACTTAATCAAGGAAATGATAGGCGAGCTGCGCGCTTCGCATCTCAATATCTATCCCCGCCCGGAAGAGCCGAATCAAAACGTGCAAACCGGCGAGACAGGCATCATGTTCGATTATCGGACGCTTGAGCGCGACGGACGTTTCCTGATCGCCGATATCGTCGGCAAATCCACGGCTGATCTGGCCGGAATAAAACCGGGACAATACATAACGGCCGTCAACGACAAACAGCTTTCGCCAAATGACAACATTTTCAAAATATTGGCCGGAACCGCAGACAAACGCCTGATTTTAGCCATAAGCGATAAACCGGACAAGAAAGGCCGGGAGTTTACTCTTAAGCCGGTGACATCGATAACTGGCGAGGTCTATAAGGACAGGGTGGAAAAGAAGCGCCATCTGGTCGATTCGCTCTCCGGCGGGCGTATGGCTTACATTCATATTCCCGCCATGTCGACCAAAAGACTGGAAGCTTTCAAAGAAGAACTGATCTCTATCGCCGAACCGAAAGAAGCTCTTATAATCGACGTCCGCGACAACGGCGGCGGTTACATCGCTGTGCATCTTCTGGGAATTCTGGTCAGGACGCCGTATTTCCTGCGCAATTTCCGTGATTCCCCGGTTACTTCGGAGAATAAAATGCGATCCAAGGCGCTGGAGAAACCGATGGCGCTTCTGATCAACAATTATTCGGCTTCAAATTCGGAGATATTTGCCGAAGGATTCCGAAAATTAAAACTGGGGAAAATCATCGGCGAGCCGACGGCAGGAGCGGTGATCGGGACTTCGTCTTATGCGCTGATTGACGGCACTCGCATTCGACGGCCTTCGTGGGGAGCGTTCACTCTTGAAATGGAAGATACCGATATTAAACCGCGCTATCCGGATATTTTTGTCGAAAATCTTCCCGACGATTTCATAAACGGCCGCGACCCGCAATTGGTCAGGGCAGTTGAAGAATTGATGAAGGAGTTAAAGTAGCAACCATATACGGCAACAGACAAATAAGAAGCCCCAAGGGTCAAACCTCAGGGCTTTTCTGTATACAATAACCAACCTTATTGCGAAGTCGCTGTCACGACTGAAGCAATCCGGCAGTCTATTATTCTGCCGACTCTACCGTTTTTCCGGCGGGCCGGGATAAGGAGGAAGCTTCCTCGGCTCTTCTTCAATCTTTTTCATCATGTATGCCACAGCGCTGATCAACTGGTCGTCATACCCATCCGCCATTCGATCCGGCGGGTTATCCACCTCGATGTCCGGATCGACGCCATGATTTTCCATGACCCATTTGCTTTCCAAGCTGTATTGCGTGTATCCCGGCACGGTGATATATCCGCCGTCTGTCAGCCGATTAAATCTATTTATACCGACCACGCCGCCCCAGGTCCGCTTGCCCATCAACGGCCCCAGGCCGTAAAAGCGGAAATAGTAAGGGAAAATGTCGCCATCGGAGCAGGAATATTCGTTGTGCAGGGTTATCATATGCGCACTAACGGCGTCGCCGGGTAGTGGGCGCGGCGCAGTGTTTCGGGAAATACTGACCCCGGTGAGGTTTTCCCGTAATCTGTCCAGAACCATATGCGAAACAAAGCCGCCGCCATTGTAACGCACATCGACAATCAGCCCTTCCTTGTGCATCTGGTGATAAAACATTTCGATAAAACGCACCAAACCGTAACCGCCCATATCCGGAATATGGATATACCCGATCTTTCCGCCCGAAACCGAATCGACAAAAGCCCGGTTGTCCTCCACCCAGTTGTAATAACGGAGACCGCTTTCGTCGGCCAGCGGCTTTACCGTCATTTCGCGGGCTCCCTTCATAGTCGGCCTGTCGTTAACGGTTAAAGTAACCAGCCTGTCAACGCAGTTCTCGGTCAGAGAATAAGGATTGACGTCGGCGGTAATCTCTTTGCCGTCGATAGCCAGCAGGTAATCACCTTCCTTTACGTCAATGTCCGGTTCCATAAGCGGCGAACGCAGGTCTTCGTCCCAGTTTTCGCCTTTCAGAATGCGGGCGATTTTGATACGGTTATGCTCGTTATCGATATCAAAATCAACGCCCAGCAGCCCGACCCCGCTTGACGGGATCTTCGGCCTTTCGCCGCCGCCGACGTATGTGTGCGAGCAGCACAGTTCGCCTGCCATCTCGCCGATAACGTAAGTCAGATCAAAACGGTGGGCCGCATACGGCAGCAGTACCCGGTAACGCTCCCGCATCTTTTCCCAGTCAACCCCGTGCATGTTTTCGTCGTAGAAGAAATCACGGTGCAACCGCCAGGCCTCGTTAAATATCTGAACGTATTCCGCGCGGTGATCAAGTTTCATCTTCATATGGGAAAGATCAAGGTGGTTGTCTTCGAATTTGGCCGACTCCCCGGAAACGGGGATGATGTGATAATTCGATTTCCGCTCAACCAGCATTTTCTCGCTATTGGCCGCCAGAACGTACCCTGAGACATCGGAGGCGAATTCGTGATCCTTTTCTTCTTCAAGATCATATTTATGAAGCGTCGTTTTGTCTTTGCCAACCGTGCCCCGCAGGCCCCACATCGGCCGGGAAGCATAAAAGACAGCCCCGGATATCGCGGAAAGCTCGCCATAATTGCCGGCCGGAAGGTCAAAAGCCATCTGACGATCATAAATACCATCAAAGTCGATTTTGACCTCAACCACTTTGTCGTCGTCATTATCCTTTTCCGAATCGCCTTCTTTACCTTTCTTTTCGCCTTTCCCGGGCTTACCGGTTTCCGCTATTTCTACCTCGTCGCTTTTCGGGGCGAAGGGCGATTTTTCGTCGGCCGAAAGGATTACCAGATACAAGTTGGTGATGGCGTTATTGACGAACTCGAAATCATACCGGCTGAGAATCGGGTTGAAATTCCGTTCGGACAGGAAATAGAGATATTTGCCGTCCGGATCAAAGACCGGCGAGAAATCGTTGACATAACCGGGAGTAATCTGACGGATTTGGCCGTCATCAAAGAAGTAAACGAACAACGCATGTATGCCATTAGCCAGTCTTTTCGAATAGGCCAGATATCTGCTGTCGGGCGACCATGAGAAATCGTGCAATTCCGTATAATCGGATTTGTCAATTTGAACCGTTTCCTTCTTATCAATATCGATGAAGTAAAGCTTCAGGTTCTTGTCGGAAAACGCCAGTTTCTTCCCGTTCGGAGACCATTTCATACCGAAACGGCGGCAATTTCCGTCAGTAGTGAGTCTGACCCGCTCCGAACCGTCCTGCGATACCAGGTACAGTTCATCTTCACCCGTTTCATCAGAGATATACGCAATCCATTTGCCGTCAGGCGACCAGGCCGGAAGCTTGTCATGAGATCCGGAACTGTTCGTCAAATTACGAGTGTTTCCTTCCTTTGCCGGAACAGTGATAACTTCCCCTCGCGCAGAAAACACGGCTCGTTTTCCATCGGGAGAAATTTCGTATTCGTGGATTTGATCCGACAGCTTGATGAACTCCGTTCTTACTGCGTGACGATCGGAGGCCAATTGAACCGAAACCTTATGATGCTCTTCGGAAGGCAAATCAAGGACGTAAACATAGCCGCCGTTTTCAAAAGCGATGCCGTCAGGACCGAGGCTGGGCCAGCGGACGTCGTACTCGGTAAATTCGGTTACCTGGCGGGTCTGACCCGTATTAGTATCATAACAGAACAGGTTCAGCGTTCCCGTCCGATCGGAATTGAAATAGATTCTATCCCGGTACCACATCGGAACATTATCCGTCCCCACCCAGTCCGTCATTTTTTCGGCTTTATGGCTTTCCAGATCGAAAATCCAAATATCCTGAGCCATGCCGCCCTTGTACCGCTTCCATGTACGGAAATCTCTAAAGATCGGACAATAGGCCACCTTTTTGGCATCAGGCGAGAAACTGGTTAACCCGGCCACTTTCATCGGCAGCGGTTCCGGTAATCCCCCATCCGGGCTGACCAGATAGGCGCGGCCGTCCCAGACGTCCTGAGGCTCTTTCCGTGACCGAAAGAGTATCGATTTGCCGTCGGGATGCCAACCCATAACGATATTCTCCGGCCCCATTCTATCAGAAGTTCTTTTTATGGCCGGATGGTAGGTCAGCCGTTTTGGCTCGCCTCCCTCGACCGACATAACATACACCGAGAAATCACCGTCATACTGACCGGTAAAGGCGATCGTCTTTCCATCAGGCGAAAAACGGGGAAAAAGTTCCAGACCTTCGTGACTGGTTAGACGCATCGCCTGTCCTCCGGTTCGGGGAGCGATATAAATATCGCCGGCATAGACAAAAGCGATCTTATCCTTATGCACATTGGGAAATCGCAGCAACCGGCCTTCCTCAGCCGCAGAGATGCTGCCCGCTATTAGTAAAACGGCAATGGCAAGGCATCGAAATCTCTTCATAATTCCTCCTGAATACCTTTATATAGTGGCGCTATATTAATATCAATATGTGAATAGACGAAAATCGTCCGCTTTCTGTTTCCAATCTTTTCCAATTTGTTAAATCTACTTTGTTTTTGCCGATCGGGCAACCTTACCAACGGTCTTTATTGGAATTATTCAGTATGTGAGTCTTGCATTTAAAAAATCAAGCCGGTGAAGCGAGCACGTACTCCACCGGCCTTTTCGCCCTCTTAATCCCTAGCCTCCCCCCTTGGGATCTAAGGCTTGGATCGGCAAATACCTGTTACCCTGCCGAGCGGCTTATTAACTTTGTTATTATGCTTTCCAGTAGATTCAGTCTGTTACCTCTGAATCATCAACTGGCGGCCATACATTGGCCGGCCCGGAAAAGGTTTCCTCTCTGCCGGCGATTAAGTGCCAGATTGCCGTCTTTAATCGTTTCAAATCCGGCGGTTTCTGATAAACGGCGGCAATTCCCAATTCCAGCACCCTCCCGGCAGGAGCCGAATCGGCCCGGGAAGTAACCGCAATAACGGGAACACCCACGGCAGATCGCATGGCCGGATCGTTATTGATATTATCAATAAACGATAAACCCTCCGTTTGCGGGTCATCGCCGAAATGCCGGGGAAGATGCAGATCGAGCAGAACGCATTTTGGCGGATATTTCACCCAGCGATCCCGCGCTTCCAATGTGCTGCCTGCGGATGTTATTTCAAACTCCGACGAAAGCATGATCGTCATATCGGAGACGAAATCATCGTCATCGTCGATTATCAATACCCTTGGTTTTTTTCTCCAATTTTCCATCACACCCCGTATTGCAACCTTTCATATCACACGCATATGTAAAGCAAACCGCCTGCCGTTATTTCGGTGTTGTGCGAAAGTTGACGATTCACACACATTCGATTAGATTGTATAGGGTTACGAAAATCTAAAGGCCGAATGTTGTCGGCCTTTCTTTTGTCTCTTGAAGCGGAAGCGTAAACTCGAGTTGATACCGTCAGCGGCTTGACAGCTAAGTAAATATCACCGTTGCGATTGTAATGTAAACTGCGGTTGCCGCCATAAATTTTATGGTTCTCCCTATCACATCGGTTTTCGGGGAATCAATAGAAAAACTCAGGCCGGGGTTTTTTATGAAGGTATTGTTCAGGCGGCAAGCCCGATTTTATTGCGACAAGCCGCAACCGTTCATCATCTTTGCCAAACCCTGCCGGGTGACGCCCATCTCTTTAGCGGTTTTTGTAACATTTCCGCCGTTTTTCTTTAATAAAACGGAGATATAATTTCGTTGAAATTCAGCCAGGCACCGCTTTTTGGCTTCTTCATATCCGTCCGAAAATCCCTCGTTCATTATCAGCCGCCTGAAATCGGGCATTCCCAGAATCCTATTGTCGGCGTGAACCATGGCGTTTTCAATACGGTTGGCCAGCTCACGCACGTTGCCGGGCCAGTTGCAGGAGCACAAAAGACGCAATGCTTCATCGCTGGCGGAAGAGACTTTCTTTTTCATCTCTTTTGCCTTGAGGTGGACAAAATAGTCAACCAGCAACGGGATATCGTCTTTCCTCTCAGACAACGGCGGCAGATGGATCCGGGTAACATCCAGACGATAAAGCAGGTCCTGACGCAGCTTTCCATTGGCGACCGCCTTATCAATATCACGATTTGACGAAGCCAGAATTCGCCCCTCAAATTGTATCATCCGGCTGCCGCCTACCCGTTCGAATTCACACTCCTGCAGCACACGCAAAAACTTGGCCTGTACTTCGAGGGGTATCTCGGTGATTTCATCAAGAAACAGCGTACCCGACCCGACCAGTTCGAATTTTCCCAGGCGACGCTCCAGCGCTCCGGTAAAAGCTCCCTTTTCATGACCGAACAGTTCGCTCTCGATCAACTCCCGGGACAGAGCAGCGCAGTTGACGGCGACAAACGGCTGATTCCGCCGGGGAGAAAGGCGATGTATACCTCGCGCGACCAGTTCCTTGCCGGTCCCGCTATAGCCGGTAATTAAAACGCTCGAGGATACCTCGGCCAGTCGTTTCATCTCGCGCTTGATCTTCAACATGGCCTGGCTTTCCCCGATCAGGTCGCCGATCATTTCGTCCAGTTCCGATTCCAGCAAATCGCACCGCTGTTGCAGACGATTTTCAGAAATAGCCCGATCGACCGAAAGTTTCAACGTATTCAAATCGGGGCTTTTCCCGACATAATCGGATGCTCCCAAACGGATCGCCTTTACCACGGAATCAACTTTGCGATCCGCGGTAATCATAACAACCGGCAGGTAGGGAAATTTCGACTTCAACTGTTTCAGAAACTTAAGCCCGTTTCCTCCGGAACCAAGATCAATATCAAGAAAAACAACGTCGACCTCATTTGCCTTCAGGCAGGCGCGGGCTTGTTCCACGCCGGTTACGCTTTCGCATCGCATATTTGAGGGAAGGAGGCTTTTGAAGTCACCGACAAACTCCGGATCGTCATCCACCAGGAGAACATTTAGGATCGCCTCAGTCACCGCTTGCCGTCTTCAGGATAAGTTTTACCGTTGCGCCCGGGCCGTCATTATTGTTTCTGATGGTAATATGTCCGCCAAATCGTTCCACCTTCTGCCGGGCATTGAACAGGCCGTACCCCCCATCCCCATCTTTGGTGCTGTAATCGCGGCTGAACAACTTTTCCGGATCATCAACCCGAATGCCGTAACCGGTATCCGAAAAAGCAACGACCACCTCGCCCTCGGAATAATCCACCCGCATCGACAACTTTTTCGTCTCGGCGTCAGCCATGGCAGTACAGGCATTGCTGATTAGTTCTTCTATGACCGCTGCAAGCTCAGCTTTGGAAAAGAAAACGGGTTTTCTGATATCCTGCGTTATTGATGTGTAAGCGATACCGATCTTCTGCGCTTGTAACCGACCGGCGACCGCGGAAAGAACATCCGGAATTACCCTGACCGGGTCTGCCGTGAAATGAGACTGGACAACCCGTTCAATCTGATTGATTGAATCTTTTAATCCGGCTGCGCCCTCTGGGATCAAAGACCTGAAACGGTTACCGTTGTCAGCCGTCAATTCCCTTACCGATACTCTCTCAAACAATTGGTTAAGACTTTCCACCTGTTTAACCAAATGGCTCATAATCGGACGCAATTGCTTTAACGTTCCGGCGTGTTTTGCAATATCACTCAGTTGAACAGATGTAAAGGATTGATACGCTTTTATGGCCGCTTCAATATTCGGCTTGAACTCTTCCAGTTTGTCGGGATTGTCAGGAAGATTCCCAAATAGAAAAGATAATCTATTCAGGTTTTTGCCGGCCATCTGGCCGTGATTAAAGGTTGCCAGAGATGTCATAAGATTTTCGTAAGGCGCCGATTTTTTGGAAATACGACGCCTTTTGGAAGATTTGAAAACTCTATATAATATCGCCCCCACAGGCAACCCAAGGACGAAAGCAACAACTACCGACGGCCAGAACAACCGATAAGCGTAAATCAAGCCGGTCAAATGCGATACCCTGATCGGACGTGTTATCTCCATCAGATACAGAACCGAGTTGGGCATCCCAGTGCCCCGGGTGCTGACAATCAATCCGAGATAATTTTTTCCAAACGGTGTGCGGAAATGTTTGACCTCGGTAATATGCCCGCCATATTCGGCCTGATAGGCGGCCAGAAGATTAAGCTCGTTATCGAGTATATAAAGAGAATCTCTCTTACGTAGGACTATTTCCAAGCCGTTATCCCCGTCGCCATCGATATCCTCTATCAGCCCGATTCCGTTCATCTTGAACCCGGCTTCCTTCAAACTCGACAAATCACCCGACGCTAAAATCGTGGGGCGATCATCGATAATCAACTCTTCCCTGCCGTCGCCGTCCAAGTCAGCCGAATAGATTCCCCGATAGCGATGATCGGCATCAAATGAACGTTGTTTCAAAAACAGGTTGTCCCCGGCACGATGTTTCTGCAAAAGCTGAATCTGCCGGTCATATCCTTCCGAAGCAACCAAAACGGTATAATATATCTCCAGAGTATCATCGTTATCGCAATCACAAACATGAAGATTGCTTGTCGGAAAATCAAATCTGTCGCCCAGATTTGTTCGCCAAAGTTCGTTTCCGAGATGATCGACGGCGAAGGCATATGCGGCCGTATCCATCCTGTCTTCATACCTGGCGCCATTGTGACATGCCCACGTTCTTAGAAATATTTCCAGATTACCGTCACCATCGGCATCGGCAAAGGAAAGGGCAAGCGGATTTCCGGCCAGACGGAATTTCCAGAACAGTTTTCCGGAAGGGTATCGATAAACATAAATGCCGCGTGGATAAAGACCAAATCCGACCGTAAAAGGAATAATTATTTCCATTGTTCCGTCGCCTTCAAGGTCGGCAAAATAGCATTTCCAAACCGAGCCATCCCACCGGGGATTCCTGTGGCTTTCCCCATCGCTGATATTTTTCCCGTGGACTGCTTCTGTTTTGCAGAGGACATTTCTTTTGTCTGAACCGGAAACAATGCAAACCCAGAGGCTGTCTCCTTCATTATCTCGAAGAACAACGGCCACTTCAGTACCGGGTAAAGTATCTATGTCAACAGGAGTAATCGAGCTTATCGGATAATCGAAATTGGCCTGATACATAGCCGGGCCGAGAAGCCGTTCACGAACAAAAGACCGGGCCATATAAGTGCGCTGATCGGCAAACAACTCGATAAAATCATCCAGTCCATCGCCGTCTAAATCAACCACATAGAAATCGGCCACGTCAAGGCGGCTGTCGGCCCGTATAAGTGCTATAGAATCTCGTCCGTCTTTACCGGCGAGGGCAATTTCAACCGATAACAGCACAGAAGCGCATAGTATAAACGGCACAGATCGACGGATAAGATTCATTTTGAAAAATTCTTGAAAGCTTTATCTAATTCTTATTTCACCCCGCACACCACGATATAAAGGCGTCCAGCACATAAACAACCCTTGGGCCAACCATACAGCTTTGTAATTGGGCGATGACAGACCGTACAATCAATATATATTATTCCCGAAATTATACAAGACGATAAAACGGCGTCGGGACATTTTTGGTCAAAAACCAATATATAAGGGGGCGGCCTGAACCGCCCCTTAGTGTGAAACAATCGAGAAAGAAATCGTATCGAAAGCAAACCCTACCATTCTTTTTCGGCTAATTCATCCTGAAAACGTTCGGCCTTCCTGATCAATTCCATCAGTTCGGTTACTTCAGTTGAAGGCCGTTCGCAGGAAACCTGCCGGGCAACCTCATAGACGTCGCAAAGTGACGATCCACCGGCCCAGTATGATTTCCTGAGAATTTCGGCAAACTCGGCCGCTGCCGCCGCCAGCCGGAACCGGGGAGAACTTTGTTGAAAGCGGCTCTTGAAGATACGGGTGTCAATCGGTTGTCTGATTTCGTCCACTTCTAGCCCGTCGGGATCCTTATACCGGATAGAAACAACGCCTAATCTCCCGGAAGGTCGTTGTTTATGGAATTTAATTTCATATAAAGCGGTTACCTCATGACCGGCGCCGATTTCGCCGCCATCCTCACGGTCGTCACGAAACTTATGATCCGCCACGTCGCGATTTTCGTATCCGAGCAGACGATAACTGCGAACCACACGGGGATTAAAATCGACCTGAATTTTAACGTCGCGCGCAATCACCTGAAGCATGCCGGTCAGGTTTTCGACAAAAATCCGCTTCGCTTCCTTGATGTCATCAACATAGGCATAATGGCCGTTACCCTTATCCCCCAGTTGTTCCAGCAGAGCATCGTTATGATTGCCCATACCGACACCCACCGCGGTAAGGGTTATTCCCCTCTCCGCGAATCGCTTGATTCGGCGAAGAAGTTCATCGGCTCCGGTAACGCCGACGTTGGCCACCCCGTCGGAACAAAGGATTATTCGATTAATGCGTCCTTCCTCGAAATATCGCTCCGCCATCCGATAGGCAAGTTGGAGGCCGTGTTCAAGATTGGTCGAGCCTCTCGGTCTAAGTCTGTCGATGGAGCGATAAATATCTCTCCGGGAACGAATCGACGTCGGCGGCATCACTTCGCGGGCCTGCGTATCATAAGTCACAATCCCTACCCGATCGCGGCGGTCAAGCTGATCGACCAGGTACCTCAGGGCTTCTTTTACAAGCTCCAACCGATTTTCCCGCGCCATCGAACCGGACACATCGACAAGGAAAACCAGGTTGGCCGGCACGCGATATTGCGGGTCTATTTCTTTCCCTTTAATGCCGATTCGAAGCATCCGACAGTTCCGGCCGAACCGGGACGGAGCGCCCTCAAGATACACTTCAAACGGAACTCGTCGGGGCGCTTCATATTCGTAGTCAAAATGGTTAATAAACTCCTCCACCCGGACGGCATCCTCCGGCGGCAGGTAACCCCTTTCCATATACGAGCGAGCCAAAATAAAGGAAGCGTCGTCAACGTCGGCGGCAAAAGTGGAAAGATGATCGTCCTCGGTATCGACAAACGGATTGACACCGTAGTTCTTGAAAAACATGGCGTCGAACGGTTCGTCATTGACGTTGGAAAAACCGCCGTATGGATAATAAGGAGGAGGGATTAGACATGGTTTTCGTTTTTTGCCGCAAGAATGCCCGCCCGAATAATCAACTCTATCGGACAGGTATACAGACCCGGCACGGCCTCCGCGAACATGTAATTCGCCCTCCGAGTCCTTTGTGATACCGGTTTCGCGCGAGAGCAAATCGGCAAGACTGGCTACCGGGGCGACTTTAACCTCCTTTTGGGTTTTAATCAATACCGTACCGGTCATGTTAATGTCGATTCCATTGCGGGTACCTTTAACGACAGTTACCCTGCCGGTTTCAATGACGGACGGTTTCAACTGAATATCTACTTCAGTCGTATTACCGGCCGTAACCTCGATTTCTCGGACTATAACCGGCTCGTAACCGGGCAAGGTTATGCGCAAATCATACTTCCCCGGCAGAACGGAAAGGATAATAAACTTGCCCTCCGAATCGGTTTTGGCCCCCATAGTCGCGCCTTGAATTTGAATTGATGCGCCCGTTAATGGGTCGCCGGTTTGAGCGTCGGTGATGATCCCGCCTATTCTGCCGACGGGTCCGGCGGCAATAAACAGCGGTACCAGCATAAGGATTGAGGCGAGGATAATGTGGGGCAGATAATTACGGAAAATCATAATCCACCTCCTTAACTTAAAGGCCTGAAGGAAATGACTAAATTGTCTTCTGAGGGGATTACAACCTAAAGACGGATTTCTTCCCGGTTTGTCCAATATTTTCCGAATTGATATTATAACATTTGACTATGTATATGAGAAAAACGCGACTTATCGGGAGCGTTTTCCCTTTTAGTTGACTTTGTCGACAGGCGTATCTAATATGATTTGTACAGCGTAATGACTGGAAAAGAATTGAAAAAGACGGCCCGTGAACTGGGGGCATCAATTGTCGGTTTCTGCCGGGTCGATGATCTGGTCGAACGTTTCCACCCTGAGATTCGGGACACGGCCCGCCACCTGCCTTTTGCCGTATCGATCGGAGTCGCTCTTCCGAAAGTCGTCATGGACAGTATTATTGATCGCCCCAATGAAATATACAAATTCCATTACAGGATGACCAACACGCAGCTTGATAATATCGCCTGCCGGCTCGCGCAAAAGATATCGCAAACCGATTATTGCGCTATGGCCATTCCGGCCTCTATGGTTGTAAGTCGTTACCCGATGATCGGCCATGTTAATCATCGGGAAATCGCCTACAAGGCCGGTCTCGGCTGGCGGGGCAAAAACAACCTGCTTATAAACGTCCGCTTCGGCAGTCGTTTAAGGCTGACGACACTTTTGACCGATTTGGAACTCGAACCGCATAAAATGGTTGACGCCGATTGCGGCCGCTGTCAGGCCTGCATGGAAAGATGCCCGGCTGAGGCTATTGGCGACACCGCCGAACAATTTGATCTCGAAAAATGCCGTAATCAGGTAATCCGTTTCTCCCGGGAAAACAACTATGGCTACCAGATTTGCGGGCTCTGCCTGAATAGCTGCCCCCCCTGCCCCCCTGCCCCGATGGCCCGATGGCCCATCCGGGAAAAGGAAATAAAGAATGATGGATAAGCTGATTTCTATTGAACAATCGATGTTAATATCGGGATTTATTTTCAGCCGCCTCGACGCCTATACCGCGGTCCTCGGACTGATGGAGAAAAAGTTCGGAAAAGTTCAATTCGAATCGGAGATGTTTGACTTTTCTCATACGGAATATTACAAAAACGAAATGGGAGAGGGTCTCAAACGAGGTTTCGTTTCCTTTGGCGATCCGGTTCCGCCGGACAGGTTAAAGAATATCAAATTAACGACTATTAAGCTCGAGAAAAGATTTCTCAATAACTCCGGCGGACGGACGATCAATATAGATCCCGGGCTGGTAGGACTGGCCAATCTGATCCTGGCCTCGACAAAGGATTTCGCGCATCGGATTTACCTTGGAAACGGCATCTTCGGCGAAGTTTCCTTGCTTTTTGAAAATAAAACCTTTACGGCCCTGAAATGGACTTATCCCGATTATCAAAAACCGGAAGTAATTGAATTTTTACTGCGCGTCAGGGAAAGTCTGAAGGAGCATATAATTCCCCTGCGCCGGAAAAATTGAAACCTTCAACCAACAGGCGTCCCGTCTGTATAAGACTACGGGAGTAACATGGACAAGTTTGTAATTCGCGGGAGAA
This sequence comes from uncultured Ignavibacteriales bacterium, assembly GCA_964611355.1. Classification (GTDB taxonomy): domain Bacteria; phylum Zixibacteria; class MSB-5A5; order GN15; family JAAZOE01; genus CAZSYD01. The sequence goes on along the minus strand of CAZSYD010000002.1, from coordinate 38,125 downwards.
AACCTCTCTCCGGGAAAATCACGGTAGAAGGAGCCAAAAACGCCGCTTTGCCCATTATCGCCGCATCACTGATGATTCCCAGAGGCGAAACGATTTTGCATAACATCCCTCCCCTGCGCGATATTGATACCATCAATGCCATGATTGAACATCTTGGGGCCAGAGTGGAACTTGACCGTAATGCAAGGACTATGGCAGTAAACGCCGCCACTCTAACCGAAAACACCGCGCCGTACGAACTGATGAGTCGGATGCGGGCTTCGTTTCTGGTCCTTGGCCCGATTCTGCACCGCTTGGGCGAGGCGGTAATATCGCTTCCGGGTGGCTGTTCACTGGGACCGCGGCCGGTCAATTATCATATCAAGGGGTTTGAAGCTCTGGGCGCGGAAGTTTCCGAAAGGAAAGGATATATCACCGCCCGTTGCAAGAAACTTAAAGGCAACAACGTTTATTTTGACCGGCCCAGCCATACCGGCACCGAGAACCTGATGTACGGCGCCGTTTTGGCCAAAGGCACCACAAAGATCATCAACGCGGCCTGCGATCCCGAGGTGGTCGATCTGGCCAATTTCCTAATCAAGGCTGGAGCAAAAATCTCCGGCGCCGGCAATCCGGTAATGACGATTGAGGGCGTTGACAAGCTCAGGGCGATTGAATATACGGTAATAGGTGATCGTCTTGAAACAGGAACAATCTTGGCAGCGGCCATGGCCGGCGGCGACGTGGAAATCGTCGGCGCGGAAACCTCGCATCTCGAAATGGTGTTAAATAAAATGGCGGAAGCCGGAGCAACGATCAAAACATCGGCCGCCGGAATCAGGCTTCGCGGGCCCAAAAAAATCAAACCGGTCGATGCGGTCACTTATCCCTTCCCCGGTTTTCCCACCGACCTTCAGGCGTGCCTGATGGCCGTCCTGACCGTGGGAGACGGCATCAGCAGAATCAGGGAAACGATCTTCGAAGACCGTTTCTCGCACGTGATGGAGTTACGCCGCCTGGGCGCCGATATTTCCGTAACCGCGGGAGAAGCAACCATTAACGGCGTCAAACGGTTAAACGGCGCCGTGGTCATGGCTTCGGATATCCGCGCCGGAGCCGGTCTGGTCATCGCCGGACTGGCGGCGTCAGGCAAAACCGAGGTTTTGCGGGTTTACCATATTGACCGCGGGTATTATCGCCTGGAGGAAAAGTTACGCGCCCTGGGAGCCGATATAATAAGGACAGCCGCATAATTCCGAAAGGATTGATGATATGAAAAAGACAGCCCTCCTCCTGGGCCTGATATTACTTTATGGCTTTTCTCCGACAGGGGCGCAGGAAACATATTTCGGAAAGAACAAAGTCCAGTACCGGGGTTTCGACTGGGAATATATTCAAACGGAACATTTCGATATTTATTTCTACGATGGGGAATACGAGCTGGCCGGGTTCGCCGCCCGGAAATTGGAGCATGCTTATGAAATCATTACCGATCAGCTAAAATATTTTTCCAAAAGCCGCATTCCGGTTTTCATTTACAATTCGCACAACGATTTCCAGCAGACAAATATCATCAATGAGGAGCCAAGCGAAGGAACTCAAGGCTTCACCGAAGCGTTCAAAAAACGAATAGTCGTTCATTTTATGGGATCGTACGAGGATTTCCGGCATCTTCTGCACCATGAGCTGACCCACGCAGTTATCTATGATCTTATCTATGGCGAATTCTTTAAGGCTGTCCTTACCCCAAACCGTCTTTTTCGTCAGCCCCTGTGGCTGGCCGAAGGTTACGCCGAGTATTCCTCCAATGGCGGCTGGACACAGCAGGCTGACATGGTGGTTCGCGACGCCGCCATCAACGGATATCTGCGACCGCCGGAATATATGGGGATGCTTGCCTATACCGAAGGATTTGCTCTGGTTAAGTATATAACCGACAACTACGGCGTTAATAAAATCGGCGAAATCTTCAAAAAGGGTAAAGCTCTGCTGACGATTGACAAAGCGCTGAAATCATCAATCGGGATGAACAGCGAAGACCTTTATGAGAAATTCGCCAAGGAGATGAGAAAACGGTACTGGCCCGATATTTCTATGCGTGAAGAACCAAAAGACTTCGCCAGTCAGTTAACCGATCATACAAAAGACGGATCGAATTTTAATGAAAAGCCGGTCTTTTCCCCAAAGGGCCAGATGCTGGCCATATTTACCGACGTAAGCGGTTATTCCGAAATCCATCTGATATCAGCCATCGACGGGAAAAAGATTACGCGGCTGGTTAAGGGAGAACGTTCGGCCGACCTCGAATCACTGCGTTGGTACACTTCGGGCATATCGTTTTCGCCCAACGGCGAAAATCTGGTGTTTGTTTCCAAATCGAAAGGTGAAGATGCGCTCAATTTTCTGAAATTGAAAAACAGGAAAATCTATCTGCGTAAAAAATTCGGTCTGAAATCAATAATCTCGCCCGCCTGGTCGCCGGACGGCAAGGACGTTGTCTTTACCGCTCTTTCCGGCCCGGCCCGCGACCTGTTTATGATCGATTTCGAGACTGACTCACTCATACAACTAACCGGCGACCGGTACGATGATATTGACGTGGCCTGGTTTCCCGACAACCGGCGCATAATCTTTTCCTCGGATCGCCCGCATCCCGATAATCATCAGCCGATCGATACCACCATGCTCGACTACGGCCGCTACAATCTCCAGATTATGGACCTCGAATCAGGGAAGATCACACCGCTGCTTGCAGGAGCCGGTCAAAACACGGAACCTGCCGTTTCCCCGGACGGAGAACGCATCGCCTTCGTCTCCAACCGCAACGGTACCGATAATATCTACATCTACTACGTTGACTCGGCTCGAGTCATGGCTATAACGAACGCTTTATCCAACGCCAAGTCTCCAACCTGGTCGTCGGACGGCTGTAATATCGCCTATTCCACGTTCTTCAAGGGCGGCTATGATATCTTCGTTATCAAGGATATCGAAGTCAAAGGCAAAAACGGCGTTCTGCCGCCTACCGACTTCGTGATGGGCAAATATGATAATGAAGCGGACTGGGCCCGCCAAAGTGATGACACCCGACTTCTAACGGCAACCGATAACGGCGCAACATTGGAGACACCGCCCATGTACGATCCTGACTTTCCCGTATCGCCGGCCGGGGTTCATAGCGATTGGAACGGCCTTGACGCTGGTGAGGGTGATAAAGCAGAGGATGAGAAAACCGATGAGACAATTGAACCCGAGGCCGAAAAGGATTTAGCGGGGGATTCATCAGCCGTCTCTGAAGAAGCATCTGAGGAAAAGGAACCTGAAAAGGAAACGGAAAAACCGGATGAAGAAGACGAGGACCGGTACGTTTACAACGCTCCCCTCGAGGAATCTATCTTTGCGCCCACAGGCGAGCTTACCGCCGAGGGCGAAGCGCCTTACTCGGCCGCAGAAGAAATGCCGATCGACAGTCTGCTGACCGATTCACTCGATAACAAGCTCTCCAACGGTGAATATAAAGTAAAACCATACAAAACCAGATTTACGCCCGACTATATTTCAGGCGGGCTGCAGTATGATTCTTTCTTTGGTTTCCGCGGCCAGACATTATTCGTTTTTTCCGATTACGTCGGAGACCACCAGATATACGTCGTCACCGACCTCATCAACACCATTGATCAATCAAACCTGCAGTTTTTCTATCTCTACAATAAACTAAAGGTTGATCTCGGCGTCGGCCTGTTTCACACCAAAAACTATTACATTGATTCCAAAAACGATCTTTTCTCGGATCGCTTTTACGGCATTATGGCCGGCTTGGCCTGGCCTCGTTCGAAATACAGCCGCATTGAACTCAACACCACCACCACTTTCATCGACCGCAAATACTACGACGACCCGTTCCTCGAGGGCCGGAATGTGAGGGTAACAACCGGCGCGCTTAGCTGGATTAATGACACCGTCCTCTGGGGCATTACCGGACCGGTCAACGGCCGCCGATACAAATTAAGTATAGAAGGCGCTACTCCCATCTTTGGATCCCAATCGGTGGATTATTATGCAGGCGAGCTTGATTACCGGCAGTATTTCCCGTTTGCCCGGCCATTTGGTTTCGCCTTCAGGCTTTCGGGCGGAATAAGCCGAGGATCAAATCCGAAGAATTACTTCCTGGGAGGCAGCACCAACAAAATCGGAAGCGTTTCGGTGGCCGCCGACGTTTACGAAGTTGAAAATCTATACTTCTCCGCCGTTATAACGCCCCTGCGAGGATATGATTACTATGAACTGGTCGGCACTCGATACGCAGTAACCAATATGGAGGTCCGTTTTCCTTTTATCGATTATTTCCTGATGCGTTATCCCCTCCGTCTTGGCCTGAGCCGCATCACCGGCACCCTCTTCCTTGATATGGGTGCGGCCTGGAGCGACGACGACGCTTTCAAGGGAGCGACTTCCAAAGGAGGCCCCCGGCTGGTGGACATCAAATCGGGTTTCGGTTTTGGAGCCCGCGCCAACCTGGGATTCTTGATTTTGCGGTATGATCTGGCCTGGCGCACAGATTTCAATTCAGTCGAGCCGCACGCCAAGCACTCTTTCTCGCTGGGAGCCGACTTCTAACATCGACCAAACCGAAAACTCTCCGTCAGAAATTAACATCAATAACCCCAAAAAGCCCGCTGCACGGCGGGCTTTTTCAGGTTTCAATGTCTGTGTTCGATCAGCAGATTTACCTGCGACGCACTTTTCTCCTGACTATTTTCTTTTTGGCTGCTGTTTTCCTCTTAGGAGCCGCTTTCCTTTTCACGGCCGCTTTCTTCAGAGAAAGAGCAACCGCTTTGGATCGCACCGAACTAACGGTGCGTTTCAGTTGCTTGGCGATATCGGGTGCCGAAGTGCCCTTGTACATTTTCCGGAGCATCTTCACTTCCGCCGCAGTCCATAGCTTGGCACCCTTACGGGTGCGTCTGACCTTCCTGACGGTCTTGCGCGCTGCTTTCCTTGGAGCAGCTTTTCTCTTCACGGTTCTTCTCACAGAACTATCCTCCATACTATCTCAATCGTCGCTTTATTATCGTGCGACGATTCTCGGTTAATGGTACACACATTCATTTCTTTTTAAGAAATTAATCTTTTCTTCAACATTGTCAACATAAAAAAACGTATTATGCAATATATTTTTATTGGTGCATTATATAAAATATATTGATGCGGCGCTGAGTTCACCAAAAGATCGAATATAATCGATGCAAATCGAATTTAAACCTGTTCCTGAGGGTTGATGATGGGCCTTTCCATATCAACGTCATAATTACCCGTTACCGCCTGTTTATGCTTAAATACCGCCGCCAGGTTTCAGCCAACTCATCCAGTCTCCCGGCAGCCATGAAATTGATGCTGCCTTCGGGGAAATTTCCCTCATCGTCCATATCTCCGGCCGGTATACCGGTGAGCAACTCAATACCTTCATCCACGTGATCTATAGCGTAGATATGAAACTCATCCGCTTCAACGGCCTTTACAACTTCATCCTTGAGCATCAGGTCGGGCACGTTCTGCACCGGGATAATAACTCCCTGATCGCCGGTAAGACCGTCGATCATACAAACGTCAAAGAATCCCTCAATCTTTTCATTGACGCCGCCAATCGGCTGAATCTCGCCTTTCTGATTTACCGATCCTGTCATCGCCAAGGCCTGGTTGATCGGCCGACCGGAGAGGGCCGACAACAGGGCAAATACTTCCGTTGACGATGCCGAATCACCGTCCACACCGCCATACGACTGTTCAAAGCACAACGACGCCGTAAAAACCAGCGGACGTTTTCGACCGAAACGATGGCGCATAAACCCGGAAAGAATCAGCACTCCCTTGTCGTGTATCCGACCCGACATGGCCGCTTCCCGCTCAATGTTTATCACACCGTCCGCGCCGGGCGAAAGCGAAGCGGTAATCCGGGTCGGCCGACCAAAGGAATAATCGCCAAGATCATAAACCGACAGACCGTTGATCTGTCCCACTTTCCAGCCGGTAACATCAATCAGGAAAATGTCGCGTTCGTACATTTCCTGTACTTTTATTTCAGCGAGATTTACCCGTTCCCTCTGCATCCGGATCGCCTGCTTCACCGTTCCCCGGTCAATTTTCTTCCTGCCGTTTTTCTTCGCCAGCCAGGCCGATTCCCGGATCAGATCGGCAATCTGCGTAAAACGGGTTGACAATCGGTCCCTACGTCCCGCCAGCCTGACTCCCTGAGCCATTACTGCCCCCAGGCCGGATTTATCAAACGGAAGGGCTTTTTCGTCGCTGACCACCTTCTTGATAAATTCCGTGTATCGGGCGACGCCGGTGGCGTCATTTTCCATTACATTGTCAAACTCCGCCTTGATTTTAAATATCTTTTTAAAATCTTCGTCGGCATGATAGAGAACGTCATACATCCGGCTTTCGCCAATCAGGATCACCTTGACGTCAAGATCGATGGTTTCCGGCCTGAGACCGCTGCCGCCAAAATTAAAAGCATCGATATTGGAAATGGCTAAATGACCGGTTCGAAGGACGCGCTTCAGCGTCGGCCAGACATGAGGATCCTGAAACAGATCGAGCGCGTGCAAAACGAGATATCCGCCATTGGCCTTCAATATGGAACCGCCGCGGATACGGGTAAAATTCGAATGCCAGCCGGTAGCCGGATCGAACACCCTCTCGACGGAACCGAACAGGTTCTTGTATGCGGGAAAATCTTCCACCACTATCGGGCGGGTTTCCTGCTCGGAATTATCAACAAGCAGGTTGACCGTAAACTGTTTGAAGAAGTCGCGTATTTTGCGCGGCTCGGACTGATCGGATGGCTGGTCGCCGCCGGGCTGAAAAATCTCCAGCATGTCTATCAAAATTTCATTTAACTCGTCCAGATAACTCTGAATTTTCGTATCGTCGTAAACCTTCTTCAAGGTATCAATTTTATCATTGATAAGCGGCACCACCAGGGAAGTATTGAGCCTGCCCAATTCCTCCTCAAGATCACCGGAAATCTTTTTGCTCTGTTCCGACATTCCCTGCAATTCCTTCTGCAAAAGCTCGTATTCGCTTTTCAGACGTTCCAGATCTTCCGCCTTAAATTTTTTCTCTTTTACGGCCTTTCCCAATTCCGGAAATGATACCGCCGCGCCATTAATGACCGGCTGCAAATCGGGACGAACCGCCGGACCGATCTGCAACTGCACCAGCTCAAATCCCTTTTCCTTGATTTTCTTTTCGAACTCCTTAAACAGATTCTTTTGCCGGGACTCGAACTCGCCCATTATCCGGCTTCGTTTTTCCCTGTAATTCTCTCCGGAAAATATCTTGGGAATAACGGTCACCAGCGAATCAATCAAATAAGATATCGCCTTTTTGAACTTCCTGCCGTCCCCTGCCGACAGATAGAGCACGCTGGGACATTCCGGCATTTTGAAATTATTAACAAAGCAGATATCCTTCAAAGCCGGTGTTTCTTTTTCCCGAATGGATTCAAGAAGCAGCCTGACAGCCGTCGTCCGGCCGGTGCCTGGATGACCGGTAACAAAAATGTTGTATCCTTTTGATTTTATATCCAAGCCTTGTTCCACCGCCGCCATGGCCCGATCCTGACCGATTATTTCGGAGCAGGGTTCGATCATATCAAAGGATAATCCGCGCAGATGATTTTCGTCAAAATGGTACTGCAATTTATCCGGACTTATGGCCAGCTTGCTTTTCAGATCAGACATTTGATAATCCTCCGTCGTAGAGAAAATATATAGTATCAATACTCAAAACGCAAAGGCCGATGTTTCTGTTCTATCAAGGCTTAGGAATAATTCCGGGGATGTTTCCACAGAGTCTGTCGGCTTTGCTAAATAAGGCCTGCACGGCAGCTTTGACTGTATCCGATCTTTTATTGACTAAAGCGAAAGTAATCCGGAAATGCCGTCGATGATAACGGCGAATCTTTTCAGCCTTATCCGACTATCGCGCGGCTATTTTTTCTTCAATCAAGTCGGCCAGAAACTCGATAAAACGAGGATCGTCATTCAGCGATTCGGTCCTGATAAACCTTTTTATTCCGGCCTTCAGAGCGGCTTCACGCAACCGGATATCTATTCCATATAATATTTCGACATGATCGAAAACAAAACTGATCGGCACTACCACCACATCGGTTACGCCTTCGCGCGCCAGACGCCTTACGGTGGCATCAGTATCAGGCCCGATCCATCTGACCGGCCCGTTCCGCCGCCGAAAAGTCAAAATACAGTCGTACCCTTCACCGGCCAGTGTAACCGTTTCCTTTACCTGCCGAAAGTATGGATCGCCGGTATCAACCAGCTTTTGAGGTATGGAATACGCGGAAAAAACGATTTTAGCCCTTGTCCGGTCAACTTTTTCCAGGGCGGATTCAATTCTTCCGCGCAGAAGATTAATATATTCAGGGCGGTTATGCCACTGGCCAATAAGCGACAACGAAATATCCGCATCGGTGTCCTCAAGCCACTCGGCCGCCTTAACCAACGCCGTTCCGGTGGTGGCCCGGCAGTACTGCGGATACATGGACATTAGAATTACATGCCGGCACCCTTCGTCAACGGCGGCATCCAGTTCGTCCAAAATATACGGTTCGAAATACCGCATCCCGACAAACGCTTCCACATGAGGATACTGTTTGGACAGTTCCCTTTTAATGCCGGACGCCGCCAGCCGCGTCCATTTTAACAACGGCGAGCTACCGCCGATCGCCCGGTATTGCCTGACTACCTTCGGGGCTTTACGGACGGCCATGAGTTTAGCCAGCGGCTTTTGCAGCGCGTTCAAAAACGGCAACTTGATCAGGTTGGGGTCGGAAAAGAGATTGTATAAAAATAAACCGGCATCCCCGGCCTTTTCCGGCCCTCCCATATTAAATAACAATACCCCCCACTTTTCCTCGCCAAAATCAATGGAAACTCCGGGGCAATCAAGGTAACGCGGATTTTTTATCAGCTTGTCTATCATCAGAAAAAGCCATAGTCTCCAAACAATAAAATAAATTGTTTTCGCTTTTCCAATTCAAGCAAAAAGCAGCAGAGGCTGTCGCAAAAGAACCTGATAATTCCTGTTTGCTCGTTGTGACGATTATTTTACATTACGGCATGGCCTTCGGGGATAAGCCGCTAAAACTCAGAGAAGACCTGGTCGTTTCCGAGCAGGACATCGACGGGGAAAAATATTTCGTCCTGAAAGACCCCATCACCCGACGATATTTCAGAGTCCGCGAGGTGGAATATTTTCTTATCCGGCAGTTCAACGGCCAAAACGATTTTAATGCCATCACTAAAAATGTTAGAGAAAATTTCAGTCTAAACATCTCGATCGAAGCGGTCGAGAAATTCGCCGCCAAAGTCAATTCGCTTTACTTTTTCGAAGGCTCGAAAGCCGAATACGAGATTTCATCGGGCCGGTATAAAGGTCGCCATAAAAAATCACTCTTCTCAAGAATTCTGTTTGTCAAGCTCAAAGCATTCAACCCCGACCGTTTGCTAAATGTAATGCTGCCGCCGAGCCGTTTTCTCTTTCAGCCCTGGGCGGTAACCTTGATGATGATCTTTGTCCTGGCCGGCTTTTTGACCTATTCGGCAAACTTCGACGGTTTCCGCTTTTCGCCCGGCGAGTTGTTTAACGTCGGCTCAATTATCGTTATCATCGCATCTCTGGCCTTTATAATTTTTATTCATGAATTCGCCCATGCTCTCACCTGCAAGTATTTCGGAGGCCAGGTGTACGAAATGGGGTTTCTGCTTCTTTATTTCCAGCTCTGTTTTTATTCCAACTTATCCGACTCCTGGCTGTTCAGGCGTAAATCATCCCGGCTTGCCGTTATCTGGGCCGGCTTGTTTTTCCAGATGGTAATCTTTGCCGCCGCCGTTTTCGGGTGGCGTGTGACCGTTGTCGGCACTACCATTAACCAGGTGTTCTGGCTGATCGCCAACGTATGTTTTATCATGCTGCTTTTCAACGTCAATCCACTGATAAAGCTTGACGGGTACTACCTCCTCTCCGAAATGCTGAATATCCCCAACCTGCGCAGCCGCTCTTTCGGTTTCATAAAACACAGGATAAAAAGACTGATTGGCGTGCCGTCACAACAACCCGGTGTCACTCGCCGCGAAAGGCGCATTTTCATTTCCTACACCATCCTGGCCGGTATATACAGCATCCTGTTGATTGTTTATATCGCCGCCATTGTTTACCGCTTCCTGGTTGACAATCTGGGCGGCGCGGGATTTATCTTGTTTTTGCTGGTTCTGACCGTTATTTTCAAGAACCCGATTGCTCGAACGATCAAGTTTTTTATTAGTCGTGAAGTGATGAAGGCGCTCATATCCAGACCGCGCAACCTGATTGTCGGCGGAATCGTTGTTATCGCACTGATTCTGCTGCTGTTTATTATTCCTTTTCCCCGCCAGGCGGGCGGCGCCGTCGTTGTTCGGCCGATCTCGGAATACACCATCACCCTGCTGTCGCAGCAGGGACTTCTTGAACTCAACCTTCGTGAAGGCGGCCATAAACGTCGGTTCAACACCGAACATATCCAGCTTTTCACCGGAGACCTTGCCGTATTACGGCTGACGCCGCTGGTCAGGGAAGGGGACGTTATTCGCAAGGGAGATACGCTGACGGCCATCGCTTCCAACCAGGTGTCATCGTCGCTTTCGGCGGCCCGGTCGGAGTTGGAAAGACTCAAAGGCGAACTGGCGCTGGCCCAGTCGCCGCCCAAACCGGAGGAAACCGATAAAGCTCAGTCAGAAGTAAATGCCGCGGCTATTAATGTCGAGCAACTGCAACGCGAGATAGAGCGTAATCTCTCATTATTCGAGAAAAAGCTGATCTCCGAGCAGGAATTGGAACAGTCACAGTGGAGCCTGAATCTGGCCCGTTCGAAATTAAAGGAAGCCAAAGCGCGGCTCCGGCTTTTGAAGTCGCCTCCCAAACGCGAGGAAATTTCCATCCTCCAATCCAGAATCACCGCGCAAAAAGCCAATATCAACTATTTGGTGACGCAGGAGGCGGCACAGGCAATCACATCCCCCATTGACGGCATTCTGGTTGCCCTTAATCGCAATAACCTCTTATTTAAAGTGGCCGACATGTCCCGGGTGGAAACGGCCATACCGGTTACGGACAATTACCTCGAATTAATCGAAACGGAAGCTGATATCAAACTGAAAGTCCGCACTTATCCGAATGATCTTTTCCGAGGCCGCGTCACCCATATTTCGTATTCCGCCGACGAGAAGTACTATGGCGACTCCCGCGCCCGATTCGAAGTTTACGCCACCATCGACAACAAAGAAAGGCAGCTCAAAGACGGCATGAGCGGCTATGCCAAGATATCGTGCGGCCGGGCATCGCTTTTTACAATCCTGACCGAACGAATAAAATCTTACATCCGAGTGGAATTCTGGTCCTGGTGGTAAAACCTGGGCTTCTATTAATCATCGCATTTGAATAACGCAATAAAATACCGAAATCGCTTGACATATCAGGATTTTTGATTATAGTTCAGGTTGAGTAGTAGTAATTTATTCAACTGCTTAAAAACCGGCACTCTGATCCGGCAAGTAACGGGCGAAGTAAAAGCTTTATACATAGAAATTCCCGGCCATCATCATATGACCGGGAGTATTCGACCCTAACTAAGGAGGCACTCGAATGAGGGATTATGATCTGCTCATCGAAGAACTGGAAGAGAAGGTTGCCCCGGCTAATATCAGTCTGGGTGGTCAATAATCTACGGACAGGGGTAACACCCCGATCGTAATCCAGTTGGTCGAATCAGGGGCTGTCTGCGGCAGCCCCTCTTTTATGTCCCAGAACCGACTGGAGCGATTTGACCCGGCCCAGAAGTTCGATAATCCTTTCATCATTATAAAACCTGCCCAGCCTTTGCGAATCTTTCACTTTCGCCGAGATTTTTTTCAAAACATCCAGGGTTTGCTGAGCATAGTCAAATGAGGTTTCGAAATCGCCGCCCGCAAAAGTTATCTCGGAAAGAAGAGACGATATTTGCCACTGCTCCAGAAGTAAACCCGAATTGACGGCCAGTTTCAGCGATTTCTCAAGTTGCCTAACCGCCTTTTCCTCCTCTTTTATGAGGAAATGATATTTACCAACCGCCAGGCCAAACCGCGCCCGGTCGATATCTTCGATTCCATCATTGAAAAACCTTCCCGCACCTGTCAGGTATTTATCAGAATCTTTGTTCGTGTTCCGTTTATTATTTTGCTCGAGTAAGGTAAGATTCAATAGAGCCGTTTCTCGGTTGGAACTTAAATCCTTCGCGAATTCTTCAGCCTTCTCACGGAGTTTTACGTCACCGGAAATCTCGAATTGCATGAGGGACAGGTGAAACAAGGCGTTTTTATCACCCAGGCTTTCGGCCAGCCTTACGGCCATTAATATATACTCCTTCGCCGTTGAGGTTTCGCCAATGGCGAAGTACAGTCGCGCAATATTTTGGGTGCAGACCAGCCGGAGTCCCTTATTGTCCGTCTTCTTGGCGATCTCAAATGCCCGGTTCAATTTCGCTTCAGCATCATCATAGTATCCCATCCGCCTCAGGAGCTGACCGGTAAGCCGCCTTAGATCGCTCTTATGGAAATCGGCATCCTCCTCTTCAGCCAATTTCGTGCCTTCTTTAAGATACTCCAGCGCCTTCTTCAGGCGTCCGGCCTGAATCATTACCTCGGCCAGGTTCTCGATATTTAGAAGTTGTTCATGCCGATCTTCAATTTCGCGATTATACTCAAGAGACCTGATATAGGCATTTATGGCCTGATCAATATGACCGGCCAAAAATTGTGCCACGCCCAGGTTATTCCAGGTGCGGGCCAGTTCCCTTTTGTCGCCCAGTTCCTCCTTAATTACCAGCGACCGGTCAAGAAACGAGACGCCTTCGTTGTATCGGCCCTGCATAATACATATCGAACCGATATTGTTTAAACTGGAAGCGATATCCCTGTCTGATTTCAATTCGGTCTGGATATTAAGCGCTTCATGGTAATGTCTAAGAGCCTGGTCCAGTTGGCCTGCCACCCAGTGTATATTGCCGAGATTATTAAGCGTATGCGACAATTCCAACTGGTCGTTCAAGTCACGGTATAATTCAAGGGCGTGGTTGAGAGCTTCAATTCCGGCGTTGTAATCGGATTTTGCCTTGTAAATATCGCCGATATCTTTATGGGCTCTGGCCGAAACTTCTTTCAAGTCGTTCTGCCGCGCCAGGCCTATAACTTCATTATAGTAATATTCAGCCGGTTGCAACCGGCCCAGGTCCTTAAGCAATCGAGCTTTCAGTATAAGGACATCAGCCCGTAAAGCCGGATCATCAAGTTTCCCGGCCGCGTCTAACGCAATATCCAAAAGAGGAAATGAATCATCGTGCCGGTTACCGGCAATATAATCCTCGGCCGCCGCGGTCAGGTATTGAACGGCGTCAGCATATCTTCCCACGTTGAACATAAGCTTCCCGACCAAATCCCTGCGGCTTTCAGATTTTTCATATATCCGAATTAATCGGCGGGAGAGTATTTTTCTCGTGGACGCAGCCATTACAGAGTCAAGCGAATACAGAAGAGCCGCCTGTCTTCCTTCGGGAATTGAATACCATTGATCGAGAAGACGTTTCTTATCAGCCGAAAGCACATCGGCGACCCTTTCAACCTCAGCCCCGCTGCCGACTATCGCCAGGGCCAGAGCCAGATGTTTTAGAGAAACCGGCCTTCCGCGTAAATGGCGAAGACTGAATCGCATTTGCCTGCGCGACCATTCTATCGAATCGGCCGACTCGTTTTTCCATCCCCAGCAGCCATCCAGACGAGCGAAATTTCCGGCCTCGAAATTGCATTCCAGCAGAATGCGCACGTGCGCAGGGTCATACGAAGTCACTCTTTGAATAAAATCCAGATGACCCGGCGAAAAACTGCTATTACCAAAAAGATCGGTTAAGGTTGTCGAATCAATTTTTCGCCATCCCCACAAAAGATGCCGAGGCCTGATTGCTTTTCTGAAGGGATAGGGTGAGCCTGCTTTGGCAAGTAATTCCAGCAGTTCAAATGCGGAAGACGGCCGACTGTCTGGATCGATCTCCAAAAGTGATTTAATCAATTTCGTCGTATCTTCCGAGAATGAAGCTGTCGGTCCGCACAAACAAGGACGTTCTCCTTCGGTAATCCGGGCGTTGATTTCCAACGGATCGTCGGTATCGGCGGCAAAAGGCGGCTTCCCGCAAGCAAGGTAATAGCCCGTGACGCCAAGTGAAAAAAGATCCGAAGCGGGCGCAATCTTTTTCTTAAGAATCATCTCCGGGGACATATATCCGACGGTGCCGGTGACCGAAGCCGTGTCATCACGGTCGCAGCGCCGGGCAAGAGAAAAATCGCCAAGCTTTAAATAATAGAGCCGATTTACGGGGAAATCATCATTATCAAATCCCGTCGGAGAAAATATATTGGCCGGCTTGATATCATTATGAGTGTACCCGGCCTGGTGCAGGACATTTAAGGAAGCTGAAACCGCAGAAAGAATCGACAGAAGTTTATCCTCTGATATCCTGCCGGCCAGATTATCCAATGTCGGCCCGGGACAATATTCAGTCTGGACGAAATACCTGCCGTCTGTCGTCCGGCCGGATCGATGAACCCGAACAATACCGGGAAACTTTATACGGCCGGCAATCTCCAGTTCGCGTTCAACCAGATCAAAGGCGGAAAAATCGGAAAAAAGTTTAACGGCCACCGGCCGTGAATGACCGTCTGCTCCGGCGAGAAAAACTTCAGACGTGCCGCCCTCGCCGATTTTTTTTATGATGGTGTACCCTTTTGGAAAAACGTCGCTCGCCGTACCCATCACTTAGCCAAATCTATTTCCGGTTACGGGGCAGGAAGATGCTGAACGCAGTCCCTTTACCCTCTGTTGACTCGACTTGAATCTCGCCACCGTGGCTTACAATAATCTTATGCGAATTGACCAGTCCCAGCCCGTGCCCATGCGGTTTGGTGGTAAAATGAGCTTGAAACAGCTTGTTCTGCACCTCCTCCGACATGCCGTGACCTTTGTCGGCTACGCGGAGCACCATCATGTCTCTTTTTTTATCGAACCGGCAGGAGATTTTTATCTCCGGTTTAACGGCATCCTCCATGGCATCAACGGCATTATTAAGCAGGTTTAGAAGAACCTGCTGTATCTGACCCACGTCGATGCTTATCTCGGGCAGATCAGCCGAATATGACGTCTTTATCCGCACCTCTTTGAACTTGGGCTGTGACTTGATTGAAAACACCAGGTTTTCCACAAGACGCCGAACATCATAGCTGACCATTTCAGTTTCCAGCTTGGAGTAGTCCATCAACCCGTCGGTAAATCTTTTTACCCTGGCGACATTGTCGATCACCTGGCGGCTGTTCTGGATGACTTTGTCCATTTTATTGCGCTCAAGATTTAACTGTATCAATTCGGCATTGGTCGATATGATAGTCAGATAATTATTCAACTCGTGCCCGATTGAGGCGGCCATCTCGCCCTTGGCGACCATTTTCTCCGAGAGGATCACGTACTTTTCCAGAACAACCTTCTCGGTTATGTCCTCGATAACCAGAATGGCCCCGGTTTTATTCCCCGGCAGGCTGTCTATCGAGGATATCTTTATTGAAAGGACTTTTTCTTCAAAGCCGGTATGGTGGAAATAACGATCTTCCTGGTAATTCTCGATTCCGGTCAGGACTACCTCAATCATTTTTTGCCACGCCGCCCCATCATCGTGAGGAATCAAATCGAAAAAGCGGCTTCTCTTTTCCGAATCCTCCCTCAGATCAATATCCGACCTATTTACTTGGAAGATGGCCAGGCCGCCCTCATTGATGGTTATCAGATTATATTCGGGGTCAATAACAATGATGCCGACCGGTGACTGAGCGATAATGTCCTCGTTGTACTTCTTCAGGCGGTTGAGATTGTTGTATAATTGAGCCTTATGGATGGCCATGGCCGCCTGCTGGGCGAAATGCTCAAAAAGATACAGGTCGGACTTCAGAAACAGCTTGGCCTGCGATGAATTATCCAGATAAATAACACCGATTACGCGTTTTTTGATCTTTAGCGGCACGCACATGATCGAACGCAGGTTCAACTCCACAACCGATTGCTGCCTTGCGTAACGCTTATCTTCCTGCGCATCGGAGGTGTAAACCGACTTGCCTGTTTGGGCCACCCGGTTGGCAATGGAATAGGAAATTTTGAAATACTCTTGGGTGGTTTCTTCGCGGCGGATTTTATGGGCCGATTTAAACTGGAGATTACCCTCTTTATCGAGGAGCATAATAAAACCGCGCTCGGCCGACAGCAGTTCCACGGCCTTCAGCATCACTACCTGCAGGATTTCTTCAAGCGCCGGAGTGGAATTGATGGCCAGCGATATCTCCAGAATCGCCTTAAGATCATCGAGTCGAACCAAGCTGCTGTCTGATTGAGTGGAAATGCGAGGGTTTTCGCTCACGATATCGTTGAGCGTCTTTTCCATTTCGGCCAGAACATTGCCAACTTCGACGCGGTCGGTTGACTGATTGTCATCGAAATCCGGGCTTTCTGAGATAAACCCTTTTTCCTTTTCTATTTCCCGATCTGTCGGCTTGGCCATATGTACTTCACCCCGGCAGGTATTTATAACTATCTTAATTATCGGCAGTTAGGTGGAAAACAATTAGGCTTTACCGTTTATCGCGGGGCAGATCGGCGGGATCGAAAAGCGGAGAAATTACTCGATAAGATTCCTCCCCGAAGCCGATTAGTCTGAAAAAAACAGAAAAAATATCCTCAAAAAATTCGGTATTGCTGCTGTCTGCCGGCAGTAAATCTTTGTCCCGCCCTCCCGGTCGACCGAGCATAGTCTTGAATGTAAACGATTTACAGGTAATGTTAAGCCGCAGGCGAGGACGGCCGTCACCCCCAATATCCGAAACAGGGGCTATTTTGAAAACCAGGGAATCGGCCAGGAAATCGGACAGTTGAAGCTGGCTCTCGAATTTATGTTTAATAACATCAGGATTGGCTGTTTTCAAATAGTAGACATCTTCGGTTAGCGGGTGAGATATCAAAAGAGCGGCCCGCTTTTTGACAAGCGTCCTTGCCGGAAGAAACCGGCGGGGCCTTTCCAGCCTTATATCTATCCCGATATGGATATCAAGGCCGGAAAGAAGATCTTCCATTTTCCTTTGGGTTAATGCCGGAGTTATATCGAGCCAGAAAACAAGAGTATCCTCAACTACAAAAATATCGTAGTCAAACTCAACCTGTTTGGCTATAACGGGCGTCGCCGGGGAGAAAATACTCAAACCAAGCAGCCCGATCAACAGCTGTCTAACCCCGCCGATTCGCAACCTGTCCCCCGTTTTCATCTCGCTAAATTGGTGCCGAAAAACGAGCGTAGAAGATCGGATCTTCATCTTCGCGATCAAGACGCCGGGAAATAAACAGCTTCAGGTTTTCTTCAAAGCAGATACCGATACTAATGGCACCGCACCAACTGTTTTCACCGGACAGGCGATTGGGCGCGATCTTGCCTCCGTCATATCGCAAAAAAGGGCTGATATCCGATCGCGGAATGCGGAAACCGTACTCACCGCTGACCAGCATGTATTCGTTGCCCCGAAATTCTTTGTGTCGATAACCGTGAAGCGTGCCCAGCCCTCCAAGGAAAAACTGCCGGTTAAGAGGAACATTGTTACCTTTAGCCCGGCCATAGGCAGCCATCAACCGTATCGATAGATATCGTTGAATCGGCTGGTACCGTTTCAGAATCACTTCAAAACGTTCGAAGTCAAAATCGCCTTTCCACTTGTCCGGCGAATATTCGTAGGCGGCATAACCGTACCATCCCCGGCGCGGATGTTTTTCGTCGTCGCGCGAATCAAAAGTAAATTTGGCATTGAGGCTGGCGATGAGCTTGTCATCAAAATCAGATCTCATGACCGCCAGAGTATCATAAGGAACCGAAGAGAAATTTCCCCTGAATTGCTTGGCGCCGAACAGTGACCATAATTGGGGATGTGCATCAAGCCAGTTCTGCGTTTCCGACAGGTATCCGACCTCCAGCCGATTCCAGCGCAAAAAGCCGAGGCGGACAAATCCGTAGCCCCCTTCGGCCTCGTAGAAATCCTTCCAGTCCTCGTTAACGAGGAGGGCAAAAATCGTGTTTTCCCAATCACCAATGATCCGATCATCATCTGATTTCAAAAGGCGATAGACTTTTCCCCCTATCTGAACCGGCATCGGCCCGCGAAGTACCGTCTGCGCCAAAACCAGTTTATATCGCCAGCGATCGGATGAGAAGGCGTAACCGCCAAGGGTCTCGAACGAAGGGAGAATCGAATCGGGGTCGTCGTATTTGAAACCTGCCAGAAGGGCGAGTCCGTCCACACGATTATAATAAAGATCACCGGCTATGCAGATTTCGTTTTCCAGCTTTTTCCACCGGCGGGCACGGTGCCGGCGAGTTGAATATTCCCCTTTGGATGACCTGACCGCACCGTAAACCGACGATCCCGAGGCAAGCTTCACCGAGCCGTTGACCGATACCACGTCGCCGCGGATCACCGCTTCTTTACCGGCATGTATATCGCCAAAGACGGTTACCACATCACGATTGACTTCGCCGTACACGTCTATGTCGCCGAAAAGGCTTACTACCGAACCGCGAACGAATTCATCTTCTTCCACGGTAATTGAATTCAAGAAAAAGATAAGGTCTCGTTTTTGGCGGAAGCGGGGTCTTTTTCGCTCCGAATCCGCCGCCATGAAATAAAACGCCGCATCATACCGGTCGGGGTCAGCGTCTATTCTTATTTCATCTATATCCTTGAAATCAATGGAAAAACCGGGCCCTTTGATGCCATCGTCATTCATTGTAACTTCGTCGCCCAGCGTTATGGCCCCTTCGCTGCGATTTACCTGCGAAATCAAATAAGTAGATTCATGACCTTTGCCGACTTCATCATAAAACGTAATCGTCCACTGCCGTTCGCCCAGTTCAAGCTTCGCCAGTATCCTGTCTTCTTTTTTATCCGGTTCATACTTTTTATATTGACCTTCCGCACCACTGACGGTTGTAAACATGAACAAGGCAACCAGTATTGGAAATATTTGCCTGGCCGGTTTCATCTTCTCCTCCTCTTTTTGCCCGGAAGACAATCAAACGTCGTGCCGAAATTATAACTGTCTGAATTTTTTGACGTTATAAAAATATCGGTTACGGAAACGAGTTATTATTACACACCATGCGACCGAAGGGGCAGGTAAAATCTACACGATCTTGAGTTGCCTCAGCTTTTTCGAGAGATTACCGCGGTCCATATTCAACTCCCGCGCCATGGCCGATATATTGCCATTATGTTTTTGATATAATCTCGAAAGATAGCCGGTTTCAAACTGGCGCACGGCAGCGGCCAGCCCGCTTTCGCTCCGGCCTGCCGGATATGATTCAATACCGTGCTGATTATAATAAACTCGCGAAACATCATCGACTCCAACCGTTCCAGGTTCGCAGTTAAAAACGATCTGCTGGATGAAGTTTTTCAACTGGCGGATATTCCCCGGCCAATCATAAGAAGCCATCGCGCCGATTGCCTCCGATGAGAAAGCATACTCGTTTTCAACGTTCATCCGCCCCAAAAAATGATCGACCAGCAAAGGAATGTCATCAGGGCGGGAACCAAGCGGAGGAACGTTTATGGTCACCACGTTAAGGCGATAAAACAAATCCTCTCGGAATTTGGATTTTTCGATCATCTCTTTCAGATTCCGATTGGTGGCGGCAATCAGGCGGCAATCGACGGAGATGGTTTCATCCGACCCAACCTTCTCGAATTGGCCGGTTTCCAGAACCCTCAGGAGTTTCGGCTGCAGAGAGAGCGGCAATTCGCCAATCTCGTCGAGAAACAGCGTTCCGCCGTGAGCTTTTTCGAATCGGCCGGTCCGATCCGTACCGGCGCCGGTAAAGGCGCCTTTGACATAACCGAACAGTTCCGATTCGAACAACTGTTCGGCAATGGCGGGACAATTGACAACCACCATCGGTTCAGCCCTGCGATTCGACCGATAATGGATATGACAGGCTACCAGCTCCTTGCCGGTACCGTTTTCGCCGGTGATCAGGACAGTCGCATCGGTCGCCGCCGCTTTGGTAATCATTTGCTCCAACCGGGTGACCGCCTGCGATCGACCGATTATCCGATAACGGTCGAGAATATGGCCGACCAGTTTTTTTTCGGCTTCAAGCGATCGCGACAATCGAAGAGCCTGCGTTATCGTCAACAATACGCGTTCCGGATTTAACGGCTTTTCGATATAATCGTAAGCGCCAAGCTTAATGGCCGATACCGCCGTGGGGATATCCCCCCGGCCGGATATTATGATTACGGGAATACCCTGCAAGCGTGATTTATTATCTTCGAGAAAGGTGAGACCGTCCTTGCCCGGCATCTGAATATCAAGTAGAATCAATTCGACATCCTGCGATTGCAGAAGCTTTTCACCCTTTTCGGCTGATTCCACGGCGGCCGTTTTATATCCTTCATCATCAAGAAGACCCGATAGCGAGGAACGGATATATTTTTCATCGTCGATTATAAGTATCATTGGCTGATTTCCCGTGCCGATTGTCCGTCAGGAATTTCAAATCTTGCTTCCGTCATCCCATCTCTCAAACGTAAAGTCAGACTGCCACCGTGATCAATAATAATCTTCTCGGAAATCGCCAAACCCAGACCGCCTCCGCCTTCGCGGGTGGTAAAATACGGCATCTTCGCCGCCCGGAGATTATCCTCGCTCACGCCGGTATCCTTATTGTCGTTTGCTACCGAGAAAAATACCCGGTTTTCCTCGTGACCGGCGGTAATTGCAATCCGGCCGCCGCCGGGAGCAAACTCAACGGCATTTTTGAGCAAATTAACCATCACCTCGCGCAAACGATCCGGATCGCCTTTAATCTCAACCGCGCCGCCTTCTATTTTATTTTCCAGGCGATATTCTTCAAGCTGGGCGGCAAAAAGCTCGACAACCTCGCGGACCAAACCGTTGAATTCGAACGCCGCGAATTTCGGCTCAGGCAGTTTGGCCAGCGACGCATAATCACCTGCCAGCCTTTCAAGATGCGACACTTCAGCGGTAATCGCCTCTATCGGTTCTGCGTACTTATCGTAATCGCCGCGATCTTCGAGCTTCTTTTTGATGCGGTAAAGCGAAACTGAAATCGGCGTCAACGGGTTTTTCAGTTCATGAGCCATCCGCCGGGCGAACTCCTGCCAGGCCGCCACCCGTTCGGCCGCCATCAAACGCCGACGGCTTTGTTCTAAATCGTCCGTCATACGGTTCAAGGTTTCCGCCAGCGCGATAACCTCATCGGTGCCGGTTACGGCGATTCTATCGGGTCTCTTTCCTTCGGCAACGGTATTCGAAAATCCCGCCAGTTTTTCCAGTGGGGTGGTAATCGACGCCGAAAGACGACGCGAAAGAAAGTACGCAACGATAATTACGACTATTAAGACAGACGCACCGGCGACAACAATAAAAAGCAAAAAGGCCGGAAGAATATTTCCGTAACCCCGGTTCTCACTCAGGCTGGCCGAAGCCGCTTCAAAACCACTCAAATATTCACGATCTAAAACAAACCCGCCCGCGATCAGGCGACCGTTTTTGAATACCGATGACCCGATAGCGATATTTTGGCCGGTGATTTCTCGTATCGGACCGGCTTTTTTCAGGCTATGGCTTATGATGGAATCCATTCCGGGCGGCAGGTCAACATAAACCTCTGAAATGATAATTTCGCCATTTCTTATAACAATAAACCAATCAAAAATCGAATCGGTACTATTCAAATCATCCGGGTCAATCGCCGCAAGGATTTCCTGCGCCGTTTCCTGCAGCCGCGTTTCAACAATCCGCAGGGAATTTATGGTCCTGTCCGGAGACGAAGCCGACACCCATCGGCTCGTTTGATCGACCGCCCGAAATAGGAGGAAACACGCCGCCAGTGCGATTATACATGAAGGAATAAGGGCAAGGGCAACAAGCTGGCGAAATATCCTGGTTCGAAGCAGCATAGCGCTTACCGGTTGAGGTACCGCTTTCGGTAAAGAGCCAGGGCGTCACGATGCGCCTGAAAGGCGATATCGGATGGAATCTCATCGAAATCAAAGTAGCGGGCGTCAGCGGCGTCGTCACCGGGAGTCAACTCCCCACCGAGAATCCGGGCAAGGTATAAAATCAAAACGGCATGCGTCCGGGGATCATCCATCCCCATAAAGATGTCAAACATACCGTCTATCCTGATGTCGAGTCCCGTCTCTTCCCTTATTTCGCGCACGGCGGTCTGCTGGGGATGCTCGGTCCATTCGCAAAACCCCGCCGGAATACACCAGTCGCCTTTACCCGGATCAATCGAACGCTTAACCAGCAGAATTTTATCGTCCTTGACGATCATCGCGCCGGCGGCGGGAGTCGGATTCTGATAATATATAAAGCCGCACGACGGGCAATGCGGTCGGGTTTTATCTTCGACTTCCGATATCACCAACTCCGCCCCACACCGGGGGCAGAACCGGTATCCCTTATAATCATCAATTCCGGTAACCTTTTTTCCGCTGATTAAGTAAATAAGATCTTCATCTTTCATATCATGCCTGACCGTTAATTTTTAGAATAACCAGCGTAGTATCGTCCTCCTGAGTTCTGGACGCAGAGAACTTGTTTACCTGCCGCAAAATCCCGTCTTTAATTTCATCCGGGGCAAGGTGACGATTCTGCTTAAGATACTCAAGGATTCGATCTTCGCCAAATTCATTTTCTTTCTCGTCGCACACTTCCGAAAGGCCGTCGGTATAACAAAACACCAGATCATCGGGGCCGAGTTTTACTTTATGCGACTCGTAAAGATTTCCCTCAAAAGCGCCGATTATCAGCCCGCCGGTTTCGAGGAATTCGTGACTGCCGTCGGAGCGCACCAGAACGGGATAATTATGCCCGGCATTGGAGAACTCAAACTCGCTGGTATCAGGATTGAACTCGCCGTAGAAAAGCGTGGCGTACTTGCCGGAGGACGACGACAAGCCGGCAATGATATTGTTGACACTTGTTATGGTTTCGGATACCAGCCTGCAGTTGCATATTTCGGTGCGCAGGACCGCCTGGATCTGCGCCGCCAGGAGCGCCGCCGGCATCCCCTTGCCGGAGACGTCGGCGATAACCATAGCTATCCCGTCGGCCTTGTTGGTCGGAACGAAATCATAAAAATCGCCCCCTACCGTGCGTGACGGCTGGCTATGGGCGACAACCGAAAACCCCTTTCCACGGGGAGGCCTTTTGGGAAGCAAATCCAGTTGAATCCGGCGGGCCAGTTTCATCTCTTCTTCAAGGAGCTCTTTTTCGAGCGATTCCAGGTAGAGTCTTACATTGGTCAACGCCACCACCATTTGATTTCCCAGTGTTGAAAGAAGAGTCATATCTTCGAAGCTGAATTTGAAACCGGATATCTTGTTTGTAAGGGCAATAAACCCAAGCAAATGCTCCCTGGCCCGCAGGGGCACGATTACGTGAATGTTGTTGACCCCCAGAATCGTAGCCAGCGTGGAACCGCGGCGCCAGGCTTCAATCCGATCATAAAAGGTTGGCACGCTTAGCTGTCCAATCGCTCCCAGCATCGGGTCGGTATTGCTGAGCCTGACCGGATCGGCATCGCTCGTGGGGAAATACAGATACGCCTGTCGAGCGTCATCATAAATGCCGAAACTCACTCCTCCAACCAGCATGCTTCCTTTTAACGTTTCCTCCACAAGGCGGAACAGATTGGTTCGATCAAGGATATTTACAATTCGCGACGAAAGTCTTTCCATTATGTTGCGGTAATCGGACCGGTCGCGGATAAACATGCCCTTTATGAAATTGTCAACGTAGTTGTTGATCGGCTGAAAGAGAATAAGAGCTATAATAATAAAGGCGATATTCAAAAGCGGCATCTGTTCCCCGAGAAATGACTCCAGTACGCCGGACAACCGGGTAATAACAATAAGGTAAGCCCCGACCAGCAGGGCGGACGAGATGGTATAAACCAAGGACTGGCGGACAATAAGACGGATATCGAGGAACTGGTACCCGATAATCGCCCAGGCAACCGAACCGCCTCCTATCGCCAGGGCCGCAACCGTCAGAAGCGAAGTAAGGGTTTCGGAAAGTCTAAGGCCGATCAGATCGGGCAGGATAAAGGTAAAAATATAAAGCCCCAGCGATATATGTATGCCCAGAATCAGTATCCTGACCTGTTTTTTCAGCCGGGGAATTTCGACCGCCTTCATACCCCTGTACAGATAAGTAAGCGCCAGGGCGACATAAGCCAGGTTTATCAGGGAGAAAAACTTTTTATGCGACGACAACACAAGCCCGAGCGGGATCATCAGCCATTTCAAAAGCGAGGTGACCGGTTCCAGGATAGTGTTAATCAACCCGCTTTCCCCGGGCTGGACGGTCAGAAATTCCAGGATACGCTCGGTGTCATAGAAAAAGACTACAAGAATTATATGAAAAATATGGGGTACGAAAATAAGCAGCCGCCACCTGATCTTCTTCCCGATCAGACGATCCCTGGGGAAAACCCACGAAAAATAGAGAAGAACGGGGAAAAACAGTTCCCAGACGTAGAATAAATTATAAAGATATGATTCCTTCAGCGGCGCCGCCGCTTGATAAGGGGAAACCACCGAACCCAGAGCGGTAAAAACCGGCCCCAGCCCGGCCAGAAACAACATCGCCGCCGTTACACGATTGAGCCTGACCCGCACCGAATCACGGATGATCAGCACCGACAGGAAAATCAGCCCGGCTCCGAGGGCAAAATAAATAATCGTAAATATGAGGCTTTGCGTATCCATTTTGGATTGGCCGCTATGGACTACAGGTTTTTCACGATCTCCACCCGGGTGCCGCCCGAGGGAAGGCGTAAAACGTTCACATCATCGACAAAATTCCTGACGATAAACAATCCCCGCCCGACCTCGCATAACAGATTGTCGTCGTCAATCGGATCCGGCAATTCGTTCAAGTCGAATCCTTTGCCCTGATCCTGAACGGAAAATTTTATCTCCGTATCGGTGATGGAAAAACGAATCTCCACCTCTTTTGACGCATCGGCCCCGTTACCATGAACGATGGCATTGTTGACCAGTTCGGAAACGGATATGGCCAGGTCGATTATAATAGATTCGTCAATGCCCGCCTGAGAAAGCTTCTCCTCCACGTAACGGTTGACATCAGCCAGATAAATAGTGGATGAGGAAATGATAATGCCATCAGGCAGGTAAGTTGGATTGCTCATAACGTCGCTCAAAAAAAAGGCAGGCCGCAACGCAACCTGCCGTAAGCTTATCTGAGTATCATAACCTAAAAAGAGTTAATCGCTTCTTCAACCGAATCGTACACTTTGAAAACCGTAACCAGCTTGGTTATTGTCAGAAGCGACTGAATCTTTTCGGTCACCTTGGCCAGTCTCAGTTCGCCGCCGGCCTTCCGCAAAGTCGTCAGGCCGGAGATCAGAAGCCCCAGCCCGGTGGAATTCATCCAGTCAACCTTGCTGAGATCAATGACCACTTTCAACTTACTCCTGTCAATCATATCGTGCAACAGGTCATGCAGTTCGGTCGATTCCGGACCACCCATAATTTTCCCTTTGGGTTCAATAACCACGACGTCGTTTTCTTCGCGATGATTAAGCTTCATTCGTTCTCCCCATATCTTGGAAATTATTCGTCTCTTTATCAGAATCGTGTTCTAAAATCCCCATCGGAAATAAAGTTTCCATAATACCACCGCTCTTCCCAAAACGACAATTTTCCAAATTGGCAGCCAAAAGTCAAGCCTTTTCTCGCCGCCTGCAGTAATCTCTATCTTTCCTGTCCGCCGCGTTTGCGATCTGTATATCGATTAAGGTAAATTCTCACCTAACCCAGGTGATATCCGCCTCGCCTATACCGACGTCAAGATCGATCTCCAGACCATATTCGGCGTCTCCGAAATCTTTGGTTTCATAGACGTCGTCATCAACCTCAATCAAACGTTCTCCGCGGATATTTATTGAACTTAACCAGCTGTCGCCGGTTTCAATTCTCACGGGCAGATTTTTCGGAATCTCAAGCCGTACTTCTCCGACGCCGATATCGATCCTGGCCCTGCGGAACCCGCTCTTCTGACCTTCAAAGTTAAAAACGAAATCCCCCGCGCCGCCGTCGAATTTGAATTCCTCGAAGTTGGCATATCCCAGCCCATGAATGCGGACTTCTCCGGCTCCGGCATCAATATCAAGTTTCTTTAACGATTCGCGATTCGGCCGATTAAACTCAATTTCACACTCCGAAGCCCCGACATCAATCCCGAGACGCTCCAGGGGAAGTCCGGAAAGATCAATCGTGCACTCGGTAAAACCGATATCCAGATCAATATCCCAGATGTAATCACGCGAAAGCGATACTTTCCAATCATTTTCATCAGTGTCCAGATTCAGCCTTCTTCGCCTTTGTTCGGAGAAAAGCTGAATATCGGCGCTGCCGCCTGATTTTTCGTATTCAATGTCAACGTCAAATTTATCGGCGTCGTACCTGACATCTCCCGATAGAATACCGCCGCCCTCATGCGAATATACCTGCAACCGGGCCAGATCGATATTGGCCTCCAGATATATCTTTTTCACTTCGCTGTCATCGGGGATGTTTTCTTCGAGCCTTTGCATATCCCGCGCAAAAGCAAAGGTACATAGAAAAAGAGTCAGAAGGACAGCGACGACGCTTATAGAAATCCGTCCCATGTTCCACCTGTCGATTTGAAGGTTTATCTTATTTGACGGAACCGGCGGCTATTCGGTTGCATTTTTTGAATCCGGCGGCGAGGGCGGCGGGGGCGGAGTAGGCGGAGGAGGAGGACTCACTAGCGGAGCAGGCGGTAGCTGCTGAGCCGGTTCAACGCCCGGTTCTTTTGGCTTTTTCGGCCTTATTCCGAACCTTGTTGAGACCACCGCACCGATGCCAATGGTCATGGCCAGGCCATAGACGACTATAAATATAGGAAGGAGGAAATCACCAAGAAGATCGGCGCCGATAAAGCTACAGAATATCCAGAGATTGCGGCAAGCCTCAAGAGCAATAACTCCGCAAATGCCTTTGATATAGATTGACCTATCCTGCCAACCGAAAAGAGGGCATAAGCTTTCACCGAGACCAACCGCTACGGCTGCATAAGCCAGCACCAGCGCAGCAACGATAATCAAAGGGTATGCCAAAAGCGCTACCGGTATTCCGATAATGGTAATCAGCAGGAGAACAAACACCGGCAAAATCGAGAACCAGACCAGGAGACCCCAGAAAAATGACTTTATGATTTCATTCCGGACCTTGCCGACAATGCGTTTCATATTATCCGGGATAATGGCAATTATGATAACGCAAAGAAATACCACAAAGCCGGTTATAAGCAGCGAGACGAGACCGGGCGTTATGCTGATATATCGCGGGATTTTAATGCGCCCGATTTCCGGGACGGGAATCTCCTGCCGCCGACCCAGTATCCGACCGCCGCCCTCCCGGCGAATATTCCTGGCCATAACGTCGCCATGAACCTCACCCGTACCTGCAACTATGACTGTCTGCAGGCTGACGACATTGCCGGTTACCAGACCCCTGATAATAACATCGCGACCGCCGGTGACCGAACCCTCAACGCGCTCATCAACTTCAACGACAATGTCATTCAGGAAATCGGTGATATCGCCATAATGAATATCGTTGCAGCGTTCCTCGGGCGGCAGAATAATATCATCGACGCCCGCTTCATCTTCATCCCGCCAGGAAGACCCTGCCGATCTCCTTTTTCCATACTCATCGGCCTTGACAAATTCACCCTGATCGGACTCGTAAAACCATGTATCGCCGGCGGAATCGACGGCCATAGTGCCATCGACGGAGTGCGTTATCCTGATAAATTTCTGACCGGATTCTTCCTGGCCGACGGCCGGAACCGACATTAAAGCAAGAAGAAATATAATTAATACCTGTCGCATTCTATTCATCACTACCGAGGTCTAAAATTCAGCCAGAATAATATCTCCCGACTGGGTCGCCAGCGATATCTTCGGACCATTGCTGCCGAAAGAACCTGTAATGCGCTTTTTCGAAAAAGAATCTATCGCAATCGGTATTCGCGTGTCGATATTACCGGAACCCACCTCCATCGTTATCTTTCCACTGGAATCTTCCGGAACCATAAATTTGATCGACCCGGAAACGGTTTCCACATAATAATCCCTGGGCGAATTCAACTCTGTTGTGATTGTGATGTCACCCGATTCATTGGCAATATCCAAAGCGCCGAAATCCTGGCCAATGCTGATATCCCCGGAGATTGACTTTATTCTGATATCCCCTTCTACGTGTTTCAGATCAACACCGCCGACCATCTTCGTCATAACCAGATCGCCGATGAGGTATTCACCGATGATCTTTCCCGAGTTGTTCTTGATTTCCAAATCACCATTAACCGTAAAAAAGGAAATCTGCGAACCGGTGGCGTTTATGCGGACGGTTCCTTCAATATCGGTGAGTGAGATCTTTGCCGACGTGGTGGTAATATCCATCTCTCCCAAAATATCCCGAGCGCTGACGTCGCCGCCCGCGTTTGACAAGCCAAGCTTCCCCCGCATTCCGGCCACCTCGATATCACCCGCACTGTTATAAATATCGGCATTGCAGTCAACCGGAACGGAAATAATAAAATCAACCGATCCATACGACGGCTCGCCCGATTTGCCCAGCAGCTTTTCCCAAAAAGACGGCGACCGGTCATGAATTCGTAAAAACTGCGGCTCGATGGTAAAATGTCCTTCGGCAGCGGTAACGTTGATCTGGACGTGATCGGAGACCATATCAGCCTCTTCCTTGCTGTCGGCATGGATTTTTTTAACGGCTTCGACTTTCAGCTTGTTTTCGTCGTTGCTCGTTACAACCACGTTGCCGTTGGCGTTGTTAATGGTTAGCTCAAGAGTCGGCTCCACATTGACTATCTTCTGATACTCATACTGATAAGTCTTGCCGGCCGGAACCGCTGACGATAACATGAGAAGGGCTGCGCCTAATATGATAGATCGAGGTAACATCATCGCGTTGTCTCCTACCTTATCCCCCGGAGCCTCTTTTTGAGAAGTTCACGGGCGCGAAAGATACGAGCTTTGACCGTCCCGACCGGCACGCCCAGTTCACGGGCAATCTCCTCGTACGATTTTTCTTCCTTGTGCCGGGCTATTATTACCCGCCGATATTTTATCGGCAGGGTTTCAATGGCCTCGTCTATGGAAACGGCTTGTTCCCGGCGGACCATTTCCTCTTCGGGATGACGCCGGTAATCGGCGACGTCTATCCCTATCTCGCCATCATCGGTTCGAATCGGATTGTCCAGCGACAGCGCTCGAATCCGCTTTTTCCGCAGATGGTCAATCGACGAGTTGGCCGCGATTTTGTACAGCCAGGTCGAAAACCGGTATTCGGAACGATACGTTTTCAAAGAACTGAAAGCTTTCATAAAGGTCTCCTGTACTAGGTCGTCGGCCAGTTCCCTGTTCCGGACGAGCCGGAAGATAATATGAAATACCGACGCCCTGTGTCGGGCAACCAGTTCTTTGAAGGCTTTCTGATCGCCCCGGAGAGCTCCTTTTATCAGTTTATCGTCAACCTCAGGCAAATTTTTGCCCTTAATATAAGTTACGGCCTGCAGCCAAACCGGTTTCGCTACTTTTGGGATAATACCGATTTCAGTTGTAAAATACAACCGAATATTGATCGTTGCCGGCGACGGCAAGTATAGAGAATACGAATATCCGTTAATCCAAACCAATTGAAGGACTGTTGCTTGCGAGCTTTCGGGACAGCCTGTTCCGCGACAAACCGAGCTATTTAACAAACAGCGGGGAGCTTCTCCTTTTTCAGTACAAGACGCCGCAGGAGACCGGCAAACTCAGTATTCTTAAACGGCTTGGTCAAAAAACCGTTGACACCGGCCGACTCGGCATCTTCCCGGGTAAACTGACTTTTATAATTACCCATCATTATCATTGGAACATCCGGATTGATATTTCTGACGCCGGCCATAAGATCAGGGACGGACATTTTCGGTAACCGGCTATCGGTCACCACGGCGGCTATTTTGCTCGTCTTCAAAAGATCAAGAGCCTTTTCTCCGGATTCCACGGCAAGGGCCTTAAATCCTTCCAATTCGGCAACATATGTAAGATTACCAAGCAACAGGTTATTCTCTTCTACGATAAGAACTACCGGCTTACCATTTGAAACAACCATATCGATCTTTTCGACAAGAAGCCCTTCCGGACAGGGATACAATACAATATTTTTTGCCCCGAGACTTATGCAATGATGTATTACTGTTTCATCACAATCATCGCAGATTACCATAACCGGCATAAAACGATATTTCGGACTACCGCGCAAAATTTCAAACAGATTCAACCTGGAAGAACACTGTACCGCCTCTACTATGATCAGGTCAATCGAATAATTTGATTGCAGTTGTGATATCCCTTTTTCAAGGGAATGAGCGTAATGGATTTCATGGCGGTTCTTTTCAAGAATCTCCCGAAGCATCTTCGCGGAATCATCGTTATTATGGATAAGCAGTATCTCAGCCAATTCCGGCCTCATTCTTTAATCATCATTATCGGGCGACTCGGCCGAGTCGAGCGGAACCATACCCGAATCGCCGGACAATTGCTTTTGATCCCGGTTCTTAGGTAGTATCGGCTTCCCTTTTTAGATTATTAACGGAGGACGGCCCGCCATTCGATTGGCCTTAATCTATTATATTATTCCAAGCCGGCCAGTTCACGCTTGAGCATCTCAATAGGCTCGGCCAGCGTAGGATCGACTTTGTTTAGCAGGGCTAAGTATAAGCTGACGAAATCGCCAAGTTGTATCAGCGAAAAAATCCGTTCCAGACGGTTTTCGCCTTCCGAATTGATTTCAATTACGTCAACCCCCTGTTTTTCGATCATCTTCCTGACGATATCCATTCGGGCCGCGACACGGGGATGATCGTCCCGGTCGCGGAGAATTATCACCCGTAAATAATCACGCATAGAATTAATAATTTGCCAGCCGACAAGTTCGTTATGATTAAATTCCGGGAATTGGTTGGCAAAAGCCAGCATTTCGGCGTTCTCGCATATCTGGCCTTTTATCCGCGTCCCGACGGCGTCCGTCAGTTCCGGCCCGGAATATATTATCGGGATGCGGCCATACAACCGCATAGCCAATTGCTTGGCTCGGTTCTTATCCGAATCGGTCTCCAGGGCAAATGAGTCCAGGCGTTTTTCAAGAAAATCGGCCAGGCTTTCAAAGGAGTCCGCGTCCCGGAACGATAATCCAATTCTATTGAAGAACAGCATGAGTGGCACAAAAGAATACCCCAGCGCCGCCCGCGGCTTCAGGCCGCCTGGAAGAACGGCCAGAGGAATACGTCCCCTTTCGGCAATTTCTTTCAATTGTCCGCCGGTGGTCAGGACAAAAAGCCGGCATTCCTTTTTCTGCGCCTGCTTGAACGCCGACAGAGTTTCCTCGGTATCTCCCGAATACGAAGAACCGATCGCCAGAGTATCCGGCCCTGTGTATCCGGGAAGATTATAATTGCGGCAAATCTGCATCGAGGCAGTCATATCCCCTTGCAAAAGCGAACGAGCCAGATCGCCTCCGATAGCCGAGCCGCCCATGCCGCAGAGGACGATATTCTTAATATCTTTGTAGTCGGAACTGTTGACGTTGATTTCGTTCCCTATCCGAACCGCCTTGCGTATCTGGTTGGGAAATGACTTGATCGCGTCGTACATACCGCACGGGTCGACTAAGTTGATGCCGGTTATATTATCGAGCCTGTTCAAGCCATCCTCCCTTTTTCTGCTTCTTGACGTAGTCGTAAGCCTCACTTAGCGCCCGGGAAACTTTTTCGGTCGAGTGAAGTCTCATCACCCGCGAACTAAACCGTTTCGCATCGTAATACGAGAAACGGGATATCCAGTCCGCTATGATCGGCAATTGGGTTGGAGTCATCGACAGTTCATCCACTCCCAACCCCACCAGAAAAGGCGTCATGGTCCTGAAGCCGGCCATTTCCCCGCAGACCGACACAGGGATGCCGTTGTTGTGAGCCGCCTGAATCGTCATTTGAATCAGTTTCAGCACCGCAGGGTGATGGCCCGTGTAATACCTTGCCACGCGATGGTTGCCGCGATCGGCGGCCATGGTATACTGGATCAGGTCATTGGTGCCAATAGAGAAAAAATCGGACTTTTCGGCCAGGAAATCGGCAGCCATCGCCGCCGACGGAATCTCAATCATCGCTCCCACCCGGACGTCTTTATCAAACGGAACTCTGCTCCGCCGCAATTCCCGCTTGATCCTGCCGATTATATCACGCGCTTCGCCGATCTCACGAGCATCGGAAACCATCGGCAGCAGGATACGGATATTACCCATAACCGAGGCACGAAGTATCGCCCTGAGTTGTATCCTGAATAATCTCGCGGCGTCAAGCGAAACCCTGATACCCCGCCAGCCAAGAGCCGGGTTATCTTCGCGAATAGCGCCCAGTTCTTCTGCGTATTTGTCGCCGCCGAGATCGAAGGTTCGCAGAGTCACCGGCAGGGGATGAAACCGCCGGGCAATTCGGGAATAAATCTCAAACTGCTGATCCTCGTCAGGAAAAGCCTGGTTCTTGAAATAGAGGAATTCAGTGCGATAAAGCCCGACGCCGATGCCGAGCCTGACCAGATGTTCATCGAGCGGCCCGGGAATCTCAAGGTTGGCCGCCAGAGTTACCCGCTTGCCGTCAAGACACACCGGTTCAATGGAACGGCTCTTAACTAAAACGGCAAACGGCTGGGAACGCTTTCTCAGGCGAATACGCCGGTAATTACGCCAGGTGGCCGCATCGGGATTTATTATCACTTCGCCATTATTGCCGTCAATGATAAGCTGGGTTCCGGAAGTCAGAGCCCCCGCGGTATTGAAATCGCCCATTACGGTCGGGATGCCGAGAGAACGGGCAATCAACCCCATATGGGAAGTCGGACCGCCTTCCTCGGTTACCAGCCCTGCCAGGTTCTTTTGGGAGTAAGTCATAATCCTGCCGGGACTGAAAATGCGTCCAACCAGAATAGTCGGATGGTCAAAGCCATTTATACTACCGTCCCGGACACCAAGAAGAAACGAAAGAACGCGTTCGGAAACCGACCTGATGTCATGAACCATCTGCCGCAGATAAGTATCCTCTGATTTTTCGAGCCGGTTTAACGTCTCCGCCAACGCCTCCTGATAGGCAAATTCGGCGTTGACCCGATCGCGGGCAATGCGAGCGGCGACGGAATCGAAAAACTGCCGATCCGAAGCGATCATAACCTGCGCCTCGAAGACATTGGCTCCCGGCTCCCCGATTGCCCTGACCGCCCCTTCTTTTGACGTTTTCAGCTCCTCGATGACTTTCTGAGAGGCACTCTTAAGGCGGTTGATTTCGTTTTTGACCAGCGATGCCGGAACATGCCGGCGGACAACGCAAAACATCCGGTCACGCAGAACCTGGGCTTCGCCCATGGCCACGCCCGGTGAAACCGGCACGCCTTTTATAATGATGTTCTCTGTGGACATATCTTCACTCGATATTCAAACATGCCGGGCAAAAGTCTGACCGCCCGGCTTCCTTTTAAGAACGGTTCCCTTTCTCAATAAACATCCTTGAACTTCTTTTTGAAAAGCCTGACCATCTCCGTAGCCGCTTCCTTTTCGTCTTCGCCCTCAATCCGCACTATCAGTTCAGAGCCATATTCGGCCGCCAGCGCCATGACACCGAGCATTGATTTGGCATTGATGGTCATGTTCCCCTTCGTGAACATGATTTCCGATTTAAATCGCGATGCCGTCTGAACAACCCTGGCAGACGGACGGGCATGCAACCCAAGTTTATTAGCAACGGTCACCTTCTTTTCGATCATATCAAACCGAAATAAACCGTTTACCTGACAACTGTTTTACAAGCCCTCGCAATTCAAGACTCAACAAATAAGCCGTAGCCTCGCTGACCGTAAGCCCGCATTCACGCACCAGTTGATCGATCTGTATCGGCGTGTCGGAAAGGCGCTTGAAGACGATATCTTCGCCATCGGTCAGGTCATCGACCACCTTTTTCTCCGGCGCAATATAATCATTTTTTAATTTGGGCAATATAGAAAAGATATCATCAATTGACGTCAGCAGATGCGCCCCGGATTTGATCAGATCATTGGTTCCGGCGGAAAGTTTTGAAGAAAGATTGCCCGGAACGGCAAACAGGTTTTTCCCCTGGGACAAGGCCAGATCAGCCGTCAATAGCGCCCCGGATTTGCCGCCGGCCTCGACCACCACCACCGCTCGCGACAAACCGGCAATAACTCTGTTGCGGCGGGGGAAATGGCCCGGATCCGGGTCTGTGCCGGGGAAAAATTCGGAAATCACCGCACCATTCTCGGTAATTTGCCCGTAAAGAGTCTTGTTTTCACGCGGGTAAATAACGTCGATACCGGAACCCAGAACCGCTATGGTCCTGCCGCCAACCGCCAGCGCCCCTCGATGCGAAGCCGAATCTACTCCGACAGCCATCCCAGAGATAATAGTTACCCCGTTGCGGCTTAACTCACCGGCCAGGGTCGAGGCCGTCGTTTTGCCATAGTCAGTAGCGCTTCGCGAACCGACGATAGCTATGGCCAGATTATCGGATTCTATTATCGTACCTGCCATGAATAAAAAGGGGGGCGGGTCGTATAATTCCCGCAGCGCGGTCGGGTAATCGGGGTCGAGAAGGGTGACTATATCATAATTATGCTTTTCAGCCCATTCGATCAAGCGATAACCGTAGTCGATATTAAGCCTTTGCTTGATTCTTCCGGCCAGTTCATCGTGGATACCGGGTATGCTGCAGAGCTTTTCTATATTCCAGTCGAGAATTTCGGTCGGGTGATCGGCCTGGGCAAGGATAGTCTTGATTTTGACCGGCCCGATCTTGCCTACCGAAGCCAGCGCCAATACAATGGCGGTTACTTCGCGATCATTCATGGTCGGCTTTACCCACAGCCCGTTCAAGATGATTCAAAAGCTCGTCGATTCCTTCGCCGGTGACAGCCGAAATGAACAGATATTCCGGGTGCTTTTTCTTCAATTGCTCTAATTTACCCTGTTCAATTATATCAATCTTGTTGACGGCTTTTATAATCGTCCGGTTCACGAGATCGGGATCATACTTTTCCAATTCTCGATAAAGATTGCCGTCAGTCTCTTCCACGTCGAAGGCGAATCCGTCGATTAAAAACAGGAGTATCGCCGTGCGCTGAATATGCCGCAGGAATTGAACGCCAAGCCCCTTTCCTTCGCTGGCGCCTTCGATAATGCCGGGAATATCAGCCATAACCAGCGTCCTGTAATCGTGCAGTTTAACTATGCCAAGATTGGGAATGAGTGTTGTAAACGGGTAATCCGCGATTTTCGGCTTAGCCGCAGTTACTCGCGCCAGCAGAGTCGATTTGCCGGCGTTGGGGTAACCGACCAGGCCTACGTCGGCCAGGAGTTTGAGTTCCAGCGCCAGTTTCAGCTTCTTTCCGGGCTGACCCGGCGTGGCATTGCGCGGCGTCTGGTTAGTCGGCGATTTGAAATGGTCGTTTCCCTTGCCGCCCCTGCCGCCCGGAGCAATGACCGCTTCTTTGCCGTGCTCGTCAAGGTCGAAAATAACAATATCGATTTCAATATTCTTTATAACCGTGCCGACCGGAACTTTCAGAATAACATCCTCCCCATTCCGGCCGGTTTTGAGCGCACCGCCTCCCGGCTGACCATTTTCCGCCTTATAATGCCGTTTGTACCTGTAATCGAGGAGGGTATTCAGGTTTTCATTCGCCCGGACGATTATGTTTCCGCCGCGGCCGCCGTCGCCGCCGTCAGGCCCGCCTTTGGGAACATACTTTTCCCGCCTGAACGACACGCAGCCGTCGCCGCCCTTGCCGCTTTCGACCTGGATTTCAACGTAATCAATAAACATTGTCTTTATTCACAAACCAACCGGCCGGAGCCGGTGTTTTTCGCACGGTAATCTCAGGCCCCCGCGTGCGGTGTCGAAATATATCCCAAATTTCGACCGAAATCCATCACTTTTTTGTTTCCTGTAACGCCCTGCATTCTTAAATTAAACCTATTACAAGGAGAGAATATGCGAACCACAATAATTTTCGCGTGCATTGTAACTTGCGCCCTGATATTGCTCTCGTGCGGAGAAAAACACGAGAAATACGCCGTCCTGACCGGCCGGGTAACCGCCTCGGATACCAGCATCTATTTGGCCGATGTCAAGGTCTTCGAGAAATCTCATAAAAAGCTGAGTACGTTTACCGATTCGCTTGGCTTTTTCCACCTCGACGACGTTTCATGCGAGGAACATAATATCTACTTCGAAAAAGAAGGCTACGAACCGGGCGTATTAAATTTCGAATACATCGGCAACCTGCAACACCCGCTCGTCACCCGGCACTTGATACTATATAAACCGGGGGAGGAAAGAACTTCGCCGGAAAAGAAAGCCGAAGATACATTGAAGACCGAATCGAAAGGGACATAATTCATAAACGGATATGGCCAAGTCACGTACATGATGGCCAAAAATTTAACCAAATCGAAATTAACTAAGGCGGGTACAACTCATGTTATGGAAGGATGTATTCGATTTAATTATAGCGATTGCACCTTATGCAGTTGCGATAGTCGTGCCCCTTTATAGCTTAAAGCATAACCGAAGACTGAAGGAATTAGATCTTAAAGACATTGATAGAGGAAGGTTATTTGAAATCGAAAAAATGGTAACCGCCGACTCAATGAAGGCGATGAGAGGAGCGTACTTGAGACTCAGTCAACAGGCAACAACAGTTTTAAGGTTAAGATCAGAGGGTGCCCAAAAAGCCGATTCATCAATTCAAAACGGAATGGAACAAGCTCGTAATTATATAGACTTGTGGTATCCTTATTTCCCATCAAGCGTCAGAGATAAAATGCAAACCGCATCATCGCAACTCGCCTGCTTAATCAGAAACTATGGAAATGTCGGCGAGGATTTGACAATAACAGTTATTGAAAATGCCCTGCCCACGATAGAGGACGCACGAGAAGCTCTTGTAGAAATTATCTCAAATTATAATTTGATCGATAAACAAAAGAATCACTAATACCCCGTTCAATGCATGGATTTATACGCTACTTCTTAAAATAATCCGCCAACACATCCCGCAGTTCGTTGCGGTCGATGCCGCGCTTGAGAAGACCCTGATACGCAATCGATATATCGCCGTTTTCCTCGGAAATCACCACGGCAATGGCATCCGATTCCTCGGTGACGCCGATAGCCGCCTTATGCCGCATGCCGTAGAGTTTGCGGTAGCGCGGATTCTTGGTCAACGGCAGCGTGCATGCGGCCGCCGAAATATATTCGCCCGATATAATAATCGCGCCGTCATGAA
Organism: uncultured Ignavibacteriales bacterium; assembly: GCA_964611355.1. Taxonomy (GTDB): domain Bacteria; phylum Zixibacteria; class MSB-5A5; order GN15; family JAAZOE01; genus CAZSYD01. The sequence continues at coordinate 483 of CAZSYD010000002.1, read as the reverse complement.
GCGGCGTGTATGGCGTGAACATGGTGGTTATCACTTCCGCCGACAGCCGGGCATCCAGCAGCTTGCCGGTTTCTATAAAGTTCTTCAATCCTACCGCCCGTTCGATAACCATCAACCCGCCATATTTCAGTTCCGCTAATCTGATAGCGGCCCGAGCGACTTCCTCGATTGTTTTGGAACCTTCGAATTTCCCCAGCACTCTGAAGAGCCGTGAATGCCCCATCTGGCCCAGCATGCCGCGCAGTTCCGGCTGAAAGATAATCACCAGCACGATTAGACCGACCGTGGCAAGATTTGAAAAAAGCCACATCAGACCTTCCAGCCGTAACCAGAAGGCGATAAAAGCCAAAAGGAATACCAGCACCAGGCCGGTAATCATCTGGGCCGAGCGGGTCCCTCTCATAAGATTTAGAAGCTTGTAAATAATATAGCCGACGATAAGAATATCGACCAGGTCAACCAGGCGGAACTTGATGAAATCTA
>CAZSYD010000001.1:71073-130850 GCA_964611355.1 uncultured Ignavibacteriales bacterium | reverse complement strand
GACTGGTCGCTCACGGCTTGCCAAAGGATACTATAAATATTGATCCCACCGCGAAGCGCGCCGCCCGTCTGCGCTGGAACCTCGATATAAGCCAGTTTTAGTTCAGTATCCAAGTTTGGATATTATGATACATCTCCGCCAATTTCAATACAAAACCACCATTTTTTAATAATCCCCCGCCTTTTATGGATGACTATGTCAGATTATCCAAATATATGTGGGCAGAATAAAAATCACTCAAGCATTCACCATCAAACCTGTAGTTGCAAAACATAAATATGACGGAACAAACCCATTTCACCATAACTAATGCAAACGCATCATGATATGCGAATTCAAGGTTGTAGAGGAGCGACGAAGCAATCTATCGAAATATCCTCTGATCCGTCAGAAAGCTGCCTATACCCCCAATTTTTCCAGCGTGGCTGGGATGTCGAGAAAAGTCCTGCACGGGTGCGCGCCGGCGGAGGCGAGGATTTCCAGTTTCTCCCTCGCTGTCCCCATTCGGCCTTCGACAATAGCTCCGGCGTGACCCATCCGCTTGCCGGGCGGGGCGTAAATACCGCCGATCATCGCCAGAACCGGCGTTTTCATGCCGCCGATGGTATCGACCGCCATCTCTTCGTAAACGCCGCCGATCTCGCCGGTCATAACAACCGCTTTGGTCGCGGGATCGTTTTCAAATATCCACAAAATTTCCGAAAAGGTCGAACCGAGAACCGGGTCGCCGCCCAGACCGACACAGGTCGTCTCGCCGTAACCTGTTCTGGTGAGCGTATCGGCGACGTAATAGGTAAGCGAACCGGAACGCGAAACCGTTCCCACTCTCCCCGGCTTGAAAGCGATATCGGGAATGATGCCGAGGTTGGCCTCGCCGGGAGTAATGATACCCGGAGTGTTGCCGCCCAGCACGGTCGTGGCGTACTTTTCGGCTTCTTTCCGGATATGCAGCATATCATGAATGGGGATATGTTCTGGGACGATGACGACGAATTTGATTTCGGCCCGGATAGCCTCGATGGCCGCTTCTTTTACAAACCGAGCCGGAAGAAAGATAACCGACGTATCGGCGCCGGTGTAATCGACGCATTCTTTGACCGTATCGAAAACCGGCCGGTCTTCCACTTTCATTCCGCCTTTACCGGGCGTGACGCCGCCGACGATATTGGTTCCGTAGGCAATCATCCGTTCGCTGTGATACCTTCCGGCCGTGCCGGTAATCCCCTGTACGATCACTTTGGATTTTTTATTCACCAGGATAGCCATCAGTTGTTCCTTCCGGCTTCGGCCTTACGGGCCAGTTCGACCGCTCGTTTAGCGATATCTTCAATCGGCGTCTCGATGCCGTGCGCCTCGATGCTCTTAAACAGTTCCGGGTTGGCTTTTCGCTCCTCGTCGAAAATACGCACCCCTTCCTGCCACATGTTGCCGGTCATGCGCATTACCATCGGTTTCGACAGGCCGTGTTCCTTGAGGAATTTTATTACCCCTTTGGCGAAATCGTCGCACCGCGATATGCCTCCGAAGCGTGCGCCGAAGATTACCTTCACGTTCGGATTTTCATCGAGAAGCACCAGCATTTTGGCGATCCTCTCCGGTGACGGCCCGCCGCCGCTGTCCATGAAATTGGCCGGTTTGCCGCCAAAGTATTGGACAAAATCGTTGCCCATGATGCCGAAACCGGCGCCGCCGGGAAACATGCCGATATCGCCGTCGAGATCAAGATACGGGATTCCCCATTCGGTCGCCTGTTTCTCACGCGCCGTCATTTCGCCTTCCTCGTGCCGTTTCTCAATCCCCATATCTTTCAGGTCCTGGTGTCTGAACAGGCCGTCGTCGTCAAGCGAAATACGCGAATCGGCCGCCACCAGACTTCCATCTTTCAATTCAACCAACGGGTTTATCTCGACCAGTTTGGCATCGTAGGATTTGAACAGGTCAAGAAGCGATATGATAATTTTTTGCGCGGGTTTGAGTTGTTCGGTTTTGAAGCCCATCAGCCGAGCCAGATACAGCGCATCAAAACCGTAAAGCGGCTCGTCTATTTCGAGAACGAGCTTGATGATTTTTTCGGGATGTTCTTCGGCAGTTTCTTCGATATCCACGCCGCCTTCCGACGAACCTATGACAACCAGCCTGTATTTGGCGCGGTCGATGGTGATTCCGAGATAGTATTCGCGGGCGATATCAAGCTTTGGCTCGATCAAAAGCTTCTCGACCGGAAACGATTTGATCTTCAGGTTGAAAAGTTGTTCTGCGATCCGGCGCGCGTCATCGGCCGTTTCGGCGATCTTAATGCCCCCCGCCTTGCCGCGGCCGCCGGTCAGAACCTGCGATTTGAGAACCACCGGTTTATTCCATTCCGAAACGACTTTTCCGACAGCATCGATATCTTCGGCTATTTGTCCATCAGGAATCGGTATGCCGAATTGTTTGAAAAGTTCCTTACCTTCAAATTCGTACAATCTCATAATTATAACCCTTATTTGCCTTACTCAAGCAACACATCAACAAATCGCTCCAATCTACGATTTTAACGGCTCCTGTCAAGATTGATCTGGTAACCGGGAACGGTTATGTTAACCTTGAAAATTATAAAAGGCACAAAAAAAGGCAGGGGCGTTATTGAAAAACCCCTGCCCTGATAGAGGAAAGTTAGTCAATCGTTTGGTTGCCGGGTTTTCTTATTTATTTCCGGGTAATAATCATACCCCATCTTTCCGGGTTGTCGGGCGGCGAAGCATTAAAACCCCTATATGAATGGCAGTCGTCGGTGATAAAACAGGCGGTGTAATTTCCCGCTTTCAGTGTAATGTTAGCTGTCAGCATCCGGTTCTTGGAGGCTCCGCCCGCGTGCTTAGTCTTGCGGTAGGTCATCTCCCAGATGATCTCGCCGCTGCTATCATCTTCAATCCAGCCGTAATCGTACATTCGTCCGGACTTACCTTCCCCGACAGCCATAATCCTGATGTCGGTTGCCCCGGATAAGCTGAATCTCTGATTTAACTCCTCATCATCGCCAAGACCGGTCAAATTGACCAGCAGATCGCCGCCGGGGTGGAATTCATCGACGAGTTCAAAATCATCTTTGGAGAAATCACTCCCGAGACCAAACAGCGAAATGCCATAATCCCTGTGCCGGAAGGGGGGTGAAGCGTTCCAGCCGCCGGAAGCATGTGAACCGTCGGTTCGATAATAAACCATATAGTCGCCCGCCGGAAACTCGATAATTCCGTCAAAGGCGCAGTTTTTGACGTGGCCTCCGGCAGGATCGGTATTGTCATCGGTCATCTCCCAGACCCTGTCAAGGTTTTCGGCATTGACTATCCAGCCGTAATCAACAAGTTCATCGCCGCTGTAGTCTCGTTCCCCGAGCGCAAAGATGTGGATTCGGGCCTCCTTCTTAAGGATAAACCCCTGTTTTTCGAAAGCATCATCGCCGATACGCGTCATAGCAAGTATTTCCGTTTCGGGCAGTTCTTCCTCCCGGTACTCCGATACATGCTTGATGTTATCCGGATCGGCGGTGGTGATTACCATCCCGTAATTAACGGGATCGTAAGGCGGCTGGGCGTTCCAATCACCGAAGTCGTGGGAATCATCGGTGGCGTAGCAGGCTATATAGTTACCGGCCGGCAGGGTTATTTCATCCCGGAACATACGATTCTTTTTGGCGCCCCCGGCCCGGCTGGTGTTCCACTTATCCATCTGCCAGACTCTCTTACGGCTGTCGGCGTCAATTATCCAACCACAGTCGGCAAAAAGCTCATACGAATCGGAATATTCTCCGATGGCATAGATAGCCAAGGAAAGTTCCTGAGACAGCGTAAAACCGTGTTTGTGATATTCATCGCTTTCAAGACGATTAAAGGCGGCTACCACATTTGCCGGTTCCTCGAAATAGGGCGTATATGACCTGGCGGGAACGTCGGTGCTTACGATAAATGTCAACTCTTCCAGCTCGTCCTCGTAAAATTGCTTATTATCCTCGTAATCGAATTTTACGGCATCGCCAATTATTTTGATCAGATCACCCAGGTCATTGATGGATATGTTGCCGTCGGAAAAAAACAGGCCCGGCGTGCCTACGTAATAATACACTTCATATTTGCCGGGCCGCAGAACTATATCACCTTCACATTCGGCCAGCATGTCAGATATATCCGAATAATCATCGCAGTCGTCATCCATCGACCAAACCAGATCACGCTCGTCGGCATCAATGATCCAGCCGTAGGCGGCGGATTTATCGCTGTAACCGGCGCGAGCGCCGACGCCGAAGATTTCGACTTTCCCCTTTTCGGTCAGTTCAAAGCCGCCGACTTTCAGATCGCCGACTTCCATGTCCGTAAACTCGACTATCTTGTCTCCGGCTTTGACGGCGGCGGCGCCAATAAGAAAAAGTATACAGAAAATAACGGCTACCGCCACGGCTATCAGTATTGCTTTCAGCACTTTTCCTTCCTCCGCTGATAATTTTATCCAGTACTCATTACGATATTACAGGGCAATGGTTTCACCGTATAAAAAAAGCCCGCTACACGGCGGGCTTTTTTTCTTCGGCCGGGGAAGTCTAAAAATCCGTTTTGCCCGTGAACTTAAACGATCCCAGATGTATTGCCGGGACCTTAAGGCAGCCCACCGAACTCCACCACGATTCAACCAGTTCCGTTTCCCTCGAAATCGCCACCGTTGACTTGAAAGCCCGGAGCATAGCATCGGTGAAACGAAGATTCTTGATTCCGCAACGGATTTCGCCGTCTTCGATCAGAAAAGTTCCATCACGCGTCATGCCGGTTAAAACGGCGTTGGGAGTGTCAATGTAACCGTTTATGTAATGGAACCGGGTGATCAAAATACCCTTCTTAACTTTCTCGATCATTTTATCACGTTTGGTTTTCCCGGGCGCAACCACCACGTTCAACGCAAGCGGTCCAAAGGCGGCCTGATCCGGAGTGAGGGCATGGCCGGTTGATCGAATCTTGGCTTTTTTGCCCCATAGGGTATTGTAGACAGCACCTCTGGCTATTCCCTTGTCAATGAAAGGCACCCGCTTTTTCGGAACCCCTTCCATATCGAAGGGAAACGCCATCGATTTCCGGTCAAGCGCGTTGTCATAGATGGTGATCAAATTCGAGGTAATCTTTTTGCCGGTTTTTCCGGCCAGAAACGAGGTCTTTTCCATAAACGACTTGGCGCCGAAACCGATATAGTTCAGCCATTCCAGAAGAGAGGCCACCGCCGCCGGTTCAAGCAGGACTTCGTATTCGCCAGGTTCAATTGGCTGCGGGTTTTGCGAGCGTTCACACTTATCAACTGCCAGTGAGATGAGTCCGGCGAAATCGATGTCATCCACGTTTCGCGAAATACCGGCGGCATAACCGGAAGAAGTATCCGACATGGCAATCATATTGATCGAAGCTGCAGTAACCGGCTGATAAGCCCGGACGCCTTTGGAATTCAGGACGGCTATCTCACTTGAGGCGGTGGAAAAAGCGCCAGCCAGATTAAATCCTTTCCGGTCGGCCGCTTTAATTATCTTTTTGACTACCTGCGCCCGATCCCGCGGGGAAAATCGAGCTGTTCTTTCATTGAAAGTATTAAGGCTTTTATATTTGGCCGGTTTCGGCAAGCCGGGGAAATCCGGATTCTCCGGCTGGTTTCGGGCAATTTCGCAGGAATCATCCAGCGTTTTCTCAAGGTCGGAGGCAACCAGTGAGTTGGTCGAGGCTACTCCAATCTTTTTGCCTAAAATCGAGCGGAAAAATACACTGGCATTGTTTTCGTAAACGTTCTGATGAATAGCGGAATTGGCATAGCGGGTCAGTCCCGATTCCTCGCCAACGAATACTATTTCGGTTTCGTCGGCTTTCGACCGGGACAGGACCTTATCGAGCTTGGCAAAAAGTTTCTCTTTTCCAATCATTTGCTCACCCCCACTTTAATATTCCGAAATCGGGCCGGAGAAGTACCATGGGCGACGTGAGCAGTCTGCATCGGTTCCCCCTTGCCGCAATTAGGCACTCCCCAAACACGCCAGTGATCTCTGTCGCAGATGGCGTCACAGGAATTCCAGAACTCGGGCGTTATTCCGGTATAGACCGGATTTTTGAACATCCGCCCCCGTTTCCCGTTTTTTATTTCCCAGGCACATTCAACGCCGAACTGAAAATTGAGCCGCTTGTCGTCGATTGACCAGCTTTTGTTAATGTCAAGGAGTATCCCATCTTTGGTGTCGGCGATAAGATCGTCGAGTTTCCACTCTCCGGGTTCAAGGTTGATATTGGTCATTCGGATAAGGGGAATGCGGTTCCAGCCATCGGCTCTCATCGTGCCGTTGGAACGCTTGCCGATAACCGGAGCCGTTTCGCGGCTGGTCAAATATCCGACAAAGAGACCGTTTTCGATAATCGGCGTCCGCTGAGCCCTGACTCCTTCGTCGTCGTATCCGAAGCTCCCCAGGCCTCCCTCAATGGTCGCGTCGGCGGTGATGTTGACGATATCGGATCCGTATTTAAGTTTGCCCAGTTTGTCAACGGTCAAAAACGACCCGCCCGCCAGTGAAATCTCCGTCCCCAGCACGCGGTCAAGTTCGGTCGGATGACCGTTCGATTCGTGCACCTGTAAAGCCATCTGTGAGCCGGTGATAATCACCGTCGTCACTGTATCGGGACACGGCGCGGCAGAGAGAAGCGCAATCGCTTCCTCTCTAACCCGGTCGGTATGATCCATAAGATTCATTTCCTCGATAAATTCATATCCGCGAGTGGCGAAATCGCCGCCGTGTGAGTTGGGGTATGAACGTTTTTGCACTTCTTTTCCCTTTACGGCAAGCACTTCGAATCCCGCTCCCGATTCAATGATATCCTGCTCGATTTCGGCACCTTCGGTGGAGATGAAAAGCTTGTTGGTTTTGAAAAATTTCATCGAGGCTTCCGCCTTCCTGATTGCTTTCGATTTGCGAAGTTCTTTACAGCAATCAAGAAGCAGATCGAGCTTTTCGTCGGTCGGCACTTCGAAGGGATCTTTTTCGCAGGGCGTCCTGTAATAGTCAACAAACGGTTCCTGCTCCGCCAGCTTTACCGGCTCCCGAAGCGTCATGGCCGAGGCTTTGGCGACCTGTAATGCCTTGTTGGCCGTTTTTTTCAATTCCGCCGGCGTCAGCACAGCCGTGGCGGCAAAGCCCCAGGCGCCGTTGGCGATAACGCGAATACCGACGCCGACATCGAGATTGCGCGCCATGCCTTCGACGTTGCCGTTGGTCACCTGAATCGACTCGGTCTCGCATCGTACAAACCGGCCGTCGGCATATTCGACCCCTTTGGTCTTTAGCCAGTCCATACATTCTTTGAGTTTATCTTTCATTGACCCTCCGTTTGGTTGGTTTAGTAGAGATTTTGAAGGATAAATAATCAAGGTTTGTTATCAGGTCAAGCGTCCGGCCGAAAAATAAGTAAAATCATTAAAATATCCTACCCTTAGCCTGACATCGCGCCGCAGCCAGGCGATGGCCTTCGGCGGTAGCCCTAATAAAGCTGCCCGAATCAAGATATTCGGTTATAAAACCGGCGGCGAAAATATCGCCGCAGCCGGTGGTGTCATAAACCGTTCTGACTTTTATGGAGGGCTTCAATCTGCTGATTATCCGCCTCTTCCGGTAGATAATCATGGCTCCCTCCCTGCCCAGAGTAACGTTCAGGCATCTCGTAGAAGGCAGATGATTTTCAAAAAAAGATACGGCGTTGCATCGGGAGAAACTCGTTCCCGAGAGGATTTCAAATTCAGCCCGGTTGACCTGCAAAATATCGGCGCAATCTACATAACGCCGCCAGTAGCGGGGTTGCCGCAGATGGCGGCGAACACCGCCCTTAACTTTTTTCCGCCCCAGTGTAAGCGAATGAATATCGATATAAATAATCCCCCTATATTCCGCTCGCAGTCTTTCCAGTGCGGAGAGTTTGACATCGTTTCCTGTAATGAAATTGACAAGAACCAGGTCGGCATCGAGCAAAGGTTTGACGCGGCTGTAAGTCAACGGCGGTACGCCGCCCTTCAGGAATTCGCATTTATGCGACTGATTGCCGTAACGCATAAAGCAGTGATTGTTTTCCGCATCAACTCTGCGGATAAGCGAAAGATCGATGTTGCTGAAGCCTTTTAATATTGCCGTTATTGGTTTATAGCTATCCGCTCCAATGTTGACCGCGGGGATTGCCGTAATCGATTTGCTTTTGCACAGGTATTTCAGGTTGTAAAGGATGCCGCCGTATGAATCGACTCGACTCCCGTCACGGCGAAGAATGGTATCACGATTGATCGTTCCGATCACGCCGACTTTATGTTTTAACGATCTCTTTCGCGGCATCAAACACCTCATCGACCGTAATAAGCTTCATGCAGCGCATGAAATCGTCCCCCGATTTGGGACAGACGTTTTTGACGCAACTGATGCAATCGATATCCCTGATAATGACTTTCTTCTTTTTACACATCGGAGAAGTCTCCTCCGGGTCATCGGGGCCGGAAAGAACCACCACCGGACAATCGACTGCGCCGGCCAGATGGGCCAGTCCGGAATCGTTGCCCACAAAAAGGCGGGCAAACGACAATATCGCCGCTGCTGCCATTAATGGCGTTTTGCCACACAGGTTGACGGTATTCACTCCACCGGCGACTCTTACCTCCCGGCTCGCTTCAAAATCGGCTTTCGAACCGATCAGAACAACCTTACAATTCATTTCAGATGTTATGCAAGCGGCTAACCGGCCGTAATTATCGACTCCCCACCGGCGGGACTCGGCCACGGCGCGCGGTGATATGGCGATATACTTATCATCGTACGATAAGGAATGTTCCGCGAGTATCTTCTCGCCGTTTGCTATATCTTCGTGTGATAAATAAAGACGAGGCGCTCGGAAATCGAGTTTTCGGCCGGTCAATTTCTCAAACAGGTACAGGTAGCGTCTAACTCTGTGCATTTTTTCTTTCGGCGGTTTGACGGCTCGGGTCAAAAGCAGCGAACGCCGGTCGCCCACATATCCCGCCCGTCCGGCGACGCCTCCCATTTTGAAAATCAAAGCCGATGAAAACGACGGCGGCAGAATCACTCCGACGTCATACCTGTCATCTTTAATCAATTCGGCCGCGCGGCGCGCGCCGAATAGCCCGGAGTTTTTATCGTCGATGACTATAACGCGATCAACGTCGGGATGATTGCCGTAAAGCGGTGCGGTTGCGCCGCGAGCCATGACCGCAATATAGTCGGCGCCGGTAATATCTCGAGCGTTGTCCACAGCCGGTAAAGCCATGACACCGTCGCCCACCCAGTTGGGGGCGCGAATAATCAGCTTCATCTATTCCGGTTCGCTCTTTTCCAGTTCGGTCAGGTCAAGATAATAGCCCTTCATGGTAGTCAGACTGTTTTTTTGCGCTTCCATGCAGTAGACGCGGTTTTCCAAAAGCGCCCCATCCGATATCAACCCCTCATTATGCCTGCCTTCTGCATCACGCAGTTTATTCCGGGCCAATTCCAGTTCCTGTTCCAGAAGGGCCAGCTTGGAACCGTTTATTTCCAGACGCTTGAGCAGGATCAGCATTTTGTTTCGGGCGTTTCGCCGGGCGGCCTGGTATTCCAGGTGCTTGGATTCGTAGGTTAGCTCCTGTGAGTGAATGCCGGCCCCGGCAGCTCCGCCGTCCCAGATCGGATAAGTAAAATTAAGCGAAACCTGCCAGTCCTTGGTATCAACGTCCTCTTCAGATTCGCCCTTCTCCTTACTGCGCGTAACGGTTCCACGGCCGATGGCGTACGAAGCGTTCAGCGTGCCATTTATTCCCGCCGAATTTCTGACTTCATCCAGTTCGCGCCGGGCGGTCTCCATGGCAATGCGGGCCAGTTCGGTTTCACCGGTTGTTTCGGCGTTATCGAGAAGCCACTGCGCTTTCCGGGAATCAGGCCGCCGGGGTATGGATGGCGACTCAAGCGTAACTTCGCGCCCGGACGGAAAATCAAGGAGATGGCTAAAATCGTTGATCTTTTCCTCGTAATTCGCCTGAGCGTCAAAAAGAGCCAGTTTTTTTTCGAGCCGTTCCGATTTACTTTCGACCCAGGCTTCTTCGGTAATTACTTCATCATCGAATTTTACCGAATCCCACCCTGCGTTGTAATCGGCCAGTTGACTGTTGCTTTCGGCGATTTGACGATCAATGTCGGCCGTGAGCAGATCGAAAAAAGCGGTAATACCCTCCTTTTTAAGATCAGTCTGATTAATGCGCCATTCCACGTCCGCTTTATTCACGTTACTCCGCGCCGTCAAATAGGCCGACCGCGACTCCGAAGTCCTTAAAAGCGGCTGAATAAATTGAAGTTTGAAATTGCCCAACCGGCGTTTGTCGGTGGCCGTATTGATGTCTCTTACCGTTTGCCGACCTTCAATAAATTCATAAACGGGATCGGGGTATTCAATATTGCTGATATTAAACCGGCTCTCAAATGTTAAATCCCCGCCGGTAAGGACCTTCTGCTTCAATTGTATGTTACCGTAGCCGGAGGCGCTGGCGCTTTTGAAAGAAATCGGGTCGGAGATGCCGAAGTACGACGTGTAATCCTCGCTGATTCCATACTCGGGAAGAGTGGAAAACGAAATCTTGGGAAGGTAATAACCGATTTTTTCTGCGCTGAATTTCGCCTTTGCCACTTCCCGCTGACCGGTAATTATCCGCGCCCGGGTGGTTCGAGTTACCAGGCGGTCAAGCGTTTCTTTGAGGGTAATCGTTTCACCCGCCACCGAAACGGCCACAAGATTCAAAACAATAAACAAGACGACAGCAATCCTTGGCATAATCACTCCCGGTTATTCGTATCGAAGCGCCTCTATCGGATCAAGCATAGCCGCTTTACGGGCCGGGAAAAAACCGAAGATGATTCCCACCGCGGCCGATACACCAACCGAAAGAAAAATCGAAAAAATTGAAATAATCGTTCGCCAGTCGGCGTAGGCCGAGATTGTCATGGCCAGAACCAGGCCGCAAAATACGCCGAAAAAACAACCGATAAGGCAAATCGTTACCGATTCGATCAGGAATTGACTCATGATATCTTTACGGCTGGCCCCGACTGCCCGCCGAATGCCGATCTCGTGCGTTCGTTCCAGAACCGAGGCCAGCATGATGTTCATGATCCCTATTCCGCCCACCAAAAGCGAAATACCCGCGATAGCGCCCATGACGATGTTAAAAATCCGCTGGGTTTTCTGACTCTGGGCCAGAAGCGCCTCGGGAACGATAACGTTGTAATCGGGGATACCCCGGTGGCGGCGTTCCATAACCCGCCTGACAAATGACGCCACCGTTGGAATATCCTGCCCGTCGCGGACCTGGAGTATTATCTGATCCACCTCGTCCATATTGAATCTGTAACGGGCGGCATCTCCTTCGCCTGAACGGGTAGCGGCGTAATCGGCATTGCGATGAATTTTTTTGATGGCCGTAGTAAGGGGAATATAGATGTTTTCGTTGACGTTGCTGATCTCGACCCCTTCGACCCTTGAAGCGGCCACAAACTTTTCCTCGACAACCCCGATAACGGTAAAATAGGTGTCCTGAATACGAATCATTTTTCCGATCGGATCGGCAAAGGAAAACAGATTCCGCTTAAAATCGGCGCTGACAACACAGACGTCGCTGTAGTCGCAGATATCTTCGCCGCGCAGGAAGGAACCGTCATGCATGGAAAGATTCATTGCGGACAGGTACGGCGGCGTGGTACCGACAATCCGGGCGTTGCTTTCGGCATCGGCGTAATACACCTTTTCACCGTCAGTAATATGACAGCTTACAACACGAGAAAAAAGATCGTTAAAAACCTCCAGGTTATCGGCATCCCTCAGAGTAAGCCCCGGGCTTCTTCCCCCCACTACATCGGATCCGCTTCCTTCGGAAGGAATAGCTCCTTCGACGATAATATTTCGGACGCCCAGAAGTTCGATCTGTTCCAGCGCATCCTGCCGGGCCCCTTCACCGATGGAGAGCATGGCGATAACCGCCGCCACGCCGAAAATAATGCCCAGCATGGTCAGAAAGGTGCGGAATTTATGCGACCGGAGCGCTTCGAGAGATACCGACGTTATCCGATAGTAATCCATCATCCACCGATAATAACCGTTTTACGGCCGCCGCCGCGTCTTTTCCTCGGCTGCGTTTTTTGCGTTTCATCGCTGCCGGCAGGTGTGAAATTCTCAGTCTCCCGCATGGGATCCACAAGACGCAGTTCACTACCTTCTTCCAGGCCGGAAGTAATTATGACCGAATAATCGTTGCGTTTCCCCAGCGCCACCGGAATCTTTTTGCCGCTTTTGGCATAGACCACCGTGGTATCGTCACGCTCAAAAACTGCTTCGAGCGGCACCGACAGGACATTATCATACTCGTCGATAATAATATCCACCTTGGCCGACATGCCCGGTTTCAGGCGAGCGTCGGCAGAATCTATAAGTACGTCAAGATCAAAGACATTTATCTGCGATCCGCTCTCCTTGCGACGGGCCAGCGTGCTGATCTCGCTGACTGTGCCGGTAAAGACCGGACCCGGTATGGCGTCGAGCGTAAGTTCAGCCTTCCGGCCAATCTCGACTTTGGAAACGTCAACCTCCGAAATGGTTGTTTCCACGATCATAACGGACAGGTCCGGCAGGTTGATAAGCCCCTGCCCGCCCCATGGAGAATCGCCCTCCTGGACTTTCTCCATGGTGCCGCCTTTCCATATCTCCATATAAACCACCAGTCCGGGAATCGGCGCAGTAATGGTCATATTCTGAAGATCGCGGGCGGCCTGATTTCTCTTGTCGCGGGCTTTTTCAACCTCCACCTGCTGCTTGTTGATATCCGCTTCGAGGATAACTTTCTTTTGTTTATAAGTCAACCGGGCCAACTCCAGCGTCAGTTCCGCTTCCTTTCGAATTACCGGCGCCTCGGACAGATTTTCGCTGTAGTTCCGTTCGGCTTTCTTGAGCTCCAACTCAAGCTGTTTGAGATCCATTTCATACTGAGCTTTGACCCGCTCCAGGTTGGCTTCGGTGATTTTCAGCTCCGCTTCGGCGTCACGAAGCGTGGTTTCTTTGTCGGTCGGATCGAATTGAACCAGAAAGTCGCCTTTTTTAACGATCGAGCCTTCTTCGGCCAGTTTGACTATCTGCAGACCTCCCCGGATGCGCGGGGCCGAGATGGTCACCGAACGCTGCGCATCAAGGCGGCCGTTTTCCGAAAGAGAAATAATAAATCCGCCCCGTTTTGCCCGGATCGTTGGTATAGACCGGGACGGCCCGGAAAATCCAAGAACCAGAATTATTATTAAGACAATGACGGCCGCCCCTATTACGATATACTTTTTCAAATCAACCTCGCTTGCCCTTTACTATTCGATTGGTGGAATATGTCGGCACGACGGAAGCAAAAAAAGAAAAATATTTTAACAATAACAGGCATGTGAAAATCATGCAATCTATGGCATTTTAGTCATATTCTACGTACGAACCCTCGATTTGTTCCCCGCCGGGAACAGGTTTGAAACGGCGATGCGTCCAGAGCCAAAGCTCCGGCCTTCTTCGAATCGCATCTTCGATTCGTTTCGTGAAAAGTCGGGTCAGGCGAATGATTTCATCTTTCGGATCGGCATTGGAATCGGGATATTCCGGTTTGTCGAAAATGCAGTGATGTGTATTATCGCGCCTGCGGAAGATATGCCCGGTTACCATGGGCGCGCCCAGCTTTACCGCCAGCGTGGCCGGGGCGCGAGGCACAGACACAGGCCGGCCGAAAAAATTGATAATAATTCCCCGCGACCCCTCGTGCTGATCAGATACAATAGCCACCTGGCGATTGTTCCTCAGCGCCCGAACAACGTCTTTCATGCTTCTCTCGGAATGGATCACTCCAACGCCGCAACACTCTCGCAAAAAGGTCAGGTAGTTGTCAACATAACGATTATGCTGTCCCCGCACCATGAAATCAATTGGGTATCCGAGGGTATTGACATAGGCTCCAATCAGCTCCCAATTGCCAAAATGACTGCTGACGAGAATCGCGCCTTTGCCGTAATCGAGGACTTCCCGAAAACTTTCCTCTCCCTCGGAGTCAACCAATTGCAATATCTTTTCTTTACCCATTTTAGGGAAGCGGCAGATTTCGGCTACGGTCTTTCCGATATTTCCAAAAATTTCGCGGGATAGAACTTCCCGCTCGGCCGGTGCCATCTTGTCACCAAAAGCGATCTCAAGATTGCGAATGACGACCTTGTGCCGAGCCGTCCAGAGGTTGCCGGTCGCCCGACCGAGCCTTTCGCCTAATTTGACCGCCACCCTGTGGGGAAGAATTTGAAAGATCAAGGACACCAGGCGAAAAAGCAGGTATTCAATCCCATGGTTTATCTTCATCCGGCTTTTCTACCTCGCCATAATCAAAATCGGTGGAATGGTATTTCTCGCGCTCTTCGAATTCCCTGAATCTTTTTTTTCTTCGCCGTCGAGTCAGAACAAACCCGATGACAACGATCAGCGCCATAATTATCCAGAGCAGGTTACTGTCGAAAATCAATGCCACGATATTGTATCTCCTATGCAAATGGGCCGAATATTCCTGTTCAAAGGCGTTATAATCGGCGCCGGTGGCGGTAATGAAAGCATAATCGAGGCGGTGGCCAGCCCTTATATTCTGCAAGAGTATATTTAAGCCTGATTTTCCATAAGTGTCCAGGAAATACCTAAAGGCCAGGTACGACTGGGAATAAGCCACCCGCACCATATCGCCCTCAAAACGGTTGAGATGCTCGATCTTGGCAAGCGGAATAATACCTCCGAAAACAACAGCCCAGCTTACGGCCAGATTATCCCCCCAGCCCCACTCTGCGGAAAAATACATCGCCATACCTTCATCGAGCCAGCGGGGAGCCTGCTGAAACCCGAGCGCCGTCGCCAGGGCAATATGCGAGAACTCATGAGCGGTCAACTCGCCGAGTGATTTATCGCCGCGTGTGATAAGAGGCGATTTGATAACAATGCGGTGCCGGTACGGAATAGCTACGCCGATGCCCCAGTCGGGAACCGAATTGCCGGCCAGGGAATAAAACCGTTCGTGCGATGTTACAATAAAAATATCGAGCGAATCTATCCTGATCGGCCCGATAAGCGATTCAATCCGAGCGGCGGTAACTCGAATAACCGAATCGGCGTAGGCGGCGTCTTCCGGGATATCGGCAAATATCCGATAATCCGGATTCGCGGAAGCCGCCGGACACACAAGAAAAAATATGAGAATAAATCGTTTCACGGGTTACGGGCCGGTTTTCGCCCCTATATAAAATTTGCGCGTTACCGTTGCCTTATTGCAGCAACGATCGACCACTTCAATATTCAATATATGCTTCCCGCCGTGCAGTTGCCAGTGAGGCTTACTGATAAACAAACCTATATCGAGATCATACTCAGGCACAATCCATTTGCCGTCAATAGTTACATTGAAGTTCAGGTCGTTCTCAACACCGGAAAGCTCATCGGTCAATACAAAGCGTATAAGCGGACGACTGATTTTTATATGGTCTTTTTCTTCGATGTTCAACCCGGATATTACCGGTGCCGTCGTATCGGCAATAACGGCGATGACCCCTCCGCCACCCAGCCGGGAATGCAGGATATTTGTCTCCGTATCATATTCACTAACAGCCCATCGCCAGCCGTTTTCGTCGTCATATACGTACAGGCCGGCCTTGGAAGGGCTTCTTGTTTCGTCCGGTATGGTTTGCAGGTCGGCCCAGTCGGCGAAAGCATAAGATATCGGCTCAAGCACAAAAGGCCCGTGGACGAAATATCCGGTCTGCGGAGACGCCATTACCGTGTCTCGAAGATGGAGCAGAGCATCGTTGAATAAATCTTCCGCTTCGAAAAATAAGCCGATTTCCGGGGTTAATTGAATAAGTATCTCCTCGCCGACACGCACCCGGTATATATCAACCGAAAGAGTATCGGGCCGGAAGCCGATCGGCCCGCGGGTGATTATCTTTTCGATATCGTCGATTGTTTCTCCCGGCTGATAAAACATCGAGAACCGATTATTTCCGGTTTTGCGATAAAAAAGTCTCTCGCCCCCATCGCTGGTGACTATCTCACCCAGAAGCCAGTTGATGCCGGGCTGCGCACTATGAGCAGTAAAGAGAACGCCGTCATCGATAATTTCGTACGAAACCGAATCGACGACTTTCCCTCCCTGTGGTGCAGTCGTATTCGCGGAAAAATGATAAGTCGGGTAAGTAACGCCGTTTTGTTTGAATACCAGTTGATAATCCCGCCAATGGATAAAATCGCCGCGCAGGATAATGCGGTCAGTTGCAATTTCAATCTCCGGGTAAAGAGCCACGCGGGTGGAATCGTTGCCGGATGAAAATAGCGCGACCGTATCGAACGGGGCTCGATATTTTTCCTCCGCAAATATCAAAACCGCCAGGGAGTCGTCAATCCGCGCCTTGTTCATCGGCGTTAGTATGCGATCGTTGGCAAGATAGTAAAAGATAAACTCCAGCCGACTGGTGTTGCCGAAGGGATCGGATGTTTCTATCAGGACGTTATGATAACCGTTTTCGGCGGCAGAGAACGAGCCGTCGCCGGCGATATCCGACCGGTAGTTGGAAAAGTTATTGCCTTCTTTCCGGTAAAGATTATATATCCGCTTATAATCCTTCTTGTCCGGATCAAAATCACGGTCGAGCAGGACAAAATGGTTTTCGGCATAATCGATCCGGTCGTATTCGATTTCGTGATAAAGCATATCATCGATATGCAATCTGATCCGCGACGGCCCGAGTTTAAACGATCCCGATGATACATAATCCTCTACGGCCGCTTTGAAAGCAAACCGGCCCGTTACGACAACCGTGTCTTTTATCAAATAACGGTCTTGTGTCCCATCAAAAGCAGGAATCAGTTTCATTTCCCGCCCGCCGTTGTCAAACAGCGATTTTTCCTCCAGATATGTCAGCCAGACAGCCTCGAACGTGGGTGATTTGATATCCTTGATTTTGGTCTTATTATAATAGAGCGGGTTGGTGGGCCGGTTATAGTTATCGCGGATTTCAAAATGCAGATGCGGTGGGCCCGCTCCGGATTGACCCGTTCGGGCAATCAGCCGACCTCTCTTTACCGGCAGTTTGCCCGCCTCAGGGTAGATATCCTGATAATACCGCTGAGTTTCGATTTGCCTTTCTCTCAGCCAGGTTCCGATATCCCGGTTAAATTTTTGCAGGTGGCCGTAAATATACAGCCGCCCAGACCTGCCTTTGATATAGAGACCTTTGCCGTATCCCCTGTACGATGTTTTTATCCGCCAGACATAGCCGTCCTCGGGAGCATAAACTTTATATCCTTCCTTTGCGTTGGTACGCAGATCAATACCCATATGAAATCGGCCGGGCCGGATATCTCCAAAGCCGGAAGATAAGCGTTTGGAAATCGTCAGCGGCCAGAAGTAGGAAGCGTCAAAGTCGGCCTTATCCGTCGCCACGGAAAGACTGCACAGATTGATAAGAACAACCGATATAAAGCAAAAAAACCGCACGGCAGTTAAAGTAACATATATTACCACCGGGTCAAAATCATTTTTTGGAACCTGTTGGCGGCAAAGAAGATAAAAAGGACTTGCCAACTTCGGAGATTTGGGTATATTATTTCGCTGAATGGCCTGATGGAATTGCCCGGACGGTCCGCTTGGTTTCGCTATCCTAAATCTTACGATAGCAGGAGACTTTAGAGGAGTGGCAATAAAATGCTGAGTACTTTTCGCAAATTTACGAAGGTTGTCATATGGGTAGTCGTTGTTGCGTTTGTGGGGACGATTATTTTCGCCTGGGGAATGGATGTTACCCGATCCAAGGCGCAGAAAAATATCGTCGGGACGATCGACGGTAAAGATATCAATTATCAAACCTACCAAGACTACTATGATAGACTTTATAAGAGTGAACAGGCTCGAACCGAAATGGATCTGGATGACGCCGCAATTCGCGGGATTCGTATCCAGGCCTGGGACAACCTGGTCGCCCAGAACCTGCTTGACCGGGAAATCAAAAAACGTCATATAAAAGTCACCGACGATGAGATGGTCAGTTTCCTGCGGTATCAGCCGCCTGCAGATCTTCAGCAGCACCAGGCTTTCCAGACCGACGGCAAGTTTGACTATGAAAAATATATGTCGGCCATGGTCGATCCCAACCCTCAAATGATCCAGTTCTGGGCTTCGGTTGAGGCCCTATATCGTCCCGAGCTGCGAAAGTTCAAACTGCAACAGGAGATCATGTCAACAATTCGAGTCGGCGAAGATGAAATCCGGGATTTTTATCTAAAATCC
Source organism: uncultured Ignavibacteriales bacterium (assembly GCA_964611355.1). GTDB lineage: Bacteria > Zixibacteria > MSB-5A5 > GN15 > JAAZOE01 > CAZSYD01. Next base: position 112,466 of record CAZSYD010000001.1, on the reverse strand, counting down.
CAGGAAAAAGCCTCGGCGCAAATCATAAATGTTCCCATTACCAGATATTCCGAACCGGGACCGGATGTCTCCGAGGAAGAAATTCGCGGCTACTATGAAAGCCATAAAGATAAATACAAGATCGGAGAAAGAGCGGCGCTGGAATGCGTTATCTTCTCCAAGGACCCGACGGAAGAGGACTGGGAAAGAATCAAAACCGAAGCGGAATTGATTAAGGCTAAAATCGACGAGGGCGATGATTTTACCGAACTGGCCCAGGCTTATTCCGAGGATGCGACGGCCAAAAGCGGCGGGGATCTGGGCTGGTTCGGCAAAGGTCATATGGTTAAAGAATTCGAGGAAGCCGCCTTTGCCCTTGACATAGGTGAAGTATCAGAGCCGGTTCGTACCGAGTTCGGATGGCATATTATTAAAGTTGATGACAAGAAAAAGGATAAAGACGGAGAACAGGTCAAGGCCAGCCATATTCTTCTGAAGATTCATACCTCCAATGAAACTCTTGACATGGCTTATCGCAATGCCAATAAGATACTCGACGAGGTTTCCGGTTCCGACCTGGCGGGCGCTGCGGAAAAAGCCGGGCTGACTACGGAGAATACCGGCCTGTTCACCAAAAACACCCCTATCCCGAAGATCGGCTTCAACAAACGGATCAGCGAATTCGCATTTAAAAACAAAGTCGGGACTATCTCCCCGATACTCGATACCGATGCCGCCATCGTGATCGCGAAAGTGGCGGAGAGGGTTCCCGCCGGCATTTCGTCATTCGAGGAAGCCGGAGACCGTGCCGAGGGCGACTTGATCGATGAAATCGCCCTGCAGATGTGCGAGCAGGAAATAGATAAAATTCACGCGAAAATAAAAGAAGGCGCGAAGTTTGAAAAGGCGGCCAAAAACGCCGGGTATGATATGATAAAAACCGGCGAAGTAAATCGCCAGAGCTATATTCCAACGATCGGCCGCGATCCGGAAGTTCTGGGCGCCATTTTCTCTCTCCATAACCCGGGCGATATCGGCGAACCTTTCGGATACAGCCAGGGATGGGCGATCATCAAGCTTTTGGAGCGCCAGAGCGCCGATCTTGCCGGTTACGGCGACGTCCGCGATTCGCTGGAGCAAATCATCCTCACCACGAAGCAGCGGGAAGTTTTCAACGTCTGGTTTATCGATCTGGTCGAATCGACTGAAATTGAAGACTATCTGGATGAGATTTTCACCGCCCGATAACGATTATTCATAATTATCGTAAAAAACCCCAAAACCTTTTTGGGGTTTTTTATTGGTATAGACTTGACGCTGCTCTATACGTATAATGAACAAAATGGAATAATCAGATGCTGCCGCTCAAAAACGACAACCCAACCCGGTGCATACCGATATTCACGATCGGACTTATCGCCGTCAACTGCCTGATTCATTTCTACCAGATGACTCTGCCTTATAAGATGGCGCAGTTGTTTGTCTATCAATTCGGTCTTATTCCCATCGAGGTTATCCATTTCAGGGATATGACTCCGGATATTCCGTTTCCGGTGCTGCTGTCGCCGTTTTCGTCGATGTTTATTCACGGCGATCTGGTGCACCTCGGCGGCAACATGCTCTACCTCTGGATATTCGGCAAAAACATCGAAGATTACCTGGGACATTCAAAGTTTCTTATATTTTACCTTATGTCGGGCCTGGCGGCGGTGGCGCTATTTGTCCTTTTCAACCCCCACGGAACGGCTCCACTGGTGGGGGCTTCGGGAGCGATCGCCGGTATTCTGGGGGCATACATGGTCGTCTTTCCGCGAGCGCGGGTACTGACTCTGATCTGGATAATATTTATTATCCGGCTGATATGGCTGCCGGCGGTATTTATCCTCGGATACTGGTTTGTTATTCAGCTTCTTATGGCTCTTTCTTCGATTGGCTTGCCTGAAGGCGGCGGAGTGGCATGGTTCGCTCATATCGGCGGATTTGTTTTCGGCTGGCTGTATATCAGACGTCAGCGCAAACGCAAACAAATGGTTTCCGATTCACAGGAAGGCGATTCTGATTATTACAACCGGTGGCATTGAAAGAACAGAAATTTACGTTCAACCGATATATCTAATTGCTGCCTTTTTCAAGCGCAATAATCTGACGAATGTAATGACGAGTCAACCAGAGGGGAATAATACCAATTATTCCAAAAGAACAGTCAATCATGCGCCAGAAGAACGGAATAGCTCTAATATGACCACAAATTAAAGCTGTCGGGATCACAAACACACAGGCAATCATTCCAGATTCAATAATCCAGATATTCTTAACGGGGTCTCTTAACGGTCCAATAAAGGCGATAGCTATAACGATATGAGCAAATGCAAGCCAGTCCGTTCCGTAGAATAAAAACGGATAATCCCGATTCGTCTCCGTGATTCCATGATGGACAGATGATATCCAATGGGCCATAGCCGGCCAGAAATCTTCCATAAATGTGCTGTCGCCAATCGTCCTGGCCAGAAAATCAATTTCTGCTCTGAGCGGAAATGCCGTAAGCCCACTAACAAGAAGAGCAAGGATAAAGAAACACAGAAGATACCTGACTCGTTTTCTAAGGATTGTGCTTGTTGTAATCATCTTCCATTTAGAACGACGCAAGCTAATTCCCGTACAATACTTGCATCTGAAAAGAGTGCTGCGATCGGTCTCTGTTTAGTCTCTCCTATCCTTCTCTTCTTCAAATCTCTTTTTATAATATTGTCTCTTGGCATAGCAATATTCAATATGCATTACATCTTTAGATTTTATAAGAATTAAACTGCGTCTAGTCAAATCGACATTGTATTCCTTCAATACTTTTTCCTTTCCTGGAAAATCAATGCAATTCTCAGGATGCCGTTGAATAAAATCTCTTACTAATAGCCTGTCGTACTCGAAAAAACCGGTTTTTAAGAATTTCCATGTCCCCGTATCGATATATAAATGACCATCTTTCGTTTTATAATAAGAAACGAAAACTGAGTCCGGCAATATATCAATATAATTAATATCCGTCTCTCCGAAATTACCGATATACCTGCCTGGTAACTCTGACTCTTCTATAGGTAACGAGGGAAGATCGGGGCCTTCGCAGCCGGTAATTGACAATCCTAATAAAACCGCTAACGGCAAAACCCTTTTGATTAGCATAACGTAATCAAATCCATTAAAGTGTGCGGCAACTCTCCACATCTGCCCTGCCCGGTCTTAACCGGCGGATGTGAACATTGGCCGGTCACGAATCACAGGGGGCAGAACAAGGGACACACATCCTACTCAAAACATATCCAAATAGCACATTTACATAATGGTATTTCATATGATTCCTTCATTATTGTGTCATAAACAATATAATTGTAATAACCGTTCATCGTATCAAACGTCGCCATTTGAACTAATACATATTCACCAGTACATGAATATTCGGGAAAAACTACATCCCTGTCGATTACGTAACTAATATAGTTTTTAGTTACTAAGTCCATTTCTCTTAAATGGGTTTGTGGATTTCCACCTGAAAAGAAATCAATTATTTTTTTAAGCCAATTTTTACCATTTTCCGGGTTTGCGTCTATAAAAATCGCTTTAGTGCCATTATATGAAATATCTGGAAAAGCATATCCATACGCAAATTTCCGGTTAGGGCGATAATTGAACTCCAGCCGGTGTTTCATCAAAAGATTCGGTTTTCCATTTATATGTTGTATATATATGTTTCCTGAGTCAGCCATCAGCGTTATACCATTTACGGTCTTGCTTAATCTACTAGAACTCCTAAAGTAATCCGGTAATTCATTAACCGTATATATGGTCGTATCCTGAGACTGATTATTTTCCGAATAAGTGATCTCCAATACTTCAATAATAGAATCATTAACTTCGTAATATCTGGAATTATATAAGATTATAAGTTCACAATCTCCCAACATACTATACTCATTTTCATAGAATATTACACGTTCATTGGCCTTTTTTCGCTCACAAACGCCCATAACATTAACAAATACGCCGGAATCGGAGTAAATGGTATTCAATTTCCTAATGTCAATATTGTCATCGATTGGATCAATAATTTTTACCTGTTCATTTTGAACAAAGTCATATAAATATATCATATTATCCTTGATCAATAATAATTGATCCCTTTTATGCGCATTCGAGTTTCCATGATTAACTACAACAAATAGAACCATTACAAGAAATAATGGTACAATAATAATGCGATTTTTCATATGCACCTCCAAATATTTAAGTGTGAGACAGCATATCCACATCTGCCCTGCCCGGTCTCAACCGGCGGATGTGGATATTGGCCGATCACAAATCTTGCTTGGGCTCCTTTATATAACATTGCAATTTACCAAAGCAATACTCAAATTTTATTCCGTAACTTCTCTTTACAAGCTTGAATGTCCTTAATGTAGTATCAACCCCGAACTCCTTTTCCAGCTCTTCTCTACCTGGAAATTCATCGCATCTCCCCGGATGTCGCTGAACGTAGGCTAGCAAGCGTAAATTGTAGTATCCTGGAGACCACTCGAAAAAGTACCACTTGCCGGTGTCGATATGGGTATAGCCATCTTTGCTTTTGTAGTGGGCTACATATATAGAATCAGGTAGTAAATCAATACAATTAATATCCGCCTCTCCAAAATTACCGATATACCTGCCCGGCAATTCTGACTCTTCTATAGGCAAAGAGGGAATATCGGGGCCTTCGCAGCCGGTAATTGACAATCCTAATAAAACCGCTAACGGCAAAACCCTTTTGATTAGCATAACGTAATCAAATCCATTAAAGTGTGCGGCAACTCTCCACATCCGCCCTGCCCGGTTTTAACCGACTGGTGGCCGACGGCTTGCCGTACGATACCTTAAATATTAATCGTACCTCGAAGCGAGCCACCTGTCTGTACTGTAATCTCGATATAAGTCAGCTTTAGTTCAGTACCGAGATTTGTATATTATGATACATCACTGCCAATTTCAATACAAAACCACCATTATTTAATAATCCCCCGCCTTCTATGGATGATTATGTCAGATTATTCAAATATATCCCGGCACTGTCCTGACGTTCCTTCCCAAGTCAGGACGAAGAGTAAGATGGACAAAGTCCTGACGTTAGGAAGGGCAAAGTATGAATCACTCCAGCATTCACCACCAAACCTGTAGTTGCAAAACATAAATATGACAAAACGAACCCATTTCCCCGTATTCCCATGACCGGTGTCAGGATACGCGAATTTTCCACGGATTGGAGTCTAACATAAAACCTGGCTGACGACTATGCGTTCCGCGTACGAGCTTTTATTACCGTTTTGCCGTATCTTGCGCCGTCGAGCGTGCCTGTCCTGAAGTTATGAAAGGTGTAGCCCAAACCGGCGGATATGGATATCCGGCGGTCACAAATTTGTTGAAGCTATATAGCTTCCCAACACAAGCGAAAGAAATATATTATCAACACTATCACATCGAGACGATATGGCAATAGGAAGTTTTCCGCCGATGATGACACCGGCCGTTCTGGCTTTGACAAACATCGACATCGCTTTGTAGATACCGTTGCCAGTTTCGATATTGGGCGCGATCAAAATATCCGCCTGCCCGGCCACTTCCGAAGTCACTCCCTTCTGCCGGGCGACGTCGGGAACGGTGGCGACGTCCATCGACAACGGACCGTCGATAAGGCAGTTTTTGATCTGACCCTTATCGACCATCTTCGATATTATGGCGCCTTCTTCGGTAACCCGCATACCCGGATAGATAACCTCGACCGCCGCCAGCATAGCCACTTTCGGCATCTCGACGCCAAAAAGATTAGCCACTCCGACGGCGTTTTGGATGATCGCCAGTTTTCCTTTAATGTCGGGCGCGACGTTTACCGCGGCATCACTCATTAATAAAAGTTTGGGATATTTATCATGCTCGAATACAGCCACATGACTGACCCGGTTTTTGCCGTTTCGGAAACCGATAGTTTTATCAAAGAGACGATTAAGCATCAATCTCGTATCGATATTGCCCCGGACAAGCAAATCGATTTTCTTTTCCGCCGCCAGCTTCATCGCAGCATCAACCGAATCAGCAGGACCGGCAGAATCTATTATCGAAATTCCGTTGATATCCAAACCGTTCTTATCGGCAATATCCTGAATATTCGACCGACTGCCGATCAGCGTCGCTTCGATAAAACTTTCTTTCCCGGCGCGAAGGACAGCCCGAAGACAGCGATCATCATCAGCGCTTATCAAGGCGGCTCTGATTATATGCTTTTCTTTAACCAAATCTTTGGTGCGGGAAAGAAGCTGGTCGAGACTTTTTATTTGATCTGCCACAGCTTAAACCTCCTTTCCCATATGGCGATAATAATCGGCCACCAGGCACGCCAGCGCGATAGAAGTCTTTTTGCCGAAAACCGGATCGGTGCGCGATACGACCGAGACCGGAATTCTGGCGCCGACGATAACGCCCGCAAAAACCGCATCGGCAAAAACGATCATACTCTTGGCGGTAATGTTGCATTCCTCTATACTGCCCATGATATACACATCGGCGTCACCGGCCACCGGATTGTCTATGCCCGCTTTTTGGGCGACTTCTTTCGATGTGGCAACGTCGAAACTCATTGGCCCGGCGATCTCGCAACCGTCGATCTTTCCCTTATTGACTAACTCAAGAATTCGTGCGTCTTCTTTAGTTTGCGGCATACTTTCTATGACTGAATCGCAGGCAGCCGATAATGCGACTTTGACCGTTTCGATACCGAGAGCTTTGCCGACGATGACGGCATTTTTGAGAATATCCAGTCTTTGCTCAATAGTCGGCTTGACGACCATGCCGCCATCGGTAAGCATAAGAAGTTTATGATAACCGGGAATATCAAGAACCGCCACGTGCGAAAGCGTCGGGCTGGCGCGCAGATTAAAACGGCGATCAAGAACACCCCTGAGCAAACCGGAAGTGGAGACAAAGCCTTTCATCACCACGTCCGCTTTCCCTTCGGCAGCCATCTGCACCGCCTGCATAACGGCCTGATTCGAATCCGGCTGGCTTATCAATTCGAGACCGTCAAGCGAAATACTGTTTTTTTCTGCCAGTTCTCGAATCTTTTGTTCGTCGCCGACAAGCGAGCCGTCGCAGATGCCGTCTTCCCAGGCGGATTTGACCGCCCCGATAACATCGGCATCCTGGGCCACAGCCACCACCACCCTACGCATACCGCTTGCCGATAATTTTTTGGCGGCTTCGATTATTTCAGTTGATGATTTTATCATAACTACATATAGAGGACTAAGTTTAAGAAATCTCTCCCTCAGGCATAATCTTTAACTTTTTCTTCTCCGGAAAGCGCGCGCAATGCTCCTTCCGCCAGAGCTTTCATTTCATACTCGCCGGGCACCAGTTTGACCGGAGCAATGAATCTTACATAATTTGTAATCGCATCCGTCATTCTTTTCGAATGCGCCATCCCGCCTGTCAGGATTATCGCGTCGACTTTCCCCTTTAGAACCGCGCCGACGGCGCCGATTTCTTTTCCGATTTGATAGCACATGGCGTCAAAGATCAACCCGGCTTTTTTGTCGCCGCTGTTAATCATGTTTTCGACCTTGCGCAAATCAGACTCACCCAGGTAAGCGACAAATCCGCTTTTTTTGGAAAGGATATTGACCAATTCTTTTTTCTCGTATTTGCCGCTGTAGCAGAGTTCCACCAGTGCCCCAATCGGCAGCGCTCCGGCCCGGTCGGGTGAAAACGGCCCCATCCCCAGAAGAGCGTCGTTAACGTCGACTATCAGCCCCTTTTCAAGAGCCGCAATCGATATGCCGCCGCCCATATGGGCCACGATGAAGTTGACTTCTTCCAACTTTTTCCCCGTTTTAGCCGCCTCGGCTCGCCCCGCAGCCTTGATATTGAGAGCGTGCGAACGGCATTTGCGGACAATACCGGGTAATCCGGAGATACGGGCCACGTCGGTGAAATCATCCACCGTGATCGGATCAGTGATATAGGCCGGTACATTATATTTTTTGGCGAAATAGTCAGAAAGGATGGGGCTTACATTGGAAGCATGATTGGAATACCGGGATGTCCTGACATCATCCAGAAGCTTTTCCGAAATAGCATATGTGCCGCCTTCGAGAGGCTTCAGCGGCGCGCCGCGACCGGCAATGGCGGCGAAATCCCGATCCGATTCCGGAAGAGTTTCCAACCAGGCTTCGATTCCCTTCCGGCGCAGGTCAAACTGTTCGGCGGTCAGGTCAAATTTGGCCAGTTCTTGGGCCGGATGCTCAATAGTCTGTTTGTGAATCTCTTCCGTTCCCCGAAAGACCGCCACCTTGGTCGAGGTTGATCCCGGATTTACCACCAATATTATAGGATTGTTTTTATCCAATACCGATCTCCCTACAGAAATAAAGACCTAATTGATCGTCAGTCCGCGCCCCTGCGCAAAAGCCTTCAAATTGATATCAACGAATTTCGGCTTGACCAGTTTTTTGATCGCCTCTTCCCAGACGTTTTTTTCAAACCCGATATATGATGATGCTACCGCAAGAAGGATCGTGTTCACCAGGCGCATATTGCCGAGATCGCCCGCCATTTTATCGGCATCGACGGCAATGACATTGCCGGTTTTCTTTTTTATTTCCGCAACCGGATCATCGGGATAACCCAATTCGCCGAAATTCGCAATCGGCGGCACCAGCCGGGTATTGGAAACGACAACCTTTCCTTCGGGTGAAAGCCAGTCGACAGCACGCATCGCTTCGGCCTGTTCAAACGACAGAAGGATATCGGCCTGACCATATTGAATGATCGGAGAATAGACTTTTTTACCGATGCGGACATGCGATGACACGACGCCGCCCCGCTGCGCCATGCCGTGCACTTCCGACTTCTTGACGTCGAAACCGGACATAATGGCCGCCTCGGAAAGAAGCTCGGAGGCCAGTAAAACCCCCTGCCCTCCGACACCCACGATTAATATATTTTTTATACCGTTTTTCATGGTTGCCTCACTTGACCTTTTCAATCGATTGCTTTATTACGATCGCTCCACGATTGCAAACCTGCGAACAGAGCGAGCAGCCGGTGCAAAGAGCAGGATCGATTTCTGCTTTGGGTTTGCCTCTCTTGTTCAATTCCTTTGACGGATAAATAGCCGGGCACCCGATGCGGAAGCAGATGCCGCAGCCGTTGCATAGGTCAAGGATTACCTCGTAAGGAGTTTCCATAATCCGCTTCGGCATTAAAACACAGGGGCTAGTACTGATAATCACGGAAGGTCCCGGGCGCTCCACCTCTTCCTTGATAATTTTCTGCGTTTCTTCATATTTAAGCGGATCGACAGTGCGTACCGACTCAACGCCGAGAACCCTGGCGAGCGCGGTGAAATCGAGCTTTTTGGTTTCCTCACCCATCAGTGTATAACCGGTGGCCGGATGCTGCTGGCCGCCGGTCATGGCCGTTACCCGATTATCGGCGATGATAACGGTGATATTCGACTTGTTGTAAACCGCATTCAGAAGGCCGGTAATACCCGAATGAATAAAGGTGGAATCGCCCAGCACGGCGACAATCCCCCGGTCGGAACCGTTGACCTTTTCCATACCGATGGCCTTGCCGATCGAAGCGCCCATACATATGCAGGTATGAAGCGATTTCAGCGGCTCCAGCGTTCCCAGCGTATAGCAGCCGATGTCCCCCGTAACGGTCAGCTTCAGCTTTTTGAGCGCCATAAACAGCCCCCGGTGGGGACAGCCCGGACAAAGCACCGGCGGCCGGGGAAACAGCTTCTCCGGTTCATGGCCGGCTTTTGGAGCTTCATCTATCAGACCGGCATCATTTAGACCAAGAGCGACCCGGTAAGGCGACAGTTCGCCTTCGCGGCCAAAATACCTTTTCCCTTCCACCGAAGTCATTCCGGCGGCTCGGATAATTTCTTCGTAATACGGCTCCAACTCCTCAACGATGATCACTTTTTCACGCTTGTCCAAAAACTCCCTGATTTTTTTAAGAGGCAGAGGGAAACCGATACCGATCTTGAAAATATCAGTTTCCGGCATTATCTCTTTGACATACTGATAGGAAATGCCGCCGGTTATTATGCCGGTTTTGGTGTCGTATTCTTCGATTCGGTTAAGGGGCGATTTCTCGACATAATCCCGAAGTCTTTCCACCCGTTCCAGCAGATTGGCGTGGCGCAGCTTGGCGTGGCCGGGTACCATGACGTATTTTCGGGTGTCGCGATCGAATTTATCTTTGGTCACTTCAATCGGTTCGCCAAGTTCGACAATCCCCTTGGAATGCGAAACGCGTGTCGTCATTCGCAGCATGACCGGAATATCAAACTCTTCCGAGATTTCCAGCCCGATCTTTACCATATCTTTCGATTCCTGAGAATCGGACGGCTCCAGAAACGGTATCTGGGCGAATCTGGCCAGAATGCGATTGTCCTGCTCGTTCTGCGATGAATGCATCTCAGGATCGTCGGCGCTGACCAGCAGAAAGCCTGCATTGACGCCGGTATAAGCGAAAGTCATCAGCGGGTCGGCGGCCACGTTGACGCCGACATGCTTCATAGCCACCAATGAGCGCCCTCCACCCAGCGACCCGCCGATGCCGACCTCAAAAGCCACTTTTTCGTTTGGCGACCATTCGGCGTAAATCGACGGAAAATGCCGGGCGATATTCTCAAGAATTTCGGTCGAGGGTGTTCCGGGATAAGCGGCCGCAAGTTTCACGCCGGCCTCATAGGCGCCGCGCGCCACCGCTTCATTGCCGGACAAAAGCATTTTCATCTCATACCACCAGTCTATTTTCTGAAATCCGCTTCAGCATTGCAGCCACATGACTCGCCGCCAATATATATATGACTCCCACCGAATTCAACCCATTTGAGAAATTTTTCACAAATTCCGTCTTTTAGCTGGAAGCAGATTTGAAAAAATGGGATTATTTCGTGCCGGATGTATCCGAAATCACGACAGACGAATCGATCTCTAATACCTTGGTCGTATCGTGCTTGACCGGATTAAGTTTATAATATTCAACAAGAGAATCCGTCTTTCGCTTAACGGCGTCCCATACCAGGCTCCAGTCCTCTTCCCTGTCTTGATGCGACCGGCGGAATTCGTTAATCCACATACTGTCAATCTTATATAAATTATATATTGAATCGCGGGCCCGGAAAAACCGATCCGGTTCGTTGCGGTACAATTCGGCCATGACCGCCGTACCGGCGTAAACGGAGGCAAAGCGATCTGTTTGCTCCAACCCTCTTTTCTCGTCTTGAAAAACCTTGTACCAGTAGCCGAGAGCAACCAGCAAAATAACTATGTATAATATTATCTTCTTGTAATCCAAGCCGGATAACTTTCAGTTGTCTTTTGGCACAATACAGTTAAATTAAACTACGCGCGGTAACGACCATGTCAAGTGATATATCAAAAAGCCGAGAAAGCAAATGGAGAGGGCTCATCGACGGCCTGCAGGCTGAGTATCCCGTAAAACGGCGCAAATCGCGGGGTATAAAAGTCGGCGGAAATATTATCGGCGGTGGTTTCCCGATAACAATCCAGTCGATGACCAACACCGATACGCGGGACGTGAAAGCCACCGTCGCCCAGATTAAAAAACTGGAAGAAGCCGGGTGCGAAATCGTCCGGGTAGCGGTTCCCAACAACGAGGCCGCCTTATGCCTGAATAAAATCAAAGAGCAGATTTCGATTCCGCTGGTGGCCGATATTCATTTTTCGCACAAGCTGGCTCTTGAATCTATCTCTCAGGGAATCGACAAGGTTCGCATAAATCCGGGCAACATCGGGCCGGACCGGAAGGTGGCCGAAGTTGCCAAAGCCGCCAGAGACGCCGGTATTCCGATAAGAATCGGCGTTAATTCCGGCTCACTGCCTGAAGATCTTTTGAATGAGTTCGGGCATGACGATCCGCGCGCCTTTGTCGGCGCGGCCTTGCGGGAACTGGAAATTCTGGAAAAGCATGATTTTTTCGATACCGTTATCTCCCTCAAATCGACCAGTGTTCACTGCGCCCTAGCGGCCCATATCATGCTGGCGGAACTGGTCGATTATCCTTTTCATCTGGGAATCACCGAAGCCGGAACGGAGTTTACCGGTTCGATAAAATCAGCCATAGGTATCGGGGCTATCCTGGCGCGAGGAATCGGCGATACCATCCGGGTATCGCTTACCGCTGATCCGGTAGCCGAGATAAAGGTCGCGAAACAGATACTAAAAGCCCTGGAACTGAAGCGGGAAGGTGTCGAAGTAATCTCCTGCCCCACGTGCGGCCGCTGCCGGATCGATCTGATCGGCCTGGCCCGGCGAATCGAGGAAAAGACCCGCCATATTAAAAAGCCGTTAAAAGTTGCCGTTATGGGCTGCGTCGTCAACGGCCCGGGTGAAGCCAGAGCCGCTGACGTCGGGATCGCGGGCGGCGTCGGTAAGGGGGTATTATTTGCCCGGGGACAGATTAAGCAGACGCTGAAGGAAGATGACCTCGAGAAGGCTCTGCTGGCCGAAATTGAGAGCATAACCCGGGAATGATATTTTGACGGACGGATCAGGCAACCTCAAAAACAGTAGAAAATTCAGCAATTCACCGACGAATTTGAATTAAACATAAGAAAACATCTTGCCGCAGCCACGATATAAGTCAGCCCCCATTTCTTAGAAAGCATTCTTATAGTGCTCGACCTCGCCACGGTTAATGGTCACAGCATCAAAACGGATATCCATATTGGAAATGCTATACTCTTTCAGGTATAACTCTGCCGCGAGGCGGAGTTTTTCCTGCTTGCGATCGTCGATCCAGGTTGCGGGATGACCGAAACCCCCGGCGGCCGAATTTTTCACCTCGACGAATACAAGGCAATCACCGTCACGGCAGACAATGTCGATCTCGTAACGGGAAAGGCGGAGATTTCTATGAAGGATTTTATATCCGAGGTCTTCCAGATAACCGGCAGCGATTTCCTCGCCTCGAGCGCCCTTATCGGCACGGGTGTCGGTCATTCTGCAAACTGCAGGTTTGGTTCGGAAACGGCTTCCTGAACCGGGCGAAACGATTTGCGATGAATCGGCGTCGGCCCATAAGCGCGCAGTTCCTTCAGATGTTCAGCCGTTGGATAACCTTTATGCCTGCCAAAAGAATAAAGAGGATACAATTTGGCGTAATGATCCATAATACGGTCACGTGTAACCTTGGCCAGAACCGACGCCGCGGCAATTGACGGGCAGGTACCGTCACCGCCGATGATGGCCATTTGCGGCAGGTTGACACCGGATATCGTCATTTTGCCGTCCACGATCACAAGATCAGGAGTGCATTCAAGTTTGTTGACCGCACTGGCCATTGCCTGAAGCGATGCCCGCAGGATATTAATGCGGTCAATAATTTCATTATCGACAATGCCGACGGCGTAAACGGCGTCGGAAGAAACAATGCGGTCGAAAACCAGGTTCCGTTTGGTCGGGCTGAGTTTCTTGGAATCGTCAAGCCCTTCTATATGCAAATTTTCAGGCAATATAACCGCCGCCGCAACCACCGGCCCGGCCAGCGGGCCGCGGCCGGCCTCGTCAACCCCGACTACCCGCCGATAGCCGGTTTTACGCAATCGATTTTCCAAGCCCTGGGGGTCGCCAATGCGACCCATATCATCCTTAATGATAATCTGCGGCGCCATAATCTCTCCCATTATGACCAATCTTCAATACTATCTTCACGGCTGCATTATAAACCAACCTATATTCTATTTATCGGGATAACGCAATAAAGAATTTACTTTCCGACATGAAACGATTATCAATCAAAAACGTAGGATTTGGAAAGAATGCTGAGAAAAGCAATAATCATACAATGTCAGGTCGGCCGGCAGTTAAGCATGGAAGAAAACCTGTTTATATTCAGGCAGAGGCCCGACTTTATCATCCTGCCGGAATATTACAACGTCGATCCAACGCTGAGGGATACGCCACTAAGCGCCGGTCAGTCAGGCGAATACCTGAAGTATTGTCAGGTATTGTCGGATCGCTTTGACGCTGTGCTTATCGCCGGGACAGCGGTCGAATCGGACAACGACCGGTTTTATAATACCAGCTTTGTCTATAATCGAGGCGAAATGGTCGGTAAATGCCGCAAAATGCACCCGACAGAAAATGAAATTCGCCACGGAATAAGTCCCGGAACGGGGTTCTCCCTTTTTGAAATTGACGGCGTGCGTATCTCGATTTTGATATGCGCCGATGTTCTACACCCGAAAAATTTCTCCCGAATGGCCGAATTAAAACCGGATATTATCTTTGTCCCGACCACCTCGCCCTTGAAACCGGATGAAACCGTCAGGGATAAATTTTCGCGCGACCGGGGAATATTTATAGCCGGAACCGAAACCTCCTGCAGTTACATAGTCAAATGCTGCGCCGCGGGCAGATTGTGGGGCGGCAACCTGCAGGGACGATCGCTGGTGGCGGCGCCATGGGGAATACTGAGTCGCATCTCGCCCGAAGAGGAAGACAGGGAACGGATACTTTCCGTTATTCTTGATATTTCCGAATTACGGGAATTTCGCCGAAAAAGGGAAATATCTCTTTCCTCAAAGCAGGAATAAGCCGCTTGCGAAATCCGCATTATAAACGCTTATTATGATATATCAGGGTAAAGAGTCCCGAGGATAAAGCTATATGAAAGAACCTTTGTCGTTAGATCATGATCTGTTAAAGAAAGCCTTAACCATAGCCGTTGAAAAAGGCGCCGACTATGCCGACGTCTTTGTTGAACAGGCGATCTATAACAGCGTCATTGCCGATGATAAAAAGCTGAAAACCGACCTCTCGGCCGAGCGTGGTGTCGGGATCAGGATTGTTACCGGTGGACGCACCTTTTACGCCATATCCAATTCATTTGAGGAATTCGATGTCCTGGAACTGGCCGCCTGTGTGCGTGACGCGGCGGGCGGAAACGGCCGGCAGACAGGAACCATAGACCTGCGGCGGCAGGATAATTCATGGGAATATCCTTTTAGAACTTCTCCGGCCGAGTCGTCCACCGAGAAAAAACTCGAACTGGTAAAAGAAGCCGAAGAACGTGCCTGGGCAACGCCGTACGCTGCGCAGGCGACGGTCAGGTACCGCGATCACAAACGACGGATTGTCCTGGCCTCGACTCTTAACGAGAGCGTCATCAGCCAGACTCTCGGCCTTACCGAACTGGCCGTCATTATTATCGTTGAAAAGAACGGCCTGCGTGAATCGGGCGTTTTTGGCCGTTCTTTCTATGGCGGGCTGGAAAAATTGACCGGCAGGCATGCCCCGGGAAAAATGGCTGCGAAGGCGGCGGAACTGGCCACGACTATGCTTACCGCCAAAGACTGCCCCCGCGGCGGAATGCCGGTCGTCTTTGCCCCCGGCGACAACGGCATCCTTTTTCATGAATCCTGCGGACACGGGTTGGAAGCCGATATTGTCGAGAAAGGCTCCAACTTTGCCGGCAAGATGAATCAACGGGTCGCCTCGCCGCTGGTTACCCTGATTGACGACGGCACCATCCCCGGCTTTCCCGGCTCTTTTGAATTTGACGACGAAGGAACGCCGTCGCAGAAAACGGTTATGATAGAAGGCGGCGTCCTAAAAAGTTACCTGCACTCTTCGATCACGGCAAAAGAGATGAAAGCGACGCCTACCGGTTCGGCGCGGCGGGAGTCATATAAGTATCCCCCAATCCCCCGCATGCGCAATACTTACATACTGGGCGGCGAATCCAAGCCTGAAGATATTATAAAAAACACCAAACGAGGCCTTTATGCGGTCGATACCGGCGGCGGGGGACAGGTCAATCCTTTTACGGGAGAGTTCATAACGTCAATCAAGCTGGGCTACATGATTGAAGACGGAAGGCTTACCTACCCGGTCAAAGGCGCCTCGATCATTGGTCGTGGAATCGACGCCCTTCGCGATATCGACATGGTCGGCAACGACTTGGAAATTATCGAATCACCCGGGCGATGCGGTAAAGGACAACAGGTGCCCGTCGGAGTGGGTATGCCGACCGTGCGGGTTAAATCGCTGACGGTCGGCGGCACCGGCGACGCTTATGATGGAGGCAACCAATGAACAGACTGGAACTGGCGGAAAGACTGGTTGAACGATCCCGAAAACTGGGCGCCGATGAAGCCGAAGCCTGCGTAATGGAATCCGCCTCGGTTGAAATAGAGATTCTCAACAGCAGGGCCGAAACGGTCAATTATAAAAACCAGCGTGGCTTCGGCCTCAGGGCGCTCAAAGACGGGCGGATGGGCTTTGCATCATCCAACAACCTCGACCTTTCCTCTGCCGATGATATTATCAGAAAGCTGATTGCCAACACCGCTAAACATTCGCTCGACGAACATAATGTCCTGCCCGATCCCGTTCCCGAAGCGTCGGACGACCATTCGCTGGAGCGGTATGACGAAAAGCTGAAAACTATTCCGGTGAAGAAAAAAATCGAGAAGGCAATTGCTATTGACACAGCGGCGAGGAGCGCCGATCCACGGATTGTGCAAATAGGCTGGCTGCAATATGGCGATTCCGCCGACGAATATGCCATCGTCTCATCCAAAGGGATCATGTATGAATCCCGTCGCAGCGAAATTTATGGATACATCGTCGCGGTCGCCATGGAGACAACACCCGGCGGTCAGTCCGACCCGACCGGCGCCCAAACCGGCACCGGCATCGAGGTGAAGTCGTACTTTGATGATCTCGATCCTGAGAATCCCGGCAAAAAAGCGGCCCGTACTGCGTTGAGGATGCTGGGAGCGACTGACGGCGAGACCGGTGAAGTGGAAGCGGTCTTTCCGCCTGAATCAGGATACAGCTTTATCGACCTGATCGCCGATATGGTTTCAGCCGATCTGGTGCAGAAGAAAAAATCAATCTTTACCGGCAGGCTGCGCGAGAGCGTCGCCTCTGAGAAAGTCACCATTATCGACGACGGCCGCCTTAAAGGAGGCCTGGCCTCGGCGGCACTTGACGGAGAAGGACTACCTACCGGCACGAAGGAAATAATCGCCGGCGGACGGCTGACGCAACTGCTGTATGACAGTTACACTGCGCACAAAGGCGGGACAGAGCCGACCGGAAACGCCGAGCGCCCTTCGTACAGTTCACGGCCAATGATAGCACCCACTAATTTCTATCTGCGTCCCGGTAACGCCAGCCGCGACAAGTTGATCGGTTCGGTGGGAAACGGGTTGTATATAACCGAAGTCAGCGGCCTGCACGCTTCGGTCGATCCGATAACCGGCAATTTTTCTATCCCCTGTAAAGGATTGATGATAGAACATGGCGAACTCTCCCGGCCGGTAAGCAACATCACTATCTCCGGAAACATGTTCGATTTCCTGAAAAGCATCGATGGTATTGCCGATGATCTGACCTGGGAAGTGCGAGGCAATGTCATCGGCGTGCCGACTTACAGGGTCAGCGGAATAAAGATCAGCGGCAAATAGACCGACGCAGATAAACCAGACCCCGGGAAAAGCCCCGCCCAGGCAGGGCTTTTTGCGTACCGTTTGGATTACCGGCTAATAAATCGTCAACTACCGCCAAGGATAATCGGTAGGCCGTCCTTGCCACTGCCTATAATGATAATCTTGGAATTGGGCGATTCGGCCAGATTCTGGGTCGCCTCAATCCCTTTCCATTTCAGCAGGGTTTCTGTGATGCCTTTGGAGACTATCTTCTGGAAGTCGGCGATGCCCTGAGCTTCGATCCGCTTACGCTCAGCCTCCTGCTTCTCTTTAAGAAGCACGTACTCCATTTGTTGCTGTTGCTGGTCGGCCGTCAGCTTGGCATTTATCGCGTCGGTTATTTTCGGCGGCAGGATGACGTTTCGGATGATAATGTTTTCGATGGATACGTACTTATCGGTGAGCAAATCCCGCATCCCCTGAATTATCTCGCTGGCGATTACGTCCCGCTTGGTGGAATAAATCTCCTCCGGTTTATACTGTCCTACAATAGCTCGACCGACACCGCGAAGGCCCGACGCCACGACTGAATTGTAATAAACGGGCCCGATTGTTTTCTGCAGGGAATCGAGTTTGTCCACTACGGGACGGTACCAGATCGACACTTCCAGACCTATCGTGGCACCATCGGCCGATAGAATTTGCAGCGCTTCCTTGCGCTCATTAAGCTGTATTCTGTAAACGTAAATCTTGTTCCACGGTAAATGCCAGTTAAACCCTTCATCATAGATTTTGCCCATCTCGGTGCCGTCGCCGAACTTTAAATACTTGACGCCGCGGTGGCCCGACGGAATCTGCGTACCGCAGCCGACCAGAAACATAAGGACGGCTAAGGCCAAAACCATCCTGACAATCATGGCAATTCGTCTGTCCTTCATTTTTTCCTCCTTGTTTATTGCGAGAAACGATTGATCACATTATCTTTTGAAATATATACATTCAAAGCGATTTAATTCAACAAAAACAATGGAACTTGCAATGCCCATTCGACGTAAATACAAGCCAAACGTATTACGGGTTTGGCAAATTAATCTTGATAACAAGACAGAGTATTCCTAAATAAAAACATAAACCATCACCAACTTGGGAGAAAAATAATGTCACAAAAAATCTGGGAAAGAAGAGATTTTATCAAATCTCTTTTGGCCGGGCTGGGTATGGTGGCCTTCGATTGGGGTTCGCTGCCGAAGGCCGCCGGCGTGGAATTGGGCGAAGATGAATTCGATGCCGTCATCATCGGCTCCGGGCTGGGAGGACTCAGTTGCGCCGCTGCTTTCGCCCGGCAGGGATTTAAACCCCTGGTTCTGGAGCAGTACCGCAAACCGGGCGGATATGCCACCACCTTCAAACGACCCGGAGGTTTCGTCTTTGACGCTTCCCTTCATTCCACCTCGGTTGGCAATCGCAACGGAAAGTATAACCTGCTTCCCGGTTTTCCGGAAATAACCGATGTCGAATTTGTTCCTCACCCCAATTTTCACCGGGTAATCATGCCCGATTATGATTTTCGCATTCCTCAAAAGGATCTTCCCGGATTTATAAAAATTTTGACGGATTATTTCCCCGATGAGAAAAAGGGTATCGAAGCGCTTTTTGAGGATATGAAAGGGGTGGCCCTGGATATCAACAAGATTTTTGCCGCTCGCGGCGAAATTGATATGCAAAAATTTCCCATCGAGTATCCTTATCTATTCAGCGCCTACAGCAAAACCTGGGGCCAGATGGTAGATGTAAGAATCACAAACCCCAAGTTAAAGGAACTCGTCTCTTTCCTCTGGGGCTACTACGGCCTGCCGCCGTCAAAACTGGCCGGATTTTATTACGCCTTCCCAACTATTGATTTTCTGACCAACGGCGGGTATTACCCGATCGGCAAATCGCAGAAAATAAGCAACGCTCTTGTCGGATTTATCGAAGATCACGGCGGCAAAGTAATACTGCGAACGCGCGCAGAAGAGATACTGGTCAACGGGCAAACCGCTTACGGAATAGAAACCGCCGACGGCAAAGAATACAAAGGCAAAGTGATCGTCTCCAACGCCAACGCTTACGACACCTTCCATAAGATGCTCAAGGCGGATGAATATCTCAAGGATTACCTGGCGCGGATGGACAACTACAGCGTAAGCCTGTCGATTTACCAGGTGTTTATGGGCTTGAAAAACGACCTGGTCGGAAAAATCGGCATTCCCGATACGGAAATCTCTATCAGCAGCGGGCATAATTCCGATGAAGAATTCGGCGCGGCTCTCAACGCGGACGTCGAAAACTGCGGCTTCGGCCTGATGCTGTATGATAATCTCTACGACGGATATTCGCCTCCGGGGAAAAATATCATCCATATCACGGCGCTTCAAGGATACGACTACTGGAAAAAATACGAGGCCGATTATTTCGCCGGAAATAAGACCGCATACAGGAAAGAAAAGGAACGGATGGCCAAAATCCTTATCAAAAGAGCCGAGGAGAAGTTGCTGCCGGGACTGGCCGAGGCCATCGAAGTAATGGAAGTCGGCACGCCGCTGACCAACCTGCGCTATACCGGCAATTATCGCGGAGCCGTCTACGGCTGGGATCAGACGCCGGATAACTCCGGTCCCAGCCGCATGCCTCATGTCACGCCGGTCAAAAACCTCTATCTTGCCGGTGCCTGGACATCTCCCGGCGGCGGTTACGGCGGGGTCATCTGGAGCGGCCTGGAATGCTTTGGTGAGATTATGAAAAGATGGTAGGTATTTAAGGCGGCGAAAGTCGTTTCGTTATATATAAAAGCCTTTGCGGCGCTCAGCCGTGAAGGCTTTATTGTTGCCGAAACTCTTTACTGGAATAGACTATACTAAAAGGACAAGCAAGGATTGAAGATTACGATTCCGAAGTCGGGAAAGAACTTGCCATTTCAAAGAATGCCTCATAATTTGCCGGTCATCATGCGACCGCAAAACCATTTGACACGCAGCCGGGAGCCGCAATGAAAACGTTTCTTGATTGTATCCCCTGTTTCTTCAAACAGGCGCTTCGTACCGCTAAAATGTCAACCGACGACGAAAAGACCATAAAAAGGCTTCTGGATGAGATCGGTACGATGCTTAAGGATATTTCCCTTGAAAGCACCCCGCCGGAAACCGGCAGATTGATATATCAAAAGATAAGGGAAGTCACCGGTAACGACGACCCATACAAAACCATAAAAAAGAAAAGCACGGAGAGAGCGCTGGCCATGTACGGTTCCCTGAAAAGAAAGGTTGAAAAATCTGCCGATCCGCTGTTTACAGCCGTAAGGGTGGCCATCGCAGGTAACGTGATAGATCTCGGCGTTTACGATTCGGTCAATATCGAAGAAGAGGTAAGCAAAATAATCGAGATGGATTTTGCCATTTGCGATTACGAAGATTTCAGGACCGAATTGGAACGCACCGATCAAATCTTATTCCTTGGCGACAATGCCGGAGAATCGGTCTTCGATAGAGTTCTTATTGAGCAAATAAATAAACCGACAACCTATGTTGTCAGGCATGTCCCCATTATAAACGACGTAACATATGAGGATGCCGTACAGGCCGGTATTGATAAATCGGCAACCATTGTTTCATCGGGAACAGACGCTCCCGGGATCATACTTAATACGTGCAGCCCTGAATTCGTCGAACTGTTCAACAATTCCGATTTTATAATAAGTAAAGGACAGGGAAATTACGAAGGCCTGTCCGGCGAAAAGCGTCGGCTGTTTTTTCTCCTGATGGCAAAGTGTCCCGTCATAGCCGACCATATCGGCGTTAACACACCCTCACTTATACTGAAAGCATCCGGCCTTAAGCATTCGTAACCCGGGCCGTATAACGCGGCAAAGCCATCAGCCGAAGTAGGATTCCATTCTGTCAAATGCCTTGTTTATTTCATCTGCCGGAACGCAGAACGACAGACGCAGGTGTTGCTGTCCGGTCGGCCCGAAGGCGATTCCCGGAGTCGTTGACACCCTGCCTTCTCTTAAAAGTTTTTTGCAGAAAGTCGTCGAATCTTTGCCTTCCTCCGGCAATATTTTGGGAAACATCAGATAAGACCCGCTCGGTTTCTGATATTCAAAAACCGAACTGAGGTTGTCAAGACGCTCGCACATCAGGTTGCGAGTGGAAAGATAATGCTCCCGGAATGCCGATACGCAATCCTGCGGACCTTTCAGGGCGGCCAGGGCCGCATACTGGGAAACAACGGGCGCACAAATCGCAAACGGGATATGCGCCTTGGTGATCTGGGGTATCAGCTTCTCGTCGGCATGCAGATAGCCGACACGCCAGCCCGTCATAGCGTAAGTCTTCGTAAAGGTAAAACAACTGACTATATTCTTCCTTACTTCCGGAATCGACGCTATACTGAGGTGCTTATGGCCGTCATAAGTGAAATACTCATAAGCTTCATCGGTAATAACCATCAGGTTATGCTCCAGCGCGATTTCGGCCAACCGGCGAAGCTGCCTTTCACCAAAGACAGTACCGGTAGGATTACTCGGCGAGCAATACATAATCGCTTTTGTTTTAGGGGTAATCGCCTTTTCGATCTCCTCAAGATCGAGGATGAACCCCTCCTCTTCGATGGTCGGAACCATGACGGGCTTTCCGGAAGCAATAACTACCTGGCGTATATGGGTAGAATAGGTCGGCGACGGCAGGATAACCTCATCGCCGGGATCAATCAGCGCCATCACCGCTGCGCATAATCCTTCGATGGCGCCGACGGTAACCAGTATCTCGGAAGGGTTGGCATCGATGTTGTTGTCCCTTTTTAATTTCCTGACGATCTCCTTCCGCAATTCGATTAAACCGGCGTTTTCGGAATATCCGCCCACAAGCCCTTTTTGTATGGCGGCGACAGCACCCTCTTTGATATGTTCCGGCGCGTCGGATGTTGGTTTTGCCCATGACAAAAAAGCCACATCCTCAACTTCCTTCGACAGCCTCGTCATTTCATGTATTGCCGATTTTGGTATTTGACTCACTCTGTTGGAAACATTGGGGATTTCTTCCATCTGGTTTCTCCTTTCCGGATTCATTACGGCGCTTAGAGAATCTCTATATTTTCCAGGGGAATCCAGCCTCTTTCGCCGTTCCGCCTGGCACACCACACCCAGCCGCTTTCCTCAAAGATGATGCTTAACTTTTCACCGGCACGGACCGACAATTCCGTAGCGTCATAGCTACGCAGAGCTTTGCAGGCACCGCCTTTTCTTTCAATATATTTTTCAGGAACCCAGCCGTTTCTTCCCTGTTTGTTTATACACCATATCCAGCCGCTCCACTCGCTTTCCCTGTCCTCAACGGCAAGTTCTTCTCCGGCCTTTACAACAAGCGGATCGGGATAGGCTGATTTGTAAGCTTTTACTACCCGGCCTTTTCTTTGTTGAAACCCGGCTTTTGAATTGTCATTGCTCATTATTTCCTCTTCATCCCGGGACAATATGCAGATTAAAAAGAATACCGTCAACCGCAAGTATTTTTATGCGCGCGATTTTCTTCGGATCTCCATTCGACGCACCGCCGGTTTTCAATCGCGGCGTGAGATTGTTTTTAATTGATTTCAGACAACCCGGTTTATATCATCAAGTGAAGGCACAAGTTGAATTTCAGGGAGGAATCGTGTTTACAAGGCTGTTTGTTTCAATCGTCCTTGCGTTATTTATTTTAGTCTGTTTATCGAATGTTATGGCCCAATCGCAAGTTGACAAACTACCCGCCGTCGATCCTTTCAGTTGGCAGCCGACTATTTTAGTCGATTGTCCGACGGCCGGAACGCTTAAACGGGCCAATTTCAACGTCGTTATGCGGGCCTATCCCCGGGGGGGCATCCTGACGGCAACCAATATCGGTCTTTCCAACCGGCTTATGGTCGGTATCAGTTACGGTTCGGAAGGAATCCTGGCCGAAGAAAGCCCAAACTGGAATCCTCGCATCGAATTCAACGTCAGGCTTTCCCTGATCGATGAGGGGCTGGTTTTCCCGGCGGCGACGATCGGATTCTGCAGCCAGGGTTACGGCTCGTGGCATGACGACAACGATCGGTATGCTTTTAAGTCAAAGGGGTTTTTCGCCGTCGCCAGCAAGAACTATCCCTTTTACCAATGGCAGCTTGGACTTCATGGCGGCGTCAATTACTCCACCGAGCAGGGAGACGACGACGACAATCCTGACTTCTTCATCGGCTTCGATACCCGGCTGAACAACGAGGTCGGGCTGGTCATGGAATACGATTTTGCCACCAACGACGATAAAGATCAAATCAGCCTGGGGAAAGGGAAAGGCTATCTTAATCTTTCGCTGCAATGGCTGTATGCCGATAACCTGGTAATGGAAATACTTCTGAAAAACCTGAATAACAACCGCAAAGGCGCGACCGATATCTGGCGCGGTCTGCGGGTAACCTACGTGGAGTCATTTTAGAACGCTTCTTTGGAAGAAAGCATGAAACAGACAGCCAGCCTCCCCTAACTGTCCAGAACTCAGAACTTTTGAGGTTGTTTTCACTGTCTGATTTCACCAACTGAAAATTCATCGCCTTTTGCGCCCGGTAATTACCAACATCTTTGGATGGATACGACGTTGTTTTATCGCCTCGAAACCGCACTGTCGGAGATTCGCTATGGCCTGTTTCTTGGTCATCAGCCAGAATCTTTGGGATCGTAGTTGCCACATCAAACGAAAGAGCGGTTCGGTGTAATCCTCTGTGGAAAATTCCTCGGCCAATACTATCAAACCGCCATCAGGCAAGCTGGCATGCACTCTTTGAAGTAAATCGACGGAATACGATCCCGAATCGCATAACATTATAACATCGAATCCGCAAGGAATATGCTTATTCATATCACCCGCGATAGTCCGGATACGATCAATCAGCTTCTCTCGCTTAATGATTTTCTTGGCTATGCGTATAACTGCCTCAATGTCAAGTACACAGGCTTTCAAATGTTTGTTCTTACGAACCAGTGGGATTGACATCACACCCGAACCGCCACCGAGGTCTAAAACTCTGTTATAATCCCTTAGGTCCAAAAACTTTGACAAAGCCTCGGCTTCCGTCTTATGATCATGGTAGAGCATATGTGTGAAATCATGTGCCCACTGGGGATCATTCTTCATCATTTTGATGTAATCTTTTCGTTCTTTGCCAAGTATTGACTGATAGGATCTCTGGGTTTTCAGCATTTCCTCCAAAACCGAAAACGCCTCATATTCTTTGGTGCACTCTTTGGAATATAATTTGGTCCAGTATATTGAGCGTTCTCCAATGAAATATTTTTCCGTCAATCGTGAATTATAGAAAAGTTCGCCTTGATTGTTTAACAATCCGAGCGAGACGAGAGCGTTTAGAAACGCTTTAATGCGCCAGCCGGTAATCCCCGTTTTACGACCGATGGCGGCGGCTGAAAGTTTTTCCCCGTGGAGTTTGCGAAATATTTGCAGCTTTTCTGCCGCAACTACGCATCGTGATGCCATAAAAGCTGTCTGAAGGTCAATCTTCGCTAAAACACGTTTGGGAAGCTTGTCGAGCGTGAACTCAGTCATGATATTGTTCTCCAATAAATAGCATTCCGAATGTATAATTTTCTGAAAAAGAAATTATAATATATCGGCACCCAATGGACAAAGACTTAAAACTCTCAGATGTATACAACTTTAATGTTACTAATATAATGATTCAATTCTTCGGTAGGTCTGGGTTATGGGGTTGGAAGCGGCGTAAACGACTATTCAAGCTCGGAACGCTCCCATTATATTTTGGTGGTTACTTACGGTGGAGAATGAGTTTGTGGTAAGTTTAACGATTGCCCTGAGATATAAAGCTCCCCATGCCTTTGACCTTTATTTCATGAATTATCGGCCGGCCTGCCAGCCGAAAAACATATCCGTCAATCAAGCTGTTCCCAGCGGTCAATAATTGAGAGGATAAAATCTCCCACTGCCGCGGCGACCCGGGGCAGGTATTCCTTGGCCTTCTCATAATCAAAATCTGGATACCCCTCCCCTTCCGTATAAAGCAGGATCGAACCGGGTGCAGGATATACGTCAGCGCCGCTTTGCATCAAATAAGCCATCCGCTTATCATATTCATCCTTATCGACCAGGGCGGGATCCATGGCCTGCACGCAGGCGGTCTCGTCAAGACCGGCATGGCCGCCCGCCTGACCGAAATGCTGTCTCGTCAGATCGGATACAAGCTGCCACCAGTGCACGACGGCGACAAACGTCTTTTTTTGATGATGCACCTGCCAGGCGGCTTCCTTGAGGGCGCTGTTGTTGCCGCCATGACCGTTGAGAATAATAACGTATTTGAAATCATGATCTACCAGTGAATCAAGAATATCGGCCACAAACGGGGTAAAATTTTTCGCCTGAATAGTCATCGAACCGGGGTAGCGATACAGCGATCTGGTGACACCGTAATTAAGCGTCGGCGCAATTAAGGCGTTAAGCCGTTCCGCCTGCAAACTGGCAATCTTTTCCGGAATAAGGTTATCCGTACCCAGCGCCGCCACACCATGAGCCTCCACGGTGCCTATCGGCACAAGGACGGTATTGATTTTATCGGGGACCAGATTCTTTACCTTGGTCCACGTAAGCCTTTGAATTTCTCGTTCCATATCACCTCGCAAAAAACAAGCGGCCGCACCTGATGCCGCCTTTCCTCAAGCAGACTTCTATTGAAAGCGACTTAGTATTCGTTCAAGGACTTTTTCAGTTTCCCGGGCCGTATCTTCATCCCCGGTAAGACGAAATTGATTGATATCGCGGGCAAGGTATTCAACGTCCTCGGGATGTTCCACGGCATACCAGATTTGTGTTTCCTCCCAGGAAAGTCCCATTCCGTCTATATGTGAGGCCACCGTTGAATATATATTTGACGCTTTCCAGTCAAATTCCGCAAGCGGCACATGATAGCCCCCTGTAAAGCCGATCATGTAATAGCGGCCTTCCACGGTAGGCCCAAAGACGACATCTTTTCTGTCCAGGATTTCCAAAGCGTTGGCGATCATTTCGTGCGTCAGGGTAGGTGTGCGGCTGCCGATAAAGACTACTTTTCCATAACCCTGATTAAAACACGTCCTGAATGACTCGTCCATTTTCAAGCCCCAACGCCCCGGGGTCAATTCTTTTACTTCAAAGCGGTCGCCGTCGAGAGCGACGCGCTTTTTCCCTTTAAGTCGGCCGCGAAGATAGCTAAGAATTGTCTCTATTGACTTCTGTGTCTTGGAATAGGGCGAGTAGTATAACTTGATATCTACTTTGGCAAGCGACAGGGCATTATTGATGCTGTCGGCGATAAAAGCCTGATGCAGAAAAGCGATATCCTCCTCGGACAGCCGATTACCCAAATCCATCGAGGACCCGTCTTCAGTGATTTCCTGAATACAAATTATAAGGGCGATCTTGTTTTTCCGGTTTACCGTCATACTTCCTCGGCAGATGTAATACAACTGCCGCCAATATAAATAAGCTGCATATGCCTGTCAATAGCAGCCAATAACTAACCCACATTTTGCAGGAAAGGAAACCACTCCAGCAGGTAAACCGAGATGATCTGCATCATATCGAAGAAAATCAGAACGCCGACCAGGATTAAAAGGATTCCGGAAACGACTTCAACCGCGTGAAAGTGTCTCCTGAAAAACCCGGAGAAGCCGACGAAGTAGTTAAACAACAGGGCAAAGATAATAAACGGCACGCCCAGGCCGGCCGAATAAAAAGACAGAAGCATAACGCCGCGCATAATCGATGCCTCGTTGGCCGCCAGGGCCAGAATGGCGCCAAGTATGGGGCCGATACAGGGTGTCCACCCAAAAGCAAAGGCCAGACCGATGACGAATGAACCGACGATACCGAAACGCCGCGCTCCGCTGTGAAAACGCTTTTCATAGTTGAGAGCTTTTATCCGCAATAACCCCGTGACATGGAGGCCGAAAAGCACCACCGCCACCCCGGCTACCTTATTGAAAATTCCGATATTATCACGCAGCCAATCGCCGATAAACGTCGCCGAAGCTCCCAGCAAGATAAATACGGTTGAGAAACCAAGGACAAAAAGAAGAGAGCTGACGCCAACCCTGAGAATATTTTCTTTCCTTCTGCTGCGGTCGGATAGCTGGTCAACCGACAGCCCGGAGATAAAGGAAAGATACCCTGGAATTAGAGGAAGCACACAGGGAGAAATAAATGACAGAAACCCGGCAAAAAGCGCCGCCGCATAGGAAACTGAAACATCGAACATAATTATTATATTGCCTTAAATCTCTAACGGTTTATTGGCTATTGTTACGAATTGGACGATTTATTCCTGAGGGTTTTTTCCAAAGTTTCGCTGAAGCAGTCTCTGATGACGCGGTACACCATCTCCCGATCAATCCGGGCAAGAATCTGTTCGGTCACACGTGCCGCAACAGCATCGACCAAATCTTTTGAGATCCGGCGGATATCCGAAGAAGATATATTCTCCACTGCTTCTTCCCAGTCAAGCTGCGATTTGGCTTTTGGCTCCATGGCTCCTTCCGCCGCGACGTTCGTAATCGGTATATCGGGAAAATCCGGAGAAGCATCTTCGGTAATTTTATCCATTTCCTTCTTGAACTCGGAAATGAATTTATCCACCGCCTGACCGTGAGTTCGAATTTCATCTTGCCGGTCCGGTTTCGACAGGGCCGGATGCAAAGGGATATCCGATTCGGGCGGCGGGGAAACCGGTTCACGTCCCTCGGAGGTTGGGGAAATCGCAAGTGATCCGGAATCGGCCGGTGCACTTTCCCCGGAGGCCGCTTCCTTCTGCATCTCTTTCACGAACCAGTCATAATCATGATTGCCGCCGGCATCACCCTCGTTAGCATGACCGCCGGGATCGGGCGGCGAAGCTATACCGTACTGATCCGTCACAATTTCTATCTTGCTGGAAGCCGACATTTGATCGGCAGGCCGTTCCCGATGTTTCTGTGAATCATGACCCAGAAATTCCGTTTCCTGAACCGCTTTCTGCCCTTCCTGCGGAGGCTGAGTAACCGGCGGCCCCTGCTGTTGTTTATCGGTCGGAACGTTTATCTGATCGATTTTTTTGCTTTTCTCGGTGATGGTGTCATCCGCGGGAGCCTTGTATTCATATCCCAGCATCGATTCTTTGGTCACTTTTTTGTTAAGAACTCGAAATACGCCGGTATCGTTGCCAATCACATCTGTCTGATCGACCTCGAGTTTATCCAAGCCGAGAGCCTGGTCAATCAAATCATCCTCTACGTCCGATCCGGAAAAAGGCGTTTCCTGTACGGCGGCCGGCTGTACCTGTCCACCGGTGAACGCGGCCACGGCGTCCAAAAACTCACGCGGCGTAAAAGGCTTGTTAACAATTGCCTCCGGAGGATAGGGCAATTCACCTGCCGCCTGATCGTGAAGAATTAAAAGCGGCAGAGTCGCTGTCGAACTGTCACTGCCCAAAACCTCGTAAAACGGCCGACCGTCCCCAGCGGCGACGTCGGAAGCGGTCAGGATGAGATCAATCCTGCTCTCCTGCAGGATTGCTCTGGCAGCGTCAACACCGTCGGCGGAAAGAACCTCATACCCATTCTGCCTCAGGAGAGATTCGGCGATATTCCTGACGGCAAGCGACGGTTCGACTATCAGTACCTTTTTTGACATACAAGCCTATTTTTCTTTCCTGGATAGTATATCGCTGGCATTCCCAAGGAAGCGTCGCTCCTCCTCCGTGATATTCTCTATCCCGACGTCATTTATCTTGTCGAGAATACGGTCAACTCGTCTCATTATTTCTTCGGTTTTTTGACGATTTTTGTTAATCTTACCTGATTTCCGTCTATAACGCAAGCGTTCAATTATCCGTTTCGGCATAATCGACCGGGAAAAACCTCTCGCCCGCCAGTCCAGCTTGATATAGAGAAAGCCGACCACGGCGCCGCCCAAATGGGCCAGATGACCGATACCATCCGTGTTACCGCTAAACGATGCGAAAAACTCAAGGGCAACAAAAATCAGAACCGCGTATTTAACCTTCAGAGGGATGAGAAAATAGAGATAAATCATCCGATTGGGAAACATCACCGCATAAGCGACCAGAAGACCATATATGGCTGCCGAGGCGCCAATGGTGGGAATTGCCGATGACGGCTGGAAGGCGACCGTAAAAATCCCGCCGGCGATTCCGGTCAGAAAGTAGTATCTAAAAAAACGTTTCGTTCCCCAGGTCAGCTCAATCTCGGAACCGAACATCCAGAGGATAAACATGTTGATCAGAATATGAAAAAAGCCACCATGCACGAACATATAGGTGACAAGTTGATAAAGCGACAGGTTCTCAAGTACCTGTATAGGCGTCAGACCAAGCAGGAGTATAAGTTGCCGACCAACTAAAATCTGCAGAAGAAAAATCACCCCGTTGGCGATTAAAAGAATTTTTATCCCTCTGGGAATGGACGGACGGCGGCCAAAAGCATAGTTGCCGTATCCGGATTGTCTCTGATATTCTCTCATCGACGTATATATTATCGGCAGAATTAAATATCGTTTTTACGCCAGTGCCGATTTGCCTTGAGATTTCTTTTCAGCCAACTCGGGATTTTGCCGGTTCGCTACCGCTGAATCGGCTATCTGCAACTCTATGCCAGGGCCCTTTCAACCCGGGAAACCAAATGAGTCTTGGGCACAGCCCCAATGATCTGATCAATCACATCGCCGTTTTTGAATATCATAAGGGACGGAATCGACATAATAGAGTAAGACGCAGGAGTTCTGGGGTTGGCGTCCACGTCCATCTTGGCCACCTTCAATTTTCCGTTATATTCACCGGCAATCTCCTCAACCGAAGGAGCAATCATCAGGCACGGAGCGCACCACGCCGCCCAGAAATCCACCAGTACCGGAACATCCGATTTCTTTACCTCAGCTTCGAAAGTTTCATCGGTGACATAAACCAGTTTGCCCATACTTCCTCCTCAAGAGCATCTTATGGAAACACTGTAAGATTTAACAACTCTTCTCTTCATCTGTTCCCGGCACCAGGCAGTATTAGCGCTTTTAAGTTAAACGCCGCGAGAACAACAATTATAATTAATAACTCCCCAAAAGGCTTTCTCCAACAGTTTTTTTCGTCTATAAACGGATTTAATTGGTTTTGTCGAATGTAAAACTCGCCGGTTGACCAATTGTCCGGTTGACATATAATCAAGTCATGACTACTTTCAGCCTTGTTATGAGGGTAGTCTTACAAAGAGTTAAACGAGGGTCTGTTACTATTTATGACCCGCAGCACCCGGAAGGTCGTCTTACCGGAGAAATCGGCCGGGGCCTTGTCCTCCTGGTTGGATTCAGGGATGGCGACAAAATGGATTCGGTCTCCCGGCTGGCTCAAAAAATCGTCGAACTGCGCATTTTTGAGGATGATACCGGTAAAATGAACAGGTCGGTTACAGACCTGAGCGGCGAACTTATGGTAGTTTCGCAGTTTACGCTCTACGGCGATACTCGCAAAGGGCGGCGGCCAGGTTTTTCTCAGGCAATGCCGCCAGATGAGGCCAAGAAAATGTACGACAGATTTATCAGGCTTCTAGAAGGTTCCGGTCTCAATGTTACCACCGGCGTCTTCGGGGCCAAAATGGAAGTGGAAATTGTAAATGACGGTCCGGTTACCTTCATTCTCGAAGATGAAACTCCCTAATCTTCGCCTGCTGGCCGATTCGGCTGGCCTGGTACTGGTCTCCGGCTCTCCCCGCCGTCGGTCTATTCTTGCCGAAGCCGGCATTCCGTTTGAAATAGTCGTTCCTGAAATTGAAGAAAAATTCGATCCCGATCTTATCCCTCTCCGGCAAACGATGGAGCTGGCCAGGCAAAAAGTCGAATCGGTCGCCATGGACGGCGCCAGAGCCTATTTGGGCTGCGACACCATTGTTGTTTTGGACGGCGAAATTCTGCCCAAACCGAACGATGCAATAAACGCCAAATATATTCTAAGAAGGCTTGCCGGCAATATTCATTCGGTATTTACCGGTCTGGCGCTCTATGACAGCAAAAGCCGTCTCTGCCACTTCGGTTATGAAGAAAGCAGGGTTGGATTTCATCACCTTGATGATGAAACTCTGGAACGTTACATCGCCACCGGCGAGCCGCTTGATAAGGCGGGAGCCTATGGGATACAGGGCATGGGCCGGATTTTAGTTGACAATATAGAGGGCCGTGTTGATAATATTGTCGGTCTGCCAATGAATGCGCTGGAGCGTCTGGCCGGGCAGTTTATAGAAAAATATGCCTGATAAGTACAAAAAAATCGGCGAGATTCTGGCTGCGACACGCCGCGAACAACAGAAATCGCTAAAGGAAGCCTCCGTGGTTACCAAACTGAAGGAGGCGTATCTTGAAGCTGTGGAAGCAGGCGAGCCAGACAAGCTCCCGTCGGAACCGTATTTCAGTCTTTTTGCTCACAGTTACGCGCAATACCTCGGCCTTGATCCGGCCATACTGGACGAAATCGAGGAAAATGACCGAGGAGGAGGCGGTCCAAAAGCGCTGGCAGACTCATCAGACCGGATGGATGCAGGTATATCAGAAGCCGATTCAAGGCGACAAGCCAAAAATTTCGGTCAAAACCTGATTTACCTGATCCTGATCGCTATAGTTTTATTTGCGGCTCTATTAGCTTTTAACCGCTGGTTCATATCGGCCACTGACGAACCGGAAATGGTAAACACCGAGGCGGTTAATGGGAAAGGCGACCAGAACCACGGAGAAAAGAATATAGCCGACGATGAGCCGGATATCCATTATACGCCGTACCAACCGCCGGAGAATCTCGAACTGATGGTCAGGGCTAAGCAAGATGTCTGGATGGTCGTTATCAAAGATGGCGATACGGTACTGAATCGTCAGTTGGCGGTCGGCGATATACGCCGATGGGAAGCCAAATACCGGTTTGTCCTGACTATCGGCATCTCAACCGCGGTTGATCTGACACTGAACGGAGTCAGGCTGCCACCGTTAACCACCCAGGCGCAGACCATATCGGGGCTGGAAATAAATCAGGTCAATTACAAAAAATTCCTCTCTGAAGGAAATATCGACGATCAGCAGGCCAATACCGGCCTGATACCTGCCGCGGCAGTAAACCCTGATACAAAATCAAACCCCATGACGCCCGACCCGGCCATTGCCGGGCAACCCGAAAGCTCCAAACAGACAGGCGGCGAGGGGGAAAAAGATGGGGATTAAATCTCTTGCGGCCAGATTCTGTCTTTCCCGGGCGTCATCGAAGCTAAATCTCAATCCGCTGTCGCTTCCCTTGTCTCTGAAAGGAAAATCGCTTCTGGTATTGCTCCCGGCTGTTCAGGCTGATCTGACTGTAGTGAAACAGTTTTTGCCGAAAATCACCGAGCTTTTTGGCGAAAATAACGTCTATCTGCTGGCCCACCCGAGTATAGACGTTCGATCAATTTTCCCGTCCAAGGGAATACGCATAATCTCCCCTTCGAGATCATCGGTCAATTGGTGCCTGCTTCCATCCCAATCGTTTCTTGAGAAACTGAAGAAATGGGATTTCGACTACATTTTCGATACCAACCTTGAGGAAAACAGCTTTGCCGCCATGATTCTTTTAAACTTCCCAAGGGCCGTCCGTTTCGGAAGCAACGGCAGGATGGGACTTCCTTACCTTAATCTCGAAGTAAAAACCAAGTACCTGCGGGATAGCCGTCTTATATACCGCTCCATTCTTGAAGTACTGACCAACATATCGCAGCCTCAAGGCGCCGTGACATCGTGATCCAAGGAGACAACCGTGTACCTGAAAAATCTCGAACTGGTAGGGTTTAAATCATTTCCCGAGAAAACAACCTTCATGTTCACCGAGGGCATAACCTGTATCGTCGGGCCCAACGGCTGCGGCAAGACCAACCTGCTTGATGCTCTGCGATGGGTGCTGGGGGAACAAAAGACCTCTCTTCTTCGCGGCAGCAAAATGGAGGAGGTTATTTTTGCCGGAACGCGGACTCTCAAACCGCTGGGTATGGCCGAGGTTTCCCTGCATCTGGAAAACCGCGACGGAACCCTGCCCTCGCAATATGGTGAGCTTTCCGTCACGCGGAGGCTGTTTCGATCCGGAGATTCGGAATATCTGATGAACAAGGTCCCCTGTCGGTTAAGAGACATCACCGATCTCTTTGCTGACACCGGCCTTGGTTCGCACGCCTACGCCATCATCCAGCAGGAGATGGTTGACGCCATCCTCTCCGACCGCCCCGATGAAAGACGTTTCCTTTTTGAAGAGGCTGCCGGGATTACCAGGTACAAGCATCGCAAACTTGCAGCCGAGCGCAAGATGGAAGCCACCGAGCAGGATCTTCTGCGATTGCAGGATATTCTTGCGGAAGTCAACACGCGGGTCAATTCCCTCAGGCGGCAGGTCGGCAAAGCCCGCAGGTATCAAACGATTTCCGAAGAACTGAAAAACTGGGACCTGTTCAACGCCCGCACAAGATACGCCGGGTGGCGTGACCGCGGGAATGAGTTGGCCGAAATAATCAAGTCTTTCGGCGATAAGAAACTATCCCGGGAAACGCAACTGGATGGCCGTTTTACCGAATTGGAAGAAATGCGCCGGATGCTAATCGGTCTGGACCACGATATATCCGAGAGCTCCAAAAAAGTATATGAATTGTCGGAAACGGGACACAAGCTCGAAACCGATATCTCGGTCAATCGGGAAAAGAAAGAAAACCTGGAAAAATCATCGGCCCGCAATCGCGGCGAAATCGACGCCCTGAACAAACGGGCTGAGATTATCCGGGAGGATAAAACCAAATGTCAGGACGACCTTGAGCAACTGGTCGATGAATTAGACAAGATATCCGTCGAACTTGAACAATCGCTGGCCGGGCAGAAGACATCCGACGACGCATACCTGCAGTTTCGCTCAATCGCCGACGATGAAAGCTCAAAACTTATCGATTTGGAGGGAAAGATTTCCTCGGGCCGCACCGACTCCGCCAATATCGATGAGCAGGTTCGTGACCTGCAAAACGAGATAGAGCAACACAATCAGCACCGAGGCGGTCTAATTGAAGAAAAAAGCCTCAGGCGCCGAAAGATTGATTCCCTGCAGAAACAGGTTGACGCCGCCAAAACCGAGTTGTCCGCCGATGAAGAGTCAATTACCTCGAAAGAAAAAGAACTGAATGAAATCCTAATCCGCGCCGATCGGCTGCGCGACAATCTGGCCGAACTCTCGTCAAGCTATGAAGCCACCCTCGCCCGGAAAAGCCTCCTGGCCGAAATGGTCAGGCATTACGAGGGATATGGCAACGGCGTGGCGGCGGTTTTTGAAATGGCCGGCCGCTGGGTTGATATCACCGGCGCCGTAGCCGACTTTATTCATCCCCATGAAGGTTATCGGGCATCCATCGAAGCCGCTCTGGGTGAGGCCGCGCAATATATCCTCTGTCGGAACCAGAGTACCGCCCAAGAGGCGATCAATGTCCTGAGGCAGGAAAAAGCGGGGCGCGCCACCTTTTTGATTCTGGACAAGTTGACCAACCCGGCATCGCGACCGGAATTGCCCGACATCCCGGACGTCGTTGGCTGGGCCGATTCTCTTGTCGATTGCGATGACCGCTATCAGCGCGTTCCCTCCACTCTGCTGGGCGAAACCGTGGTCTGCAAAAACAACGAGGTTGCCTACCGGTTGCTGGAACAACTGCCTTCGGGTTACCGAGCGGCAACGATCGATGGCGAGCTTTATTCCAATGACGGGCTTTTGACCGGCGGGGTTTCGGAAGAAATGTCTCCTATCGGCCGCCGGGAAGAGATCAAATCGCTGGAACAAAAACTGGACGATTTGAACCGGCAGATCGGACACATCAACAACAAACAGGCCGAAGCGACACTCAAGATCGGCGAGTTCCGGCAGACACTATCGCAACTGAAACAAAAGCTGGAAGATGATAAGGACGAGATAGCCGAACTGACCTCCCGTCTGAAAGAGGAACAGTTCAAAATTAACGCCGCAGATGAAGTCATCACAAGCATCGACAGGCAGGTTGACCAGCATTCGCAGAAAGTGGAAAAGCTCAAATCTCGCCGGAACACGCTAACGCTTGATTTCGGACGGCTTGGCCGCGAAAAGGCCGACATCGACGGCCTGGTGCAATCGAGAAAAAGGCAACTGGAGGAACTGGAGCAGGCGGCTCACGGAGCGGCTGAAGAAGTCAATCATCTACAGGTCGCCAGGATTGAGATGGAAAGCAAAAGGTCGCAGCTCTTGTCGCAACTTGCGCATTTTGACGAGATGCTTTCGGATATCGCCGCCAATATCGAACAAAGAAAACAACAGACCACTGAAGCGGAGACTGTCGGCGGCGAGCTGACCCGGCAAACGCAAGATGACGAAATCCGGCTGAAGGAACTGTTCGATCAAAGGCAGGAAGAAAGCGCCGCTCAGAAGGAGCTTCACCAACGACATGACCGGTTAAACGGAACCATCAATGACTTGGAGCAACAGGTGAAAAACCTGCGCAAAGAAAAGGAGCAGATCGCTGAAGAAACGCACCGCGCGGAAATATCGCTTACCGAGATTAAATCCAAAATTCAACAAATCGAAGAACAAATCCGCAACGAATACGATATGGAAATCGCCGACCTGGAGATCGAGTCGCCCAAACCTGAGCTTTCCGATGAGCAGGCTCAGGCACGCGTGGAGGAACTACGCAACAAACTCCACAGGATGGGTATCGTTAACCTGCTGGCGCTGGAGGAATACGAAGAGCAAAAACAGCGGCAGGAATTCCTTTCAAAACAGCTTGACGACCTGATCGAAGCCAGGAGAACGCTGAAAGTCACCATACAGAAAATCAACCAGACCGCTAAAACGATGTTCCTTGACACATTGGATAAGGCCCGGGAGAATTTCAAACAGATGTACGAGGAACTGTTTGCCGACGGCGAAGCAGACGTTATCCTTGAAGACCCGTCCGACCCGCTCGAATCGCCTATGGATATTATCTCCCGCCCCCGCGGCAAAAAGCCGCTGACCATCGCCCAGTTGTCCGGCGGCGAGCGGGCTCTGACAGCCATCTCGCTTCTTTTCGCGCTTTATATGGTCAAGCCGTCGCCGTTTTGCTTCCTCGATGAGATCGACGCGCCTTTGGATGACGTTAATGTCCGCCGATTTCTGAGGATCGTCAAAAAATTCTCACAACAGACCCAGTTTATTATCATTACCCATAACAAGATCACCATGGAGGCGGCCGATACTCTCTACGGCGTCACCATGGAAGAACCGGGCGTCAGCAAGGTTGTCTCAGTTCGGTTCAGAAAAGGCGACGAGATTGATGACGCCGAATCCCTCATCGACGGGCATTACGCGCACGACGATAAGATGACGCAGACAGGCTGATGCTCAAGTTCCTGAAAAATTTCAAGGAAGGGCTATCCAGAACCAGGGACAATCTGGTCGGCAAAGTCCGTCAGGCAGTCGGCGCGGCCACCCGAGTTGACGACGATCTGCTTGACCGGATCGAGGAAATCCTGATCCAGGGCGACGTCGGCGTCTCGGCCAGTTTGAAAATTGCCGAAAATCTCAAAGAAACCGTCGCTCGCGAAAATATAAAAGACCCGAACGAAGTCATGGCGATTCTGAAGCAAGAAATAACCGAAATCGTCAAGACCGATTACAATCCGGCTGTAATTGATTCCTTCAACGGCCCGGCGGTATGGCTTATTATGGGTGTCAACGGCACCGGTAAAACGACTTCTATCGGCAAACTGGCGAAGCTTTTCCGCGAACAGGGCAAAAAGACGATGATCGCCGCCTGCGATACGTTCCGGGCGGCGGCGGTCGATCAACTGGCCGTTTGGGCCGACAGGTCGGGCGTCGATTTCATCCGGGCCAAAGACGGTTCCGACCCGGCCGCAGTCGCCTTTGATGCCGCCAGCGCCGCCAAAGCCCGAGGTATAGATATTCTCCTCATTGATACCGCCGGCCGGATCCACACCAGGTCGAATTTAATGGAAGAACTCAAAAAAATCCGGCGCGTTCTGGCCAAGGTCGTCCC
This sequence comes from uncultured Ignavibacteriales bacterium, assembly GCA_964611355.1. Taxonomy (GTDB): domain Bacteria; phylum Zixibacteria; class MSB-5A5; order GN15; family JAAZOE01; genus CAZSYD01. The sequence goes on along the minus strand of CAZSYD010000001.1, from coordinate 74,859 downwards.
GGAAGAATCAATCAAGCCAAAGTTGGTGCTGGACGGCACCACCGGGCAGAACGCCCTGTCTCAAGTGAAACTGTTCACCGATGCGGTCGGCCTTATCGACGGCCTTCTTGTCACCAAACTGGACGGAACGGCCAAAGGTGGCGTGGTGATCGCTATTGCCGAGGAGATGTCGGTGCCGATCGACTTTATCGGACTCGGTGAAACGATCGACGATCTCAAACCGTTCAACGCTGAGACCTTTGTCGAAGCGTTGTTCGAGTGATCTTCCTGTTTCTCCTTTGCACCATGGCAGGATATATTCCCCTTGCGATTACCCTGATTCCGTAATACTTTCATAAAAATACAATAACTATAACCGGAATGTTGAAATATGAACGAATCATTTAATGTTTCCACCTCGGGGCAATGCCAGTTTATCGATATCACGTCGGATGTGCAGAAAGCAGTAAATAACTCCAATATCGACGACGGAGTGGTTATTGTCTTCGTACCTCACACCACCGCCGGAATAACGATCAATGAAAACGCCGACCCGAGCGTCCAGAGCGATATTATTATGCAGATGGACAAAGTAGTGCCTCAGTCGCGCGATTTCCGGCACAGCGAAGGAAATTCTCCCGCGCATATCAAAGCCAGCCTGATGGGTTCGTCGGTTACCGTAATCGTTTCGGGGGGAAAGCTCAATCTCGGCACCTGGCAGGGTATCTACTTCTGCGAGTTCGACGGCCCGCGCAACCGGCATGTCTGGATTAAGACAATCGAGGGATAAATGGTCGCTATTCATATTATAACCGTCGGCCGCGACAAGAAACGCTGGATCACCGAACAGATCGAGCATTACCGCAAACTACTGAGCAAATATGCCAGGCTGGAGATAACCTCTGTTCCGGAGGACAAATACGGGGCTTCGGCTGATATTCCCAAATCGCTTGCCCGAGAAGCCAAAATAATCGAATCGCGCCTCAAAGGCGTCTATCTTGTCACGCTCGATATCGAAGGCAGATTGTTCGGCACGGAGGCTTTTGCCGGGGAACTGCGCAAATTGCAGGCCGCAGGCGTTTCCCGTCTTGATTTTATCATCGGCGGACCGTATGGGCTTGACGATTCGTTGAAAAACAAAGCTGATTTGAGACTAAGCCTCTCCCCTCTGACCATGTCACATCAGATCGTCAGGTTAGTGCTTCTGGAACAGCTGTATCGCGCATACAATCTTAACGCCGGGGGAAACTATCACAAGTAACTGACTTTTCGAACCGGGTAAAAATGAAGAAGCCCGCCTTATCGGCAGGCTTCTTCGTAAGAGGAGGGGATAATTTATTTTAGAAGCGCCATCTTGCGAATCGCCGTGCCGCCCGCGGCAACGGCCCGGTAGAAATAGATACCTGACGCCACCCGCTCGCCCCTGTTATCGGCGCCGTTCCATTCAAAAGTAATATAGCCCGGTTGCGAATATCCGGACCATTGCCTGATCGTCTGGCCCATGATATTATAGATAGTTACCACGTAATCGGAAGCTGTCGGCAGAGCCAGTTCAAAGGTCGTTGACGGGTTGAACGGGTTGGGATAATTCTGCGTCAACTCCATCGTCCTTGGCAGAACCTGGCTGCTTATGACCGTCCCCAGCACGCGACCGTAGTAATCACCCAGATCAACCTCGGTCAATCTCAGCGCGCCGCCATCAGGAGTCGGAATTTCAAGGAGATCGCCTGCCCCGGCGTTGATCTTTCGCCCCGCCTCAAAGCTGCAGATCAGCACCCGAAGTTTGTTATCGTCGGTAAAGGAAAACTTCAGATCCATATCCCCGGCGCCTTCGGCAAGTATCGGATCACCCGGTTTTACTGCGTCGTATTCAAATATCATAAACGCCGCCCCGATATCATAATCAGAATTAATTGTTACCCTGACGTTATCGCCCGCGTCAATGCAATCGATAGCCACCGTTTTATCGCCGGGCAAAGGTTTCGGGTATGGATTGGCGTCGCCGGTAATAACTCGAATCAAATAAATCAGGTCGGCGATAGAAAGCGTCGTGCCGTCGGCGTTGATATCGGAAGCAGCAATCTGACCCGGAATCGAAATATTAAAGGCTGATAATCCATAGATGAAGTAGTTCGAATATACGACGGCATCGGCGATCTCATACTTTATGCCGTTGAGATTCAAATCGCCCCGGTCGTCGATGGAATCGGGATGGATGATGCACAGTTCGCCGTTATGGAACGTTACGCAGCGTATCGGTTCGTATTTATTTCCGGACAGGCATTCATCGGGCGCGCCGATCCACTGCGGCCGGTCATCTTCCGGGTAGTCGGCGTCGTTGAATTCATCCCAGACGATATTTCCGCGCGGGCCGTAGATAATCTGATCCATAAACAGGTACTGGCCGGTCGGGTCGGAGAAAGTGTTATCGCCGCAGTCGAACCAGAAGAAGCCGATCGGTATGTTGTGCCCGCCATAGTTCTGGTTACCCGAAACCCGGAAAGTCATGGAAGCGATCACCCCATCAGGCCGCAGCTGTTCCTCAGGCGGATAATGCGGACCGTTGTTTATATCGGCGATTGACGTAAGTCTCAGAAGACCGGAAGGACATTCGCCGGAGCAATTTCCCGTGGCGCCATAGCGGTAAGTGAAGAATTCCCAACGGTCAATGGCCACGCCGATATCGGCCCGGGCGAAATTCAGTACCGCGGCGTCGTAGGTTATCAAAAGATCAAAACCGCCGATGCTGTTCTCGGTGTTGGCCACAACGTCAACCGTCGGAATCGAACCGGAAGAAACGCAACCGGGGCCGACAATTGAAATCTCAACGCAGGTGGAACAAACCGGCGTCGGTACAACGTCGAGACAGAAGTTCTCGAAAACCGTGTCACAGGCGTCGGTGGCTTTGAATTTGAAGCAATATCGGGCCGAATCATTGGTCGGCGGCTTGAAATAAAGCTCGCCGCAGTTGGATACCGGGTCAAAGACAAACTCGCCGTTACCGGAATCAAGCGCCATCTCCAGCACATCATAATCCGGATCGCTGACGCATATATCATAGACAACCACTGTTGAAGTATCGGATTCACACCTTGCGATCATTTCCAGTTCCGGAAGATCAATGACCGGAGGCTTATTGCGGCGCATATGGACCGGAATATCCCGACTTCGCGATGCACCGCACGAGTCAGTAGCTATAATCGTTAATGTGCACTCGATATCTTCGACGACCTCAAGACAAACCTGCTTATTTACGGCATCATAATACGCTTCCGGGCAGTCGCCGATCACGACAACCCTTTCAATATTATTATCGGGATCGCCGACCTCTACCCGGGCGCAATGAGTGTATGGCCGACAGAATATGCCTTCGATGGTTTCTTCACTGATGATTAAAGGCGGTCTGTTCATCACGGCGGTTACTATAAAAGAGCACGAATCAACGCCGCATGCGGTTGAATCGATAATAGTGATCGTATCAACGCGGTCGCCGTCGATATTATAACAGATGGTTCCCAAATCGGGGCTATAGATAATAAATTCAGGACGCACCGTGATGTTGCTGCCGGCGTCGCCGATTTCAAGACAAAGCTGGCCGGGTTCGCAAACTGTGACGGTGGTATCATTGGGGCAGCGGGGATCGGGCTGCGGCGCTTCAAGAATAGTAATTTCAGCTTCAACGGTATCGGCCTCGCCGCAGATATCGGTGGCTATCGCCCGAAGGTTGCAGCTTCCAAATCCGGCAGGCATCCAGCAAATGGCGCTGTCATCGTCATTGAAATATATCTCGTCACCGCAGTCACCTTC
>CAZSYD010000001.1:0-70973 GCA_964611355.1 uncultured Ignavibacteriales bacterium | reverse complement strand
AGCAAATGGCGCTGTCATCGTCATTGAAATATATCTCGTCACCGCAGTCACCTTCACCCCTGACGCTGAACAGATTGTCGTCAACATCATAGACTGATACCGGGATACAGATTTCCTCCAATTCGCAAAGATAGATCGGGCTGGAGAAATCACCGAAGGTAATTTCGGGCGGACTGTTAAGAACTACTGTGATTTCCGTCTGACAAGAAACCGTCGCGCCGCATTCGTCGGTCGCAGTTAAAGTGATAGTATTTACACTTTCCACAGGTATGAAAGTCACCTCGTCGCCGCTCAGGGTACCGCTATCAACTTCACAGGATGTCAAATTATCATCCGGATCACTGCAACCAAAACCTGAAATCGTTATCGGCGATAAGTCACAGACAAAAAGAGTTTGATTACCGGGACAGGTTACTTCCGGGGGCTGATTAATCGTGACGTCAAAGGTCACCACGCAGGTATCGGAACCGCATTCACCCGAAGCGATCATGGTAAAGGCATAAACGCCGATCTGATCGGCATAGAAACACAACTGACCATTCGTATAGCTCGCGCCTTCCTCGAGAATAGTCACTTCGGCATCAGGCGGATTTATCGGAATCGATAAACATACATCTTCCGGCTGGCAGAGATTTATATATTGAATGCCGTCGGGACAATCGATCTCCGGAGCAACACCGATATTTACGTCAAAGGTCACCACGCAGGTATCGGAACCGCATTCACCCGAAGCGATCATGGTAAAGGCATAAACGCCGATCTGATCGGCATAGAAACACAACTGACCATTCGTATAGCTCGCGCCTTCCTCGAGAATAGTCACTTCGGCATCAGGCGGATTTATCGGAATCGATAAACATACATCTTCCGGCTGGCAGAGATTTATATACCGGATACCGTCGGGACAATCGATCTCCGGAGGAGTATCAGTTATAACTATAATGATAATTGAATCGTTCGCCACCGGCGGGCAATCGGGATATTTCGCCCTCTCTCGCCAGCACTCGTCAGTAACTGTATATCGGAAGACATATCGGGCGGAATCAACATTTTCAGGCGTAAAGCAGTGAGTTCCGATGCCGTTTCCTGTTTGCGTAAACAGCCCCGGGCCGGAGAAGTGCCGAATCTCAAGGCTGTCTTCTTCGTCGGGATCGGAAGCGGTCACTTCAAAGCAGATTTCCTCAATACCGCACAGAAAAACCACCGAATCATAACGATTGATATAGGGATCGTTATTGATCTCAACGGTAATCGTAAACGATGCCGTGTCGGCTCCGCAAGAATCGGCGGCCTCCACGACAAAATCGTATTGACCGGCTATATTGGGTTTGAAGCATAAAGAACCGGTTTGGGGATCAATGGCGCCGACACCCTCAAGGAGACTGAAAATCACCGGATCGGCCTCGATATCATAAGCGGAAACGCCGTAGCATACTTCTTCGTAGCCGAAACATCTAAAGACAGTAGTATCGCTGGCCGTCAATTCCGGGGGTTGATTATGAATAACAACATAGGTCGCCGTATCCGTAACGCTTTCTCCATGCGAATCGGTCGCCTTAAAAACAACGGTATATACGGCCGGTTCGGTCGGCGTCCACGAGTAATATCCATAAACCGGCGATTCGCCCGGTTCCGTTACCAGAGTGCCCGGCCCGGAAAGAATGGTCAACGTTACGATATCACCCGGGTCGGGATCAACGGCGATAATAGTATCATAAATGCTCGATCCGGGGCAAAGGGAGAAATCTTTTACGTAGCCAAGAGGCGGATTGAACTCTGGCGGATTATTGGGCGGGCACGCGAATATTGAAAACTGCACCCCGTTTCCCTCGTAGGCGCGGCTGCCGCCATATGCGTTGCCGTATTCATCGCCGAGGGAAATCAGGCCATATTTATTATAGGCTGCGCCGGGGAGTTCCTTGATAGTGAAGCTGCTGGTGTTGGGATCGCGCGCCGACACACCGTCCTGATACGGATCATAAAGTCCTTCATAGGTATCGGAGAAGCCGGAAATTTCGGTTATCGGCGTCATATTCGGCCCGACCAGTATCTGGTCGGCGCTAAACGGAGCAAAATGACCTGTGGCCCAGATATTAAAATCAAAGGCGCATCCGCCAAATGAAATTCCAATTGTATCCTGCCGATCTTGTTCGTTTTCCAGAGGGGGATAATCGATAGTTATATCCCACCATATCTCGTACAGGTTGGGCGCGATTTCTTCCGGCCACTTCACCCATCCCCAGCGGTCGTTTTTATGAAGGTCATCAGACAGCTCATACCCTATTGGCCAGACATTTTCGCCGAGAGCCGGTTGCTCATCCATCTGCACCAGTATTGAGCCATGGAGCTGTTCAAATACGGATCCGCCGGCATAGACAATGCTGACAATGCACCAGCGCTCTTTTCCGGTATCATAGAAAACAAAGTAGCCGCCGTCATCACGAGGGGTAAGGCCGCCGAACGGCGGTCCCCCGACAAAGTAACTATGATCGACAAGATTGTAATTCGGCGGCGGCCCGGCCGGAGTATCTCCCGGAGGATAATATGAATCCGTTCCCGGCGTTCCGGTATTGTACGCGGCCAGAGGCGCCGCTAAAAACAGAAAAGCAACTATATACCAAAGGGACCTGCTTCCCGGCATAAGCAATGGACCTCCAAAGATATTTCTATGCTTGGCTTGCTTCAGGATCAATCAGTTGATGTTAACCTTTCCGGCGAATACCCATTGACACAACTATATTATAATCCTGCTCCTTTACAATAGCATACCATATGCACAAATGCAGACCAAATACTCCGCCGGCAAGGATACTGAAAAAATGGTGGGAACCTTATTTGTTTTTCACTCGAAATATAAACCTTTTCCTGCAGATGTCAAGCTATTTGTACCCGCCGGAAGAAAATATCACGTTGATTTTCAATAGATTACAGCCAGGATCGAAATATATAGGCAAAGTCGAATACAAGCGTTCCACTTCGGTAACCTGTATTCCAAATAGCGCCCGGATAGACGGGTGTATAATTATTGAACAGGTTTATTTTGCATAATATCGGCAATGAAAAACAGATACCTGAAGCTCTTTGCCCTTATCGGAAAAATAAAACCCTCAGCCGATAACCGGCCGAGGGCTGATAACCGCCTGTCGTTAGTCTTAATAATAATTAATCGCCAGCCGGGAAATTTCGGGCGCAAGGTCAAGCTCAATCAGCGGCGTCAAGCTGTCATACTTTTCACTGACAAAGTAATTACCCGATTGGTTAAGACCTATCCGTTTCAGATACCGGGCGATATCATTTTCGGCTCCCGACACCTGCAGGCCGCAATCTCGCGGCAGATTAAGCCTGAAATCGGCTTCTTCGCCTTCAAGGTTCAAACGGACCTTTTCGAGTAATCGGCCGACAAATATCCTGATATCGCCGCTGCGGGAATCGACGCTCAGCTTTTCGAGCCGGATATCGCGGCAGTCGATTTTCATATCCGACTTGTCGCCCGAGCAGGCGAGACTGATCGGGATTTCATCGGTCAAATAAGCGTCAAGATCATCGGAGGCTCTCCGCTGGCCAAAGAAGAAGCTCCGGCGTTTTCCGGCTTTAACTTCGATTCGCGCGATATTATCCTCAACATCATAGTCAATCTTCGGGGTTCTGTGAAGCCCGCCAAAACGGGAGGAAAAAAGATTGCCGCGTGATTTTTTCATGTAGAGATCGGTGTCGTCCATATTAAATTCTGCGGTTATCTTTCGGATCGATTTATCCGGTTCTATTTTGTATCTTGAACGACCGGACGACGATCCCCAATAGCTATCATCGGTCATACCACCCCACGCCGCCCAGATTACTACCGCAGCCAAGGCAACCGTTGACAGATAAGAGACAACTTCCCATTTGGATTTGGTAAATATCTTTTCCACGCCGATGGCGATAAGCAAAAGCGGCCAGAGCGAAAGTATGTCGCCCCAGACCCACCATTCCAGCCAGCCGATATTGTTGAGAAACAGGAGGACGCCGACCAGAATAAAAAGCATTCCCCATCTAAACCTGGCCGGGCTCATTGGTTTCCTCCTTTCGATGACGTTGTCCAACCCTGAAAACAAAAAACAGGCCGATGATAATCAGAAGCAATGGCCAGAAACGTTCCATGTGCCACCACCAGTAATGCTCCCTGATGATGAAAAAGACGCCCAGTCCGATAAGAATGGCGCCTGGGATATATTTGTTCCACGAAGCGTAGCTTGCGGGTTCCTTCTCCTCCGACTGGTCCTCTACCGGATGTTGGGGAATAATAATCCAGGCGATGATATAACCGATTATCCCGATACCGTCGGCGAAAATCAAAAGCACGGTGATGATCCGTACAAACGTCGGGTCAATCCCGAAATATTCCCCTAACCCCCCGCAAACACCCCCAATGGTGCTGTCTTTTCTGGACCTGTATAACCTTTTTCCCACAGGTTCCTCCTTTCACGGAATCTCGTACCTGTTTCTTACTTACGAGAATAAGCCAAAAAGGTTCTCGATCGGTTGAGAATAAAATACGTCAGCGTTGAAGAGGCACAAACCTGACCGGGTAGAGCGTCTGGAAATCCAGCTTCCCGTCCTTATCCTTTATGACCAACTCAAGATATTGGATAACAGTTCCCACCGGAACAATCAATCGGCCACCTTCTTTGAGCTGGCTAACCAGTTCATCAGGGATATCCTCCGGGGCGGCGGTGATTATAATGGCGTCGAATTTGTCCCTTTTTCCCGGAACTTTAAGTCCGTCGCCGACGTGGAAAGCGATATTGTTATATCCGAGTTCCTGCAATATTTTCTGCGCCTGCTTAGACAATTCGGAATAATACTCAACGGTAACCACGTGACCGAACAACTCCGCCAGGATAGCCGTCTGATAACCCGACCCGGTGCCGATTTCAAATACGCCTTTGCTCTTGTCCGGCCCAAGAAACTGGGTCATTGAGCCAACGACATACGGCTGAGAAATAGTCTGGCCGTATCCAATCGGCAAAGGCGAATCATCATACGCTTCCAGGCGCAAATCGGCAGGAACAAAAAGGTGCCGGGGAACCCTGCGCATTACCTCCAGCACCGCCGGATCAGTTACATCACGACCGGCCAGCTGACGCTCAACCATATTATGCCGCGCCTGCCGGTATTCCTGTTCCGACCATTCCATCGATTTTGAAAACGACCCCATTTCCCAGCGCCTGCAATAGTTCTCCGTAAGAATTAAATCACTCGGATATATCCCAACGATTGATTTCTTCCATATATTTCATCAACCGGGGATCTTCGCTGCCTTTATTTTGTCGAATACGGATAATCTCAAGAGCGGCTTCCCTGAGATCAGACGTTCTCGATAAACAGCTATTATCGCCGGTAAATCGGTAAAGATCGTAGTTGGCTCTCGCTTCCATATAAATACTGATTATCCGGTCATAAGGCGTATCGGCTTCCGGCCTTGACTCGATGCGCTTAAGCAATATCCTGATTATGGTCAGCGAATCGTCAACCCCGCCGCCAACCGTTTTTCCATACTGATGGCCAGACATACTCGCCTGCGCCGATGCGATCTCCGAGACGTAAAATGATTCCAGGGAACTCTCTGCCGGTAGTCTTTCCCCGGTATGTTCAAGGCCGGCCTTTTCGTCCTTTTTCTTGAGCATAGCCGCATCCATATCGGCCATATCTTCAAGTGCGGAAGTCGGCACTACATCAGGCGGAGAAACCTCGTTTGCTTCAATTCGGTCGCGTTCCTGAATCGGCGCATAAGAGGCCTTGCCGGTTTCCCGGGACCGGGTATCGGCCGGAACACCTTCGCGAGGTTCCTCAATCTGTTTTTCCTGCCTTCCCCGTACGGCTATTGATTTGCTTATATTAATCGTCTCAGTTTCGCCTTCCGTAACTGTAACCGGTTCCTTGTCAAATTGGATTATTCCCGGTTTTGCTTTAGCTTCCGGTTTAGTTTCGATCTCCGGCCGTACTTTCCGGCGTTCCATTCCCTTTTCCTTTTCGCGAAGTCGCGATGGAGACGTCAAATCAACCTTTTCGATCGGTCTTTCCGGTACCGACGGTTCTTTATCTTCCTCCTTAATCGCTTTCCGTTTTTCAAATTTCCCTTTGTCCGATAAATCTTCCGGCGGTAGTTCTTTTTGCGGTGAAGACTCCACCCTCCTGTGTTCAAAATAAGTCGGTTCGGCCGGTACCGGCCGCACGAATTGACGGGCCGAATCCTCATAGGCCATCCGCCCGATCAGAAACACAAATACAATTGATGCCGCCGCCGCCGCATACCGATACCAAATCGGGATAATCTTCGGCTTCTTCGGTTCTTTACTAACGGAAGTTTCGGGCAACCGGTCGATTTCATCGGTTATCCTCTTTTCCAGTTCATTCAGTACCGAATCGTCGAATTCGGGCAGAGAATCGGACGCCATCCTGTCCAACCGCTTCATTTTCTCCAGCAAGGCCAAACATTCGGGGCATATTTTCAGATGGGCCGAGATTTCAGCCATCTCTTCCGGCGGCAGATTGCCGTCCAGATAAGCCGATAGTCTCTCTTTGTATGATCCGCAATTATGCGACATAATTATTCCAATAGCTCTTTCAGTTTATCCACCAGTATTCGCCGGGCGCGATACAGCCGCGAATCGACCGTCCCGACCGAGATTTCCAAACGCTCGGCGATTTCCTCGTAGCTCAACTCCTCAAAATTCCTCAGAATAAAGACCGCCCGATACTGGGTCGGCAACTCGCCTACCGCCTTCATGAAACGCTGATCCGTTTCTTCAAGCTGAAGCTTTTTTAGCGGATCCGGGTTGGCCGAAGCCTGCTTCGTTATTTCCAGATCAAGGCTTGTCTCTCGGCTTCTTTTCCTGATATGATTTATAGCCAGGTTACCGGCAATCTTGGATATCCAGGGATAAAACGGCTGCGTTTCATCGAACCTGTCGAGCGCTTGGTATGCCCTGACAAAACTATCCTGCACAATATCCATGGCGCTGTCAAGATCGCCGACCATTCCGACCACCATCCGCAATACCTTTCGCTGGTGCATCCTGACCAGTTCTCCGAAAGCGGCCTTGTCGCCGAGCCGGGCGGAGGCCGCCAGAACCGATTCGTCCAAACCGGTTTCCCTGTTGAATACCCTGATATCTTTTTTTTCTTCCAAAGTTTATCTGGAAATTTCGCGAATCAGGTTTTCCACCAGAATGGGCGGTTTGATCGCGGAACGCCTGATTTCCCGCTCTGTCGCCGCTATCCGGGAAATGGCGTCAAGAACCTTTTCCTTGTCGAAGAGCGGGGCCTGATGCCTGAGCTTGTTGACGAAATACGGCGCCCCCGAAACCTGTTTGCCGGTATGAACCCTGAGCAAATTGAGAATATGATTTGAAAGTTGCCGCAGCAGCGACGCCGGACGCATCCCTTTCCGGATTAAATCATGATAAGCCTCAAGCGCTCTATCCGCCTTTTTTTCGGCGATTAAATCAATCAACTCAAAAATATTGAAATCCTGATATGAACTGGCCATTCTTTTGACATCACCCAATCCAATATGGCTCCCCTTCTCGGACGACAGCGTAAGCTTCTCCAGCTCTCCATCAAGACCGCCGAAATCGCCATCGGTTAGGGAAATTAAAAGATCGATCGCCTCCTTATCATAAGTAAATCCGGCAGACTCCAGACGCTTGTGTATTCTTATCGTTGCCATATTCCGGGTCAGCCGGCCGAATTGTACCGGCTGAGCGACACGGCCGACGGCCTTGAAAAAGGCTGAATTCTTACGCGGCGTGCGCGCGGCCGGACTGGACAGGATAATAATCGTCTCCGGCGAAGGGTTCCCCAGAAGCGAAAAAAGACGTTTCTGCTGTGTCGGTTTCAGTTTCTGAGCTTCGTTTATAAGTATAAGCCGCCTTTCCCCCAGCATCGGAATAGCGGCCAGCTCGCTGCAGACCGTTTCAAAATCGATCTTTTCAATCGACAAGCGGGAAAAATTAAAAACCCTTTGCTGCTCGGGAACATAATGGTTTAAAATATACTTGACGGCCTCGGACTTGCGAAAATCTTCTTCGCCGAAAAAATAATAAACCGGCCGGTATCGGCCCCTGCCGATCTCTATCGTCAAATGTTCAGCGGTAATAAATGACGAAGCCATACCCAAAGGTAGGCCGCAATGAACTGTTTTGTCAATTTATTTCGAGGTTCTGAGCGGGATTGTCGGGAGCCGGTATCCAGTTGAGCGAAAACCTGAGCTTACTGCGATATTCGAGCGCTTTTCTCAAAAACGGCGCCAGTTCAATATCCTCCACCCGGCTGTCTTTTACCTGGTTCACGAGGTCATAGTTATTGCAATAAAGCTCCAGCGCTCGATTGGTAAAAAGCTGCGGGTTGATTTCAATAAATTCCAAAAGAGTCAGAAGGGCCGCGTAATCGAGAACCGTATTATCGGCCGCGTAAGGGGCTTTGAACCTGACGCCAAGGTCGGGAATGGAAAAGGTCACCAGGTTCCCGGGGGCCGCATTGCCACCCGAAATTTTGTGCGATCCGAAAAACAGTTCCATAATTTTTCCTTCCGGGAAGTCTTAAGCGGCAACCTGCATGCCTGTCAGGACGGGAGAAGCAATCGGGAGTAATTCTGTTATCTTATAACGAGTTACAGATTTTGTAAAAAGGCCTGCCCCCCCGAATGCGGCCTTTTGGTGCAGATCATTGCAATTTGAGATGTTCAACATTGCAGGCGATTAAAGTCGGCCAGGGCAAAACGGTCGGTCATTCCGGCGACATAATCGGTCGCAAGACGCTTTATTTCCTGGTCGGGGAAACGACGTCGAAATCCTTCCGGAATATCCTCCGGGTTTTCAAGATAATGCTTAAAAAGAAAAATGATGATTTCGCAGGATTTTTCGTGCATTCGGTCCAGACCGGGATGATGATACATGTTTTCCTCGAGAAAACTTTTCAACTTCTCATTAAACGCCTTCCGGCTTTCGGAAAAATCCACCAGCCGATTGACGGACTGCCTGACGTCCTCAACCGAGGTAATTCCATTTTGCCGCAACCGGTCGCGGATTTCCTGAACCAGATCAATCACCATTCGGTTAACGAGGTTGCGAATCAACGCCGTCCGGATCATCTCCGGCGTCTTTTCCTCAAGATCGCCTTCGACCTCCCGAATAATATCCTTCAAAAAATCAACCTCGCGCAGCATTTCGAGAGTCAGCAGCCCCGATGAAATGCCGTCATCGACGTCGTGACCATCGTAGGCGATTTCGTCAGCCAGATTGACAAGCTGACCTTCCAGGAGAGGCTGTTCATTCGGGTTGAATTCATCGGGAATCTCGATATCGCTGTCCGTTTCGTGTTTTATGATCGCCTCACGCAATTCATAGGTCAGATTCAGTCCGTAATGCCCCTGATACCGTTTCTCCAGATAATCGACCACGCGCAACGATTGAATATTATGGTTAAACCCGCCGCTGTCGGCTAAAAGCGAATCGAGCGCTTCCTCCCCGGCGTGACCGAACGGCGTATGCCCAAGGTCATGCGCCAGCGCCACCGCTTCGGCCAGGTCTTCGTTCAGGCCAAGCGACCTTGCTATGGTTCGGCTTATCTGGGCAACTTCGATGGTGTGAGTCAACCGGGTGCGGTAATGATCGCTTTCCTCACCGAAATTGGCAAACACCTGCGTCTTATGCTGTAATCTTCGAAAAGCGTTGGAATGAATAATCCGATCCCGATCGCGCTGGTACTCCGTCCGGAAAGGATTTCGCGGAATCGGAAATTTTCTTCCCCGGCTGTTTTCCGACAGCGCCGCATACGGCGCCGGATACCGCAGGTGTTCAGTTTCGTATATATCGAGAGGTTCCATAAGTTAATTATTATAACTTAAAAGGCGATTGAGTCAACAGGTTCTTCGTAACGGGCAGTATAGTGGGTTGGGTTCTTAGCGTAGCGAAAAACCCAACAATCGATTTAGCCAAACACGGTTAACATCACCGTATGCGTCCAGCCGAGAACCGGGTGGTGGGAGAATCTGTAATCAAAACCGAAATGGCCATGCTCAAGATTTAATCCTGCGCCGAATCGAGCCGGACGAAGGACTAAAGCCCAGTTTATCTGCGCATAGTCGGACAGGCGAAATGATTGCGAAAGTTCGGCGGTCGGCTTCCGGTATCGAATAAACAACGCTTTGGCATGGCTGTCCAATCCTTCGCTCGATTTCAGCGAAATGCCGATTTCTCCCTCCGGCGGCAGCGATTCGCCGCCATCATAGTAAGTCGGCTGATTGATTGCTCGAGTCGCGGCAAACAAGGTCACCATCTGCCCGGTATAAGAGAATCCGGCGTTAATAGTTGTTAAAGATAATGCATCATACTTTTCGTTGAATGAATAGCGATGATAAACAACGGCAACCCCGCCCGCAATGCCTCCGCAGCGATAATTCACGAACGACGAAATACCAACCTGATGAAAATAATTAGCCTCGCCAAAGGCGGCCAAAGCCGCGCCGAGGGAAAACCTGTCGATTGAAACCGCGACCGCCGCCCGGTTGTCGGTTAATTCCCTGATAGCATAAAGCTGACGATAAGAAGTCTGAAAGGCGAACTTCTTTCCAGTTGAAGCGAACGGATAATCGGTGATGACCAATGGCCCGGCGGATTCGAAATCGACATACCCGTGCGAGAAAACCTGATTGTCGGCATAAGACAGGCCGGTTGCTTCGGCGCGCAGACAAAAACCGCACCATAGAACCAAACCTAAAGTGGCATATCGAAGCGACCTCATCGCGCTATCACCACCGTCCTTTTCGTTTCCATCGACGTTTCGCCCTCAACGCGGGCATAGACGATATAAATACCGACCGGCAGTCTTCTGCCGTCATCGCCCCGGCCGTCCCAGGTTATTTCGCCTGGAATAGAGACGTCATTCTTAAGAAATGTCTTTACCTTTCGACCGGAAATATCATAGACAGCCAGCTCAAACGATTCGCCTTCAGGCGGATTGTATTTGATGATTGTAACATCTTCAAAACCGTCCCCGTCCGGCGAAAACGGATCGGGCGATATTTCAATATCAATGCTGCCTAAGCGCGGGTAAAAATAGCTGTTTGGAAAACCCGGTGTAGAACCGGCCGGGTCGAACGAACCGCCCCAAAATGACTTCCTGTCAGCGTCAATATACCTTTCCCAACTGCGATTATCTGCAAAGGCCTTGTCATAAACGACACTGTCAATCGTATGGCCGGAAGCATCCCCCAGCCGCACCATGTCGCCGTCGTTGTTGAGTATCTGCCATCCGTCCGGGGAAGTGACGATTCCATTGAAATCGGAATAATATTCAAGAAAACGGCCCATATCCTGGGATAGGATAATATATCCGCCGGAAAGAAGAATCAGCGCGGTGTCGGAAATATCGCGCCAGCCTAATTCGTCTCCGATTTTGTATTCCTGCAGATCGACGTCAAAATCGGTTGGATTGCATAGTTCAATCCATTCGGTTTCCAAGTCACCGGTTTGATTGGGAAGGAATTCCGACAGAATCGGGCCGTCAAAAGATCTTTGACCCGACGACAAACTCGCGAGAAAAAGCAGGTAAAATAATATTATTAAACTGCGTCGCATAATCAACGGATAATCCTATTTAACGGCCCAACTGAAATCCCAGCGCAACATCCCATAGCTGTTGCCGGGCTGCCCTCGCCGGTAACGATAACTGTACTTGATATACGAACTCAAACCACCGCTGATTTCGGTCTCATGGGAGAGAGCAACATACATGTAGTTGTTTTTGATATTGTCAAACCGCAAACGATCCAGCTTACACAGAAATCTCAATCGCCCCAATCGATTAATAAGCCTGCTCTCGAAATAGACCAGATAATCATCGCGTTCGCCGTATCGGTCAAATCGATGCCCGAAAACGATTCGGGACCGTATATCCCCCTTATCCCGGACAAGTTCATACTGTATCCTTCGCTGCGAACGGTCGCCCGAATATAGGTCATCCGATCTCCAGTAACAATCGACTCTGGTACGGTAAATATCGTTTAATCTATATTTGACGCCCAGACGCGTTTCGACTCGATTATCGTCGAATCCCCGCCAGGCGTATCCTATGGCCGAATATAAAGACAGTTTCTTCGAAAGTGCAGTCGTGGTTTTGACCACTCCGCCGGTTTCACCCGCGAACCGGTCGCGGACGGAAAGACCGATATCGCCCGGTGAAATCGTCCGGTATCGTCTTGAAGACGGCCCGCCGGAAAACCATGACGGGAAATCATCGTCATAATGCCAGCTTGTTACGGTCACCGAAACTACGCGACGTTTCCGCCTGAAATATAATGCTCCGGCAACCGGTATCTTCTTGTCAAATGACGCGACCGCCAGCTCGAAGTCGGCATCGGAAAGGAAAAGATTTGATCGACCATACATAGAAAGAAATGTTGCGTCAAGCCGTGATTGATTCGTTCGATTGCGCAAATGGCCATAACCACCGGATAATTGAAACGAATGATTTCCGCCGGTCAGTGGCATGGAAAAGCCGAAATAGTCTTTGCCGAACGCTTCGTTGCGATCGGTATCGTACACAAATTTGTATTCTCCGATTTCTCTTTCGGCGGTCACAATAACGCCATTGGAACCGCCGTAGCGGGGATAAAGAAGTCTCTCCAAATTATCCGATTCATCAGGTCTGTCGATGAGTTGACCATGATAACCGTAAATCAGCCCCAGCCCGAAACGATCCTTGTAACTGCCGACGGTCAGACTGTAGTCGCCCGATTGATTCGTGAGTGAGTATTCCAGATACCTCTGTCCCCATTTGTGCGCGCCCGAGTATTCCGTCTCATACTCCCCGTATAAGGCCAAACGATCAAAGGAAGACCGAAAGCGAAACAGCCTTTTTCGCTCATCTTCACCCGTTAGCTTCTGGTATTGACGATAGAGAATCTGCCGGTTCCATCGCGATGGAATTATTTCTTCTTCTCTCTGTGGGGACATTAGCGTATCGGCTACAGGAGTAAAAAGCGGATTTGATGAAAAACCTGTGAGCAAATCCGGAAACTGTAAAAGAAAAAGTGAATCGCTGCGTATGAACCTTCGACCGCGCGAGATCTCAAGTAATGCGCGATACTCCTCGTAGTCGATAAATCCGTCGCTATACGCTTCGTATACCTCCTCCGGGTCGGGGATGTTGAAAGGGGCCGAATATGTTTTCCCGCAAATCGGCAAACACATAACGGGCAATAAAAGAATTACTGCGCAGAATTTAATCAATATCGTATTTTTTTAGTTTACGGTAAAGGGTTCGTTCACCGATACCAAGCCGCCCCGCCGCCTGACGGCGATTGCCCCCCACCGACTCAAGAGTCTGTTTTATCAACTGCTCTTCCACTTCTTCGATACTCTCCATCCGGTAGGGATCAGTGATATCGTGAGGTTCAACCGCTTCGCGCCCTGAAGGCAGGTTTTCGATAATCAGGTCGCGCATCATCCGAACTTCCTGACCCAGCGAAAGCAGCGCCCGGTAGATCAGTTGGAATTCCGCCTGCTGTGGGGTTTTGTCGGTAACGACCGGCAGGTGGCGTTCAACGTACCCCTGCTCCTCGATGAATTGTGTGACGTGACTCTCCGAAATTTCACCTTCGCCGGCGGTTACCGCCATATGGCTGACAAAATTGCGTAACTGACGAACATTGCCGGGCCATCCGTAGCCTATCAGCATCTCCGTGGCCCGCTCCGAGATGCCCCGAACCGTTCCGGTTTGCTCCCTGAAAAAATGATTTATAAGCGGAATAATATCGGCTTTACGTTCGACCAGACCGGCCAGGTTTATTCGAATGGCGCCCAATCGATAATAAAGGTCCTCGCGGAATTCCTTCTCCGCAATCGCCTCGGTAAGCTCGCGGTTGGTCGCCGCCAACACCCTGATATCGGCATGAATCAGTTCGCTTCCGCCGACCCGGTTGAAATTCCCCTCTTCCAGAACCCGCAGAAGTTTCACCTGCAATGCCGGCGAAGTTTCACCGATTTCATCAAGGAAGACGGTGCCGCCGTCGGCCCGCTTGAATATTCCTTCGCGCTTGCCGATCGCGCCGGTGAAGGCACCTCTCTCATGGCCGAAAAGCTCCGACTCAAGAAGTCCCTCGGCCAGCGCACCGCAGTTTACGGCAATAAACGGTTTATCTTTTCGGGTAGAATGGCGGTGCAGCGCCCGGGCGACCAGTTCTTTGCCGGATCCGGACGGCCCGATTATCAGGGTCGATATATCGGTCGGCGCCACCTGCGAGATCATTTCGGCAACCTGTTTAAGATTGGCCGACTTGCCGACCATGTGATACTCCTCCAGAAAAGCCTTTATTCGAAGAACCGCCTTGATCCTGGTTTCAAATTCCGCCTTCCTGATATTATACGAAAAGATGTTATCTATCATATATTCAGGGAGAGTATGATGCTTGTCATGGGCAAGCAGCCAGAATTCAGCCAATGGCGTTCTGCGATAAACGCGCATAACCAGCGATTCCGAAAACCTCGGATGGACCGTATCGAAAAGGATGACGGAAAACCTGTCGTGCTTGACCGCTTCGATCAGTTCCGACGGTTCGCCAACCATGCGAACCCTGCCCGAGCCGATGGAGGAATGGATAAAGGGATAATCCTTTTCGGCGAAGAATAGAATCGACTGAACAACTCGCTTCATTTTTCCATCTTCCTCAACGATCGTTTTCCTTTGGGCTTTTCTTTTGGCGGTTGTGGCTGAAGCAGATACAGGTCTATTTCCGCAGCCTCGACGTCAACCCGCAGAATGCCCACCCTGATCTTGTCACCCAAACGAAATACCCTTCCGTGCCGGCGGCCGACCAGACGATACCCAGACTCGTCATAGCGGTAATAATCATCGTCAATCGTGGAAGCCCTGACCATACCTTCACAACCCGGACCGACCAGGCGAACAAAAAATCCAAAGTTGATTATACCGGATATGATCCCATCATATTCCTCGCCTATCCGCTCCGCCATATAAGCCGCCTGCTTGGCCTTCACCGCCTCGCGTTCCGCTTCCATAGCCCGTCGTTCCATTTCCGAGGAGTGTTTGCCGGCGTTGGACAGA
This sequence comes from uncultured Ignavibacteriales bacterium, assembly GCA_964611355.1. Classification (GTDB taxonomy): domain Bacteria; phylum Zixibacteria; class MSB-5A5; order GN15; family JAAZOE01; genus CAZSYD01. Next base: position 55,865 of record CAZSYD010000001.1, on the reverse strand, counting down.
ACCGGGCCGAGTTTTTGCGCCAGCCTGACCGGGTATTTTCCCTTTTTCAATTGTTTCAAAAGACGATGCACCAAAAGATCGGGATAACGCCTGATCGGCGAGGTGAAATGCAGATAGTGAGTAAAGGCCAGCCCGAAATGGCCGATGTTTTTCGGCTGATAAATCGCTTTTTTCATGGAGCGGAGCAGCAGTTCGTTTATCAGCTCTTCTTCCGGTTTACCCTTAACGCGATTTATAAATCGAGCAAAGTCCCGCGCAGGCATATTAGGCGACACCGGGAAACGGTAACCAAACCCTTTCACCAGATATGAAAACGCCTCCAGCTTTTCCATGTCCGGCCGTTCGTGAACGCGGTACAGAATCGGCTGCGCATTGCGGAAGAAATGAAGCGCCACCTGGCGATTGGCCGCCAGCATAAACTCTTCGATAAGCCGGTGCGACTCTGTCCGGATGCGATTGCCGATCTCGATCACGTTCCCTTCTTTGTCAAGGGTGATTTTGGCTTCCGGCAGGTCGAAATCAAGCGACCCGGCCTGATCGCGCTTTTTATGCAGAATCCGGGCCAACTCGCGCATGATACGAAGCTCATCAGCCACCCTCAAGACCCGCCCGGTCGGCTCCTCACCGTCGAAAAACTGCTGCACCTCGCCGTAACTCAACCGGGCGCGGGATCTGATCACCGACGGGTGCAGTTGATAATCCCGTGTATTTCCTTCCCTGTCGAATTCCAAAAAAACCGAATAAGCCAGCCGTTTCCGAGCGGGGCGAAGAGAACAGACGTCATTGGAGAGCTTCTCCGGAAGCATCGGAATCACACGGTCAGGGAAATAGACCGACGTGCCCCGCTTGAACGCTTCATTGTCAAGTTTCGAGCCGCCTCGTACGAAATGGGAAACATCGGCGATATGCACTCCCAGACGGTAACGGCCGTTTACCATCTCAATCGAAACCGCGTCATCGAAGTCTTTGGCGTCGGAGGGATCGATGGTAAACAAAGTCAGCCCGGTCAGGTCGGTCCTTTTTCTTATTTCGCCTTTCCAGTCGGAAGCAACCTCTTCCGCTTCCTTGAGCACTTCATCAGTGAAATCGGTGGGGAGATCGAAATTACGGATTATCGAAAGGGTATCGACGCCGGGATCGCCCGGAAAACCAAGCCGTTCGATCACCCTGCCTTCGGGATGCAGGTACGGGTCAGTCCAGTCCTCGAGGCTGACAACGACTTTTTCCCCGTCGCGAGCCCGACCGGTACCAGCCTTAATAATACTTATATCACGCTGGAAATTTTTCGAATCCGGTACAACATAATTATAGCCGCGCCCTTTAACTAATTTCCCGACCAGTTGCCTGGTTTTCCGTTCAACGATATCAATTACCACACCTTCGCGCTTACCCTTAAAGCCGAATCCCGGCTTCAGGCGAACCAGTACCCGGTCGCCGTCAAACGCGGTGTGCAGGTCACGAGCGGCAATAAATATCTCTTCGTCTCCGCGATCACATTTCAAAAACCCGAAACCGGAGCGAGTTATTGCAATCGTGCCGGTCGCCAGGTCTAATTGATCGGGCAAACCTATTCTACCACGCTTTAACCTGACCAGTTTCCCGTCGCTGACAAGACCCCTGACAGTCCGGCGAAATTGAGGATAATCGGTCGAATTGACGCCTATTGTCCGAGCCAGTTCTTTGATCTTCATTGGGCGATCGGTTTGACTACGAATGAAATCGAGAATCCAATCCGAGTTCTGTCGTTTCGGCATATTTTGACCTCTTAAATTAAGAAAATCGCCGTTGATTCGGGTAAAGTCAAGCAAAATCGGCGTATTTCTGCCAGATTGGCAGAAAAAAGGGTCAGCGTATCAGCCGACCCTTATCTACGAGATGTCTTCTTAATATTTTAAGGTTTAAATGCGTCCCTGGCGTTTTCCCTGCCATCCGCCGATATCACGTCCCGGCCGATCGCCATTCAGGCCGGGTCCTTGGCCTGCTTTGCACTTTTGCCGACATTCCTTCCATTTTTCAAGTTGCTCTTTTGTTAGTATCTGCCGTAGTGCAAATCGATGTTCTACTTTGGCTTCGGCCATTTTCCCCTGGATGTTGACGATCTCTTTTGTAAGAACCAAAACCTTTGTCTTATTCGGTGCATCGGAGTACATTTCACGCCGTTTTTTCAGTTTCGCTTTTTCCAGCTCAGCCTTAAGATCAATCATCATCTGGCGGTGGTTGAAATTGATTTCTTCAATCTTTTCCATTTGATCTTCGGAAAGATTGATATCTTTTTTGCATTCGAGCAGATTGCCATGCCCCGGTCCACCCGGCGCCCCGGGCCCCATCGGGCCATGATGATACCCCTGACCAACCACAGCCGCCGGTGCGGCCAGAAGGGACAGGATCGCGGTGATAAACAAAAACCGTTTCATTGTTACTCCTTTCATCTATTTGGTTTATTATTTCCCTCAAACGGCGGACTCGACGTTCCACAGCGACGAAACTCCCGTAGAGATTCAAGGACCTCCCGCTCAAACCGTTCATGAAACAAAAGCAGCCGTCCAAGTTGATAAGCCGTTAAAATACCACTGCAATCATCGAAAAACTTATGCGTGCGAGCATCTAATTTCTCAAGATTTTCTCGAATTGCGGCAAAGCACACTGTTAATTTCTCATCGGCATCCGGCTGATGCAGGTAGTAAACCAGCGTATCAAAAGCGGTTTTTCTTTCTCGTTGCAGCTCCTTAATGTCTTTCCGAAAACTATGGAAAAGCGGAATGAATTTTTCCGATTGTTCTTCAGGCATATCAAGAACTTCGAGCAGCTTCAGCAAACGGAGACCTTCGATATTAGCCCCCAAATTATCCCTGCCGTGCGGGCCTTTACCGTGGAGACGCTGTACGTTTTGTTGTGCTGCGATCAAAGAGGCTAAAGCAAGGAGCGTAAGAGACAACCCGAATATGCGAAACGTTTTTCTCACCTTATATCTCCATTTTCAGATTTTCCGTCAGCCATTCCATCTCCTCGGCGGAGATATCGTTCAGGATATCATCAACCTGCCCCGGTTTCACCTGATCCGTTATATATGAAATCGAAGACTGATCCAGAAGCGACGACAGGTAATCAATATCGCCATTTAGCAGAAGTTGCAGAAAATTTTCCTGACCGGTCCGGCTCGGCAAAATCTCTTCTATCTCCTGAGTAACTGTCAGATCGGTCGGCAGATACGGAGTCGAGAACATAGTAATAATCAGCAGCGCCGCCACGGCCAGCACCGGTCGTGCGATTATTTTAGTCCACCTTGCAAGTGACCGTTTTGAATCCGGTTGCGCCGAATGGTCAATCGCCGTTTCGATCTTCAGGATTAACTGATTCGATTCGTCTGCCGTAAGCGTGATATTATTTAGCCCGCCCAGCTTTTCTCTCAATTCGAGCAATTCCCGGTAATAGGCCCGGCACTCGTTGCAGGAATCGACATGCTTTCTTATTTCATCGGGAAGCTCGATTCCCGACGACGTAATATCACCGTCCAGCCACTCTTTTACCCGGCGGCAGTTCATTTTCCACCCAGCCTCTTTTTCAGCTTTTTCAGAGCTTCGGCAAAGTTGGTCTTTGCCGCCGAAACGGAACTTCCCTGAATCCGGGCGATCTCGTCGAATTTGAGTTGCTCGTAAAAACGAAGGTTGAAAACCGTTCTCTGCTTTAGCGGAAGCGAAGCGACAGCTTCCAATAATGCCTGTTCATACTCTTTTCTTTCCAATTCGTCGTCAGGCCGATAAGATTCGGATACCCGGTCATAATCGTCCGGCAGTGCCATTTCCTTTTTCGATTTCTTCAGGAAGTTTCTTGTCTTGTTGGCGGCTATTTGAAACAGCCAGGTTGAGAATCGCGACTCTTTTCTGAAACCGGCGAGGTTCTGATAAGCGGCCAGGAAAGTATCCTGGGTCAGGTCGAGAGCCGTTTCTCTGTTGGCTGTCATTCTCATAATAAAGGCAAAAATCCTGTTCTGATAACGCCCGACCAGCGCAGTAAACGCCTTCTTATCGCCGCCTATGGCTTTTTCTGTCAACAACCGCTCGTCAGGCATCATCCGTTATTTTCTACATTCTACCGGTTTGACAACCGAAACCGCAAAAAGACCAATGGAATATAGATAATTCGAAAATCCATTAACTCAAGCAAAATCGGTTCTGACTATTCAATTCACCGGGACGATTTTCAATGTCCTGATAGTTTTACAAAGTATAATAACAGGAAGTACAGATTAAAAAAAGAGCCGCTCCCGATATCGGAAGCGGCCCATATCGACGCTTTAATGCAATTAAAATCAATCCCGGCGGGCTTTGATAAGAACCTTGTCGAATAGTTGCATATCTTCGAGCACCTTGCCTGATCCACGGACGACACAGGTGAGCGGATCGTCGGCGGCATAGACCGGCAGGTTAGTTTCCTCGCGCAACCGTCTATCCAGTCCGCGAAGAAGAGCCCCCCCGCCGGTCAGGACAATTCCACGTTCAAGGATATCGGAAGCCAGCTCCGGCGGAGTCTGCTCCAGCGACCGCCGAACCCCTTCTATAATCGCCTCAATCGGCTCCGCCAGCGCCTCCCGAAGCTGCACCGATGACAGCTTGATACATTTCGGGACGCCGGCCACAAGGTCACGGCCTCTTACCTCGGTCGAAAGCTCCTGCTCCAACTGGCAGGCCGAACCGATACTTATTTTCAACTCTTCAGCCGTAAGCTCGCCAATCAGGAGATTATAATTCTTGCGGAGATACATAATAATCGCTTCGTTCATCTCGTCGCCGGCGACCCGGATGGAGGTAACGCTGACAATACCGTTGAGGGCAATCACGGCGATTTCGGAAGTGCCTCCGCCGATGTCAATAACCATCGTGCCCGAGGGCTGATCGACCGGCAGACCGACGCCGATAGCGGCCGCCATCGGTTCCTGAATAAGATACACCTCACGCGCGCCGGCATTCTCCGCCGAATCGCGCACGGCTCTTTTTTCCACCTCGGTAATACCGGACGGTACCGAGATCACAATGCGGGGTTTCATCAAATACTTATGTCGCACTACCCGCTTGATAAAATCACCCAGGAGTTTTTCGGTAATCTCAAAATCGGCAATGACGCCGTCGCGCAGCGGCCGGATAGCAACAATCTCACCGGGGGTGCGTCCCAGCATCTCCTTGGCGGCCGAACCGATAGCCACCACCTTGTTCGAAATCCGTTCGAGGGCCACCACCGACGGCTCGTTGAGAACAATCCCCTGTCCCCGGACAAACACCAGCGTATTGGCCGTTCCCAGATCTATGCCGATGTCGTTTGAGATCAAATCAAAAAACCCCAAGGGTACCTCCGTTCCAATATATAAAAGCGGTAGAGACTAACCCCATTATTTTATCGACAGTAATAGGTAAATCAACAAAAAATTCTTATGGAAACAAAACAGATCTATTTGGAAATATTTTATCGACTAACTCAACAGAAACTCTTTTTTAAGCAGATCGCCCGCCACTTGGGTTTCGGCAGGAAGATAAATAGCGACATCGATGCCCAATCGGTTAAGATACCTGCATAGAATTGGACCAACGTCACGCCATTGAAGACGGCCAAGCCCGCATTGAACCTCCCCCTGTTTAGCGGATAGGGCGAAAGGATAGTATTATGATTCTATCAGGAGGTGTCCAGATGACTGAGAATGGGAAGTGTCGCAGCTATGACCGTACTTTCAAGATCGAGCCGGTGCGGCTGGTAACCGAAGAGAAAAGGAGAAGCGCGACATATTAGAAAAGGCCTTGGCCATTTTCTCGACAAAACCCCGATGAGGTACCGTTTTATCGAAGATTACCACTCCACTTTCCGGGTTGAGAAAATGTGCCTGGCGCTTCGGACCTCTCGGAGCGCTTATTACGATTGGCGTAGTCGTCATCCAGGCCGGGATTGTTAAAATGAATTGGTGAATATGTTCTGCTACGGACAATCCGGTCTGGTATAGCAGCTACCCTCTCACAGGTGATTGAATAGCCTACCATGATGACCCGATACTCTCGCGTGAAATCATTTATTACCATCGGGCATTTCAACCGGCGGCGGTTGACAATCTGATCCGGGCAAAGTCAATAGACCACCGATCATTCGAACCTTCCGGTACCACCGGCTTTATTCGAAGATAATATGATTCTCTTATCGTTTGTCTACGATATGAAAACCCCCTGACGCTACCGTCAGGGGGTTTTCTGCACGGGGGTGGAGTTCGCCCAAAGGAAAGGGGTATCAGGTTATTTGTCTGTTTGCGACTTTCCCTTTATGCTGTAAATACTTTTTACGTTCCTTCCTTCAGCCTGACGAGCGCTGCTCGCTTACCGGTGCACTGTCGTTCTTTAACTCTTCCTTGTTATCTACCATGCACTGTGACCAGATGCCGTATAGCTCATCCTCGCTGGTTCGGGCATTGATAACCGGGTCGCCTTTTCCGGATCTAATCATTTCAATAAAACACTTCAACAGAAACGGGTCGAAAGTGGTCCCCGACTCTTTCCGCATAATATCAAGAGCCTCACCGGGGTTGTAAGCGGAACGGTAAACCCTGTCCGAAGTCAGAGCGTCAAAAACATCAGAGATGCAGATAAGCCTTGCTCCCAGGGGAATATCTTCTCCTTTAAGGCCGAGGGGATAGCCTGTACCGTTCAGTTTTTCGTGATGATGGAGGATCAATGGCTTTATATCCCAGAGGAGGTCCTTGCCGCGCAGCAGTTCGATCCCCAGTTCCGGGTGTTTCTTTATGCGGAAATACTCTTCGTCGGTTAGCTTATCGGCCTTCTTGAGAATATTATCGTCAATTTTGATCTTGCCGATATCATGCAGAAGCGCCGCGGCGACGATGGTTTTAAGTTCATCGGTGCGCAGACCCAGTTGCCTGCCAAGAAGCAGCGCCAGCGAAGCCACTCGGTCGGAATGACCCTTGGTATATTTATCCTTCTGATCGACTTCTCTTGCCATTGAATTGAAGATATCCAGGTACAATCTCTCGACTGAATTAATGACCCTTTCGGTCTGTTCCCGTTTACCCTGGGCTTTCAGGCTTGTGAATATCTGGAATGACGCTTCCAAGTCGTTTAGCGCGTCAAAATTCCGGCGCATCATTTTCAGGAGGGTTCCTCTTTCCAGTAGCACCTCGGCTTCCAGAAATCTCGTTCCGGCCTGACGGCTGAGTTTCAGCGATTCATTAAAATACCTTAAGGCGGTGTTTTGATCTTTTTCGCGCAAAGCGATTTTACCGGCGATTTTCTTTACCTCGACCAGGTTGCTGTTGATCAACCCGGCCTGCTCCAAGTAATGTTCGGCTTTCCGGCAGTGGATTTTCGCGTTGACCATGACCCCCTTTTTGAGGAATAAGTCAGCCAGATTAATATCGACGATAAGCGTCAGGGAGGCGTCCTTGATACTCGTGGCAATCTTGTAAGCCTGCTGGAAATGATCAAAGGCTTCGTCGTTTATGCCCTGTTCCGCGAGAGTTATGGCAAGGTTATTCTTGGTATAGGCGCTTTTCCGGACTTGGTTGTCCGATTCGTATATATGTAGGGATTCGTTATACAGATCCAGCGCCCTCTTCCAGCACCCTTTCATATTCATAATGGCGCCGAGGTTGTTGACCAAATCGGCATACAGTATCCGGTCGCCGATCTTCTGAGCGATTTCGATCGCTTCCTGATAGTTGAGTTCGGCTTCCTCAAATTCACCAAGCTCGACGTAGATCACGCCCAGGTTACGGAGGGCTCTGCAAATACCCTGGTCGTCTTTCAGACGCCGGTAGGCGCCGATAGCTCTCTGTACGTATCCAAGCGCGCGATCATAATCGCCCTGTTTGGCCAGGAGCTGACCGATTTGGGTAAAAGTCTCCGACTTGGCCGACAGGTAGCGGGAATCATGGCAAAACTCAAGGATTTTCTTGTATTCCTCGATAGCTTCTTCATATTTGCCTTTGGCGGCGTATGCCTTCCCCTTTTCCCGGTGGAGCTCAAAGCGCAAATCCAGAGAAAATTCCGGTAGCCCCTTTGAATCCCAGATCCCTTCCAGATTCGACAGGTAATTGATGGCTCGGTCGTAATCAAACGATTTATTGGCCTGCCTTGCCAGGTTCAGCAGGTTGTCGACGGTATTGCTCCAGTCCGGTTCTGCGGCCGGGTTCTCCATCGACAAAGGACCTGGCGGTTCTCCGTCGACTCTGCTTCCCATCCCAAGCGCTGTCAGTCCATCAGCCATTAAGGTTCCTTTTAAGTTGTTCGAGCGTCCGGATAGCTTCCTTGAAACTCTTCTCGACGCCGAGCAAACCATACTGGTTAACGGCGGCATCAAGTTTGGCTATAGCCAACTCAAAGTTGCCTTTGTCCTTTTCCAGCAGCCCCTGCTCAAAGAGCACATCCGCTTCCAGCGCCGTCAACTTATTTTCAATGGCCATTTGATAGGTTTTTTCGATCAGGTCCTCAGCGCCTTTGATATTGCCCGTCATTCGCAGGATTCTGCAATCGACCAGGTTCAATTCCGTTTCAAGGGCTTTGGAATTGAGCCCCGGCAGAATTTTGCGGGCAGTGTCGATCACGGACTTGGCCAGGTTTGTTTCTTTCTGCGCCAGGTAACACTTGGAGATGTTCTGGTAACAAATTTCCACCAGATTTAAATCTTTGCCGTCCAGGGCGATGGCGAGCGACTTTTCCAGACTTGTTATGGCCTCGACATACTCGGTCAACTCCGTTTGGGTAAGTCCGATATTGAGCAAAACGTACCCCTGCCGTATTTTATTGCCGCTTGTTTGGAAGTCGGCCAGGCATAGTTTAAATATCTTAATAGATTCTCTCAGGTCGCCGGTAGCCGATTTTATCGCGCCCAGCGTGTTCAAGATGGTTGCGCGCAATTCATAATCATTTATCTGCGTCGCCCATTCCAGAGCCTGACCACAAAGCTCCTCCGATTCCTTATATTTCCCTTTCTGGAAATACATATTGGAGCGGTTGCGGATACATTCCGCTGCGCCTTTGTAGTTTTCCAGATCAAGGAACAGGCGCTGGGCTTCGAGATAATGAGTGTCGGCGCCTTCCCATTCCGACTGCATCATCATGGTGCGGCCGATCGACTTGAGAATCTGCGCCAGCAACTCCCTGTCGCGTTCGGCTTCAGTAGAGCGTACGGCTGATTTCAGCAGTTCGACGGCTACCACCGGATTACCCTGTTTGAGCCAACCCCGGGCAAGATTTAGAAGCGTCAAGCCATCCCTGATCCCCGAGCAAAATTCGCGATCCGGGCTTTTTATGGCTAATTCTTTCATCATTCTTTCCCGTTAGGTTAAGTGGTTAAATTCTCCGGCAATAATTATTACTCGTCGGAAATCAGTCCGTAGGCGGAGAAATGATACAGTTCGGCAGTGACCGTTTTATTATCGAAATCAACTGCACAATCGACGTCTTCAAACTTGTCGGTGCTGTTATTATGCCAAGCTATGCGGATGGTGGACTCATTGACGCCGGACAGATCGGCTTCCCGATAAGACATGGTTACCGTAACCGGTTCATCGAATTCCAGGCCGCTTGTGCCAAAATCGTTGTAGAATACGGTGATATCCGGAATAGCTATGCTGAAAAGCGTATCATTGTCAACGGCTCCCGGGGGAATGTCGAGGATTACGTCATAAAGGACCAGCCGGCCGCCTTCCGCAGCGGAAATAATTTGTTCGATTTCGTAATTGGCGGACGAAAGCTGGGCACCCGAGGTGAACATCGGCGCCCTCGTTAAAAGCTTCGGTTCAGGCTTCTCGGCCTCGATACCCAAAGGCGACTTGGAGCATCCTGCCAGCGCTACCAGGGCGATAACAACGGCAACTCCGGCCTTCAGGGTCATTTTGGAAAGTCTAGAATTCATCATTGCAACGCTCCTCAATTTATTGGTTGAAGAGATTTCTATTTTTTGATGCAGTAGGAGACTGTGCAAGCTGAATGCCGGGAATTTTGGATTATTATAATCTCTTGTTTGTCAATCTATTAGGAGCATAAGGCAGGTTTCGGGGAAAGGAGGGGAAAAGGAGGCGTTTGGAACAGTGCGTTCCAGATCGGCCAATAAGGTTTGGACAATCTGTTATGCTTACACGGATTACAATAAACGGAGGGAGTTGGAACGAATTGTTCCAATCTCAGCTTTTGCGTCGGTTTTGTTCCAATCCGCCGGTCTCGATTATTCTTCTCAACCGGGGGCGGGAAATGGCGAGGAATTTGGCGGTTTCCGATTTATTCCAGTTGAAGATATTAAGCACCTGCTTGACTACGTTTTCTTCGATTTCCCTGAGGCTGATACCGTAAGGCGGCAGGTCGATTATTATCTGGCGCCTTTCGGCGGGACTGATACGGCTTCTCCTTAAAGCCGCTTTAATATCTTTGAGTCTGATAACCCGGTTCTTGCTTAAAAGGACGGTCCTTTCAATAACGTTACACAATTCCCGGACATTTCCCGGCCAGGAGTAATGTTCCATTTCCCTGACGGCATCATCTTCAATCTCGATATCAGGCTTATTATATATGGTGGAGTAAAAGGTAAGGTAACGCTCGATCATCGGCGCTATATCTTCCGGCCTTTTTCTCAACGGCGGTATCTCAAGCGTTAGAAGGTTAAGGCGGAAAAAGAGATCTTCGCGGAATTTGCCCGTTTCAATGGCTTCTCGAAGATTAGTGTTGGTCGCCGCAACCACCCTTACATTAATATCTTTTACATTAACGTCGCCTACCTTGCGTAGCTTCTTATCCTCGAGAATTTTAAGCAGCTTGGCTTGCGCCGACGAAGAAAGATTGCCGACCTCATCCAAAAACAGCGTGCCGCCCCGAGCGTATTCAAAAAGCCCGGTCTTCTCCGACTTGGCGTCGGTAAAGGCTCCTTTGGTATGACCGAACAGTTCGGACTCGAATAGTTCGTCGGGTATGGCCGAGCAATTGACCTCCACCAGGTTGTGTTTTGACCTGACGCCGGTATTATGCAGTATCTTGGTGACCAGGCTTTTACCGGTTCCGGTTTCTCCGAGAATCAGGGCGCTGGGAAAATCAACTTCAGACAGCAATCGAATTGTTTTGCGAATACCGGCCATGTCGCGGGATTTGCCGATTAGCGATTCGACGCTGTATTCCGGAGGTTTTTCATCTTCGGTTTCATGTTCCTTTTCCAGGTCATTCATGAAAATGTGCAATCTTTCCAGGCACTCGGAAGGGGTCAATACTTCGCTTACGCCCAGTTTGGAAACCCGTATGGTTTTATCGATATCGGGCTGGTTGAGTTTTCCGATGACCCTGATGTTTTCTCCGGTGGTGGAGAGAGATAAAAGGAATTCGGGGTTGGAAAAGCGGGGATCGTCCAGATCAACAAATACCAGCGACGGTTCTTCAATAGCGTCCAGCCGCGCCGGATGGTCTTTCCATTGCAGATTGCCGGTGTGGCGGCGATGGCTGCCGATTAATTCCTGACGCCCGGCCCGGTCAATTATCTCGCCGTAAACGATTGTTCTGCTTGACATTATTTATTCCCCATCATCTCTTATATCGGTACGGCGCAGCAAAAGCTAAAGTGGAGGGGGCGTTGGTCAAACGGCTGACTTGAGTTTGGCGATTTGTTTGTTTGAACCTGACATTTATCGACTTTGATAACAAAAGCAGCCGGAACCATAAGCCGTTACCGGATGTTCTCGTTTATATGGCGTCATTAGCATAATTGATATATATTAAAAAGCTATGGCGCAGTTTCCGCCCGATTGAATGATAAAGGACAGTTATACGAGAAAGTGATGATAAATGGCCGGTCCCCAGCTTTATAAACAGTTGCATAACTATTTTCCTTTCGGCTTTCACCTGTCCCGGAAATCCTGGGAAGACCTTGACATCGCCGATCTGGTTAAAGCCTTAAATGCCCGCGAAGCGGCTACCGAGATCTACGGTATCAGGCTTTTGGCTGACCGATTTAATAAGAGATATGCACGCCTGTCGCACACCGTCGATTATATTTATGCGGGCCAATTGATCTCGACGGCGGTAATCGTGGATATCCTGCGGTACCTGTTCAATGTCTACTGCTTCGAAGAAATGGCCGGGACTATTCCCCGGGGGCTCGAATGGACCGCCCGTCAGCGGGGCCGGGCCGTGGTGGAACGTTCGCCCCGGTCGTTTGTCGATCTTTTCCCGCCGCCGTCGGTGATCCGGGGTGATCAAACGGAAGATGTCTATTTGCCGGGTCGTTCGGAGATTTCAATGAACTACGAAACGGTCGCCGGCGAGATGATACTTCTTTCCCTGGCAATGGAAAACCCGTCGTTTCGACCTTTCAGAGAGCTTTTTGACGATGTCGATTTGAAAAAACGCTCCCCGTATCAATCCTACATAGAGGGGCTGGAGCAGTATTTTGAAAAGCAACCTGCCTTAAAGCAGGTCGGGATGACGCTGTTTAGGTGTTTGCGCGCCCCGATGACGGCCTCGCCCGATTCCATGCAGGGTCAGCTCGATTATATCAGGCAGCGCTGGGCGGATTTCCTGCCGCCCGAACTGCTCGAACGTCTCCTTTTGGCTCTGGATATTCTGAAAGAAGAACAACGGCTGCGGGGTTTGGGCCCCGGGCCGAATCTGGTGCTGCAGTTTGGCCGTGATCTTTATGGCGACCTGGGGTATCCCGAACCGGCCATGTTCAGCCAGGACGCCGACTGGATGTCGAACGTTGTTATACTGGCCAAGAGCGTTTACGTCTGGCTTGACCAATTGTCGAAACGATACCGGCGGCATATTAAACATCTAAGCGACATTCCCGATGGAGAACTGGACCGGCTGGCCCGGTGGGGGTTTACCGGTTTGTGGCTGATCGGGCTGTGGGAGCGCTCACAAGCCTCGCAGAAAATCAAACAGATTATGGGTAACCCCGAAGCCTCCGCTTCAGCCTATTCGATCTACGATTATACCATCGCCGAGGATTTGGGCGGTGAAGAGGCGTATCGAAATCTTCACGACCGGGCCCTGCGGCGCGGCATTCGGCTGGCCAGTGATATGGTGCCTAATCATATGGGTATCTATTCCAAATGGGTAATCGAGCATCCGGACTGGTTCATCCGGCTCGATTATCCGCCCTTTCCGTGCTATCAATACACGGGCCAGGACCTGTCGTGGGATCAGCGCGTTACTATCCAGATTGAGGACGGCTACTGGAGTCACGGCGATGCGGCCGTGGTGTTCAAGCGGATCGACAAATGGACCGGCGACGTGAAATACATCTACCACGGTAACGACGGCACAAGTATGCCCTGGAACGATACCGCCCAGCTTGACTTCACCATACAGGAAGTGCGTGAAGCGGTCATTCGGATGATTCTTCATGTGGCCCGCAAGTTCCCGATTATCCGTTTTGACGCCGCCATGACGCTGGCCAAACGGCATTATCAGCGTCTCTGGTTTCCAAGGCAGGGCGACGGCGGGGCTGTTCCTTCGCGCGCCGAACGGGGCATGTCCGGGGCGGAGTTCAGCGCCGTGTTTCCAAGTGAATTCTGGAGAGAGGTGGTCGATCGTGTCGCTGCGGAAGTGCCCGACACTCTTCTTATAGCCGAAGCCTTCTGGTTAATGGAGGGTTACTTCGTCCGTACGCTCGGCATGCACCGCGTTTACAACAGCGCTTTCATGAATATGCTTAAAATGGAGGACAACGCCGACTATCGAACCACGGTCAAGAACGTTCTGGAATTCAGTCCCGAGGTTATTAAGCGATTCGTCAATTTCATGAACAACCCCGATGAACGCACCGCCGTGGAACAATTCGGCAAAGGGGACAAGTATTTCGGCGTGGCGGCCCTTATGGTTACCATGCCGGGTTTGCCGATGTTCGGTCACGGGCAAATTGAAGGTCTCACCGAGAAATACGGCATGGAATACCGGCGGGCTTACTGGGATGAGCCTGTTGACGAAGAAATGGTGCGACGTCATGAGGTTGAGATTTTTCCGCTCATGCGACGACGCCGACTTTTCAGCGGCGCCGAGAATTTTGCTTTTTATGATTTTAATAGTCCGGAAGGGTGGGTCGATGAAAATGTTTTCGCCTATTCCAACCGGGCCGGCGACGAGCGGGCCGTTATCCTTTATAACAACGCTTACAATACCACCCGCGGCCGGATTCACACTTCTACACAGATAAATGTCGGCGGCGCCGACAATGCGGTTATGGTTCGCAGGACACTGGCCGAAGCGCTGGCGCTTAATACCGGGGATGGGTACCTGTATTCTTTTCGCGACCACAAAACGGGGTTGGAATATATTCGCCCCGGCCGCCGGATAGCCGAGAAAGGTCTTTACGCGGAGCTGTATGCTTATCAATATCACGCCTTTCTGGACTTCCGGGAAATCCATGATAGCGACGGGTCGTGGAGTGAACTGTCGCGCCGTCTGAACGGCCGGGGCGTACACAGTATCGAGGAAGCCGCGCGCGAAATGAAGCTCGACCCGATTCTTATTCCCTTCCGAGAATTATTGAATGCCGACCTGCTTCGCGGTTTTGCAAAGAACGATAAAAAAGCGTCTTCCAGGTTCATTCAGGCGACGCGGGATTTTCTTGCCGCAGTTAAAGATTTTGCAGGTTCCGGCGAAGACTATGAAGAAATCCTTCAGAATATAACAAAAGAGATAAGCGCCGTTCCGCTTGAAGAAAAAATCAAGAAGTTTCCGATAAGTGACAAGATCGCCAGTAAGGTTTTGGCTCAATTTGATCGACCTGTAAAGGAGCCGGGACGGCACGTCGCCGTGGCGTGGGCCGCCGTTCACCGGTTGGGAGAGTTGTCTTCGCCCGATGATGTCGCGCCTCAGGATAAGCTGAGTTATATCCACTTGGAAGACTGGCTGTTGCGAAAAACAATAGCTGAATTGTTTGCCGGTTTCCTCGGTGATAAGGCGCAAGCTCGCATAGATGCCTTGCTGGTGGCAATGCTGACCAAGTTTGAAGATTTACTTATTGTCGGGCCTGCGTCGGGTATCGCTAATTTCGTGGAAATGGTACTGGAAGATCCTCTCGCGAGCGAATATCTGCAACTCAACCGGTTTAATGAGGCGTTCTGGATAAACAAAGAAAGACTTGAGCATCTGGTTAATTCGTTGCCGGTGATAAGCCTGATGCAGCTTAATGCCGCCGGCAGAATCAGTGATAAAAGCGTGTCCGGTGTTCTTAAGGCAGCCCGTAAAATTCTTAACGCCGCCGATAAGGCCAAATACCAGGTGGAAAAGATGGCTGAATTAATGTCGGCAAAGATAAAATCCTGACCCTGATTTTTGAATATATCGGAAATTGGACTAAACTATACCTATCTATTATTGCCGTTCGGGGGGATTCAGGCTCCCGAACGATTTGACAAAGAAGGCATACTTAGTTATACATTCGCAACCTGCTCGGTTGGTGTGTCCGGGCAAATTCTAAAGGGAATAAAGGCAATGGCCGAAACAGGAAATATGCCGTTTCAGATTAAAGACTGCACGCTGATTACGAGAATGGCCGGCGTTAGAAACGCCATGAACCTTCGGGAATTGCAGGAGCGTATAAGCCAGTGTTCGGTGGAGTGCCTTTTTCATCACTTCTGCGAAACAGTCATCCGCCCGACCTTTGATGACCCCGAATATCGCAATGATTTCGCCGTCTGGGCGGCGCGCCAGCTTCGTGACCGGGTTCTCGCGGAAAGGCTGGCCATTATCAACCCATACGGAATGGACTCGCTGGAAGATTTGCGGATGCAGGTGCTTGATATTCTTGAGGAGCGGCTGGCCGAAATCTATTACATCCCCTGGGCGCCGCCCGGTCGTGATTTCCACTTCATGCAGGCGGCGACGGTCGTCTTCGACACCGGGATATTTTTGGTGAGTCCTGAGGATTTGCGTACCGCTTTACCTCAGATGTCTCTTGGTTCGATCTATTATCATTTCGTAGAAGCCCGCCGCCGAACGGATAACGGACTGGATGACTTCTCCGTCTGGATTTCCGGGTTTGACCGGCCATACGGGAAATTGCTGGGAGCGCTGGCCGGGCTCGATTTCTATTATTTGTCATTGCCGGAACTGAAACAGAGCCTGATCGAAGTTGCAGGCGGCGTCGCGTCGGAGAAGGTTTATGGATAGAACCCTTACTGACTATGAGCGGATAATAGGCTCGGTGGCGACCTCGAGGCTGCGCCAGCTCTCTGTTGACCTGAAAGGTGCTGTGGTGGTCCACGTCAATTCGACCCGGGAGGGCGGCGGCGTGGCGGAGATTCTTTTCTGGATGATCCCCCTGATGAACGATTTGGGACTGGATGCTTCCTGGGAAATAGTCGAAGGCAACTCGGCCTTTTATCAGACGACCAAGGCGTTTCACAACGGTCTCCAGGGCAACGAAGTCCCCCTCACGCAGACGATGATCAAGTCCTACGAGGATACGATCGCGGCCAATGCCGACCGACTTCGTCCGATCCTTGAAGAAGCCGACTTTGTCGTGATCCACGATCCTCAGCCGGCCATGCTTCTGGATCTTTGCCCAAACCGAAAAGGGAAGTGGATATGGCGCTGTCATATTGACGCCAGCCGGCCGAACCGAAAGGTCTGGAACTATATCCGCTCCAAGGTTATGGGATACGACGGTTCCATATTTTCCATGCCCGATTTCGCCCGGAGGCTCAATCATCCGCAATTTATTGTTGCGCCCAGTATTGATCCATTGTCGGAGAAAAATGTTGACCTTTCCCGCAAGGAGGTAAAGGCCACGCTGGACAGATATGGTATCGTGAACGGGACGCCGATTCTTACCCAGATTTCCCGCTTTGATCGTTTCAAAGATCCGATTGGGGTTATAAAGGCTTTCAATCTGCTGAACGGAACCTGCGACGCTCAACTGGTCCTGGCCGGCGGGGGAGCCACCGATGACCCCGAGGGAGCGGCTGTCCTTGAGGAGGTATATGCCGTCGCCAACGGCAATGAGGCGATTCATGTTCTGAAACTGCCGCCGGACGCTCATCGAACGATCAACGCCCTGCAGCGAGCATCAACTCTTGTTCTGCAGAAATCCCTGCAGGAAGGTTTCGGGTTGACGGTTACCGAGGCGATGTGGAAAGGAAAGCCGGTCATCGGTGGTAATGCCGGCGGTATTCGGCTGCAGGTGCATAACCATCACACCGGCTATCTGGTTGACACGCCGGAAGGGGCGGCTCTGCGGATACGCAGATTGCTACACCAGCCGGAAAAAATCAAATCGATGGGCATAACGGCAAAGAAATTTATTACCGAGAATTACCTGTGCAATCGCCAATTGCGCGAGTACCTCACCCTGATGCTGGGTCTGCGAAGAGGTCTGGCCAATCACCTGATCGCCAATTAGGCCGGCCGTGATGGAAATCCTGACTCGCCATATATCATTGGACCGGTTCTTCAGCCAACTGACCGGAGCCGCTGACCGTGTTCTTATGCTGGATTATGACGGCACGCTGGCTCCCTTTCACGAAAAGAGAGATAAGGCGTTTCCTTATCCGGGCGTCGAAGAAAGGCTGGCCAAACTTATAGATTCGGGCACAACCCGCCTTATAATTGTCTCCGGTCGGGCCGTGGAAGCCCTGATACCACTTCTGGGGCTCGAAATTCTCCCTGAGATCCGTGGCTGCCACGGGGCCGAGGGGCATATTCCGGGTAAAGGATTAAGCAAAGCGGAGCTTCCCCGGCAGACAACCTATGGCCTGCATAAAGCCGAAAAGTGGGCTGTGGGTGAGAATCTGTCCCGCTATTTGGAGACAAAGCCGGCTGGTCTGGCATTTCACTGGCGGGGTGTGCCGAATGATCAAGTGGCTTCGATCAGGGAAAAAATCGAGACCGCCTGGTCGGAAAATTCGATTAAATATGGATTGATGCTGCATGAATTTGACGGCGGGATGGAACTGAGAGCGATAGGTATTACCAAGGGTGAGGCTGTTTCCTCAACACTGGATGAACTTCCGAACGGGGCTGTCATGGCCTACCTTGGCGACGATCTGACCGATGAAGATGCATTCCAGGCTCTGAAAGGACATGGGCTTCGAGTACTGGTTAGAGCTGAAAAACGTCCTACCGAAGCCGATCTTTGGATTCGGCCTCCGGATGAATTGCTTTTGTTTTTGGACCGCTGGTTGGAAGCGGTATCATAATTACCCTTTCTCCATCCTGATCCGGCGCAGTGACCGCTTCCCTGCAATCCGGCGCAAGATTGTATCAAATCGTCTTTTGATATCTACCCGCTTCATACTATACTTAACCCACCATGTCCAATCCCCGGCGCGACATATGGCGGCTCGATGTAATATCATGGGCGCTCTACGATTTCGCCAATACCATCTACTCGATGAATATCGTTTCGCTTTATTTTGCCGCCTGGCTGGTGCTCGATCTGGGATACAAAGATATCCATTATTCCATCACCTATTCCGCCTCGATGCTTTTGGTGGCAGCGCTGATGCCCGCCCTCGGATATCTTTCGGATAAAAAAGCCGGTTCGGGATCGTTTTTTCATAAACAAAGGAAACTGCTTTTTCTTTTTGTCTTTACCGCCGGAGCGATCGGTTCGGTGATTATCTTCGCCTCGATGCCTGTGGCCGTGATGTTTTTGGTTCTGATTTTCTTCGCCGTCTCCAATTTCTTCTATGAAGGTAGCATGGTTTTCTATAATGCTCTCTTGACCTCGGTCTCTACTAATGAGAATGTCGGCAAGGTGTCCGGTTTTGGCGTCTCGCTGGGATATCTCGGCTCCATTGTCGGCATGATTCTGGTTCTGCCGTTTGTCACCGGGAATGTCTTTGGTCTGGATATTCCGTTTCTGACAGGTGGCGGCAAATCGGCGGCGTTTATTCCGACAGCATTTTTCTTCGCCCTTTTTTCGGTTCCGATTTTTCTGTTCGTCAGAGAGAGGATCGCTGCCGGAACCCCGACAAATCGGGCGTTATCAGACAGGGGAAATGCCTCCGCCACAAAGGCTGTCGGGCTGGGCGCGGCTTATAAGGATGTCTGGCGGTCGATTAAATCAACCGAAAAATATCCCGGGCTTTTACGATTTTTGATTTCCGATTATTTTTTCGAGGACGCCATCGCCACGGTGATAATTTTTATGGCGGTCTTCACCGAACGAGTTCTTGGAATGGGGGATGAAGAACGAATCATCTTTTTCATTATTTCGACGGCTTTTGCCATGATCGGGGCATATCTGCTCGGTCATCTGGCCGACCGCCTGTCGCCGAAAAAGGTTTTATTCGGCATCGTTACTGGCTGGATTCTGATACTTATCGTTTTTGCCGTAAACAGCCTGCCGGTTATCTTCTGGATATCCGGGCCGATTGTCGGGATACTTCTGGGCGGGGTCTGGTCGGTTTCGCGGCCGCTTTTGATTCAGCTTTCGCCGCCGGAGAAGCTGGGTGAGTTTTTCGGGCTGTTTTCTCTTTCCGGGCGAGCGGCGGCGATCTGCGGGCCACTGGTCTGGGGAGGCGTGGTTTATATCTTTTCTTCCGATTATCTGCCGGGGAAAATGATGGCAAATCTTTTTAACCTGGAAGGGGAAACGGCTGCGCGCATGCCGTATCGGCTGGCCATAATAGCCCTGGCCGTCATGATGGCGGTCGGGCTTTATATATTTCGCAAAGTACCTGACACGAAGGGAAAAAATTGGAACGCGACGAAACAGTAGAGTACTACCGGAAGCGGGCGCCGGAATACGAGCAGGCCTATTTCCGTGACAACCCGGCGCGGCAGAAAGAACTGGCTGATCTGTACGATGTTTCGAAAGGCGTACTGGTGGGACGAAATGTCCTCGACCTGGCCTGCGGCACCGGCTTCTGGACAAGGATAGTATCGGAGAAGGCGGCTTCAATCGTCGGGATAGATATAAACAAAAGCACCCTTCTCGAAGCAAAAAAGAAAACCTATCGCTGCCGGGCGCAATTTATCCGGAGCGATTTCTTCCATCTCCCCTTTTCCCGGGATTTTTTCAACGGCCTGATGGTGACTTATGTGGTTTCCCATGTCAGGCGGCAGGACCTGGATCGGCTGGGCGAAACCGTGCGCCGGGTGGTCAAATCGGGTTCTCCGGTTTTCATTTGCGATAACAACCCGATCTGCGAGATGGTCCCCGGACTCATCTGGGACAATTCGCATATCAACAGCTACAAAAAGAGGCGGCTGGAAAATGGCGAAGAATACCTGATTCTGAAAAATTATTTTGACCGGGAAGAACTGGTCTCGATATTCAAAAAGTGGGGCAAGGTGGAAAAACTGCTTTTCAATGAGTATTATTGGGCGGTCGTTTTAACCCTGAACCGGAAGGATTAGGTTATGGCAACAAAGGATTACACCGTTATAACCGGTGTTATTCATATCCATACCCTCGATTCGGACGGCACCAAGACGCACGAAGAAATAGCAGCGATCGGGCAGGAGGTCGGGCTTGATTTTCTTCTCTTCACCGACCACATGACTCTGAAAGGACTGCATGAAGGCAAAGAAGGATTCTACGGTAATCTCCTCGTTTTGATCGGATACGAGCATAACGACTGCGAAGACTGCAATCATTATTTGATATTCGACCATGATGAAGTCCTGCCGGCTTCAATGAGAGCGGCCGATTACGTCGGCGCCGCCGCGGAAAAAGGCGCCCTGGGAATAATGGCTCATCCGGATGAAATCAGAGGGCGCGACGCCAGGTTTCGGTCGTATCCATGGACGGCGTGGGACGCGGAAGGGTTTGACGGGCTGGAAATCTGGAACCAGATGTCGGAATGGATGGAAAACCTCAGGATTTTCAATCGCTTAAAGATGATTTTCTCGCCGCGCAAGTGCCTTCGAGGCCCGACAAGCAGAATCTTATGGAAATGGGACGAGTTGAGTATGAAGCGTAAAGTAGTCGGGATAGGCTCGGTTGACGCTCACGGGTTCCTTTACCACGCCGGACCGCTTAGGCTGACCATTTTCCCTTACAAAGTCCAGTTCAAATCAATTCGGACACATCTGCTTCTGACCGAGCCGCTTTCGCGCGACCTGACCACAGCCAAAGGTCAAATTTACGATGCCATCCGCGATGGCCGGGCTTTCGTTTCCAACTATCGTTGGGGCGAAGCGCGCAATTTTGTTTTTGAGATCGGCTCTGATTTAAATTCCGGCGTTTCGGGAAGTGAAATAACCCTGGAGTCGAATACAAAAGCCAGGGTGTCGGCCCCCCTTCGCGGCCGCATTCGGCTGATCGCCGATGGAAGACTTTGCGCTGAAGCGACCACAAAAGAATTCGAGCATAAGATAACTGATCCGGGTATTTATCGGGTGGAGGTTTATCGCGGTAAAAAGGGGTGGATTTTTTCCAATCATATTCGGGTTGTCAGCGCATAACCGGCCGGTATTACGCGCCAATGTGACCGACTAACATCTTTAATAATACCAAATTACTCGTAATTCATCATAATTATAACCTATTGATATGTATGGCGTTGTAGTTGATGATTCTACGTGGGGTAGTATTATAAAGGCTGGATTTGAATAGGAAAAAGGCGAATTTATATTGACATGGGAGCGTAATATTATTAACATGCCGGTCAAAATTTTGTGAGCCCGGTAATGTTTGAAACCTTCTTTCCAATACTCGTCCTGATCGCTCTCGTTGGTATCTCCGCCCTGGCCATGCTGGGGCTTTCTGTTCTATTCGGAAGAAAAACCAAGAGCACAATTAAAGAGGAACCATACGAGAGCGGCATTGTCCCCACCGGCGATACCAAAGAACGGTTTTCGGTCAAATTCTATATGGTGGCCATTCTGTTTATCATATTTGATATAGAAGTGGTCTTTCTATACCCCTGGGCCATAATTTACGACGAACTGGCGCTTTTTGGCCTGATCGAAATGACAGTCTTTATTGCCATCCTGCTGATTGGGTATATTTACATCCTGCGCGCGGGGGCATTGAAATGGGATTAGAGGAAAAAATCCCCGATTCCATAATATTGACCACGGTTGATTATCTGGTTAATTGGTCCCGAAAATCTTCAATGTGGCCGTTTGGATTCGGGTTGGCCTGCTGCGCCATCGAGATGATGGCGACTTTTGCCTCTCATTTTGACCTGGCCCGTTTCGGCATGGAGGTAACGCGTCCCTCTCCGCGCCAGGCCGATTTGATGATTGTCGCCGGCCGGGTATCCAACAAAATGGTTCCGGTTATAAAACGACTCTACGATCAGATGCCCAATCCCAAATGGGTTATTTCCATGGGGGCCTGCGCTTCGTGCGGCGGGATATTCAACAATTATGCCATTCTGCAGGGCGTCGACCGGATTATTCCGGTTGATATCTATATCCCCGGCTGTCCGCCGCGCCCGGAGCAGTTGATTGACGGTATCATGCGGTTGCATGAGAAGGTCATGAAGGAATCAATCAGGGATAAGGCGGCAAAGAAACCGAAACGGGCTTCGGCCTGAGATTCTTCAGGCCATTTTTTTATGGATAAGTTTGTGAAATATGGAACAAGCTGAGATAACTAAAGCTGAATCGGAACTGCTGGGCGCGCTTAAAGATCGGTTCGGCGACAGGATAACCGGCCACGGCAAATTCGCCGACCAGCTTTCCATATTTATTACCGACGATATCGTCTTTGACCTTGCCGAGTTCATGAAGGAAGATGCCCACACCGGTTTTGAGCTCCTTTCCGACATTTGCGGCGTTGACTGGATCAAATGCCCGGAAATGCGATTCGAACTGGTTTATAATTTCTATTCAATTGCCAAAAGTCTCCGCGTGCTGGTAAAGACAACCATCCCGGATTCCGAAAAACCGTCGATTCGATCAATTCAACCGATATATCCGGGCGCCGACTGGCTGGAGCGGGAAGTGTACGATATGCTGGGAATCGAATTCGAAGGCCATCCCGACCTGCGTCGGATTATTACGCCCGAAGGAATGGACGGCTGGCCGCATCGCAAGGATTTTCCGCTGACGTACGAGGTTCCTCAATTTACGCACAATAAGGATAAGCCGCCGGAGATTATCAAGTGACGACAGGTGCTAGGACAATGACCCTTAACATGGGTCCCCAGCACCCGGCTACCCACGGCGTTTTGCGCGTCGTGCTGGAGCTGGACGGAGAAACGATTATCAGCGCGACGCCGCATTTGGGGTACCTGCATACCGGCATCGAAAAGACGGCCGAGAATAAGCTGTATTACAAGGTTGTCCCGATGACCGACCGGATGGATTATCTGGCGCCGATGTCGAATAATCTCGGTTATGTTCTGGCGGTAGAAAAGCTTCTGGGGATTGAAATCCCTGAAAAGGTCAAATACGCGCGAGTGCTTTTGACCGAACTGACCCGGCTCAACAGTCATTTAGTCTGGCTGGGCACACATGCTATCGATATCGGCGCCATGTCGATGCTTCTCTATACCTTCCGTGAACGGGAAATGCTTCTGGATGTTTACGAGGCGGTCTCCGGCCAGCGGATGATGTCGACCTATTTTCGAATCGGCGGTCTGGCGTACGACCTGCCGCCCGATTTCGACAGGAAGATTAAAAAGATTCTCAGGGTATTCCCGCAAAAGATGAAAGATTATGAAAACCTGCTTTCGTCCAATCGCATCTGGATCAAAAGGCTGACCGGCGTCGGGAAACTTACCGCCCGGCAGGTGCTCGACTTATCGGTGACGGGCCCGATTCTGCGTTCCACAGGCGTTAAATACGACGTGCGTAAGGCCAAACCGTACTCAGGATACGAAAAGTTTGATTTTGATATCCCGGTCGGAGAAAACGGCGATTGTTACGACAGGTATCTGGTTCGCATGGAAGAAATGCGGCAGTCGCTTCGGATAATGAAGCAGGCGCTGGACGGCATGCCGGAAGGGCCGTACAAGGCCGATGTCCCGGGAGTTGTTCTGCCGCCCAAGGAGAAGGTTTTGTCTGAAATGGAAGCGATGATTTTCCATTTCAAGATTATCACGGAAGGGTTTAAGGTTCCGGCCGGTTCTTATTATCAGGCTATTGAGTCGCCCAAAGGCGAACTTGGCTACTACATCGTTTCGGACGGTTCCACCCGGCCGTATCGGATGCGAGTGCGGCCGCCGTCGTTTATCAATCTGCAGACGCTCGACCCGATGGTCCGCGGCCGCCTGGTGGCGGATGTGGTTACCTGTATCGGTTCCATTGATATCGTTCTTGGCGAGGTTGATCGATGATCCTGAAAGAGACCACAATAAAAGAGATTCAGACTAAGATGGAACGGTATCCGTCGCGACGGTCGGTGATACTCCCGGCCCTGACGGCCGCTTACAGGCAGGTTGGCCATCTAAATCCGGACATATATCGGGAAATCGCGCAGCTTACCGGGGTTCCGTACGTTGAGATCGCCGAGGCGGCCTCGTTTTATACAATGTTCCCCAAGAAAGAGGTCGGCCGCTATCTGATTCAGGTCTGCCATAATATATCATGCTCGCTGCGCGGCGCGGACAATATGATAACCTATATCGAAGAAAAGCTCGGTGTCAAGATGGGAGAGACCACGCCGGACAGGATGTTCACCCTGATTTCGGTTGAATGTCTCGGCGGCTGTTCGGCGGCCCCGATGATGCGGGTAAATGATAAGTACTACGAAAATTTGACCCGTGAAAAGGTCGATCAGATACTGGCCGACCTTCGCGCCAGGGCTCAGACGGAAAGCAAGTAGCATGGAAAAGGTGCTTTTCAAATATATTGACGAGCCCGAACAGTACAGGATAGATAACTATATCAAAAACGGCGGCTATCAGGCGATTGAGAAAGTCATCAGGCAGCACCGGCCGGATGAGGTTATCGACATCGTCAAGAAATCGGGTATCCGCGGTCGCGGCGGCGCCGGTTTTCCGGCCGGTGTGAAATGGGGTTTTATTCCCAAAGATACGAGTAAACCGAAATACCTCTGCTGTAACGCCGACGAGTCGGAGCCGGGCACCTGCAAAGACCGTGTGCTGATGGAACGCGACCCGCACATGGTCGTCGAAGGGATAATTATCTGCGCCTACGCCATTCAGGCGCACCATGCCTTCGTCTATGTCCGGGGCGAATTCGTCTATCCGGCCCGTCGAATGGAAGAAGCTATAAGCGAAGCATACGAAAAGGGATATCTGGGCAAAAATATCCTCGGCAGCGGCTATGACCTCGAAGTCATCGTCCATACCGGCGGCGGCGCTTATATCTGCGGCGAGGAAACGGCGCTTCTGTCTTCTCTCGAAGGCGATCGCGGTCTCTCCCGCATCCGCCCGCCGTTCCCCGCCATCGAGGGGCTTTACAAATGCCCGACTGTGGTCAACAATGTCGAGACCCTCGCCGGCATACCGCACATTATCAATCGCGGCCCCGACTGGTATCGTTCCTTCGGCACCGAAAAATCGCCCGGCACGAAAATCTTTTCGCTTTCCGGAAATGTCGAGCGACCGGGCAACTATGAGGTACCCCTCGGCACGTCGCTTTCCTATATCATCAACGAACTTGGCGGCGGGGTTCAGGACGGCCGGAAACTGAAAGCAATCATTCCCGGCGGTTCATCAACGCCGCTTCTGATGCCGGATCAGATAGATACGCCGCTCGATTTTGAATCGGTCGCCGAGGCCGGATCGATGCTCGGCTCCGGAGCGATTATCGTTATTGACGAACGCGCCTGCATGGTTTGGGTGGCCATGAAGCTGATAAATTTCTATGCCCATGAATCGTGCGGTAAATGCACACCCTGTCGCGAAGGGACGGCCTGGCTCAAGCGGATCATTAACCGGATCGAAAACGGCGACGGCAGGGAAGGCGACATCGAGTTGATTCTTGATATCTGCGACAATATTATGGGCCGGACGATCTGCCCGCTGGGCGACGCCGCGGTAATGCCGATCGAGTCGATCATAGAACATTTCCGCGAGGAGTTTGAATACCATATCAAGCACAAAACGTGCATGGTGAAGACTGATTATTCTTTTGAGTAGAGATGGCTGACAACGGCGAAAAAGAAAAAGTAACCCTGACCATAGACGGCCGGGAAGTCACGGTTGACAAGGGAACGACGGTTCTTGAGGCGGCCATGAGTATCGGTATCGATATTCCGCATTTCTGCTGGCATCCCAAGCTCGATTCGATCGGAGCCTGCCGGATGTGCCTGGTCGATATCGAAAAGTCCCCCAAACCGGTGGTCTCCTGCGCTACCGAGGCGATGCCCGGTATGGTCGTAAGAACCAACACCGAAAGCATCATCAAGGCCCGGCGGGGCGTGCTGGAATTTTTGCTTCTCAATCACCCGATCGATTGCCCCACCTGCGACAAGGGCGGCGAATGCGATCTGCAGAATAACGTTTTCTATTATGGTCTGGATAAATCGCGGCAGACTTTTGCACGCAAGCGGGTCATCGACGAAGAGACAACAACCACTTTTGACGACAAGCGGATCGGCCCCGAGATCATCCGAAACATGAACCGGTGCGTAACCTGTTTCAAATGCATCCGTTTCAATAAAGAAATCGCCGGCGAGTACGACTTGGGAGTCTATCAGCGCGGCAGTGATACGGTTATTGACGCACCTCCGGGAGAGATGGTTGCGAATCTGTATTCCGGGAACGTGGTCGAAATTTGTCCCGTGGGAGCATTAACCAACGCCGACTGGCGGTACAAGGTTCGCGTCTGGGAAACCGATCAGGCCGATTCAATCTCCGGCTACGACGCCGACGGCCAGAATATAAAACTCTGGTTTGATCATAGAAAAATCTGGCGGGTGACGTCGCGGCGCAACGACGACGTTGACGAAGGCTGGATTTGCGATATTGCCCGCTACGGGTATCAATATATTAACTCGCAGGATCGTCTGAAAACGCCTTTGATTAAAAAGGAAGGAAAGCAGGTACCGGCCGGCTGGAACGAAGCAATTGAATTGATTGCCCGCCGTTTCAAAGAGATCAAAGGCAAAAAAGGATCGGTCTGCATCGCCGGTCTGGCGGGCGGCAATCTTTCCACTGAGACATATTATCTATTCAATAAATTTTTCCGTAAGGTGCTTCGGTCCAACTCGGTTGACTACCGGTTGAGATTTATTGACCTGAGAGATGGCCAGACAGCCGAGTCCTACGATTGTCTCCTGGAAGCGCCGTTCAGGATCGCCGATCTGGAAAAGGCCGATGCTGTTTTTGTCTTCGGGTCGAACTTCATCAAGGATCATCCGATTGTCAACCTGCGATTACGCAAAGCATACCGGAAAAACAACGTGCGGATTTACACGGCCAATCCGGTGGAGACCAAGTCGGCCGATATTTCGGTGGACGAGCTTATTTACAAGCAGGATACCGAAACAACCTTTTTGGTCGCGCTGATGCATTCCATTATTGATCGGAAGCTCTATAAAAATATGGACGACGGCAGGGCAGTCGGAGTCAAAGAGAAGCTGTCTCCGGCAACTCTTGCAGAAGCGGCTTCAATTTGCGGAATCGGAGAAGAGCGAATAAACCAACTGGCTCTGGCTCTGGCTGAAGCGGGAAATCTGTTCATTTTGGCCGGTGATTATTTGAAAGCTCTGCCTCGCCGCTATGTACCGGCCAATGGGCTCTATAACCTGGCTAATCTGCTGGGAGTGGAAGACGGCAGGGCAATAATTCTGACCTCGCAGGCTAACGCCATGGGCGCTTGCCGCGCAGGACTCAGACCTCTGATCCCGAAAGAACTGGCCGATACGCTGGAAAATAACTGGGCAGAGCCGCTGCCCGATTCGCCGGGCTGCAATTCCTCGCAGATTTTCAAGGGTGCCCTCGACGAGGAGATCGATTCGGTCTTTGTTATGGGAGCCAATCCCGCGATGCGCTATCCCGACGGGCCTTTTGTCAACGCCGCCCTCGACAAGCTTGATTTCCTTGTCGTGGCCGACCTGTTTGAAACCGCCACCACCGAAAAGGCGGACGTGGTGCTGCCTTTGGCCGGCTGGTCGGAACAGGCGGGATCATATGTCAATCTGGAAGGACGATACCAGAGATTCGAGACGGCTCTGCCTCCCGCCGATGGAATAAAAACCGGCATTGAGATTATCCGGTCTCTGGCCAAAGCGATGGACTTGCCTCTTGAACCGGATGATGACGCCTTGAAGAATGAAACCAGGGAAGTCCTCGAATCATGGAAACGAACGCCTCGGGATGTCAATAAATTCTTCGAGATAAAGTACATACCTCCCGTAGAGCACGAAGGATATCCGTATCGCCTTTTGGTCGGCAATGATCTGCATCATTTCGGTTACTTGAGCGAGCATTGCGAATCGCTGCTGCGGTTTACGCCTGAACCGTACTTGGAAATATCCCCACATCTGGCGGATAAGCTGGGTATTGAAGAGGGCACTCTGGTGCGGGTGGAATCGAGCACCGGAAAGCTGGTACTGAAAGCCAGGCTTTCCAAATTCTTTGAGGGAGAAGTCCTGTTTGTGCCGAATAATTTCGCCGCCACTGAGGTCAACAGCCTGATTTCGCACGCTGGCGGCGGCTGGGTCAGGATCAAGAAACTGGATGACGGGTAATGGCTGACCTGATGTATTACATACTCATTGTCGTCAAGGTTATCGTCATTTTCGTGGCGGTCGTCACCGGCTGCGCTTACGCTACCTGGCTGGAACGCAAGCTCCTGGGGCATTTGCAGCATCGGATGGGACCGACGTATGTCGGGCCTTTCGGCCTGTTTCAGCCGATTGCCGACGGTCTTAAGCTGATCTTCAAAGAAGACGTTGTTCCCGGTCAGGCTGAGAAAATCTTTATGGCGGCGGCGCCTTTGATTGCCTTTATACCCGGTTTCCTTGCTTTTGCCGTGGTGCCGATCGGACCGCCGATTCAGCTTTTCGGATACGAAATACCGCTGACGATATCAGATCTTAACATCGGCATTCTGTTTATCCTGGCGACGACGTCGCTGAGCGTTTACGGTTTGGCGCTGGCGGGCTGGTCGTCCGGTTCCAAGTATTCTCTTCTGGGAGGTATCCGCAGTTCGGCCCAGATGATTTCATACGAGGTCGCCTATGGCCTGTCGATTGTTCCGGTTATTATGATAGCGGGAACGTTGTCGCTGACAGAACTGGTCAACCAGCAGGCCTCGGTGCTGGACTGGTATGTGTTCAAAAATCCGGTTGCCTTTTTAATATTCTGGATTTGCGGCATGGCCGAAACCAATCGCGCCCCGTTCGATATGCCCGAGGCGGAATCGGAACTGGTGGCGGGATACCATACCGAGTACTCGTCGATGCGATTTTCGATGTTTTTCATAGGCGAATACGCCAATATGCTGACCGTTTCCGCCGTGGCTTCGACTTTATTTTTCGGCGGCTGGCAGGGGCCGTTTTTCCCGGCTCCGGTCTGGCTGCTAATTAAAGTCGTCTTTTTCATGATATTCTATATCTGGATTCGGGCGACCTTTCCTCGTTTACGGTATGACCAGCTTATGGAACTCGGCTGGAAGGTTCTCTTCCCGCTGGCCCTGGCCAATGTTCTGGTAACCGGTTTCATTATGTATGTGATATAACTATGTGGCGAGCTTTTTGGGACATAGTAAAGACAACGTTTGTGGCCTTACCGGTCGGGCTGTCCACCACGGTAAAGCATCTGTTATACAAGCCGGTAACCCGGAAATATCCCCGGGTCAAATACGAAATGGCGCCACGTTATAAGGGACTTCACTATCTTGAGCGATACGACGACGGCACCGAACGCTGCGTATGCTGCGGGCTGTGCGCGGCCGCATGTCCGGCTGACGCTATTTACATGGAACCGGCAGAAAATGAAAAAGGCGAAAGGTACGCGAAAGTCTATGAGATAAATATCATCCGCTGTATATTCTGCGGCTTCTGCGAAGAGGCCTGTCCTGAGGAGGCCATATTTCTGGGGCATGAATACGAACTGGCGGACGATCACCGGGACAAATTTATACGCACCAAGGAGGATATGCTGGTTGAGCATCCCCGCGAGGATCGTCCTTATAAAAAGATTTACCGGAAGACAAGGAGATACTACTAAGCTGATGTCAGGGAGAGGTTCCAAATAGTGGAAATGCTGGTTTTCATCGTGGCGGCGGTTATTGCTCTCGCCTCGGCCGTTATGGTCATTACGGTCAAAAACCCGGTCGGCAGTATCCTTTATCTGTTACTCTCGATCATGGCTCAGTCGGTGCTCTATGTGATGCTGTCCGGGCTGTTTGTGGCGGCTTTTCTGGTTCTTATCTACGGCGGGGCGATCCTGGTGCTGTTTTTATTCGTCGTTATGATGCTCAATATCCGCTACGCCGATCTTGGAGTCGATACGCTGGGCAGACTAAAACCCTGGGCGTGGGTATTCGGTATTGTCCTTCTGGCGGAACTGGTTTGGATTACTATGGGAAGAATGACTCGTTTTGCCGGCGTGGACGAAACTTTTGGCTCGGTGCCCGAAGTGGCCCGGCTGTTATACGGCAAGTTTGTCTATCCATTTGAATTGACCTCGATATTGCTTCTGGCCGCCATCATCGGCGCGGTGGTTATGACCAGGAAGGGGCATTAAAATGACCGTACCGCTTGATTATTATATCATTTTGTCGGCCTTTCTGTTTGCTATCGGAACCATCGGCGTGCTTGTTTCACGCAACATGATTATCATGTTTATGGCGATTGAGATAATGCTTAACGCCGGCAACCTGGCGCTGATCGCCTTTTCGCGCTATCTCCGTATTATGGACGGGCATGTTTTTGTTTTCCTGGTGATGACGGTGGCCGCCGCCGAAGCCGGGGTGGGATTAGCTATTATCATCGCCATATTCCGCAACCGGGAATCGGTCAATGCCGACTTTCTCAACCTGATGAAATGGTAAGGGTATGTTTGATTATCTGTATATAGTGCCGCTTCTGCCGCTTCTCGGTTTCGTAATAAACGGAATCTTTCGTACCCGTTTGTCCAAAGGCGTCGTACAAACGCTGGCTGTCGGTTCGGTCGGATTGTCATTTGTCTTTTCGGTGATTCTTTTCTTTAAGCTCCTGGGGCTTGAACCTGAACATCGCCTTGTCGAACAGGTGCTCTTTTCATGGATACCGGTCGGGTCGCTGAATCTTGACATTGCCTTCCTGCTTGATCCGCTGTCGTCCGTCATGATAATGGTGGTATCCTGCGTCGGCTTTATCATTCATGTTTATTCCATCGGGTATATGGCCCACGATCCCGGCATCAAGCGGTTCTTCATATACATGAACCTGTTTATGTTTTCGATGCTGACGCTTGTTATGAGCAACAACCTGATTCTGCTGTTCATAGGCTGGGAAGGCGTCGGTCTCTGCAGTTACCTTCTTATCGCGTTCTGGTTCGATAAGAAATCGGCTACGGACGCGGGAAACAAGGCTTTCATCGTCAACCGTATCGGCGATTTTGGCTTTTTGCTCGGCGGTTTTATTATCTTCTGGGCGGCGGGGACGTTTCAGTTTACCGAACTGCAGCATGTTGCCCCCGAAGCGTTCGTCTTTGGCGGCGGGCTGGTGACGGCGGCGACGCTGCTTCTCCTTTTCGGAGCCACCGGCAAATCGGCCCAGATTCCGCTGTATATCTGGCTTCCCGATGCTATGGAAGGCCCCACGCCGGTGTCGGCCTTAATTCACGCCGCCACCATGGTCACCGCCGGCGTCTATATGCTGGTGCGGCTTAACTTCCTTTTCCTGATGGCGCCGACAACGATGCTTGTAACGGCCGTCATCGGATGCGTCACCGCCTTTGTGGCGGCCACTATCGGTCTGGCGCAAAACGATATCAAACGCGTGCTGGCCTATTCCACCATCAGCCAGCTTGGATATATGATGATGGCCTGCGGTGTGGCCGCCTTCACTGCCGGTATTTTCCACCTGATGACGCACGCTTTCTTCAAGGCTCTTTTATTTCTCGGTTCCGGCTCGGTGATTCATGCCTTGTCGGCGGAGCAGGATATGCGCCGGATGGGCGGCCTGAAGAAAAGCCTGCCGATAACGTATAAAACCTTCCTGGTGGGTACTCTGGCAATAACCGGCATACCGCTTTTTTCCGGGTTTTTCTCCAAAGATGAAATCCTCTGGAAATCATTCTCATCCGGTCACGGCCATATTATCTTCTGGCTGGTTGGAGTTATCACGGCGGCATTGACTGCCTTTTATATGTTCCGCCTGCTTTATTTGACTTTCTTCGGCGAAGGACGCTATGATCGGCAGACCGCCGAGCATATCCATGAATCGCCGAAAGTGATGACCATGCCGCTTATTATTCTGGCGGTGTTGTCGTTTGTCGGCGGTTGGGTCGGGATACCGCATGTCCTCCGTGGCGGAGCCTGGTTTGAGAAATTTCTCGAACCGGTTATGGCTCACATCCCCCTGAGCGGCCACGAAGTCCATCACAGTTCTTCGTTGGAATACGCCCTGATGGCGATAACCTTCGTGCTGGTTCTGGTCTCGATTTACCTGGCTTATTATCTCTATCGGAAAAATATCGACAAAGTCACGTCGCTGCGGCAGTCGATGGAGGGATTGTACCGGATAATCCTCAACAAGTATTATGTTGACGAGTTCTACGGCGCAACGATAGTGCGGCCGGTGGTCAACGGTTCCATTTTCCTCTGGAAAATAATCGACGTTTTCTTGATCGACGGCATCGCCAACGGGCTGGCCCGACTGGTGGGGGATATGTCGGAAACCTTCCGTCGTATGCAGACCGGATACGTGCGCGCCTACATGACCGTTTTCGTGGTCGGCGCGGTGGTGGTAATCGGATTCCTGGTGGTGAGGTAAGAAGCGATGGAAAGCTGGATTCTTACGATTGTTACTTTCCTGCCGCTGGTCGGGATGTTTTTTATTCTTCTTATCCCGAAGGACGACCAGGTATCGATTCGCCACAGCGCCCTGTTTTTCTCTTTGATGACTTTTATTTCGTCGCTTTACCTGATCTTCTATTTCGACCCGATCGCTACCGGGATGCAGTTTGAGATCAACGTATCCTGGATAGAGCAACTGGGCATCAGCTATCATCTGGGCATTGACGGCATATCACTTCTGCTTATTGTCCTGACGACTTTTCTGACCATGATTGCGGTGCTTTCGGCTTTCAAGGCGGTCGAACGGGCGCACAAAGCCTTCTTCGCCATGATCCTGCTTCTTGAAACCGGCATGCTGGGCGTCTTTGCTTCGATGGATATGTTCCTGTTCTATGTCTTCTGGGAAGTGATGCTGGTCCCGATGTATTTTCTTATCGGTATCTGGGGCGGGGCACGGCGGATGTATGCGGCCATCAAGTTCGTGCTGTTTACCATGGTCGGTTCGCTTCTGATGCTTGTGGCGCTGATCGTGCTTTACTTCCAGTATCACGCATTGTTCGGCGAATATACTTTCGATCTGATGAAAATTACCGGCATGCCGCTGGCGCGCGAGATGCAGTTGTGGCTTTTTGCCGCCTTCGGCCTGGCCTTTGCTATCAAGATACCGATGTGGCCGTTCCATACCTGGTTGCCGGACGCTCACGTCGAAGCCCCGACCGCCGGTTCGGTGATTCTGGCCGGTATTCTCCTGAAGATGGGCGTCTATGGTTTTATCCGGTTCTGCCTGCCGCTGTTCCCGATCGCCACCTTTGAGTTTATGCCGGTGATTTCGGTACTGGCTGTGATCGGCATCATATACGGCGCACTCGTGGCGATGGTGCAGAAAGATATTAAATCGCTGGTGGCCTTTTCATCGGTATCGCATATGGGGTTTATCATGCTGGGCATGATGACCCTGAATCTGCAGGGGATGCAGGGGTCGATGATCCAGATGATTAACCACGGCATTTCGACAGGGGCGCTGTTTATTCTGGTTGGGATGATCTACGAACGGCGCCACACCCGGCTGATTTCCGAATACGGCGGCCTGGCCGGCCGACTGCCTGTCTATTCGACCTTTTTTATGATTATCATGCTGTCATCGATCGGCGTGCCCGGCACCAACGGCTTTGTGGGCGAATTTTTAATTCTCCTCGGGGCTTGGTCGTACAACAAGGTTTATGCTATTCTTGGCGGCACCGGGATAATCTTTGCCGCCTGCTATATGCTCTGGATGTACCAGCGGGTATTTTACGGCAAAATTACCAAAGCGGCCAACGAAAAGCTTGTCGATCTTGACCTTCGGGAGAAGCTTGTCCTTATTCCTCTGGTGATTATGGTCTTCTGGATCGGGATTTATCCGAAGCCGTTTTTCAGGCTTCTTGAACCGTCGGTAAAAACGGTTATCCGGCAGGTGGAGGCGGGCCGCAACACCTACGAGGCAAGCCTGTCGAAAGACGTTGTTGAAATTTCTTCGCCGGGAACGGCTGAGGTTAAAACGGGATGTGATTGATAATGATTGACGTTGCCATATATACTAATGCGGCTGTGAGCCGCACGATAAAATAAAGTATCCCCGGAGAGGGTTATGTCGCAGTTGGGCGCCGCAATAAATATAAACATTATCACGCCGGAACTTACGCTTCTGGTCTTTTCCTTTATTATTCTTGTCTTCCTGCCTCTGGTAAGAGGACGTTCGCTGGCCCCGGTCTTTTCATTTGCGGCGGTTCTGGTTTCGTTTTTCTTCGTTGTCAAATCGTGGAATCAGGGCGAAAGCGGCTACTTTGACATGGTCCTCTGCGACAACTTCAGCCTGTTTTGCAAGATAATTTTTCTGCTAACCTGCGGAACGGCGGTTCTTCTATCCCATGATTATCTGGTTCGCCGAAACCTGGCGCGCTCGGAATATTATGCCCTGATGCTTATCTCCACTGCCGGAATGATGGTCATGGTTTCCTCGACCAGCCTGATCGTTATTTTCCTGGGGCTGGAAATAATGTCATTGCCGCTTTATGTATTGGCCGGATTTAACAGGGCCAATCTGAAATCAAACGAATCGGCGGCCAAGTATTTCTTCATGGGCGCTTTTGCGTCGGCCTTTTTCATTTACGGGATCGCGCTGGTATTCGGCGGCACCGGCACCACTGATCTGCGGCAGATATTTATTTCGACCGGCGTGGCCATGCAGAAAAGTCAGCTTTATTTTCTGATCGGCGCGGCCATGATTCTGATCGGTTTTGGCTTTAAGATTGCCTCGTTCCCGTTCCATATGTGGGTGCCCGACGTCTATGAAGGCGCGCCGACGCCGGTAACGGCCTTTTTCTCGATCGGCCCCAAGGCGGCCGGAGTGGCGGTTCTGCTTAGAATTCTTTTGATCGGACTGGGAGGCGTTTTCAGTATTTTCGCGCCGCTTCTATGGATGCTGGCTTTCTTTACCATGACCATCGGCAACGTCCTGGCCGTTATGCAAAACGACGTCAAACGGATGCTGGCTTATAGTTCAATCGCCCATGCCGGGTATCTGCTTGTGGCGCTCACTGCCGGCGGCTCCGAAGCGGTCTCGGCGGCGCTGTTTTACCTTTTGGCCTACGGCTTTTTCAACATGGGCGCATTTACCATCGTGACCATTGTGGAAAATAGGAAAGGCGGCTCTAATCATATCGATACATACAAAGGCCTGGCGATAAAGCATCCCTGGCTGTCGATCTTTATGGCGCTGTTCATGTTTTCGCTGGCCGGTTTTCCGCCGACGGCCGGGTTTATCGGGAAATTTTATATCTTTGCCGCCGCCGTCAAGGTCGGCCTGGTCTGGCTGGTGGTCGCAGCGGTTCTAAACAGCCTGATATCAGTTTACTATTACCTGCGTCCGCTCAAGGCGGCCTTTTTTGACCGGGAAGAATCGGCCGATGTCGTCGAAACAGGTTACCCTCTGGCCTGGACGGTCGGTCTGGTGATAGTAATTACCGCCGCCGGAGCCCTCGGTCTGGGCATCTTCCCCGGCTATTTCCTCAAACTGGCTGCGTCGTCGGTGTTTATGATGATGTAGATTCGGTGTCGGGTTTCTCATTTCGCTTCGGTCCATTCGGAACACCAACCTGCTAAAACTGCGGCATAATTAAAAATAAACTCACCGATTCGAGCAAACCTACCCCAACCGCATCTTGTTGCTTAAAGCCTGTATCTTGAGCGGATATTTGCCAGTGAAGCAGCCGACGCAAAAATCATCATCCGGCAAAGACGGCATCGAAAGCATTCCCTTGACCGACAAATACCCCAATGATTCCACGCCGATAAAGCGGCGAATCTGTTCAATGGTTTTCTGGTTGGCAATAAATTCCTCTTTGGTCGGCATGTCGATACCGAAATAACACGGGGAAATAATCGGCGGGGCCGAAACCCGAAAATGAATCTCTTTGGCGCCGGCATTGCGGATTAACTGAACCAGCTTTTTTGACGTTGTGCCGCGCACAATGGAATCGTCCACCAGGACAACCCGCTTGCCTTTGATGACTCCCTTGACAGGATTGAACTTGACTTTGACGTCAAGGTCGCGAATTCTCTGTTCCGGATCGATAAACGAGCGACCGACATAATGGTTGCGGATAAAGCCGATCTCGAACTTGATCCCGGATTCTTCCGAGAAGCCGAGGGCGGCGGTGTTGGCCGAATCGGGAATACTCATGACGATATCGGCGTCAGCCGGATGTTCCCGGGCCAAAAGCTGTCCCAGACGGCGGCGCACCTTGTCGACGTTTTCTCCGAAAACAATCGAATCGGGCCGGGAAAAATAGATATACTCAAAAATGCAGAAGGCGTGTTTATGTTTGCGGTTAGGGAATTCGGAACGCAGGCCGTCGGCGGATATTTCCAATACCTCGCCCGGCTCAATATCCCGCTTGTACCTTGCTCCGATTATATCGAAGGCGCAGGTTTCGGAGGCAACTACCCAGTGGCCGTTGAGGTGCCCCAAAACCAGAGGACGGAACCCCCATGGATCGCGGGCGGCGATGATGCTGTCCTCACCGCAAAACAGGTAGCAGTATGCTCCTTTTAACTTTTTAACGGCGTCGCAAACCTTGCTGAAGTTATCTTCCGCTTTCGACCTGGCCACCAGATGAAGAACTATCTCGGAATCTGAAGTGGTTTGAAAAATGGAGCCGCCGGCTTCCAGTTTTTTCTTTAACATTATGGAATTGGTCAGGTTGCCGTTATGCGCCACGGCCAGCATTCTGTCGCGATTGGTGATGACAAACGGCTGAATGTTGGTGATGGAGTTGGCACCGGTGGTGCTGTATCGGTTATGGCCGATGGCGATTTTCCCTTTGAGCTTGTCGAAGATTGATTTGTCGGCAAAAACCTCAGAGACCTGGCCCATTCCCTTGTAGAGATTCAACCGGTTGTTGTTGGCGGTAACGATTCCGGCCGATTCCTGGCCACGATGCTGAAGGGCGTAAAGACCGAAGTAGGTCAGTTCGGCGGCCTTTCTGGGACCAAAGATGCCGAAAATCCCGCAGTTGTCATGGATCATGCCTTCGGCCACGGCGTCTCCCTTCCGGAAAAAACGTTAATCTAATTATTTCCGAGCGTCTGTCAAGGTATCAAACGGATATTACCAAATGCAATAAATATGAATTTCGCTTCATATTTGCCTTATTTGGGATTGATTTATCACGATATTTGTATAAAAAATGAACTGAATAGATATCGCCAAAACCGCTATATTATGTTGAGCCGTCGAGGGAACCCGCCAAACGGCTGACCCTAAAGCTCAAACAGATCAATAATACGAGTCAAAGGCATAAAGTTTGCTCAAACTCGGTATGATATGAACAGTTCGCCTCGTCATGAAGACCTCAGGTTTCGGGCCCTGGCCGAAGCCGCCATAGCCGCCGTCAGCGGAAAATCTGTCGAACTGGTGGCTCAGAAAGCCCTGGTTTCGGCCGCTGAATATATCGGTCTGACCGCCGGGGCTCTGATTTTATGGGATGAACAGGGTGAGATAAAAGTCAAATCGGTAACCGCCGGAAACGACAATGACAGACAGATTCTTCTGGAAACGGAGAGCTCTCTTCTTAGCATGCTGAGGCAGGACTTCAAACTCAACGCCGCCTACATGGAACTGGGCGGCGAGCCGGTTCGCTCGGTTTTCAGTCTGCCGATTGAAACCGGCGGGCGGCAATTCGGCGCTTTAATTGGAATCAAGCCCGATAAGGCTCAGCTCCATGATTATGACCATTTCCTGCGAGCACTGGCGGCTGTTCTGGCTCTGGCTTCATCGCCGGTTATTGCCGGCGGCGAGATCAGCCCACAGGAGTTGGAATCGAAAGTCAAATCCGAACGCGAAGCCGCCATAGTTGAAATGGCGGTGGCGATCAATCACGAAATAAACAATCCACTCACGGCGCTTCTGGGAAACCTCCAGCTTCTTATGCTTAAAAACCAGAACCTGCCGGAGGATATCCAATCCCGGTTAAAAATTATAGAAGAATCGGCCAACCAGATACGCGAGGTAACCGGGCGTTTGATGAAAGCGGCCGATGCCCCCACGGTCGATTATACCGGAACGATGAAAATGATTGATCTGTCCGGCAAGAGCCGGAAGGACAAGGAAGATATAGAGGAAGACGAAGAAAAGAAAGACGACAAGACGTAAAGCCTCCCCATTATCAGACTTTCCATATGATCCCCCCTCTTATCCAAAAAGGCCGGCCCCCTCAACCGGCCTTTTTTGTCTCAGGCAGGTTATTTAATAATTAGACTTTTATTTCAGACTTTTAAATCAATTTCGTGTGCGCGAAATAAAGTATTGCGGCTTTTAATGCTTTATGTGAACCTTGGCCGACATAAATTGTTATTATATAAATATCGCCTTTAGCTACTTGCGTTTTGACCGAAAATTACGTAATTAGCCCAATATTGAAGACAATGTAAGCGACAAAACTAATAACGGAAGGCAAGGTAAATTAAATGGCAGAAAATAAAGCAAATCGTCCGGCTCATCAGGAAAAGCCGGCGGGGCTGGCCGGAATTCAACACATCATCGCCATCGCCAGCGGCAAGGGCGGCGTCGGCAAGTCAACCGTTTCAACCAATTTCGCGATAGCGCTTAATAAATCGGGCGCCAGGGTCGGTCTGATGGACGCCGACGTGTACGGGCCCAGCCAACCGGCTATGCTGGGCGCAATCGGGAAGCAACCCGAGACGCAGGGTGATTACCTGATACCGCTTAAAAGGCACGGCCTGACTTTTATGTCGATCGGGTTATTATTGGCGGAAGGACAACCGGTTATATGGCGCGGTCCGATGGCTTCCAAACTGATTCAACAGTTTCTCGGAAATGTTCTGTGGGGCGACCTGGATTATTTGATAGTCGATCTGCCCCCCGGATCGGGCGACGTACAGATTACTCTGGCGCAGCAGGCGCACCTCAGCGGCGCAATTATCGTTACCACTCCACAGCAGGTGGCGCTGGGGGTGGCTGAGAAGGGTCTCCGGATGTTCGATCATGTCAATGTCCCGATCGTGGGCATTATTGAAAATATGAGCGGCTTTACCTGTCCCAATTGCGGGACGCATACGGCGATTTTCAAAACCGGCGGCGGCGCGAAAATGGCCGAGAAGTTTGGCGTGAACTTTTTAGGCAGTATTCCGATTGACCCGGAATTGATGACCAGTAGCGACGAGGGTACGCCGCTGATGGTCCAAAAAACCGATTCGCCTTCGGTTAAAGCTTTTCTTGAAATAGCCGAACGTTTCAAGAGCACAATTAAAGAGGGCGTTCTGAGCGTCGATGAACCAAAAGATATCAAATTATCGGAAGAAGGAAATCTTACTATCGAATGGCCGGACGGCGCCGTCGAGGAATATACTCCCTACGATTTGCGGATTAGTGCTCCCGTTCCCGGCGCCGCTACCGGAGAAGTGCCGCTCGATATTAAGATCAAAGCCTTTGAGAAGGTCGGCCGCTATGCAATCTCAATCAGCTTCTCCGACGGACACGACACCGGCATATACGATTTTAACAAGCTCAGGGAATTGAATCGCAAAAAAAGCGACTCTTCCCGGCAGTCGTTTAACGTATAGAATATGGGAGACGCCTGACGATGAAGGACGCCGGTACCATAAATATTACCGCCGAACTGCAAATAGATCCGGACGTCTGCCGGTTTCGAACCGATTACGAACTCTACGATGGGGTGGTCAAATGCACCAGCCGGGAGATGGCCGAAGGTTCGCCGCTTCTGGAGGCTCTGTTTGAAGTTGCCGGTGTCAGCAAGGTAATGGTTGCCGGTAATATCGTCACCGTGATGAAATCAACCGACGACCGGTGGCAGGATATCGGCAAAAAAATAGGCGCGGTAATGCGCGAAAAAATATCGGCGGGCGGCAATTTGATATCTTCTGAAATCAAAAATAAAAAACCGGCCATCGACGAAAAACTGCGCGAAAAGATACGGAAGGTATTCGACGAGGAAATAAATCCCGGCATCGCCGCTCACGGCGGCAGTGTCGAACTGGTTGATCTCCAGGAAACGACCGTTTATCTGACGATGAGGGGCGGCTGCCAGGGCTGCGCTTCGGCGGCCCACACCCTGAAATACGGTATCGAACAGATTCTTCGTTCGCGGGCACCGGAGATAACCGAAATCGTAGATGTTACCGATCACGCCTCCGGACAGAACCCGTACTTCCAGGCCCCGGGCGAGTAATATCAATCGTACGGGCGGTTCGCAAACCGTCTCTACGAACATATATGGGGTTTATAATGCAGGTCGGCGTTCTGATCCGCCACAGGCGGAGAGAAACCCGAAATATAGATTACAAATTTGGCTTGCTACTGAAAAGGAGTAGAATTATAATCCTATAGTATTGTTAGTTTTTCAAAAGGAGGGACTTAATGCGTGGAATCGAAGGTGAACTCTGTACTAATAATAAGGAGCTGAGAAAAGCCGCTTCCAAGAGGATTAAGCTGTACCGAGAGAAATCCGTGCCGCAAGATCAACTAACAAACCACATGGAAAAAGGTTGGGAAGAGAAAAAAGGGCCTAGGCTTAAGACTAGAATCAAAATAAGGAAGGAAAAGACAGAAGCTGAGTTATTTGAAGATCGTGTTTGGATGATTTTCTACAAGCTTGGATTTCCTTGTATGAACAAGGAAAGTAAACGATTCAAATTAGGGTTTAATACTTATTCAAAGCAGATTGACGTTTTTGCCAGAGAAGGCGATAATATCTTTATTATTGATTGCCAAAGTTCCAAATTGGACGGACCGATTAATGATAAAAACAAGTTGGAGTAATATTTTTGAAAGCGTTTGTAAATTAAAATGGAAATTGAAGACAAGTATGGAATTAATTGTGGGCAAATAAACATTGTAATTGCGATTAGCTCCCGCGAAAAGAGACCTGTAGACCAAGAATATGTTGATCATGTGAGAAAGAGGGGGTTCAGGCGGCTTTTTCTGTGGTCATCCAACGAAATTGAATACATCGAGAAACTTGTCAAGCAGGTTGGTCCTGCGGCCAAGTGTCAGTTATATTCTGTAATCTTTAAGGATATTAGACAAAAGAAGTTGGGGCTAAAGTATCCGGCCATTAGGGGCAAAATCGGGGGCCAAACATTTTACACTTTCATGATCCCAGCCAAAAAGCTATTGGACTATGCGTACGTTCATCACCGTGACCTTACAGGAATTGTAGCCGCATCTCAAGTTTATCAACGGATGCTTAGAAACGCCAAGTTAAAAGAAATAGGACGTTTTATTGACGAGCAGGACGGCTATTTCCCAAATAGCATAATAGTTAACTTTTCAAGGCCAATAAAATGGGACAAAATGGAACATTATGAAAATGATGTATCAATTGGCACGATTTCGTTACCTCAATACTATGGATCAGCTTGGATAATTGACGGACAACATAGGCTCTACGGAGCCGCTAAGGCGAAGAAAGAAGACATGCTGGTGCCAGTATTGGCTTTTGATAACCTTGAAACCTTGGAACAGGCAAATCTCTTCAAAGAGATAAACGAAAAGCAAACCTCAGTCCCTAGGAATTTACTATGGGACCTATATTCTGATATTTATCGCGACAGCACAGACGATAAACAGAGATTGCAGTATCAAATTGCAGAAACCGCCAAACGGCTAAGAGAATCCGGGCCTTTGAGTGAATATATTGATATACCGAGTATGCCTGCAATAGGCGCTGCCAAACTCAGTCTTACAACAGTCTGTTCCACCATAGAGAAATATGCACAATGGAAGTATTTGAAGCATCCGTCTGATGAAACCAGAACCCCTGATAATGCGGCGAGGATTATCGGTAGCTATTACGAAATATTAAAAGAGCTTTGGCCAGAAGATTGGAATAAAGGAAAGGGCAGCGTTTTAATTAGCAACAATGGGTTTGGAGTATTTATCATGGTATTCCAGGATATATTAAACTACTTCATTAATACGAAACAAGAATCGCTTCTAAAATCAGGCAGGAATCAAGATTTCAGGCGAGAAGTCCGCGATACGTTTCTAAAGCCGGTAATAGAACACCTCAAAATCAATGAAAATATGCAAAAAGATATTCGCAGCAAAACGGGCCGTGGCCCGCAGAGTGAAAATGCAGCACGTATAGGTCAAGTGATTCAACGATCTGTGACAAATTATTCTCCTGCACGGATGGGTGGGCTGCCGGATGTAGTGCCATCTGATAAACCGCCTCTTATATCCAGCTTAGAGGATAAAGCACGGCTTGCGGAAGGTATCTTGCGCGAATTCATCTTGGACAAGCTAAAGAGCCATTACGGCAGCGAAAAATGGTGGAAGCAGGGAGTGCCTGGAGGCCCTAAAAAGGATGCGGACGATATGTGGATAAAGGAAACCAGAAACAAGCCGCGTTTAGAAGAAAGGCAAATCGATCTGAACGCGAAAAAATTCGAATTCCTTGGACTTGGAGAATTAATAAGTGTAGTTAACTACGGCAATAATTGGGATGAAATCTTTGAGCCAATCTTCAAGATTAAAGGCAATTTTGAGTATCGCGTCAGCCAAATAAAGGTGTTAAGAGACCCTACAAGCCATATAAGACAATGTGATGATCAAGATATTCTTGATGGAACCGCTGGACTTTTGTGGCTATCCAACTGCATTGGTGCGCCTGACTTAAACCCACATGCATAAGTGCTCAGAATGAATATCCTCTTGATTGAACCCAATTTTCCTGTACCTCTGAAGAGTAGGAATCACAAGAACTTTCTTCCTATTGGTTTGCTTAAACTCCATGACTATTATAGAAGCATTGGCCATATTACAAAACTAGCCAGAGGGAACAAGGAAAGAAGGTTATTGGGAACCAGATACAACCCTGACTTGGTGATGGTGACATCATTATTCACGTATTGGTCTCGGCATGTCAAGGAGAGTGTTCAGCATTACAAAAAAATTTTCCCGCATGCAAAGATCATTGTGGGTGGAGTATATGCTTCTTTAATGCCACAACACTGCAAAGACTACACTGGCTGTGACGAAGTTTTTATCGGTACCCATAAGCAAGCCGAAGAATATGCCTCTAAACATCATTTAAACTATAACATTCTTGAAAATCCTCATCCCATAGATTACCAAATTATACATACCTCAAGGGGATGCTTCAGAAAATGCCGCTTTTGTGGAGTATGGCGCATCGAACCGGAAATTACCTATAAGAAAAGCATTAGGACCGAAATTTGCGCATCGAGGATTATATTCTATGATAACAATCTCTTAGCAAATCCTTTTATTGAAAACATACTCGAAGAAATAATAGAAATTCGAGGAAAGAATGGCCACCCGATATGTGAAAGCCAGTCGGGATTTGATGGTAGAATACTCCTTGAAAAACCATATATAGCTTGTCTATTAAAGCAGGCTGGCTTTAAGAATCCCAGGATAGCTTGGGATCACAATTACAAATCTTGGCGATCAATAAAAAGGCAGATAGATATCCTGGTAAAGGCAGGGTTTCGTTCTAAAGGTATTTTTGTGTTCATGCTGTATAACTATGATATAGATTTTAAAGAAATGGAAAAGAAGAGGTTAAAATGCTGGGAGTGGAAAGTTCAAATTTCTGATTGCCGATATAGGCCGCTCAATCAGACATTTGACAATTATCTGCCATATATGAAGGAACAATCGATAAGTGACTATTATATCCACCCAAAGTGGACCGATGCTCAAATGCGGCAATTTCGAAGAAACGTACGAAGACAGAATATTTGCGTGAGACAAAGTCTTAACTA
This sequence comes from uncultured Ignavibacteriales bacterium, assembly GCA_964611355.1. Classification (GTDB taxonomy): domain Bacteria; phylum Zixibacteria; class MSB-5A5; order GN15; family JAAZOE01; genus CAZSYD01. The sequence goes on along the minus strand of CAZSYD010000001.1, from coordinate 11,760 downwards.
CTATAGCCCCACTTTAGTACGTAAAATAATCGATCAACAATCGTCATATAGACTGCGCCACACGCCCTTCGAGAAGGCCAAGAAAACGTTGCCTGATGCATGGTCTCCTATACTTAAAAATGACTAATGAAGCGCAACGAATGAGAAACCCGACGCTTTGGCTCAATCCGGGAGACAGGGCATTAGATGTTTACGTCCGGCGAAAGATTTCTTCTGAAAGCCTGATAAAACTATCCAGTTCGATCTGTTCTGCACGGATTTTATTTGATCCGCATACCTGTGTGATTGTCTCGCTTAACTGCTCGCGCCTGATCGGGTAAGCTGAATTAAGGTTATTGAGCAGGTTTTTCCGTTTACCGGCGAAACAGAAGCGGACAAACTTCTCAAAGCGCGCGAGATTGCTGATTTCATATTTCCGATTATGGCGCACAAACCGCACCACGGCCGAGTCAACCTTTGGTGGGGGCTTGAATGATTCCGGTGGAACGAGACAAAACAACTCGCCGTCGTAATAAAGCTCGGTGAGAACCGATATCGTCGAACGCGCCCTTTTGCCGGGCGGCGAGGTTACCCTTTCGGCCACTTCCTTCTGCATCATCAGCACTGCCCGGCCGATGTTGTCATGATATTTGAATAGCCAGTCCATGACGGGCGTGGTGATGTTATATGGAAGGTTACCCACCACGGCGAAATTTTCCAGCCCGACGCTTCCCGGATCAATCGACAATATATCAGCTTCAACAACGCGGAAATTATTATGCGTTCCAAACAGCTTTTCCAACCTCGGAGCCAGCCGGCGGTCAAGTTCCACGGCCACGATTTCGGCGCCTGAATTGACCAGCGGCATGGTCAGAACACCTTCGCCCGGGCCGATTTCCAGTATCGTCTCACCCGCCTGCGGTGCCAGGGCCTCCATTATTTGTGAGACTATCAGAGGATCGGAAAGGAAATGCTGACCGAGAGATTTTTTGGCCCTTATCATCAGCCGAATGTCTCCACCAGGCCAAACAGCTTTTCAGCGTTGCGAGTGGTGATCTTGTCGATTTCGGAGAATTTCATACCGCTCAGTTCCGCCAGTTTGGCGCAGACATATTTTACGTACGCCGGAACGTTTCTCTTGCCGCGATGCGGCGACGGAGTCAGGTAGGGACAATCGGTTTCGATCAGGATCGTCTCCAACTCAGCTTGCTGCGCCACGGTCGCCATTTTTGAGTTTTTGTAGGTCAGCATCCCATTAACCGAAATATAAAATCCCATTGCCGCCACCTGGCGAGCCTGCTCGATCGTCCCGGGAAAACAATGAAAGACGCCGCGAAGCTTGCCGGCGTAATTCTCAATAATCGGGACGGCGTCCTCCATCGCCTCGCGAACATGAATCACGACCGGTAATTTCAGATCAACCGCCAGGTCAAGCTGTCGGATAAACGCTTTCTTTTGTATATCGCGCGGCGACAGGTCACGATAATAATCCAACCCGATCTCGCCGATCCCGACAACTTTCGGGTGCTCGGCCATTTTTCCCATCTCGACCAGAAAATCATTAGTCAGCGTTTTACTGTCGTGAGGATGTATCCCGACCGTGCAATAGATATTCTCGTACGAATCCGCCAGGGTAAACGAGCGGCGGCACGACTGGATATCGACGCCGATATTAATCAACCTGTCAACGCCGTACTCGGCGGCCTGGACGATTACCTCTTCCCGGTCTTGGTCAAAATCCCGGAAGTCGATATGGCAGTGGGTATCTATCATAACCGGACGGGAAGACTTAGCTGATCGTAGCTCCGGGAGCGATATCGCCGTCGATTGTAACCAGTTTCAGTACGCCGTCTTTTTGGGCCGCCAGAAGCATGCCGCGCGATTCTATCCCCCTGATTTTGACCGGCTCAAGGTTAACGACGACGACAATCCTTTTCCCGACGATTTCATCCGGCTGGTATTGCTGCGCTATACCGGCAACAATCTGCCGTTTCTCATCTCCGATATCGATTTGAAGTTTCAGCAGGCGATCGGCCTTTTCTACTTTATCAGCTGATTCAACTATAGCAACTCTCACGTCAAGCTTGCTGAAATCATCAATCGTGATAAGATTGGTCTTTTCGTTTTCTTTTGTCTCGGGCGGTTCAACCAGCGCGGGTATTTTACCCGGATCAAGCCGGGGAAAGACCGATCCCTTGAAATTGATCTTGCTGCCATGGGGCAGATCAAACCACGTCCGGGCGGAATCAAGCGTCAGGCTGGAATCATCGAGGTTGAAAATCGACCTGATCTCCCGCATTTTGCCGGGCATTATCGGAAAGAGAAGAACTGTTACAATCCGTATCAATTCGCTCGCCGTATATAAAATCCCGCCTACCGTATCGAATTTGCCTTCCCCGGCCAGTTTCCAGGGAGCGGCATTTTCAACAAAGCGATTGGTCTCCCGCACAAGGCTCAAAGCGCCGCCGATGGCATCGGTTATCCGGAATTTCCTGACATAATCGTAAACGCTATCCGGGAGATCTTCGGCGATTTCCATCATTTCCTTCTGCCCGGGGATGCCCGCTTTCGGCTCCGGTAACACACCGTCAAAGTACCGGATAATCATCTTGGCCACGCGCGAAACCAGGTTGCCCAAATCGTTGGCCAGATCGGCGTTGTACCGGACGGCGAACTCGCTTTCCTTGATGTCGCCGTCCATGCCGAACGGATATTGATTCAGGAGCAGGTACCGGGTAGCATCGGAGCCGTAGATTTCGACCATTTTGTTGGGGTCGATCATATTCCCTGCCGATTTGCCCATTTTTTCTCCGTTGACGGTGAAAAATCCGTGCAGGAAAATTCGATCCGGCGTTTTCACGCCGGCCGCCATTAACATCGCCGGCCAGTAGATAGTGTGGAACTTCAGGATATCCTTGGCCATCAGGTGCACAACCGTGGCCGAATTCCACCATTTGTCGAACTGTTTCCCATTATCGCCGTAACCAACGCCCGAAATATAATTCGGGAGAGCGTCCACCCAGACATAAGCAATCTGGGAAGGGTCGAACGGGAGAGGGATACCCCATTTGACCGATTCGCGCGAAATCGAAAAATCGGGCAGACCGAGATTTAGAAGCCCCAGAACCTCTTTACGTCGCTCTTTGGGCAAAATCATTAACTCGTTTTTCTCAACCTTGTCCTTTAGAATCGGTATATAAGACGACAGCCGGAAGAAGTAGTTCCTTTCCTTAAGCGGCACCGGCGGCGTCTTGTGGTAGATGCAGTTGCCGTTCTCCATGTCGGTTTCGGTTAGAAACTTTTCACAACCCGTGCAGTAGAGGCCTTCGTAAACGCCTTCGTAAATTACATCCTGACCGTCTGGGGTTTTGGCCTCTTTAAGAACAGCAAGCAGTTTTCGGACCGCCTCGACATGCCGATCATCGGTGGTGCGAACGAAATAATCGGGAGCCAGACCGAGCGCTTCCCAGGTTTTTTTGAAATGCGCCGCCATTTCGTCGCATAACTCCTGCGGCGACTTTGCGGCAATTGCGGCAGTTTCGGCGATTTTAGTGCCGTGCTCGTCGGTTCCGGTCAAGAAAAACGACTCCCTTCCGGCCAGCCGATAGAACCGGGCCAGGAAATCGGCCGCGATGGATGTATAAGCATGCCCGATATGAGGCTTGTCGTTGACGTAATATATTGGCGTCGTCACATAAACATCACTCAGCACGATCTTGCCCCCTTTATTCGTACGGTCCGTTTCTTTCCGAGAGGTTCTTGCCATACGAGGAATTAACCCTCATTGAAGGGTTACCTGTTATTCGGGTGTTTTTCGACCCGGGAACGCCAATTCTTGAAAAACGATTTCCCGCGCCGTTCCCGCTTTTTAATATCAATCAGCGTTACCTTCTCCATTTCCCCGCCGGGGTATCTGATTACCATATGATCTTCAAAAATATTTATCGACTCGATCACCCCTTCGCCTTTTTCAGTCGTATACGTCTCCCCCTGCATCGGGAAATTTTTCAGAGCTTCTTCATAATACTGCTTTTCGTAGGTCAGGCAGCAAAGCAACCGCCCGCAGTTGCCTGAGATTTTGGACGGGTTAAGCGACAGGTTCTGTTCGCGGGCCATCTGGGTTGAGATCGGTTCAAAACCTTTCAGATACGAACAGCAACATTGTCTCAGCCCACATATACCGTACCCTCCTAGCCGCCGGGCGGCGTCACGAACGCCGATCTGCCGCAGTTCAATACGGGTTTTATATATAGCCGCAAGGTCGCGCACCAGCGCCCGGAAATCAATCCGATTGTCGGAGGTGAAGTAAAAAGTCAGCTTGTTGCGGTCGTGCTGGTATTCGGAACCAATCAATTTCATCGGCAAACCGTGGCTGGCGATCAATTCCCGGCATCGTTTCATTGCTTCTTTTTCGGCCTCGGTGTTATCCCTGCTAATGACTGTATCCTCGGGCGTGGCCGGACGCAAAATCGACATTGGCCTCTCTTCAAGATTCGGCTTACTTGCGTCGGGGAGCTGAGCGGAGAGTTTTCCCATGTCTTCGCCCCGCTCGGCCTCGACGATTACACCGCTGCTAAGCTCAAGGCTGTGGTAATAGGTATTATAATAATAGCCACGCCGGTGGCCTTTGAATTCAACTATATACAGATCCGGCATACAAACTCCAATATGTTATTATTATATAATCGGCGGGATAAGTCAACAGCAAAGCCTTCCCGCAATATCCGAAGCAATAAGATCGACAGTTCAACACGTGTTTTGGGGTTATTGTCTTGATAAATCATAAGCGAAATATCCCGCTCCCCTTGATATTGCCGGTATAGAATGTAGAATTCAAACTCTTGTGAGCCGAAATAGTCCGGAAAAATCCCGTTGCTTCGCAGATATGGTTGACAGGGCAATCCGGGTCGCTTATAATCACGGGCAAAGAGAAACAATCGTCTTGATGGCAGGGGTATGGAAAGCATGATATCAGAAGAAAAAACGACGAAAAGAGAAGATTTCCTTAACTGGGATGAGTATTTCATGGCGCTGGCGGTTCTTTCCTCGTTCCGCAGCAAGGATCCCAACAGCCAGGTCGGAGCCTGTATCGTCAACATGGAAAACCGGATCGTCGGCATCGGTTACAACGGCTTTCCGGCCGGTTGCAGCGACGATGAACTGCCATGGGCGCGGCAGGGCGAATATCTTGATACCAAGTATCCCTATGTCTGCCATGCCGAGATGAACGCGATCCTAAACAGCGATTTCGGCCGGATGAACAACTGTCGAATGTATGTCAATCTATTTCCCTGCAACGAATGCGCTAAGATGATTATCCAGGCCGGCATCAAGGCGGTTATCTATATTAGCGACAAATATCCTGAAGATGAAAAATCTATTGCCGCGCGGCGGATGTTCAAGCTGGCCGGGGTGCAGATGATCCAAATGCCCGCGCCGAAAAGAAAAATCGAGATAGATTTCTCGAAGTTTCTATAATCTATAAATTATCATTAACAGGCACGTTACGAATGATTTGACGAGGGCATTCGACCATGTGGCGGTATTATTTTACCCACCGCGAAGCAGTGTAACCCGTCAGTCGACTTTTTCTATCGTTTTTGTACTATCAGTTATAAAAAGGCCCGGTTTATGCACTTGCCTGATTGTAATCGCCTTGCCGGAACTGTCAATACGTAACCTGTCTGCGTTCGGCGTTTTCTTACCCGGCAATATTTCTTCAAACAATACGTCTGAGGCGAAATAGCTATTAAATGTGCATTGTATAGTATTGTCTTCAATGCCCCTCTCGCAAGCGGACCCGATCACCCCCTCAACCCGAGTCTGTATTTTGTATAGCAATCGAGCTTTTACTGTCAACCTGTTTTCTTTGTTCGGTTCGAGTTTTCCACTCCAGCTTGCTGGCGATAGGAATTCAATATTGCTGTCCGGCAATAAATAGGCAGTATCAATTTTTTGGTTAAATCTATTTAGAGTCGCGATTGCTTCAGAATCTCCGCTTTTCGCCTTACTACGCAGAGATTCAAGCTGCTGTTGTATTATATCATACGAATGCCCTTCAGGTTTGAGCATGAATTTGAAGACAATATCAAATTCCATACTCTCTTCGAAGTTGCTTTCAATAGCAATCGAGCCCTCAATTTCCAATTCAGGACGGCTGGCTGAAGACGCAAAGGCAGTTTGAACCGCCAAAAATAATACCAAAGCCAACGGCAGGAATGAGGCCTTAAGCGACATTGGTCCCTCCTTTTTTTATTTGCATGCCCTATCACTACGCATGTCAGCCCTCAAATAATACATATACTATTTGATATAGAATATTGGTTTGAACACCTGTTCTTTATACGCATATGAAAATGACCTGATACACAATTCTGACACAAAAAAACCCCGCCGCAGCGGGGTTTTTTTGTTGATAAGATTTACTTAAACCGCTTCGGGCTGTGGGCTTCCCACTCGACGACAATCGGACTGGCCACGAATACCGAACTGTAAGTTCCCACCAGCACACCGATAGCCAGCGCCAGCGAGAAAGTGAAAAGCACATGACCGCCGAAAAACAGAATCGTCAGAATCACCAGCAGAACGGTTACAGTGGTGATAACAGTCCGCGAAAGCACCTCGTTGATACTGGTGTTGATGGTTGCCACGAAATCGCCTTTCTTGCGGAAAAGCCTCAGGTTCTCACGTATCCGGTCAAAGACAACCACCGAATCCGTAAGTGAATAACCTGCCAGAGTTAGAAGGGCCGTGATAACCAGGAGATCAATCTCAATTCCCAGAATCCAGAAAATCCCCAGAACGGTTAAAACGTCGTGGACGGTCGCTATGGTGGCGGCCACACCGAAGCGGAAGTCGAAACGCAACCAGATATATATCAGGATTCCCACCGCCGCCAGAAGAACCGCCTTGACGGCGGCATTACGCAGGTCTCCGCCCACCAGGGCGCCGATTATATGGTGAGAATCCTTGCGAAAGCTGTTTTCAGAAAAGGCTTCTTCGATCAATCCGAGAATCACATTAACCGTTTCGACAGTGCCGGCTTCGACATTTTCTTCGCCGACTGTTTTGACCCTGATCAGATAGAAGTTTTCCACGTCCTCGGCTTTCAATTCCTGGATGGAGGCTTCCGGGAAACCGCCTTTAATCAACGCCGTCCGCAGATTCCCGATATCTATCGGCTTTTCAAAGCTGCCCTCGATCATGGTACCGCCGGTAAAGTCAATACCCATATTAGCCTTGCCCAGCAAAATACTCATAAAAGCGACCAGTCCCAAAAGGATCAGAATCGCCGAAAGAACAAAAGAGATCTTCCGTAACCCGATAAAGTTGATATTGGTTTTGGACAATATTCTAAACATCTTTTATTATCTCCTCAAGTGCTCTATATGGAAAGGGTCCTGTAACCCTTACGGATGTCGAAGATCACCTTGGTTATCACCAGCGCCGTGTAAAGTGAGATCGACACACCCAGAAACAGCGAAACGGCAAATCCCTTGACCGGTCCTGATCCCAACATAAAAAGAATCGCGGCCGTAATCAGGGTGGTGACGTGGCTGTCGATGATCGTTAGCAGCGCCCGGTCGTAACCGGCGTCGATTGCGGCTCGTACCGTCTTGCCGGTGAACATCTCCTCACGAATCCGTTCAAATATCAGTACATTGGAATCGACCGAAATGCCGATAGTCAGGATAATTCCGGCGATGCCCGGCATGGTCAGAGTGGCCCGCAGAGCGGCCATGGCCGCCAGCAAGAAGAAGAGGTTGAAAACCAGGGCAATATCGGCAATAACGCCCGACAACCTGTAATAAATGCCAATAAAGACCAGAACCAGAATCAGGGCGATATAGGAAGAGGTCAGACCTTTGCTGATGGAATCCTTTCCCAGCGACGGGCCAACCACGCTGCTTTCGATGATTTCCACCGGCGCCGGCAGAGCGCCTGCCTTGAGAACGATTGAAAGATCGCGCGCCTCTTCGAAGGTGGCGCCGCGGCCCAGGGTAATCCGCCCCTGGTCACGAATACGGTCCTGAATGTTGGGGGCTGATTCCACCTTCCCGTCGAGGACAATCGCCAGCGGCTTGCCGATGTTCGGGCCGGTAACGCGGGAGAAAATCCGCCCGCCTTCACGGGTAAGCTGGAAGGCGACATGGGGCGACCCGAACTGATCGGTTTGGGGAGAAGCGTCAGTCAGGTATTCGCCTGACATCTGTACCCGGCTCTTCAAGAGATATAATTGGGTCATTATCCGACCCTTTTCACTTTGGGCTCTCGTGCCCCAGGAAAACTCGACGTCGCTGGGAATAATTTTCTTTATTTCCGGTCTGTCCAAAATAGCCTTCAGATTGAGAACATACTCGTTTTCGACCATCCACATCGGTTCCGCCATGCCCGGGATCGGTTCCAGATAGATTGAGAACGGCGACTCCAACTCCTCTTCGGTCAGTATGTCAGCCTCACCAAGCGAATCAGCCTGTTCGCCCAGCAGGTCGGCCAGAACGTTAACTTCGGCTTTGGCGCTGTCGGCAGCGACGATCGAATCCGTTACGGTTGAATCCTGCAACGCCGCCGTTTCTTCTTCCGCTTTCGGAGTCACACTTTCAACCGAAATACCCAGTTCCTCCAGCGCCTTATCTATTTTATTGAGAAGCAGGGAAGCGTTTTCCGGCGTTTCCAACAGCTTGAATTGCAACTGGGCCGTCTCGCCAATCAGTTTTTGCGCCCGCTCCGTGTCGGTAAAGCCTGGAAGCTCTATGACAACCCGGTCATTCCCCTGTTTCTGAATCATCGGTTCGGTGACGCCGAACTCGTCGATTCGATTGCGAATGATCTGGAGGGCCCGGTCAACGGCGTCTTTTCTGGCGTTTTCGTCCAGTCGTTCCATCTGGACTCTCAAAACAACATACATACCGCCCTGGAGATCACGACCCAGACGAATAGCTTCCTGTTTCATCCTGAATAGCTTCGCTGGGTTGTTTTTGGCCAATTGATCCTTCTCTGCCCCGGACGTCATCCAGAATCTAACCGTCGGCCATGAGTAGTAGATGGCGGCGACGATCATAATCAACGTGATAACGACTCGCCATGTCTGTGTTCTGCTCATTTCTCGACTTCTTCCTTTTCGAAAAACTTTGTCCGATAAACGAAGCCCAAATATACTACAAATGCCGGCCATGTCAATTGTTTTATAAATCCGATACTTGACATTTAATTACCGTTGCAATAGGTTAAACAATTATTCAATAATAGGTTGTAAAATCATGTATGGTCGGGTTTCCCCCGGTAAGGAGTGGCGGAAATGTTTGAAAATAAACTGAAATACCTGCGCTGTTACCTGCCTTGTATTCTCCTTGTTTCTTTCCTGTTATCCGGTCTTACGGCGGCCAGGACCACCAGGGTGACGTTTGAGAACGGCATGGAGGTAATCTTCAAAGAAAATCATAGTTCGCCGATGATTACCTCGATTGTCTTTGTCAGGGCCGGGGCAAAGTATGAAAATGAATTCAATAACGGCGTTACCCATTTCCTGGAACATCTGCTTTTTGACGGCACCCAAAACCGGTCCCGCAAAGAGATTTCAGAAGGAATAAGAAACCACGGCGGCTACATCAATGCTTTTACCCGCAAAGACCTTACCGCCTATCTTGTGCTGATGCCGAAGGAATATATCGAATCCGGCCTCGATATCCAGGCCGATCAACTGTTTAACTCCATTTTCCCCGAAGAGGAAGTGGCCAAGGAACGCAAAGTCGTCATCGAAGAAATACAGCAGGGTAACGATAACGATGCCGACCTGGCCTACTATTTCTTCAGTTCCAAATCGATGGCCGGAACCGGTTATGGACGACCGGTTCTGGGATATAAAAATATCATAGCCTCTATTCCAAGAGAAAGAGTTATTGAGTACTGGAAAGGATATTATGCGCCCAATAACATGATTGCCCTGGTCATCGGTGATTTTGACACCGACGAAATGATTGAACTGTACCGGTCGGTCTTTGGCGTCATACCTCCGGTTGATCTGCCTTCGCCGCCGGAGGTCGGTTATTTCCCGCCGGAGGGAAAAAAGGTTTACCGCAAAGCCGGCAACACCAAAATGACCTATCTTTATATGGCTATTGACGCCCCGCATTTTACCGACCCCGATTACTTCGCTTTCGACCTGATAGCCGATTATCTCAACTCGAATGAAAACTCACCGCTAACAGGGGTGCTGGTTGACAGCTCCGGTCGGCCGTTGTACCAGTCATTTTCTGCTGAACTGGAAACCGCCGAGGAGTTTTCCCGGCTGATAATTCATGTCATTACTGATAATGAAAACTATGCCGAACCGATTATTGCCGGTGTCGAAGAAGTATTGGAAAACTTCAAAGATTACCAGCCGCCGCCTGAAATCCTTCACGGTATCAAGGTCTCCAAAAAGACCGGCGAAATCTATATGCGCGAAAAACTGCATTATTACGGCTTTATTGTCGCGCCGCTGTTGGTTGCTACCGGCTGGGATTTCATGGAATCGTACCTCGACGCCATCGACAAGGTCAACCCGACCATGCTTGTCCGGGCGTCGGACAGGTGGCTGAAAAACCTGGCATACATCGCCACCGTATTCTATCCCAAAAAGGAAACCACCCCGGAGGAAGGAAAGACAGAGCATACGACTTACAGAAAAGAGGTTTTGCCGAACGGCCTGACGGTAGTTATCAAATCGAATCCCGACAGCCGCGTTTTTGCTCTTAATGTTATCGGGAAAAACCGGTCGGCGTCGGAACCGACCGGCAAAACCGGCATCACCGATTTTGTCAACCGGACGATCAAAAAAGGGACGACAACTTATAACGCCGAAGAGTTGTCACAGAAACTGGCTTCGATCGGGGCTAAAGTCACCCTCGGCGATCTGCCATGGCTGTCCCATGATGATTTCTATACCACCCGGCAGTATTCGTTCATGAAGTTCGAGACCATCGATGAGTTCACCGACGAGGGACTAACGCTTTTTGCTGACATGATTAAAAATCCGGCCTTCGATTCGACCGAAATTGAAAATACCCGCCGGATGCTGATGGGACTGATCGGCCGCCAGTCGGGGTCAACTATCGATGCCTGCCGGAACCTGTTCTATTCAACTCTGTTTGAGGGCGAAGTCTATGCTAAGACAATCAACGGTTCGCCGCGGACAGTCGCCTCGATAACCGGAAACGATCTGATTAACTATCACAAAAAATTCTATTCCGCCGGCAATATGATTATAACCGTCGGCACTAATTACGACGCCGACACGATGATAGCAATGATTAAAGAAGCCTTTGCGGACATGCCGAAGGTTGATTTTACGGCCGCTTCGGCCAAACCCGGCCCGCCATTAGTCGGCATAAAGGGTGCGCATCAGGAGATGGAAAAGGAGCAGGTTTATATTTACCTCGGCAATATGCTTCCGGGAGCTTCCGATCCGGACGCAGTCGCCATCAAACTGGCGGCGGCGGTATTGTCAAGCCGCCTGCAGCAACAACTGAGGGAAAAACAGGGGCTGGCTTATTCGGTCGGAGCGGGGGCGACTTTTGACCGTGATTTCGGCTGGTACGTCTGTGCTATGGGAACCGGAGCGGACAATTTTGAAACGGCCCGCGACGGCATCCTGACCGAAATAGAGAAGCTTAAAAACGAAGGCCCCACTTCCGAAGAGCTCGATATTGCCAAGAATAGTCTATGGGGCCGAACGCTGACCCGCCGCCTGTCGCGCATCAACCAGGCCTATTACATGGGCGTCAACGAGTACCTTGGGCT